>JAZORU010000001.1:0-7704 GCA_045656765.1 Eubacteriales bacterium
AATGTTACCGCATATTGTTTCTGCGTTCAAACGGTTTTGCAACAAAGAAATTGGAAGCAACATATTTCAACGAGGATATATAGAGCATATTATTCGTGATCGTGAGGATTACGAAACAAGAGCAAAATACATTTACGAAAACCCACTCCGTTGGCACTACGACGAATTATATGCAGAGGAATAGGGGTATGGGCTTTGCCCGATGCATTTGTAAAACAAATGCGAAACTGGCAATAAAGCAAAACGATAAACAAGAATTTGATGAACGGAGAAAAGAATAATGAATAACAGTGTATCAAATTGGATTGATAAAATTTTGGATCAAGAAATTCCCAATACTGTTGTAGCTTTTTGCTTTAATCTTTATGAGGAATCCGATGGAAGCTGGGCAATGGAATTGGTTGGAACAGAACGCTTTGACCTTGAAGACGAGGACTGGGCATGCAATGAATTGACCGATTTTGGATCACGAGAGTGTTTGTATAATTGGGAAATGGAGTGTGAATGGGACGAAGCTTTAGAATATATGGTTAAAGAATTAAGCCAATATTTAGAAAATGGCAAATATGCAGAATTGCTGAAATCAAAAGATGGTGTTGGCGTTGGATTTGTAGATGGGAATATCGAAATTTTACACACTAAATAAATAACGAACCCCCGATGGATTTTTTAAAATCTATCGGGGATTATTATTTGTTTTCTGCAAGTCAAATTCACATCTGAAGGCAAACTTCCTTATGAGAACCTGCCTTTATCCTGCATCTTTTTATATGCTTTTGCGCTTTTTTCTATCTATTAAAACAAGCTTTTTATCCAGCCGAGGATGGTGAAGTTATCGGCGAATTTGAAGGTGAGTATGCCGATAACGAACAGGGCTATGATGACAGTCGGAAGAACGTAGGTGAGGTAGGGTCTCAGCCAACGGGGCATTTTAAGACCCTTGCCTGCGTTTGCTTCCTTGAGGAAATTATCAAAGCCCCAACCTTTTTTGCTTACGCAGAAAAGGACGTAGAGAAGCGCGCCGATAGGCAGGCAGCAGTTAGACACGAGGAAGTCCTCAAGATCAAGCACGCCCGTGCCCGAAGCGAAGGGAACGAAGCCCGAGAGAAGATTGAATCCAAGCGCGCAAGGAACGGAAAGCACAAAGACAAGCACGCCTGCGATAATGCATCCTTTTATACGGCTCCAGCCTGTAATTTCGCGGAGCATGGCAAGAATATTCTCGCAAACGGCAATGACGGTTGACATTGCGGCAAAGAACATAAAGAGAAAGAACAGACTTCCCCAGAAGCGACCGCCCGCCATATTGTTAAAGACGGAAGCCATTGATTCAAAGAGAAGTGCCGGGCCTGCTCCCACCTCGATATCGTAGGTAAAGCAAGCGGGGAAAATGATAAGTCCCGCCATCAAAGCAACGAAGGTATCAAGTCCGAGGATGTTTAGCGACTCGCCCGTGAGAGAGCGTTCCTTTCCTATGTAGCTTCCGAAAATAGCCATAGAGCCAATGCCGAGGCTGAGCGTAAAGAACGCCTGATTCATAGCTCCGACGATTACGTTTCCGTCAATTTTCGAAAGGTCGGGCTTAAGGTAGAAGGTAAGGCCTTCATTTGCCCCTTCAAGCGTAAAGCTGTTGACCGCCAAAACTATCATAAGACCAAGCAGCGCTATCATCATATACTTAGTAACTCCCTCGACTCCCTTTTGAAGACCGAAGGAAAGAATCAAAAAGCCGAGCAGAACGACGATAGCCATAAATCCGACCATAATTGCGGGGCTTGAGAGCATATTGCCAAACTGCGCCCCTGACTCCTCAGCCGAAAGTCCCGTCATATCGCCTATAAGGAATTTTACGAAATAATAGAGCATCCAGCCGGTGACAGAGGTGTAGAACATCATGAGTAGGAAATTAGCGCAAAGCGCCATCTTTCCGTGCCAATGCCACTTTTGTCCGGGTGCCTGAAGCTTATGGTGAATACCTATCGGGCTTGCCTGGCTTGCACGTCCGAGAGAGAACTCCATTACCATAACGGGCAGTCCCAAAACTATAAGAAATATCAGATAAATAAGCACGAAAGCTCCGCCTCCGTACTGACCTGCCATCCAGGGAAACTTCCATACGTTTCCGCAACCGATGGCACAGCCTGCGCTGAGCAGTATAAAGCCGAGTCGGCTTCCTAATTTTTCACGTTCCATATTTTTCTCCTTTTAAATTGTCGTTTCGGTCGACTACCTCGACCTTGTCGATTCCGTAATACTCAAAAAGCACGACCGCCGCATCGTTTATCTCCTCGCCGAGAATCACGACGGGAATTGCAGGGGGACAGGCGACACACTCACTTGCAAGCACCCTGCCCTTTGACTCGGAAGCTGCAATAATCTCGGTTTTTGAGAACGCCGCCTCTCTTGCGGACATGACCTTCCTCGGTGCTTCGAGCGCGGGGGGTGTTTCCGTAATTTTCTGCTTTCGCGGCAAGGACAACAGCAGCTCCCCGAGCCTTTCTATATCCGACACGTCGGTTTCGGGGGTGAACATAAACACGCAAAAATCCCTGTCGGCAAACTCGCAGAATATGTTTTTTTCATACAGATACTCGGCAAGAGCCGTGCCCGTATACCCCATATTTTTAGGGGCGACCGTGAGCTTTAGCCCTTCGTCGCCGACGAGAGAAAATCCGTTTTCCTTGAGCGCGGCTTTGAGCGCGTCTGCTCTCTTCACCGTTTTTTCGAGCTTTTCTCGGTAGTCGCCGCATATATACGCATTTGCAAGGTCAAGCGACTGCAAAATGAGATACGAGGGGCTGGTCGAAGCAAACAGTGCCATCGCCTTCTTTGCGTTTAAAGCCAAAATTTCGGGTGCATTTTTGCTTATATGAAGATATCCGCCTCCCGTCAGCACGGGAAGCGTTTTATGTGCCGAGTCACAGCACATATCGGCGCCGAGGGCTATCGGGTGCTTTGACTTTTCAAGAAAGTTCAGATACGCGCCGTGTGCGTTGTCGCACAAAAGAAGAACTCCGTGCCTCTTGCATACCTCGGAGAGAGCCGCAATATCGGCGGTGTTTCCGAGATAGTCGGGACTCGTTATATAAAAAGCTATCGGCTTCTCTTTCATCTCCGAGAGCTTCCTATCAAGCGCATCTGCCGAAACGATGCAGGATATTATGCTTTCGCTATTCTGCGGGCAGAGCCATTCTATATCAAAATCCAAAAGGACTGCCGCGCTCACAAACGACCTGTGCACGTTTCTTGCGGCAAGCACCGTCATAGACGAGCCGCCGCGTGCGAGCATACAAAGATAAAGCATAGCCCTGATTGAAAGCGACGAGCCCTCGGTCGAATAAAGCGTCCTCGCCGTGCCGAAAAGCTCGGTTGCGTTGTCTTCGCTTTCCTTTATAATTCCGTCGGGTGAGAATAGCTCGTCTGCCCCCGCAATTTCGGTAATATCAAGACTCTCAACGCCCAAAATTCCCTTGCCCTTGTGTCCGGGCATGTGAAGCCGCGCGGCATTTTTCTCTTTGTAGGTGCAAACGAAATCGTATATAGGCGTCCTCATCCTTCACCGTCCAGAGTTTTGGCTATTTCAAGCATTATAGCGCATTCCATGCGCTTTCTGAAAAGCTCGCAGCCGTACTTGTAGATACCGTTGACGCTTCCCGTTGCGTGATAAGCGTTTGCAGCACATCCTCCCGAGCAATAGAGCTTCGCCCAGCAGTCAGCACATTCGGGGTGCGTGTATACGTTACTTTGTGCAAATTCGTCTTGAATTTCCTTGTTCGTAACACCCGTCCAGATGTCGCCGAGCTTGAATTTCTCGTCGCCTACGAACTGGTGGCAGGGGTAAAGGTCTCCCCACGGGGTGACCGCCATATATTCAGTTCCCGAGCCGCAGCCCGAGATTCTCTTATAAATGCAAGGGCCGGCTTTCAGGTCTATCATATAGTGGTAGAAGGTAAAGGGCTTTCCTTCCCTGTGGCGCTCAAGCATAAGCTCTGCGAGCTTCTCATACTGACCGAGCACTATCGGAAGGTCCTCCACAGTAAGTGCCGACGGATCGGTGTCGGGACAAACGACAGGCTCCATACTAAGCTCGCTAAAGCCGAGGTCGAGCATCGTCTTTATGTCCTCTAAAAAGTCGGGATTTGCGTGAGTAAAGGTGCCGCGCATATAGTAGTTCTTTCCGCCGCGCAGCTCCACGAATCGCTGAAACTTCGGAACTATCTTCTCCCACGAGCCGTTACCCGCATAGTCTACTCTGTATCTGTCGTGTACCTCTTTTCTTCCGTCAAGGCTGAGCACGACGTTAGAGCACTCGCGGTTTGCAAAATCTATCACGTCATCGTCGACAAGCACGCCGTTCGTCGTGAGCGTAAAGCGGAAATTCTTGCCCGCCTCTTTTTCTATGCTTCTTGCGTATTTTACGAGGTCCTTTACAACGTCGAAGTTCATCAGCGGCTCGCCGCCGAAGAAATCGACCTCAAGGTTTCTGCGCCCTCTAGAATTAGCAACGAGAAAATCAAGCGCCTGCTTGCCTACCTCAAAGCTCATAAGCGCCCTCTCACCGTGGTACTTTCCCTGGCTTGCAAAGCAATATGAGCAGTTAAGGTTACAGGTGTGCGCTATATGTAAGCAAAGCGCCTTTACAGTGCCTGCGTTTTTCGCCTTCAGCTCTCCCGCCATGCCGCCGAAAGTGTCGGGAGAAAAGAGCTTACCCGAAGCCTTCAGCTCTTCTATCTGCGAAAAGCACTCGGCTATCGCTTCTTTCGTTACCGTCTCGTCAGATGCGTATTTTTCGAGAATAAAGTCAGTAATCTCGCCCTGTGCTTTATCCTCGTACATCTCTATTATATCGAAGGTGGCGTCGTCTACTACGTGAATAGACCCCGAGTAGACGTCAAGCACGATGTTAAGCCCGCCCAATTTATAAGAATGAACCATATTGATTTCTCCAAAAGAAAAATTTACTTAAATCAAAAAATGCCGCCGGTATCGGCGGCATTTCTCTGAGATTATTTCTTTTTGCTTTCGCACTGCTGATTTGCAATTCCGCAGCTTGTCTTGCAAGCGGACTGGCAAGAAGTCTGGCACTCGCCGCAACCGCCGTTTTTAGCGCTCTCGCAAAGATTCTTGGTCTCTAACGTTTTGATAGGCTTCATTATAATTACCTCCAGAAAATTTCAAACTTAGATAGTTATCCTTAAATAGTATACTACTTCGCGGTGAAAATGTCAATATTTTTTCATATTACTTTTTGCACCTTTCTTTAAAACGGCAATGTTTGAAAGTCCCGTGAGAGATATGATACGTTACACCGCAAAACAAAACTGCGTTTGGGCAGCCAAACGCAGTTTTGTTACATAGTTGTTGTTTGTAAGTTTCTCTTAAATCAATACTGCACGTCTCGATAGTATACCGATTCTTTTTTTCTTTTTTCCTCAAATATTCTGTATTCTTCGTCTGTGTATGCATTAATTTTAAAAAATTCTTCTATCGTGCTATACGGCAGATTCTCGCCCAATTCACTCATTATTTCTATATAACATTTTATTTTATTGCTTGTTGCAACTGCTGAATAATGAGGATCGGTTTCCGAATCGGACAAGACGTTATCAATCAAACGTCCAATTTCAAGATCGGTTGTGTTTAATAGATACTTTAATTTTTCGTAATCAATAGCCATTTTTTATTCTCCACATACTGTACTTTATCGAACGTCAGTTTGCAATTTTTCATCTATCCATCTGTCTTTTCTTTTTATCAAACGGTAAAATTCATAATAAAACATTAAAGGTATGATTAAAACAGCACTACGAATAATAATACTTTTCACCGAAGCTTTTTCGCCGTTGCTCTTTTGAACGATACGCAAGCCCATTATTCTTTTACCAAGACTTGCGTTGCGAAAAAGCAAGTCCTTAAACAACTTAAATGACGTCAAAACAATGCGTACGCTATTCATAAAAAAGTTTGAATCGACCGGTACAAGCTTTTTCAAGGATTCGGTCAATAATAACGCTATTATAATAAAAACAGACCAATCAATTATAGCTGCAATAAAACGCTTACGCATAGGTTACCTCGGTTAAAAAGATAATTAAACAAAGAGTTGATTTTTTCTAATTCACAGCATCAATGCTCATATATGAAAAAGTTTCTTCTTCTGCTGAAAAACTGTGTTCTACCCATACCTTGTACGAAGAGCCGTTTTCGACAACCAGACAAGGAATATGGTTTTTGTGGCTTTCGACTATAATCACTTGCTCATTCGGATACAAGCTTACACTCTCTACTGTTCCATACTGTTCAGCAAAATAAGTGTCGCTCTCAATATATTCGACAGCACGGTTCAAAATACCTTGGCTATAAATTCTTTTATGATTATTTTTCATTGCAGTATAACCTATACACCACAGTCCGATTAAAACTGCTATAATAATAACTATCAGAATTATTTTCTTTAATTTCATTAGTCGAACAATCTCCTCACAAATTCACTAATATTGAAACCAAGATTTACATGACCTCCAAGTCCTACATGAAAACTTGCCGATACGCCTATTGAAATATCTCCGTTATATGCGGCGAGCAGGTCCTTCCACTACTTTTCAATTCCATTGTAAAACAAAAATATTTGTTTTTCAATAGGCAAACAAAAGTTTTTTTAAAATACCGTTTCAGGCGTTTTATCAATTTTGCGTTTTACCTTGCTTATTTTGTAGAATAATATAGCCGAAGCTTTATTTTCAAATTGTTTAAAGATAGTTTACTTTCAGTTTATTTTGGAATAGTAATATATTATACAGTAAATATTACCAAAGGAGCGTTTAGGATGGGTGAAAAGAAAAAAAGCATAAAGGCGGGCAGCCTCAGAGAGCAGATACGAAAGGACAAGGTGTCCTTTGCCGTATACGTTATACTTCGGTTTTTCGTTTTGGCGGTGCTCGTGCGAAGCGCGTTTGCGGGGCGGTGGGAGAACGTATTCGTATGCGTGCTCAGTCTCGTGCTTATGCTCATTCCCTCTCTTGTTGAGAAAAACCTGAAGATAGACGTGCCGACCGCGCTTGAAATCGTAGCTTACGTTTTCGTTTTCTGTGCGGAAATTCTCGGCGAGATAGGTGCGTACTACGTCAAATATCCCTTCTGGGACACGATGCTTCATACGGTCAACGGCTTTATGTTTGCGGCGTTCGGCTTTTGTCTGGTTGACATTCTCAACCGAAACAAAAAGTTCACCTTTGAGCTTTCCCCCGCGTTTTTTGCGGTCGTTGCTTTTTGCTTTTCAATGACGGTGGGAGTGCTATGGGAGTTTTTTGAGTTTTTTGCGGATTTCTTTTTCCACACCGATATGCAAAAGGACTATTTCATAAAGTCTATTCACACGGTAGCGCTCAATCCCGACGCGCAAAACAAGGCGATTCACATCTCGGATATTCTCTCGACCACCGTAAACACCTCTGTCGGCACGGCTAACATCGACGGGTACCTCGACGTAGGACTGATAGACACGATGAAGGACCTGCTCGTAAACTTTATAGGGGCGGTAATTTTCAGTATGCTCGGCTTTATTTACGTCAAGCACCGCGGCAAAGGCAGAATAGCTTCATCCTTCATTCCCGTGCCCGAAGACAAAAAGCAAGACGGGAAAGAGGAAGAAGAAAAGGAAGATGAACAATAAAAAAATTCCCGCAGACAGTGTGTCTGCGGGAA
>JAZORU010000002.1:0-18094 GCA_045656765.1 Eubacteriales bacterium
CGATTATACTCTAACTTTACTTCAAAATAATTGTTTCCGTAAAGTGCTTCGTAATAGATGGTATAAATGTTACCTCCGTCGTGTTTGTAACCTACAAAGTCATATATTGAATAGGACGGATTTTGGAAACCAATCACAACCGTGTCTTCACTGCCGTAAACCAATCTCCCAAGTGCTTCCTCGCTCATAGAGAAGTATTTTTTTGCTGTTTCTAAATACTGTTCTACCGAAACCCTTGTTTCGTCGCTGCCATCAGAAAGGATGACATCAATATAATTATTTACCATATTTGTTTCAACAAAGTTTTTGTTTTCATCATCATGGATGCCAAAATCAAAGAAACTGCCCAAAAGCCAATCATCAAAAGAATTTATTGCAGCATTTTTTGTTGTCTTTTGTGTGTCAGTAGCAGAACAAGAGGAGCAAGTTCGCTTTTCAGTGCCATCTTTCCCAACATATGCTTTTGTTTCAGTTGACCAACTGCCCCAACTATGTTGACCAGTAGCAGCAATCTTTTCAGTGTAAGTATCACCGCAGGAGCAGGTGAAGGTCTTTGTGCCGTCCTCGCCGCAGGTCGCTTCCTTCGTTACAGCTGAGCTGTAGCTGTGAGAATGCTCGGGCGCATCGGTTTCTGTCGTTTTATCCGTTTCGGTTGTTTTATCGGTTTCTCCGTCCGTGTCGGTTGCCGCGGCCGTCGTATCACCGCCCGTCGTCTCGGGGCTTTCCGTCTGTGCCGTGCCCGTAGTGTCAGCACTACCTGTGTCCTCACCGCAAGCGGCAAGGGCAAAAAGCATAACCGCGGTTAAGAATAATACAAGAATCTTCTTCATTGCAACATCTCCTTAAAAAGAAAAAATGTTCTTAGTCACATACGTATTATACCACACGCATGTTGAAAAAGCAAGTGTTTAAAAAAGCAAGCGGGAGCTTTGTGCCCGCTTGCTTTTTTATGCGATTATGCTTTTTATTATTCCCACTCTTTTTCGGGGTTCTTCTTTGACTTATTTATGCCCTATATAGTATCTTAAACGACGGTTTTGACATCAATTTTCTACCCATTATTTCATTTGTCAAAATTTTTGTTGCAGAAAAAGTTGCAAAATCACGTGCGGGATGGTGTCGGGTGGTTATTATCTTAGACCAAGACTTACAGCTAATTCATCAAGATAATCTATGTGTCCGTGATTTGCACCATACAAAGTCACATATCCGTCTTTTTCAGCAGTTATATCTTGTCCCATAAAAACAACTCGTTCACCTTTTTTGAGAAACTGCTTGCGTCCGTTTTTCATCAGGTCATTATACTCATCTACGGCCGATTGATAATACTCCTCAAACAGCTGCTTTGCTTTTTCGATATTGCCAAGATAACCGTAAATCATGCATTCTTCCAAGGAAATAAGATTAACCATATCATCCAACAACGGATAATCTTTTCTATGTGCAAGAATAGCTTCGCGACTACTTAAAACCTCATAAGCCGGCAAAACATATTGATCAATTTCATCAATAATGCTTTTTATGATTTTATCTGTTTTCTTGTGAAGGTCGTACCAAGTTTCTTGCTTGCCACAGACGATTCCCAATCGTGAGCGAATTGTACACTCATACTCGTGGTAGTATTTTTTCTTTTCTGCTTGGGGTTGAAACGTTCTTTCGGAACATTCCGGAATACGAATTCCCAAATTCACACAAAGAAGTCCGCTCATTCCATGCGAAGGCATACCGCATTGAAAATGAATGACTTGCGAAATATCTTCCGAAACGAAACGGTGAAGCGTTCTGCCGTGTTTCTTGAAGCCATACGGTTTGACCTGCTCATATACTGCCGCTTGAATTTCATCGACGATTTGTGTTGTATTGATTTCTGTTTGCTTTTTCCAAAAGTCAAACACCATACTTGCTCCTTTTTTTACTTCATAACCACTTGCAACTATTCCTTTTCGCGCTTTTCGCCTTGCACGTTGCAAAAGTGTTGCAGCGGCGTTTTCCTAAATTGCAGAAATGCCCGAAAGCCTACTGTTTGTTCTTTAATGTAGTAACGGTGGAAACGAGCATTCGTCTGAGCTCAATGCAATCCTTTTGATATTTATCAAAGTCATTTTTTGAAATACTGTTCACCTCAAAAAGAAGTTCAAGCCAATATTCACTTTCGTTACACTCTTTAAGTGCTATCTCGAATTTTGAGATAAAATCTTTCGTGCCTTGGGCATACTGCGCTTCGTGTACGTTTGCACCAACGGATGTTCCACAGCGTAGCAGTTGGTTTATCAACGCACCTTCGACGTTGTTTTGCTTCAATCGTCTGCAAAGAAAAACAATCTCTTTTGCAAAAGTTTTAGATTTTTCTCTTAAAATGCTGTCAGCCATAAAATAACCTTTCAAGCTTTTTAGTTATGAGTTTAGAGTTATAAATTTGGCTCCGCCAAATGTTATGATATGATTGCCCAATGAAAGACAACTTTGCCGCAAGGCAAATCATAACTCGGCGGAGCCGTTCATAACTCATAACTTGCCCAAAGGGCAATCATAGTTGATTTTGCTTCGCAAAATCATTCCCACTCGATCGTGCCTATGGGTTTAGGTGTCAAGTCGTAGAGCACGCGGTTGATGCCTTCGACCTCGTGAGTGATTCTGTCGGTTATTTTGTGAAGCACCGCGTAGGGTATCTCCTCTATTGTTGCCGACATAGCGTCGGTGGTATTTACAGCGCGGATAATAGCGGGCCAGCCTTCGTATCTGCTTTCATCCTTCACGCCGACACTCTTGATATCGGGAATAACAACGAAATACTGCCAAACCTTTTCGGCAAGGCCGTTGATATCGAACTCTTCGCGGAGAATTGCATCAGCTTCACGAAGCGCTGCGAGTCTGTCGCGTGTAATAGCGCCGAGACAACGGACACCGAGACCGGGGCCGGGGAACGGCTGACGGTAAACCATGCTGTGAGGAAGGCCGAGTGCTTCGCCGACAACGCGAACCTCGTCTTTAAAGAGCAGCTTAATAGGCTCAACGAGCTCAAACTTCAAATCCTCGGGCAGACCGCCGACGTTGTGGTGAGACTTAACTGCCTTTTTGCCCTCTGCCTGCTTAATGCTTTCGAGAATATCGGGATAAATGGTGCCCTGTGCAAGATAAGTAATATCATTCAGCTTGCGAGCTTCATCCGCAAACACGTTGATAAACTCTGCGCCGATTATCTTTCTCTTCTTTTCAGGCTCTGACACGCCTGCCAAAAGATCAAGGAAGCGGTCGGTTGCATCTACGTAGATGAGATTAGCGTCCATTTCGCCTTCGAAAAGCTTTATGACGTTCTCGGATTCGTCCTTACGCATGAGTCCGTGGTTTACGTGAACGCATACGAGCTGACGTCCGATAGCTTTGATAAGAAGTGCGGCAACTACCGAGCTGTCAACACCGCCCGAAAGCGCGAGAAGCACCTTTTTGTCGCCTACCTGTGCACGAATCTCGCGCACCTGCTCGTCGATAAAAGCCTCGGCAAGCGCGGGGGTGGTTATACGTGCCATACTGTCCGGTCTTTTGTTTGTATCCATCTTTGTCCCTCCAAAGAATAAAATTACGTTATTATAATAGATATTATAATATTTATTTCGGCAAAAATCAATATTTATTTTTCCCGCAACTCAAATTTTGCATCGAAAAATACTGAAATTTTTTTATTCTTATTTTGTGCAAATGCAACAAAACGGCAAAATCTCGCACTAACCTTTCTAATTTTCCTCTTACACGCATCCAAACGAAACGAGGACACCGTTTTCCTTTATTTCAAGCACTGCGAAGCTGTGCCCGTCATCGCCTCTGCCGCCGATGCTTCCGGGATTTATTAGATAGAGAGGCGCTTCGTTCTCTTTTTCGGCGGGAAGATATATTTCGGTGCGCTTGTGAGTATGCCCGAAAAGTGCGATATCCGCACCTCTTGCCCGCGCGGCATCCGCAAGAGCTCCCGTGCCGCCTTTTACAAAATAGGTGTGTCCGTGGCAAGCGAAAATGCGTTTTCCTTCAAGCGTTATCTCTTCGGTTATCTGCGCGCCGTACGCATCCCCGTACCCTATGTCGCAGTTTCCGCGCACGCCTATAAATGCGAGCGTGCCATATTTTTCACGCAAGGAGAAAAAATCGCGCACACCGTCGCCCAAAAATATTGCCGCATCGGCATCACGGTGCATATCAAGCACCTTTTTTATATAAAATTCTGCTCCGTGGGAGTCTGATATAACGATAATTTTCAAAGCTTCACCTCCGCGCCCCTTTTTTCATATACTGATAACACAAACATTTTATAACAAGAGGAGAGTAAAGTCAATGCAGCTTGATAAAAATGCGATAGATAGATTGCTTACGCTTGACGACGCGGGGTTGTGGGGAGTTATCAGAACGATAGCCTCTCAATCGGGAATAGACCTGCAAAAAAAAGCCTCGCCCGCTGAAATTTCGGCTATCAGAACCGCACTCGGCGGTGCTTCGGACGCTGATATAGCGGCGGCGGCGCAGATGCTTGCAAAATTCAAAGAGCAAAACGGAGGCTGATCTGCAAATGAGCGAGCAAAACTCGGCAGACAATTTCCTGTCGATGTTATCAAATCCTGAAATGCTTTCCGCCGTAGCAAAGCTCGTCTCGTCGGCTCAAAGCGCGCCCTCACCCGACAAGACGCCACTGGGCCCGGAGGGCATGAGCGAGGGGGACGGCGCTTCTCCGCCCGACATGTCGGGGATACTGTCGGCTGCACTGTCAAATCCTGCGCTTATGGCGGCTTTGCCGAAAATGCTCTCGTCCCTCTCGGCTGCTATGCCCAAAACAACGCAAGCGCCGCCGCCAACCGACGTATCCGAGACAGACGGTACAACGCAAGCTTCAGCTGCCCCCGACCTGTCGGGACTCGGTGCACTTTTGCCCGCGCTTGCAGGCGGTGGCGGAGGATATAAAAAGCCGCCGAAGGTCACCGACCGACGCTCCGCGCTTTTGCTTGCGCTAAAGCCGTATATGTCGCACGACAAGTCCGATATGATAGACACGATAGTGAGAATTATTGAGATAATGTCGCTTATCAAATAATAAAAAAGGGGGGATAATTTGTACACGCAAAAAACAAAGCCTGCGGGGGACGTATATATCCCCCCAAACTACAAGGGCAACGCCCTGTATTTTGAAGAGCTACGCAGCGAATGCGATCCAAAAGAACGGCAGGATAACTGTGACAGATGCGAGGGCGGGTGCAGGTGCGAGCACGAACGCGAGCAGAGCTGCAAAGACTCCTGCGAGTCTTCTCACCAAGGCTCTGTTCTCGGCTCTCTTTTCCCTTCTGTATCAAAGCTTTTTTCGGGGGACAACGTCGTTCTTTTAGCACTGCTTGCCTTTTTCCTTTTTTCAGGCAAGGAAAAAAGTGAGGATAATACTATGCTGTTACTTGTTTTGCTGTTGCTGTTTTAAAGATAAAAAAAGAGCAGACGTCGTCTGCTCTTTTTATATATTTATCGTTTGAGAAGTAAACTCATAACGATGCGAAGCATCTCATAACTCATAACTTGCCCGTAGGGCAATCATAGCTGATAGCTTTTTCTGTGAAAAAGCTATCAATGCCTTTGCTGTTTCATCCATATACTCATCACAAGCGAATGAGGGAGAAGCTTCGTGAGAAGCACCTGCGTCTTAACCGAAAATCCGTGGATAGAGACGTCCTTCCCGCGATATGCGTCGCGAAGCGCCGTTCTTACAACGTCCTCCGACTCCCATATATGATTATAGTAGGTGACGGCTTTTTCGTTTTTCGTTTTCGCCCTCTCGAAAAACTCGGTACGCACCCAGCCGGGACAAACGGCGCACACCTTTATCCCTCTCGGACGGAGCTCACGGTTAAGCGAGCGTGAGTATGAAAGCACGAATGCCTTTGTAGCACCGTAAACGCCGATGTACGGCACCGGCTGAAAGGATGAGAGCGAGTCAAGCTCTATGATATGGCTGCCCTCCTTCATATAGGGAAGCGTCAGCTCGGTTATCATAACGAGAGCCTTGCAGTTGAGGTCTATCATACCCATTTTATCCGACATTTCGATATCGTCGTATCTGCCGAATTTACCGTAGCCCGAGCAGTTTACAAGAAGCGCGACGTCAGGCTTTTCTGCTTCAAGCAAGCTGCTGTATTCCTCAAACGATTTCTCGTCTGTCAGGTCAAGCGATATCGGCTTTATCGGCATATCGCACTCGTCAGATAGCGACTCAAGGCGGTCAAGTCTGCGGGCTATTACCCATACCTCGTCGAAGCGCTCTCGCTCTCCTATCTGTTTTACAAAATCACGTCCCATTCCCGAGGACGCACCCGTTATAACGGCTATTTTTTTCATTCTTCTACCTCTTTTCCTAACTGCGCCGAAGGTGCATCATAACTACGCACCGGCGTATCATAACTTGCCCACAAGGGCAATCATAGTTTTACGTAATTATATTCCTTGCTCTCGTCGGACAAAAGCGCCGCTTCTCTACCATGACAGGTAAATAGAATATGCTGGCTTCCCTCATTTGCGCGCTCGCACATAAGGTCGAGAAGTCCCCTTGCTCTATCATTGTCAAGGTGTGCCGTCGCCTCGTCAAGTATGATCGGAAGCGCCCCCTCCTTAGAGATGATGTCCGCCAAAGCAAAACGCAGACAAAGATACGCAAGCTCTTGAGTTCCGCAGCTCATATATTCTATGTGTCGCGACTCTCCGTGAGCCTCGTAGGAAAGAGCAAATGAGTTGTCAAGCAAAAGCTCTCCGTATTTGCCACCCGTGAGGGTACTCATATATTTCCCTGCCGCCTTTGCAAGAGCAGGGGCTACGCCTCGACGAAGCTCCTCTGCCGCCAAAATCAAGCTATCGCGGGCAAGAACGTACGCCTTGAGCTTTTTCTCGGACGATTCAAGCTCAGCCTTGCACTCGGCGATCCGCTCACGGATCTCTGCAGGCGAGGTGTGTCTTGCACGAAGCTCGGCAAGCGACAGCTCCTGCGCATGAATTTTGTCCGAAAGCAATACCGACTGCTCGCGGTAGAAGCTTATATTCCGCTCGGTCTTCTCAAGATCACAGTCAAACGGATCCTCTACTCCGAGTCTGCCAAGCTCCTCTATCAGCTTGTCCGCGTCAAGATGCTCGGTCTTTGAAAGCAAGCCCTCGTAATACGCAAGCGCCTTGTCCGCCTCAGCTTCAAGAACGGCGCTTTTGCGCTGTCTTTCCTTAAGCGTATCGTATATTTCACGAACGGCAATATCTCCCTTGCCGTTTTGTATATCCATATCAAGTAAAAACTCGTGAAGGCGAGACTTCTCCGCCTCAACAAGCGCCTTGTATTCCGCGTATCTTTGCTCGCACGCGGCTATGTTTTCCTCGTTTACCTGCAAACGAACCTTAATGCTCTCATATCTTTGCACTGCCGCCTCAAGCTCATCCGTCCCCTTACATCCGACGGCAGAGCAAAGCTCGGTAAGCTTGCGCTTTTTAACTATAAAAAGAAGCAGAAGCACTATAAAGAGTGCGCCGAGGGCACCTGCGCCCGACAGCATATAAACGGCAAACGGGGAAAGCAGAAATGAAAATCCGCCCAAAACACCCGAAAGGAAAGCAGAAATTATCGACGATACGCAAAGAGCTCTTGCTCCGTTGCTATGTTTTTGCGCTTCCTTTACAAGCGCCTCACCGCCGCCTGCACGCTCGACAGCACCCTTCAAATCCGCCGACACGTCAAGCCTCTGCCTTTCTTCAAGGAGCTTTTGCTTTTGCTTTTCGGTATCCTGAAGCGAGGTATTTAAGGTATTGATGCTCATTTCGTACGCGCGAAGCTCCTCAAGCTCCTCGTCGCTCGGAATATGTGCCACACCCTTAAATTCGAGCATAGCCATCTCTGTGCTTACCTTGTCCTCTTCTGCACGAGACAGCTGGTTGATACTTTCAAGAGACTTCGCGCACTCGTATGCGCGCTTTTGTCTTTTAAGCGCCTCGTATTTTTCGATTTGCTCCGCATTGGTTTTTTTCTTTTCCTCTATCACTGAGGAAAGCGCAAGTATCTCTCTGTTTGCTTCTACCGCCGCACGAAGCTTCTCAGAGCAATCGGATATTTCTTCACGAAGCTCAACTATACGGCCCTTCCCGCCGTGCTTGTGCATAAGCGGAATTCTCGCGTTGTCGATACGCTCGGCAGCCTTTTCCACGCTCAAGCGCTCGTCACCCGAGAATAGAATGTTGGTTATTGCACTGTGAACGTCAGCACCGTCAAGCTCACTCTCACCGCCCTGCGTAAGATATGCCGAGCGCAAAAATACGCTTTCCGAAATGCCAAGCAGCTGCTCACCCGGCTCTCTGCCGTCCGAAATTTCAGCGCCCGTATCCATATCGCGCACAGAAAATTTCGTGCGCACGCTCTCGCGTACAGTACCGCTCACAGCTGTATTTCTCGTTATTTTGTATCTATGACCGCCCACGCGAACGACAAGCGATCCGCCTGCGTGAGACTCGTTATAGTTTATCGCACGCTTTCTCTCCGAAAGATGTCCGTCACGTCCCTTTCCGGACACACCGTAAAGCACGAACTTTATAAATCCTGCTATACTGCTCTTTCCGCTTTCGTTTGAGCCTTCTATGAGATTGATGCCTTCGGAAAGCTCAAGCGTAAGGTTTTTTATCGCGGCATAGCTCTCTATCTCTATTCTATCAATTATCATCTCTTACCTCGCTATCTCGGAGCCGTCAAGCGCCGCAAGACCTATTTTGAGTGCTTGTGAAGCCGTCTGACGCTCGTCCTCGTCCTCCGACTCAAGCATTGGCAAAAGCACCCTGTAAAACGCGCCTCGCACGCTCATATCGCTCTCAAGCGCATCTCGGTTAAAGGTAGGCGTCGTGCGGTCCTGTATTTCAAGCGAAAAGAGCCCCAGCTCATCTGAGGTAATCGCGTCAAGCGACGTGCACTCGGGCGAGGTCTCTCCGCGAAGCTCAAGTCTGAGCGAGGTGGTGTCCCCGTATTTTTTATCCTTCACAAGAGCGCGTATCTTATCCTCTGCCTCGGCAACCGAGCCGACACCCGTCAGATCAAGCTGTGCTTTTTCATACGAGCGCACCGAAAACTTTACGTAGCTCACGTCAACCTCGTAGGGTAACGTCTCCCCTTGCGCGACCTCGGCTATAAATGCACCACCCTCGCCGCACTCGTCATAGCTTCGCCCTTCGGGTGCTCCGCAGTATCCCCACGCACCGCCATACGAAAATTTCTTTATCCCCTCGTGCCTGTGAATATGACCGAGAGCCGAGTAACCCGCCCCGAAGCTCTCTATATCAGAGACGCTCACGGGCGCGTCGGTTGAAGCTGAGTTCGTTATATCGCAATGCGCGCAAAGAAGCTGGATATTGCCGTTGTCGTTTGCACGCTTCCCGCGAAGCAGATTTTCGTCTAAGGTCTTTGAGGTAAACGACCACCCCCAAACGTCAACGCCTAAGTCCTCGAAGGTAAAGCAGCAAAGCTCATCGCTCGGGAAAATATATACGTTCTCGGGAAATTTCTTTAGCTTATATACAGAGCTTGGAGAAAGCGGATCGTGGTTGCCTGCGCTTATCACAAAACGGCACTCCGGCATCTTTTCAAACTCGCGGATAATAAGCGACACAGTGTCCTCACCCGCATCCGCCACGTCAAAGAGGTCTCCCGCTATCAGCACGATGTCCGCGCGGTGTGTTTTTGCATACAGCATCATCGACGTAAAAACGCCCCTCAGCTCCCTGCGCCTTATCTGTGCGCTTTGCGCGTCAAGGCGCGAAAAGGGGGAGTCGAGATGTACGTCTCCCGTATGAAATATTCTTACCTTCTTTTTCTCTTTTGCGTTTTGCATATCCGACGGCTCCCGTTTTTTAATATACTATGTCAATATAATTTTAACATAAAACGAATTGCATTTCAATATCCGATAAAAATATATTGTATTTGAGATATGTTGTGTGATAAAATAGAAGAAAGGATTGTAGGGACAGGCGAGAAATATACCTTCCTAAACTACGAAAGGACGACTTCTATGACCGACAAGCTTCAACAACTAAAGGAAATATGCGAGAGCTGCCGCTCGTGTGAGCTTTGCACTACGCGCACCAACTGCGTTTTCGGCGTGGGAAACCCCACTTCTCCCATTATGTTTATAGGCGAAGCGCCGGGAGAGGAAGAGGACAGGCAGGGCGTCCCCTTCGTAGGTGCGGCAGGAAAGCTACTTGACCGCTATCTTTTTGCCGTCGGTATCAAGCGCGAGGACGTATATATCGCAAATATCCTCAAATGCCGCCCGCCCCGCAACCGCGACCCGCTTCCGTCAGAGCAGGATGCGTGTATGCCGCTTCTTCGCGCACAGGTAAAGCTCATCCGCCCCAAGATAATAGTATGCCTCGGCAGAATAGCGGCGCAAAAGCTTATATCCGAGGATTTTAAGATAACGCGCGACCACGGAAAATGGACAGATCGCGCAGGCATTTCAATGTGCGCGGTATACCACCCCGCAGCCCTTCTTCGCGACCCGCAAAAAAAGGGTGAAATGCTCGACGATATGAAAAATATAAAGGCACGGCTTGACGAGATACAGGCGGGTAAATTCTGATAATTTTTCTTTTAATGCAAACGCAGTTTTTACTTGATTTTTTTATTTTTATATGATATACTAATACACCCGAAACAAAACAGGAAGGAGAGTGCACGAAGGTGGCAGACAAAAAAGCAACGAAGCTTATAGCATTACACAGGCAAGCGCGCCACGAGTATTTCGTGCTTGAATCCTTTGAAGCGGGCATTGAGCTTTGCGGAACCGAGGTAAAGAGTCTGCGCGAAGGCAGAGTAAACCTTAAGGACTCATACTGCTCGGTAAAGGACGGCGAGGTTTTTGCCTATAATATGCATATCAGCGCATACGAAAAGGGCAACATTTTCAACCGCGACCCCCTGCGCCCGAAAAAGCTTCTGCTTCACAAAAAAGAGATAATGCGCCTTGTCGGCCAGCTCTCGCAAAAGGGACTTGCTCTTATTCCCCTCTCTCTTTATTTTAAAGGGCCGAGAGTTAAAATGGAGCTTGGTCTTTGCAAGGGTAAAAAGCTCTACGACAAGCGCGAAACAGACGCAAAGAGACAGGCGGCACGCGATATTGACCGCGCTATGAAGGAAAGATAGACACGGCAAAGGAGACGGAAAAATGGACTGCAGAAAAATCAAGCTTGACCTTGACTATAAAAAGCTCGGTCTTGACTATATGGACTATTATCCATGCCTTGAGTGCTATTTGCCCGACCGCGAGATTTATAGCGAGATGAACGAAAAGCACAGAGTCTCCCCCGCAGTTCTGATACTTCCGGGAGGCGGCTACGAATTTACGTCGGCACGCGAGCACGAGGCTATTGCGTATCAGTTCCTTGCGGCAGGATTTGCGGTATTTTCTATCAGATACTCGGTCGCCCCCGCAGTATTTCCGCGAGCACTTTACGAGGTGTATTCCGCAATTTCGATGATAAGAAAAAATGCGGCAGAGTGGCACATAGATGAAAACAAGATAGCTGTGTGCGGTTTTTCAGCAGGCGGTCACCTTGCGGCATCTGCAGGTGCTTTCTGGAACGAGGATTTCGTAAAAGACGGCCTCGGCTTTACCTGCGAGCACAAGCCTGATGCGCTTATTCTCTCCTACCCCGTTATAACGGCAGGCGAGTACGCGCACAAGGGCAGCTTTATGAATCTCTTGGGCAAGAAAGAGCTTACCGAGGAAGAGATCAAGTATTTCTCTATTGAAAACAGAGTAACGAAGGACTTTCCGCCCTCGTTTATCTGGCACACAGCCACCGATAACGCAGTACCGGTTATGAACTCCCTGCTTTTAGGCGAGGCACTTGCAAAAAAAGGTATCAAGTTTGAAATGCACGTATACCCCGACGGTCCTCACGGACTTGCTCTTTCAAACAGGATCACTTCAAACGAAGGCTTCCTGCCTCCCAAAAAGCCGCAGGCATGGGTGCGTGATTCGATCGACTTTTTGCTTGAAAACGTATAATAAAAACGTATAATGAAATTGACCTTTTCCACCTGAAAACCAACCAACACAACCAAAAGCAGTCGGCTCACGCCGGCTTATATGGGGCTGCAATGGTTTCGACGGGGGGATGGAGATAGGATAAGCGGGTAGAAGTGGCGAGACTTCTTTAAAAATCGCAAACTTAAATATAAACGCTAACGATAACGTAGCACTGGCAGCGTAAGCTGCTGACGCTGCCTATGGGCAGCCCGTCGCACGGTCGAGGACCACGGCTTCCGTCCGGCGTCATTCAGTGGTAAATGTGCACCGCCCGTTTGCTTTTGAAGCGGTCACACAGAAAAAAGCTCCCAAACGCAGCAGCCTGTCGCTCGGCGTCTGCGCGAGGCAGAAATAAATGACCGACTGCACCCGAAGAAAGTCCTATCAAAGTCCTTTCGGACAGGAGTTCGATTCTCCTCAGCTCCACCAAACAAGTTAAAGGCGAACCCATTTCCTTTGGGAGATGGATTCGCCTTTATCGTTTATTTTTAAGCCTACATATGCAAAGCCACAGACGCTTTCCGCCTGTGGCTTTATATATATCTCTCAAAGGCAATATTATAGTCTTTTTTTCGATATATGTTGACGATTTCATTTGTGAAATATATAATATAATTAGGTATTTTATACGTTTGAGGTGGCAAAATGGCAACAAAAGCAACAATTTCAAAGAAAAACGAACGATTACTCCACACAAAAAGTGGAAACCGTTGCGCTATTTGCAAAACTCTTTTAGTTGATCCTGATAACCCATCATTAGGTTGCATTGGAGAAAACGCACATATCTACGGTGAGAAATCCGACGCAGCTCGTTACGATGCTTCTAAAGACGACACTTATGTAAATAGCGAGGCAAATTTAATATTTCTTTGCTGTAACTGTCATACTAAGGTTGATAATGATGCCACCTTATTTCCTGTAGAGCTATTGTTTGATTTGAAGAGTAAACATGAGCAATGGGTAGTTGAACAGCTAAAGCAGGAATCTGTTTCCTACAGTTTTGCTGAACTTGAAGTTTTGGCCAAGTATTTGATAACTTCTGCAACTCCAATGCAAAGTACACCTTCTTATTCTCTTTTGAAAATCGACGAAAAAATCAAGAAGAATTCCTTGCAGGCATTTCAAATGCATATAACTATGGGGTTATCCAGCAACTCTACTATTGATGATTACTTAAACAGGCATCCGGATCCATTGTTTGCAACACAACTAACCAACATAATGGCTCAAAAATATCAGGAATTAAAGGCACAAGATTTGGATAATGACGAGATTTTTAGTGAGCTATGGAATTTTGCTAGCGGAAATAGATCTGATTTCTCATACAAAGCCGCAGGTCTTGGCATATTAACATATTTCTTTGAAAAATGCGAGGTATTTGAGAAATGATTTTACCAGACAAAAATATCAAGTTGGAATATTCCCTCTTGGGGTGTGGTGCAGCATTATTGTTGGAGATTAACGAACCACAAACGATTTCTTTGCTGTGGGACAAAGTAAAAAAGTATGATGGCTTAATAAGTTACGAAAAATTCTTGCTGACACTAGATTATTTGTACATAATAAAAGCTATCATCTTAAAAGACGGAATGATTGCGAGGTATGACAATGATACATTCAGTCAAAAGTAATAATCCAAGTTTTAAGCCTGTAACATTTCATTGTGGATTCAATGTAATTTTGGCAGATAGAAACCATGATAATGAATCTGAGGAGAAGCAAACACGAAATGGTGCAGGAAAAACAACTCTTGTCGAAATAATACATTTTTGTTTAGGATCTCAGGTGACAGCCAACTCAGTCTTTAAGAATGAGAACTTAAAAGGCTGGTCGTTTGTTTTAGAGATAGATATTGGCAACAAAACATACGACATCGAACGTTTCACCGATTTACCGAGCAAACTTTATATTGACGGTGATATTTCATCGTTAAATTTTGATTGCAAATATGATAAAACGGCCAAACGTTATTATGTGTCCCCAAACGCCTTTAACAAAGCAATGCTTAATGAGTTATATGGAATTTCTGCAAATGAAAGTATGCAAGAACATATGCCGTCATTCCGAGAACTCATTTCGTATGCGATTCGTAGAAATGTTGAGGGATATAAAAGTGCGTTTGAATTCTTTTCTCGGCAGAAAGCATCAAGCGTTCAAATATGCAACGCATTTTTTCTAAATTTGAGTGTGGAGTATGCCAGACAGTTCCAAAGTTTAAAAGATAAGAAGAAAGGAATTGAAGATTACAAAAACGTGACAAAATCTGGTGTTATAGGGCCTTTCACCTTAAATATAGGAGAATTAAGCACAGAGGTAATTACTCGTCAAAAAGATGTAGATTCATTCAAGAAACAACTTGATGCATTCCAGATACACCCTCAGTATGAGGCTATTTCAAAAGAAGCTAATGCCCTTACTGACGAGATCCATACACTAACTAATGCTCTTATCTTGCGTAAACAATTGTTAGAAAGATACGAGATAAGCTATACCAACGAGGATCCTGGTTTACCTATTGATGATATTAAGAAGGTTTACGCAGAAGCTGGCATTCTCTTCGAAAACTCTGTTCTTCAACCTTTATCTGAGGTAATTGAATTTCATAAAACGATTGTTACAAACAGAAAAGAATATCTTCGTAACGAAATTGTGTCGTTAAAGAAGGAAATCGAAGATATAAATATTCGAATTGCCGATTTAAGTACAAAGCGATCCGAAAGAATGAAGATTCTTGAAACCCACGGTGCGTTAGCCGAATATGTCTTAATTCAAGATCGCTATGCGGAAGCGAAGCAGTTGCTTGAGGATGCAAAAAAGAGATTAGAATCTGCTGAATACATAGAAGATAGCAAAAGCAGGTTAAAAATCGAAAACCAAGAACTTCTAATTAAATCGCGTCAAGACTATAATGAGCGAATGCAAATTCGAGAACAAGCCATATCATTATTCAAAGCCAATACAGAATTCCTTTATCCTGAAGCGGGCACATTAACAATTGATCTAAAAGAAACCGGATACTCTTTTGGTGTTGACATTAAGAGTTCGCGAAGCCAGGGCGTTAACTATATGAAGGTATTTTGTTATGACATGGTATTGGCTGAGCTAGGTTGTTCAAGAAGTCGGTATCCGGATTTTCTTGTGCATGACAGCACTATATTCGACGGAGTAGACGAACGTCAGGTAGCCAGAGCTTTGATACTTGCACAACTAAAATGCGAGAAACTGGGATATCAATACATTTGCCTTGTAAATTCAGATATGGTTCCGTATCAGGAATTCGACGACGAATTTGTTTCCTTGTTCAATGATAACATTGTATTGAGAATTTCAGATAATCAAGAAAATGGTGGTTTACTAGGCATACGCTTCTGAGATATTAAGTTTGTACAATGCTTATCGAAAAGAAGTAGCAGGCGTAATACCTGCTACTTCTTCTTTATGGGTATCCCTTAGTTTAATATCGTTAACTTAGTTCACTCGGTAATTTCCTTGTTGGCGGTGCTCTCGGCACTCTGTTTTCTACGGGCTTGCCATTCCTGCCAGTCCCGCTTTCCCTCATCTGAATCAAGATACTTTTTGAGGATCGGCAAAAGCATTCTTGCTAAAGATTCCATTTCATATTCGGGGATACCTAAATCATTGCGTGGAATTTTCTTTTTTCTCGGCATGATTGAGTATCCTTTCTTTTTTATTTTTTCTTCTGTCTGCTCGGCGGCAATTCTGCCAAATACACGTTGGTGATGTCGGGTCTGTGATGTCCCAAGGTTTCACTAGTCATTCTTTTGGGGTCTTTGCGTCCTTCGTCTTTATACTTGGCATACTGTATCTGCGCTCTTGCATGGCGTAAGCCGTGCCAAGTAATATTTTCACTTCTCGGCTTCTTTCCGTCTCTCACATCATCCTTGCGATTCTTCATAGCGAATTTCTCACGATTGGCGTACATCCAATTTTCAAGAGAGTTGATCTGTTTTTCTACACCGCCCTTGTCCTGGGGACTTATTACATAATCACGGGGCATTAGATTGTTCTTTTTGGCGTAGTCGCAGAAATACTGCAATGCCTTTTTTTGAATCTCGAATTGAACGGGGTACGTTCTGACTTGACCGCCCTTGCCTTTGATCGTCAATCCGTCATACTTCAATGCTTTTTCAACATCTTCTTTTCTTATTCGACAAACTTCTTCGATTCTCAGACCAAAAGCATAACCGATATAGATGGCATTGTACGCATCGATACGGCCCATATTTTTCGCTACTGTCAAACCACCCTTGACTTCATCAACCGTCCACGCCCTATCCTCTCTTCCGACTTTGCGCTTCTCCAAGCCCAGTTCCTTGTTGTCTGGCAGCCGTCTCTTGCCACCGGCTTTTTCGTGTGCAAAGCGAATTGCGGATAAACGCGATTTGATCGTGGACGGAGCCAGGCCTTTTTCCTGCATCTCTTTCACATAAGCTCGGATATGATCGCCGCGCACATTTGCGAGCTTCTGACCGTGGAACTTTCGCCAGTAGAATTTTAGGAATTGCTCCGTGTGGTTCATATAGGCAGCTCGTGTCTTATAACCCTTGGCATTGATGCCTTTCATCATTCTGCGAAAATCTTGAATCAACCGTTCTTCACCTGTCATTGTCTTTCCCATCGACATTAACCTCCTTTCCGATAGATTGAACTTGCAAAAACTCCGGATATTTTCGCTCGTTCTGTTTAAGTAATAGGTGAAATTATGGTTGAGTTTCAAGAAAACATGGTGGATTTTTGGCTTTTTTATAAATTTCTTATTTTTTGCTACCTGAGAACGAAAATATGGGCTTTGAGTTCGTCTATAACTTAGCTGAAAAATTGTAATCTTCAAGAAAACTTACTTTTTGCTGACGAAAATAAAAAGACCGCAGGGACGGAAGTTCCATCTTCCACCTCTACGGTCTCGTAACCAAGATCTATTTTATTGACGAAAATTATTCTCGTGACCAAAATTTTACGCGGTCATTTCGAAACGACAGTTATTTATCATTTCAAAATGATTGAGGGCGCTGTCTCTTCTTTCGAAAAGATAATCATATCTTTACAGGAATTTTTTAGCCGACTGTACGGTGCTTGATCTCGTATCAAGCGACGGACAGCCGAAACGCCGCAGGCGAAAAAACGCTATCTATGATTAATCTATTGGACTTCATTTCGAAAAGAGAATCATCTTTTATCATATCGAAATTATAGATTATCATATATCATTTTCAAAGGAGCTTACGTCAGGGCATAGTATTCCCATTGGCATCCGTACTCAGTTTAGTCTTGTTTTGTACCTGAGGGCTTTCTAAAGGTCTAAAAAAGCCTTGACGTAAGCCACTCCTTTGGCTTCGCCCGGCAACAGTTTCTTTATGACCTGTGGTCTTAAAGAAACTGTTGCCCTATCGAAAGGATAGTCATATATCATCTCGAAAAGACAGTCATCTGTCATTTTGAAACGAGCCGTTCCGCTTATCCTGCAGCAGTTGTTGGTCAGGCAACTACCACGCGGAACTCGTCATATATCATTTCGAAAGGTACAACATCTATCATATCAAAACGAAAATCATATTCAATTTTACCATAAGGGTGAGTACTATGGAGTCACCGAAGTGCTCCCCAGTGCATACTCCCAAAATGAGAGTGGAGGCATAAAAAACACCTCACGCACGTCACCGATTAACAATCAAGGATTGCTACGAAGCCCCCAACTACGGCTCCGTTCGGTGGGAATTTTCATAACGATTAAAATTCCATAAACTTCGGTACTTCTGTACGAAAATAAGATTTTGGTCAACAGGCTACCGAAGCCTCTAAGCTGAACGCCATCCGATATTTTCGTCCACACCGTACAGGTGGTTCCGCACATTGCTGTTGTAGTGACCGTAGGGACTTAGATCAATTTTTGTATGCAAATTCTGTGCCTTGGCAATTTCCCCGTGCTCGTCTTGAAGTTGGGACTGATCTTTTCATTTGCCTTTTGCTTTTGCAGGTGTGTTGTTGCTGTCACCGTGCAGTTGGGC
>JAZORU010000003.1:0-15898 GCA_045656765.1 Eubacteriales bacterium
GTTTGTTTTCCAATATCCCGTTGCTTTGCAGTTATGTTGCTCTTTAATAATAAGCTCCTTTAGTTTAAAACCTGCATCTTCAAAAATTCGCATAACGTCAAAAGACATAGGTATCATATGGCCTTTTTGGCGAGTGTCACCCATAAGAACAGCACAGAACTTATCCTTTTTCAAAACACGATAGCTTTCTTCGGCTACCTTTTTCATTTCCTTGAGAAAATCCTTAACCTTAAGCAAAGACAAATCTTCAGGTATGTCCTCACTATATTGAATGATATCCGCATACGGTGGATGTGTGCAAATCAAATCAATAATGTTATCCGGTATAAAATCAAGATTTCTTGCGTCACCTTTATGTAGATATACCTTGCCATTGGCACCTTCATGTTCAAAATCAGTTTTTTCTTTGCAACGGGCAAGTGCAACGTTATTCACGTCTACACCGATAATGTTTCGGTTAAGCAACTTAGCCTCTACAAGCGTTGTTCCGCCACCTGCAAATTGGTCAAGCACTAAATCGTTTTCGTTAGAATATCTGAGTAAAATGTTTCTCGGAATATACGGAGACCAATTGCCGCGCCATTTAGCATCGTGGGTAGCCCAATCCCCACGTTTGGGGAATGACCAATGTGTTGTCATTTCTAATTCGAAATCATCAGGTTCCCATTTAGTGATTTTTTTGTTTTTCATACTAATTCTCGCCAGGAACAGGCAAGCCGAGCTTATAAAGCGGAATGTATTCAAAGTAATAATGGCATCTTACACTATGAATATAGTCTAATACGTCTTTATATTTTGAATTTCTAAACCAGTCGCTCAATAAATACATATATTCCACGTCAATATTGGCTTTGGATAATAATTTTTGATATTGTTTTTTCTTGAAATCACAGGTTTGCAATTTTTCATCGACAGAGCCTTCAACCTGTTGAAATTTACATTCAATAATATACAAGGTGTTCTTGATAATAACGAAAATACTGTCATCGGGCAAAAGCTTTTTTGAGATTATTTTTGTCCAATCTATTTCAAGTTCTTTTAAAAATACTTTATAAAAATCGTGCTTTTTAAATATTCTGGCTACCAATTTATCTTCAAAAAATACTTTGTTTCCATCAACTCTATATCCTTTTTGCATAGAAAGAAATGTTGATAAATCGGTTTTTCCTTCAAACACAAGTCCGGTTTTTGTGTTTCCTCCGCCTTTTCCGTTCTTAATCATTTTGCTTGCTCCTTAAAAGTTTGATATTAAAAGTTCCTTAATTTTTCCTCTTGATTCGCCGTTACAGTTAATCATACGAGTTGCTTCTACCCGTTTAATTATATGAGCGGAGTAAATTTTATCAAAAAAATCATCTTCAGTATTTGAGTTCTTAGGGTCAGAATTGCTGATTACAACCTTAGCGCCTTTTTTATGCATAGCATCCACAAATCGCGCAAGTTCAATCTGTTCTTCGTCATTAAACAAATTTTCAGTATATGCAGTAAAGCTTGCCGTATCGGTTATCGGCCTATATGGCGGATCAAAATAAACGAAGGTGTTTTTATCAATAAAGCTTGCTGACTCTCTATAATCACCGCAAACAATAGTAACTTTCTGTAATTTTTCTGAAACTGTACGAAGATTCTTTTCATCGCAAATTAAGGGATTCTTATATGCTCCCATCGGAACATTGAAGATCCCTTTTTTATTTACTCTAAACAACCCGTTAAAGCAGGTTTTGTTTAAGAAAATCATTAAGGCAGCTTTTTCTGTTTTTATACTTTCGTTTCCATTAACCTTTAAATCGTTAAAACGCTCGCGCTTTTCACTATAGTAAATTTTTCGGCTATTAGTATCTAACGGGATGAATTCGTTTTGCATCATGCAAAGCATTTTTATCAATGTATCAACATCATCACGAATAATACGATAAGCGTTAATAAGTTCAGCGTTTATATCACTGATGTAAACCTCTTTTAAATCGTATTTGCTAAGGATATCAAACAAAACCGCACCTCCGCCAACAAATGGCTCCGCATATTTTGTAATGTTGCCTTTAGCAAAAGGATAATAATGCTCGATTTCACGAAGAAGCTGACCTTTGCCGCCCGCCCATTTCAAAAACGGTTTAACCGCTTTTTCTTCGCTTTCAACATATCTGCGGCTACGCGCGTCTTCCGGCTTTTGGGCATCAATAGGAATAATCCACATGTTGCCTAACATAGCAACGTCAGATATGCGGTTTTCCTTGCATAAAGTTAAAACTCGCCTGTGCGAAATGTTCCATTTTTCAGCTGCATCATTAGCTGTCATATATGCCAACATAATAGTATATCACCGCCTTATAGAAACATTATATTCCAAAACGCGAACAAAAGCAATACCAAAATCAAAAATGGAAACAAAAAAATGATATGTTGCCAACAGAGAAAAGAAAAACCTTCCTTGAAAAAGGAAGGTTTTTTGCTTGTGTGTAAGAACGGAGCCGCGCGTTATTTTTTAAGTTTAGAGTTATGAGGCTCGCTTACGCTCACCGTTATGATATGATTGCCTTGTATCTTCAAGCTGCGCCGCAGGCGCATTATAACTTGGCGAAGCCAATCATAACTCATAACTTGCCCGCAGGGCAATCATAGTTGTAATGCGCGCTTCGCGCGCTTATATTTCCTTTCCTTTTCAGGTTTGCGTAAGCTTTTTGAGTTTAGAGTTATGAGGCTCGCTTACGCTTGCCGTTATGAGCGAGGCTGCGCCTCGCGTTATGATATGATTGCCTTGTATCTTCAAACTGTGCCGAAGGTGCATCATAACTGCGCGACGGCGCATCATAACTCATAACTTGCCCGCAGGGCAATCATAGTTGTAATGCGCGCTTCGCGCGCATTACTTTCCCCACATTCGTTTTACCTCTGCGCCGACTGAGAGCGTTTGGTCGGTGAGCGCGGCGTAGCCGTACATGGCGCAGCCTCCGTAAGAGGAGAGAGTGCGCGCGTAGGCGAGCTGGGCGGTTATCTCGCCCTTTTTGTAGCTTCCCTCGCTGTAGCGGTAGGGGGCAAGGCACACGAGAAGCGGTACGTCGTAGGGGGAAAGTGCCTCGTTCCACCAGCTTGCAAGAGTTATATAATCGTAGCCGTCAGCCCCTATTTCCCAATATAGCTGAGGCGCTATATAGTCGACCGTTCCCTCGCGCACGAAGGAAAGCGTGTCGCAGTATATTGCACTGTAGGATTCAAGCCCCGACGTCTCTGTGCCGCCCACACTTTCACCGTTTCGCCATACACCGAAGGGGGAAATGCCAAAAAGAGCGTTTTTGTCCGCCTTTTTGACGGCGGCATAGCAGCTTCTGACAAGAGTGCGCACGTTTTCACGTCGATACTCACCGCGCTCCTTGCCCCCGCCGTATTTTTTATAGGAGGCTGAGTCGTCAAAGTCCGCGAGCTTGCCCTCAGAGTCGTAGTCGGGATATGGGTAGAAATAATCGTCGAACACCACCCCCGCCACGTCATAATTTGAAACTATCTCGTATACGCCGTCTGCGACGAGCGTTCGCACCTCGGGAATACCGAGGTCGTAATACATCTTGCCGTCTGCGTAAACTACCGTCCATTCGGGATGAAGCGCCGCCGCTTCGTCCGAGGTAAGCTCGTGTGCGCTTGCGGGGTCGGACTTGCTTCCCGCAAGCACGCGCACGGGGTTTACCCATGCGTGAACGGCAATATTCTTTTTCTTTGCCGCGCGGCAGAGGTATTCAAGTGAGTCAAACCCTCCGTCCGCCGACACCCCGCGAGTACCGCTTACGTAGTGCGACTGCGGAAAGAGAGCGCTATCGTAGAGCGCGTCCGAGCAGGGACGCACCTGAAAAAATATCGTGTTCGCGCCGAGGGCGCTTGTGTTCTCTACTATCGTATCAAGCTCCGCGCGAAGCGCATCCTCGCTTTGTGCGCGCTTCGTTGGGTAGTTGATGTTTGAGACGGTGGCTATCCACACGGCGCGCACGCCCTCCTTGCCTTTTTCGAGGGGCGAGGGGGTGTAAAACTGCGAGAAAACACCGAGCACCCCGCCGTCCACCGAGCCGTCGGCGGCTTGCCTGCCCGCTTTTTTCATAATAGCGTACATACCTAAATAAATGAGTGCTATCGCGACTATGTAAGAGAGCGCAAGAACGAGTATCCGTATAGCCCAGCTTTGCTGTAATTTGAACTTCATTTTTCCCTCCGAGAATAAACGTATATATCCTTCTCTAATATATATGCGCGCGCCGTGCGGAATATTCCAAAAAACCGAGAAAATTTTTCTTGAAAGAAAGGCTTCGTTATGCTATGATATAATTAATACATCACATAACGTGAAGGAACGTACAAAATGAAAAAGGTAAATATATACACCGACGGCGCTTGCAAGGGGAATCCCGGTCCGGGTGGCTGGGGCGCGATTCTCGTCTATAACGGAATAGAGAAGGAAATATCTGGCGGCGAGAGGGAAACCACCAACAACCGAATGGAGCTGACCGCAGTAATAAGTGCCCTCTCGGCACTTAAAGAGAGCTGCGAGGTGGAGCTTTGCTCCGACTCGAAGTACGTGCTTGATGCGCTCACGCTCGGATGGGCAGAGGGCTGGCGCAAAAACGGCTGGAAAAAGGCGGACAGGAAGCCCGCGCTCAACGCTGATCTCTGGCAAGAGCTTCTCTTGCTTGTAGAAAAGCACGAAATGAGCTACGTTTGGGTAAAGGGACACGAGGGGCATCCGTACAACGAGCGCTGCGACGCGCTCGCAGTCGCAGAGTCGCATAAGTTTGAATAGGTAAAATTAGAAAAGCAATAAAAAAGAGCAGACACCGTCTGCTCTTTTTATATTTTTCTTTTTACATCAGCTTCTGGAGGCGGATATCCTTGCCTGCGAAGCGCAGGGGGTGGTACTCGCCCATCAGTCTGCTCGTTATTCTGTCGGTGTATTTCGAGACAAGCTCGGCAGGGGTGAGGTTGGTGCTTATAATTGTTGAGAGGCCGCGGTTTATTCTCGTGTTTATAAGGTTATAGAGGCAGGAGACCGAGTACTGCGTGATACTTTCTGTGCCGAGATCGTCCACGATAAGAAGCTCGCACTCAAAGTACCTGTCGGTTTTTCTGTCCTCTCCGTCGCGCACGAATCTTTCCTGCTCAAAGTGAGAGAACACGTTCGGCGCGCTTTCGTAGCACACGTCGTATCCGCGCTCTATCACTCTGCCTGCAACCGCGCTTGAAAGATGCGTTTTTCCAAGTCCCGTGCCGCCCATAAGCAAGAGGTTTTTGCCCGTTTCCTTGCCGAAGCTCTCGGCAAACTCGCGCATAATATCAAAGTTCGCTTTCATCGTAGCGAGCGTCTGCGCATCCTTTTTGTAATAATCGAAGGAAAAATTATCAAAGCTCTGTTTCTTTATAAGCGCACCGATACCCGAGCTTTCATAGCCTGCGAGCACAAGCGCACGCTTAAAGCAACGGCACATAGCCGTGCCGACGTAGCCCGTATCCGAGCATTCGGTACATTCGTATTTTACGTCAAGGTAGTCCTCGGGATAGCCGTATTGTCTGAGAAGCTCCGCCTTTTTAGCTCTGAGCTCTTCAATTTTACAGCGAAGGTCGGCAAAATCCGAGCCGTCTGATGCTGCGCGAAGTATCCTTACGCTTGTAAGAGAGAGCTCGCGCTCAAGCGCGGCAATATCGGGGTGGGAAAAGGACACGTCAAGCGCGCGTGCCTCTGCCGCCTCCTTTGCCTTGAGGTTTTTGTGTTCGTATTCGGCTTTCAGCTTCGTGTAGTTTTCTCTGTTGTAAGCCATAATTTACTCCTTTTTGCCGTAGGTACGTTCAAGTGCGGCATTGAAAAAATCGTTTACGTCAAAGCTGCCCTCGCCCTTTTGTGCGGCGCTGCTCTTTGCTTTGCCCGCTTTTTCGTATTCTGTTACCTCAGCTTCGCTCTTGAGTCCCTGCGCGTGCCATTTTGAAAGTATTCCGTTCATGTAGAATTTCTCGGGCTTGCCCTTTTTCTCAACCGTGCGGTCGAAAGCAAGTCGCACAAGCTCAAAGGGGAGCTTCAGCTCGGTGCCCCAGGTGTGAAAATACTTTTCCTCGTATGAGGTAAGCGCGCGCGCGCCTATGCCGAACAGGTCTCTGTATTTTCCTTCGATTCCCTTGAAGGTGTCGCGGCGGCGTATGTATTCTTCGAGAGACTCGGGCTCGTTTATTCCTTTTTTCACGAGCTCGTCTGCCACGCGGACTACGTAGCAGAGGGGCTTGTTTTCAGCTCTGAAATATTGAAGAAGCATAAGTATATATTCCCCGTCAAGCCCGAGGTGGTCGCGCATGGCGAGTATATAGTTCATCTCTACCTGATTGAAAACCTTGCCGAAAACCTGCTGAGCCTCGTCAAGTATAGAGCCAAGCACTCGGTCGCCTTCTGTGAGGCGCACTATGTCGTCGCTTGTGTATTCGGGAAGCGATTTGTCGCGGGAGAGGTCGATTTCCCCCTCACCCTTGCGCCCCTTCTCCTTTTTGTCAGCTTTTGAGCCGACGGTTTTTGCTTTTTTGTCGGCGCGCCCTATCAGCTTTGCACCGCGAAGATAAGCGAGAGCCGAGCTAAACTCATCCTCGTCAACTCCCGCCGCTTCCATAGCCTCGTCAGAGTCCTCGCAGGCGGCAAGCGCGAGCAGAACTCTCAGCTCTGCTTCGGATGCGTCGGAGAGCACGTCAAGCGTTCTCTTTTTCGGAAGCGAGAGTATATCCTCTCCGTCCTTTATTTTTATTTCGTACTTCATTATTTGCGTACCTTCGTGTCCTTGTCGTCTTTTTTGGATATTCTGTAGGTCAGAGTCATAAGCGAGTCTCCCATGTGTACGCTTTCAGCCACTATATCCGAGTCAAGCTCAAGCTCGACGTTTGTAAAGTTCCAGATTCCCTTAATACCTGCGTCCTTGAGTCTGTCAGCGGTGGACTTCGCGTGGTCGCGCGGAACTGTAATTACCGCAATGTCTATCTTGTTTTCGCGGCAGTATTCTTCAAGCCCGTCGGTGCCAAGAACGGTAAATCCGCTTGCATTTGTGCCTATGACCGAGGGGGAATTATCGAAAAGAGCCTTGAGAGTCACTCCTCTTTTCTCAAATACCGCGCTTGAAGCAAGAGCACGTCCGAGATTTCCCGCACCGATAATTACCGCACTGTATGAGCGCGTAACGCCGAGAATTTCGGAAATGCACTTATATAGATAATCTACGTTATATCCGTAGCCCTGCTGACCGAAGCCCCCGAAGCAGTTAAGGTCCTGCCTTATCTGCGACGCCGTTACGTTCATCATGCGCGAAAGCTCAAGCGAGCTTATTCTCAGAACGTCGTTTTGCCTCAGCTCTCTCAGGTATCTGAAATATCTCGGCAGTCTTTTGATTACCGCGGTGGATACCTTTGGGGGTTGGGTATCTTTGTTTATTTTGTCAGTTATTTGTGACATATTTACCTCTTGCTCGGGCGGCGGCGGAAAATGCGCGTGCGCAAGCCCGAGGACAGAATTTTTTTATTTTTGGACGGCTGATTTTTTGTGCAGATTAATTTCAACAAAAATCGCCGTTTTTTCGTTTGAAGAAAAGTTTTCAACAAAATTTTTGAAGAACAGGTGCGGATTTTTAAACAAAGTTTTCCACATTTCACCGCTATTTTACGCGGTTTTTTCTTTTTGAAGGTCGGTTTTTCGCAACTTTTTCGCCGAGTTTTCCACATCGTGTGGAAAACTCTTGTGGAAAAGTACGTCTATCATCGCTTTTTTATCTTTTTTGTGAAATTGCACAAAGACTTCGTCGTTTTCCACAAAATCAGACGGCACTCGCGTTGAGCGAGGTGTCGGCACGCGAACCTGCCTCGTACTCGTAGTACGCTTGCATAGCTATCATAGCGGCATTGTCCGAGCATAGCTTAAGGCTCGGCACGCATAGGGTAAGTCCTCGCTTTTGGCACATATCCGAAAGTCCGCGGCGCAGGTGCGAGTTTGCCGCAACACCGCCTGCAAGCACTACCGTTTTGTGTCCTGTATGCTTTGCCGCCGCTTCAACCTTTTTAACCACCGCACGCACTACCGTGTCGGTGTAGGAAGCGGCAAGGTCGGCACGGGGAATTTCCTCACCCTTTTGCTTCTTTATATTTATAAAATTGAGAGCAGACGTTTTCAGTCCGCTGAAGGAAAAATCAAAATTATCTCCTGCAATGGCGGGTGTGGGGAATGATATTGCCTTTTTGTCACCCTCGCACGCGAGCTTGTCCAGCCCCGCGCCGCCGGGGTAGGGGATATCTATCACGCGGGCTATTTTATCAAACGCTTCGCCCGCCGCGTCGTCTCTCGTTGCGCCTATCTCAACGAAATCTACGGGGCTTTTCACGTCGTAGACCGACGTGTGTCCTCCGCTTACGACTACCGCTAAAAAGGGTGCGGCAAGCTCTGCATATTCAAGGTAAGCCGCGGCAGTATGGCCTTTTACGTGGTCGACCGCAACCAGCGGTATGCCGTACGAATATGCAAGGGATTTAGCAAAATTCACCCCGACGAGAAGCGCCCCGATAAGTCCGGGCGAGGCTGTAACGCCTATCGCGTCTATATCCGTGATCTTGAGCTTTGCCTCTGCAAGTGCCTCGTAGGTGATAGATGAGACTGCCTCAATATGCGCTCTGCCCGCAATTTCGGGCACGACACCGCCGTATAGACGGTGTATCTCTATCTGTGATGCTACGATATTCGAGAGTATTTTGCGGCTTTTGCCGTCAACCTCGATTACTGCGGCTGACGTCTCGTCGCATGAGCTTTCTATTCCAAGTATGTACATTATAGCTTCCTTTTGTGTATATTACACCGTTTTACCGTAAGAGTATGCATCCTCCCGCGGCTTTGAATAAGCACCGGCGCGCACGCCGAGCCTCTTATAGCCGAGCTTCTCGTACAGGCGAATTGCCCCTTCGTTTGATACTCTTACCTCTAAAAATATGCCGGTTGCACCTCGTGCACGGCACTCATCCTCAAGGCGTACCATAAGCGCCTCGCCTATGCCTTGCCTTCGTGCGTGCTCTGCCGTGCAAACGTCGGTAACGGTACATTCGTCAAGCACGAAAATACCGCCGATATAACCGAGAGCCGCGCCCCCCTCATCCTCGCAAAGAAGAAAGACGGCGTTTCCCGACTGCATGCTTTCGCTAAACGCCCCCTCACTCCACGGCGAAGAAAAGCACTCTCGCTCAAGTGAAGAGAGGGCGGGGATATCCGCGCTCGTTGCTTCTTTTATAATATAGCCGACAGAGCTCATCAATAGCCGAACTCTCCCGACAGACTGTCGTCGTTTTCCACCCATTCCCTGACGTCGATTATTCTGTAATCGTCCTTGGTGTCGCGGATAACGACCTGCGCTATTCCTGCGTTGAGAATCATTCTCTTGCACATCATGCAGCTGTTAGTTCCGCCCTCAATAGCGTTTGTTTGGGGGTCGGTGCAGCACATATAAAGGGTAGAGCCTATCATCTGGTCGCGGGAAGCGGCGATTATTGCGTTTGCTTCGGAATGAACCGAGCGGCACATCTCGTATCTCTCTCCGCGCGGGATGTTGAGCTTGTTTCTCATGCAAAAATCAAGGTCTGAGCAGTTTTTGCGGTCTCTGGGCGCGCCGTTATATCCCGTCGATATTATAGAATCGTTTTTCACGATTATCGCGCCGTATCTTTTGCGAAGGCAGGTGCTTCTCTCGGACACGGTCTGGGCTATATCAAGGTAGTAGTTATGCTTTGAAACTCTGTTTATTGCCATGTCGGTTTTACCTCACAGTGTTTTTGAAATTTCAAGGATAAATTTGCGAAGCTCCTCGCCGAGCTCTGCGTTTTTGAGCCCCTCGGTTATGTTTGCGTACATAAATCCGAGCTTCGAGCCCATATCAAAGCGCTCTCCTTCAAACTCAAGCGCGGTCACGCCGTGTGCGCGTGCGTATTCAGCCATAGCGTCGGTGAGCTGTATCTCGCCGCCCGCACCCGCTTCGGTTCTGTCAAGTATGTCGAATATCTCGGGCGTGAGCAGCACTCTGCCGAGAATCGCGAGATTCGAGAATATCTGCTCGGGCTTCGGCTTTTCTATCATATCGTCGACAAAGTACTCGTTATCCGAGCCGTCTATCGCCTCTGCCTTCATCGAGCAGTATTTTGATACAAGCTCGTCAGGCACGCTCTTGACTCCAACGACGGGTCTGCCGTATTTTTCGTAAGACGAGATGAGCTGAGCACAAACGGGTGTCTCTGAAAAGATAATATCGTCACCGTAAAGAACGCAAAACGGCTCGTCTCCTACGAAGGTGCGCGCGGTGCTGATGGCGTGGCCAAGCCCCCGTCTCTCTTTTTGACGGATAAAGTAAATGTTTGCTCCGCAGTCGGCGCGGTGAAGTGTATCTACCTCCGCCTCTCTGCCTTTTGCGTTAAGCGCCGCATCGTACTCGGGCGAGTAGTCGAAATAGTCCTCTATTGCGTCCTTGTCTCTGCCGGTTATTATAAGTATATCGGTAATTCCGCTTTTTGCCGCTTCTTCGACAAGGTAGGAAATTGCAGGTCTGTCAACGATGGGAAGCATTTCCTTGGGAACGGTTCTTGCTATCGGAAGCATACGCGTGCCGAGCCCTGCCGCGGGAATAATGGCTTTTCTCACTTTTTGCATCGTTTTTTCTCCTTGTTTTTGATAAATACGCCTTGAAAAAGACCGAAAAGGTATAATAAGGCATATTAACCATTCTAACGATACCATTATAATATAATTGTTATAACAAATCAAGAGGGAATTTTTTTCGGGGGATTTGCAGCTACGGTCTGCCCTACGATTTGTCTCTTCAATAAAATTTTAACAAAACTATTGCAAAAGGCGAATATATATGTTATAATACGGTAGAAATATGAGTATGGAGAGTGGGTGCGAGACAATCCACTCTCTCTTTTTTGGAGATTTCGTATGATTATAAAAGGTTCAAAAAATATAGCAGGTGCCGTGCGCGAGCTTCTCTCTCCTACGGTTGAGGATGAGCTTGGATATATTCTCTGGGACGTTGAATACGTAAAAGAGGGCGCGGAGTGGTATCTGCGTATCACCATTGACAGCGAAGAGGGCATTAACATCGAGGACTGCGAGAGGGTACACAGGGCTATTGACCCGATACTTGACGAGGCAGATCCGATAGAGAGCTCCTACAGGCTTGAGGTATCTTCCCCAGGTATTGAGCGCGAGCTTCGTTGTGAAGAGCACATCTACGCTTGCATGGGCTGGGAGGTTGAGGCAAAGCTATACGCGCAGGTAAACGGCGCGAAGCTTCATCGCGGAATTATCGCGTCCTACGAGGACGGGGTGCTCACGCTTGAGACACCCTCGGGCGAGGTGCAGATAGAGAGAAAGAATATCGGCTCGCTTCGCACATACTACGATTTTGACGCGGATATTAAATAAGGAATAATAAAAACAAACATACACGACAAAAGAAAGGGCGGCAGCGAAAGCTACCGAGGTAAAAAGGAAAAAATGAACGCGGAATTTTTTGAAGCACTCGATCAGCTTGAAAAAGAAAAAGGCATTCCCAAGGAATATATGCTCGAGAAGATCGAGACGGCTCTTGTGGGCGCGCTTAAGAGAGAGATAGGCGGTGTAGGTAACATCCGCATCAAGCTTGACAGCGCAAAGAGAGATATGAAGGTATACCGTGTGCGCACGGTAGTTGAAGAGGTCACCGACGAATACAACGAGCTTACGCTTGATCAGGCAAAGGCGATAGCGAAGAAATACAAGCTCGGCGACACGGTTGAGACAGAGATAAAGACAAAGACCTGGGGCAGACTTACCGCCCGCACCGCAATTCAGGTAATTATACAGGGAATCCGCGAGGCTGAGCGCGCGAATATCGTTCGCGAGTACGAGTCGAAGCGCGAGGAAATAGTAAGCGCGCTCGTTACGAAGATAGACGAGTCAAATGGTGCTGTCGTTCTTGATACGGGAACGAGCACAGCCGTGCTTATCAAAAACGAGCAGATACCCGGCGAGACCTTCGAGGTGGGCGAGAGAATCAAGGTAATTATTTCAGAGGTACACCGCGAGCAGTCGAGAGGCCCGATAGTTACTCTTTCAAGAACGCATCCGTCTCTTGTCAGACGTATGTTCGAGCTTGAGGTGCCCGAAATTCAGGACGGCACGGTAGAGATAAAGGGCGTATCCCGTGAGGCAGGCTCAAGAACGAAGATAGCGGTAGCTTCTAACGACGAGAACGTAGATCCGATAGGCGCATGTATAGGAAGCCGCGGCATGCGTATAAATACTATAGTCGACGAGCTCTGCGGCGAGAAGATAGACATAATCAAGTATTCCGAGGACGTATGCGAGTACGTTGCAAGCGCGCTTTCACCTGCAAAGGTTGACAGCGTTGAGATGGACGGCGAGCGTTCATGCAAGGTAAGAGTAGCACCCGACCAGCTTTCGCTTGCAATAGGCAAGGAAGGACAGAATGCCCGTCTTGCCGCAAGACTTACCGGAATAAAGATAGACATCAAGGCAGAATAAGGCATAAGAGGAAAGTAAGGAGACGGCTTTATGGCAGCACCGAGCATGAAAATGAAAAAGAAGCCCGAGCGCAGATGCGTAGGCTGCTCGGAGCATAAGCTTAAGAGTGAGCTTATCCGCGTGGTACGCTCCCCCGAGGGCGAGGTTGCCCTTGATTTTACAGGCAAGGCATCGGGGCGCGGCGTTTATATTTGCAAAAACGCGGCTTGCGCTAAAAAAGCGAGAAAATCGAAGGCGTTTGAGAGAGCTCTTGAGGTAGAGATACCGAGCGAGGTCTACGAGCGCATCGAGAGGGAGCTTGAGGAAAATGGCTAAGCGCGAAGCACTCATGGCACTCGGCCTGTGTAAAAAGGCAGGGAAGCTCACGGTAGGCACACCGCTCGTTTGCCGAGCGATAGCGTCAAAAAATCCCCCCGCACTTGCGGTAGTGAGTGCTGAGGCTTCGGATAATACCAAAAAGCGTCTTTATGATAAATGTAAGTTTTACAGTATCCCCATATACGAGCTTTCGGCAGGTACGGACGAGATATCTGCGGCTCTTGGGGGAGAGGCTCACGTCGCTGTGTGCGCGATAGGGGAGTCGGGGCTCGCTCAGCTCTTTCTTGACAAGGCAAAGTCAGGGGAGTGTGCAGAGACAAGCCCGAGAAATTTGATTTAGAAAAGAGGAATGAGTATGGCACAAGTACAAAACGGACAGTACCGTGTCGGTCAGCTTGCGAAGGACTTCGGAATAAAGTCGAAGGAAATATTGGAGATCCTTTCTAAGAGCTCGGCGGGATCGGCGAGCAATATTGCGCTCAGCCCCGAGGAGTTCAGCTATCTTCTTCTGAAATTAACCGAGAACAAGCAAATTGACAGCATTGACGATTATATCGACGGAAAGATCAAGATAGTTACGTCGGGCGAGCTTAAGGCTGCTGCCGAGGCGGAAGAGAAGGCAAAGGCAGAGGAGGCGGCACGCGCAGAAGCGGAAGCTAAGGTAAAGGCTGAGGCGGAAGCTAAGGCGAAGGCTGAGGCTGAGGCTAAGGCTAAGGCTGAGCGCGAGCGCGCAGAGCAGATAGCGAAGAGAGATGCAGGTCGTCCCGAGAACAGAACGCAGGCGGACAGATTCGAGCAGAGAATGTCTCAGCAGAAATCCCCCGCACAGCAAAAGACGGCACAACCCGCACAAAAGCAGCCCCAACCCCAGCAGAAGAAGGATGCTTTTGCGAAGGCGGGAATTACGGCAAACGCAAACGCACCCAAGGAGCATACAGAGGTTAAGGATAAGCGCCGCGTAGTTGATACGAGAGGAAGCTCAAGCGTAGACCTCTCGAAGTACGACGAGAGACTTGACCGCTTCGTTGACGAAAAGAAGAACCAGCACGCCCCCGAAAAGCAGAAGATAAGAAAGCAGGACAACCGCTCACAGTTCGGCCGCAAGAGCGAGAAAGAGCGTCTTGCTATGGAGAAGCTCAAGAAGATTGAGGCTGAGAAGATGCGCAAGAAGCAGAATCTCACCATTTCGGTCGGCGATTCCATTACGGTCGGCGAGCTTGCTGTAAGACTTAAGCAGACGAGCGCAAACGTCATAAAGAAGCTTATGATGATGGGCGTTATGGCGACGGTAAACCAGGAAATAGACTTCGACACGGCGTTCCTTATAGCTGACGAAATGGGCTACAAGGTAAACCGCGAGGTCGTAGTTACCATAGAAGAAAAGCTCTTTGACGAGGGCGAGGACGGCGACGATAAGCTCATCACGCGCGACCCTGTCGTATGCGTTATGGGACACGTTGACCACGGTAAGACCTCGCTTCTTGACGCGATAAGACACACCAGCGTAACGACGGGCGAGGCAGGCGGAATTACTCAGCACATCGGTGCGTACAGAGTTACGATAGACGGCAAGCCCATCACCTTCCTTGATACACCCGGACACGAGGCGTTTACCGCAATGCGTGCAAGAGGTGCTCAGGCAACCGATATAGCAATTCTCGTAGTTGCGGCAGACGACGGTATCATGCCTCAGACTATCGAAGCTATCAACCACGCAAAGAGCGCGGGCATTGATATCATAGTTGCAATAAATAAAATGGATAAGCCGCAGGCTAATCCCGATGCAGTTAAGACCGAGCTTACGAAATACGACCTCGTTCCTGAGGAATGGGGCGGCGACGTTATCTGCGTTCCCGTATCGGCTCTTACCGGCATGGGTATCGACGAGCTTCTTGAAAACGTGCTCCTCGTAGCCGAGGTAAAAGACCTTCGCGCTAACCCCGCGCGCAGAGCAAAGGGTATAGTTATAGAGGCGAAGCTCGACCGCGGCAGAGGCCCTGTTGCTACGGTGCTCGTACAGAACGGTACGCTTCACTCGGGCGATATAGTAATTGCCGGTACGAGCGTCGGACGTGTCCGCGCAATGTCGGACGAAAACGGAAATCTGCTTGACACGGCAGGACCTTCGGTTCCCGTTGAGATAATAGGTCTCAGCGAGGTTCCCTCGTCGGGCGACGAGTTCAACGCAGTTGAGGACGAGAGAATGGCCCGTGAGCTTGCAGAGCAGAGACGCGACAAGGCAAAGGAAGAGCAGTTCCGTGCAAATGCCAAGGTAAGCCTCGACGACTTGTTCTCGCAGATATCCGAGGGCGTTAAGGACTTTAACATAATCGTTAAGGCAGACGTCGGCGGCTCAGCCGAGGCGGTACGCGCTTCGCTTGAGAAGCTTTCAAACGAAGAGGTCAAGGTAAAGGTAATTCACTCGGCGGCAGGCGGTATCACCGAAAGCGACGTTATGCTCGCGGCGGCTTCGAACGCAATTATCGTAGGCTTCAACGTACGTCCCGACAAGAATGCTCTTGACAGCGCAGAGAGACAGACGGTAGATATCCGTACCTACCGCGTAATCTACGACTGTATCGAAGAGGTAACGGCGGCTATGAAGGGTATGCTTGCACCTAAGTTCAAGGAAGCTCTTCTCGGTCACGCGCAGGTACGTCAGACCATCCACGTTCCGAACGTCGGCACTATCGCAGGCTCTTACGTTCAGGACGGAAAGATACAGAGAAACGCGCAGATCCGTGTTGTGCGTGACGGCGTAGTTATCTTTGAGGATAAGATATCCTCTCTCAAGCGCTTCAAGGACGATGCGCGTGAGGTAGCGTCAGGCTTTGAATGCGGTGTCGGACTTGAGCGATTCAACGACATCAAGGAAGGCGACGTTCTCGAAGCGTTTATAATGGAAGAAGTCCAGCAGTAAAAGATAAGAGATAAGAGATAAAAGATAAGAGAAAAGGAAGAAAACGCGCGGCATAGCCGAGCGTTTTCTTGTATTTCACGTTTGCCAAAAGGCAAACATATCACTTACGC
>JAZORU010000004.1:0-33767 GCA_045656765.1 Eubacteriales bacterium
TTTCTCACCTCAGATTCGGTGACAGCCCCATCAAGTCCACATACTACATCACAAAGGCAGACTTCGTTGCTTGTCACAACCCCTCCTACATGGTTAAGGGTTACAAGATCGTAAACGACGTTAAGCCCGGCGGTACCTTCCTTCTCAACTGCCAGTGGAACGCAGAGGAGCTTGAGTCTCACCTTCCCGCTGACGTTAAGAAGTACATAGCTGAAAACGACATTTCCTTCTACACGGTTGACGCTATCACCAAGGCAAAAGAGATCGGAATGGGCAAGAGAACGAACACCATTCTCCAGTCCGCATTCTTTGCTCTCGCTAACATCATGCCTATCGCTGAGGCTGTTGACTACATGAAGTACATGGCTAAGAAGTCCTATCTCAAGAAGGGCGAGGCTGTGGTTGAAATGAACTACAAGGCAATCGACGCAGGCGTTGAGGCTATAGTTAAGATCGACGTTCCTGCTGCATGGAAGAATGCAGAGGATAACGGTGCTGCAGCTCTCGTTTCCGAGGGACGCCCCGAGATAGTTAAGTTCGTTAACAACATAGTAACACCCGTAAACAAGATGGCAGGCGACTCGCTTCCCGTTTCCGCTTTCGTTGACTATGCTGACGGTACCTTCCCGCAGGGCTCTTCCGCATACGAGAAGCGCGGCGTTGCAGTTGACGTTCCCGTATGGAACCCCGACACTTGTATTCAGTGTAACAACTGTGCGTTCGTTTGTCCTCACGCTGCAATCCGTCCCTTCGCTCTCACGGCAGAAGAGGCTGCAGCAGCTCCCGCTGACACCAAGTACACGGCTAAGCCCGTACTTAAGACAGACTACAAGTTCACAATGGCTATCAGTCCTCTTGACTGTATGGGATGTACTCTTTGCGTTAAGGCTTGTCCCGTTGCCGCAAAGAACCCCGAGAACGCTCCTATCGCTATGACGAGCCAGGAATCTCAGCTTGCTCAGCAGCCTGTATTCGACTACTGCGTAGCTAAGGTTTCCGAGAAGGATGATATCATCAACGGCACCGTTAAGGGAAGCCAGTTCAAGCAGCCTCTGCTCGAATTCTCCGGCTCTTGTGCAGGATGTGCTGAGACCTCTTACGCACGTCTTATCACTCAGCTCTTCGGTGAGAGAATGTACATCTCTAACGCAACAGGATGCTCGTCCATTTGGGGCGGCTCTGCACCTGCAACTCCTTACACCGTAAACAAGGAAAGCGGATGCGGTCCTGCTTGGGCAAACTCACTCTTCGAGGACAACGCTGAGCACGGTCTCGGTATGGCTCTCGGTCAGAAGGCTATCCGCGAGAAGCTTATCAAGAAGGTAGCAGAGATGGCAGAGTCCGAGAAGGCTTCGGATGCATTCAAGGCAGCGGCTAAGGCTTACCTCGATACTCTTGACGACGGCGCGGCAAACGCTGACGCTACCAAGGCTCTTATCGCAGAGCTTGAAGCAGCAGCAGCGGCTGGCTGTCCTACAGCTCCCGCAGTTCTTGCAGAGAAGGAATACCTCTCAAAGAAACCCGTATGGATCTTCGGTGGAGACGGTTGGGCATACGACATCGGATTTGGCGGTCTTGACCACGTACTCGCTTCGGGTGAGAACGTAAACGTAATGGTATTCGATACCGAGGTTTACTCAAACACCGGCGGTCAGGCTTCTAAGGCTTCGAATCTCGGTCAGGTTGCTCAGTTCGCAGCTGCAGGTAAGGCAATCGGCAAGAAGAACCTTGCTGAGATCGCTATGTCCTACGGTTACGTATACGTAGCACAGATAGCTATGGGCGCTGATAAGAATCAGACACTCAAGGCTCTCGCTGAGGCAGAGGCTTACAACGGACCTTCTCTCATCATCGGCTACGCACCCTGCGAAATGCACGGTGTTAAGGGCGGTATGAACAACTGCCAGGACGAGATGAAGAGAGCAGTTGACGCAGGCTACTGGCAGATGTTCAGATATAACCCTGCTGCAAAGGCAGAAGGAAAGAATCCCTTCACCCTTGACTCCAAGGAGCCCACGGCAGACTATATCGAATTTATCAAGTCAGAGACTCGTTACAGCCGTCTCGCTCAGACTAACCCCGAGCGTGCTGCAGCACTCTTCGCAAAGGCTGCTGAAAACGCAAAGGCTAAGTACGAGAGACTTACAAGATTTACAGACCTTTACAAATAAGCCGTAAATCAAAATAAGATAAACGAAAATTCCCCGTTTGAGTCATCAAACGGGGAATTTTTATAAAATCAAAAAAGAAAATACCATTGCATTGAAAAACGGCAGGTTTTCCCTGCCGTTTTTCTGTTGTGTATTGTCTTTTTTCTTAAATCAATACCTTCGCCAAAAAGCTCTTGAGTCTTTCGCTCTTGGGATTGTTGAATATCTCCTCGGGAGTACCCTCTTCGACTATCACGCCGCCGTCAACGAAAACGACGCGGTCTGCAACCTCTTTAGCAAAGCCCATTTCGTGCGTGACTACTGCCATCGTCATTCCCTCTGCCGCGAGGTTTTTCATAACCTCAAGCACCTCGCCTACCATCTCGGGATCAAGGGCAGAGGTCGGCTCGTCGAAGAGCATTACCTCAGGCTCCATACAAAGAGCGCGCACTATAGCTACTCTCTGCTTCTGTCCGCCCGAAAGCTGTGACGGGTACGCTTCTGCTCTGTCGGCAAGACCTACTACTCGGAGCAGCTCCATCGCCTTTTTCGTTGCTTCCTCTTTGCTCTTTTTAAGAAGCTTTATCGGTGCAAGCGTCATATTTCCGAGAATGTTCATTGACGGAAAAAGGTTAAAATGCTGGAAAACCATTCCCATTTTCTGACGGTGCAGATTGATGTCTATTTTGGGGTCAGCTATGTCAACTCCGTCAAAAAATATACTGCCCTCGGTCGGAAGCTCAAGGAGATTGAGTGAGCGGAGCAGCGTGCTTTTTCCGCTTCCCGACGGGCCTATTATGACCACGACCTCGCCGCGCGAAATGTCCATATCAACGCCGTCAAGAGCCTTTACCTCGCCGCCGTTATAATGCTTTTTCAGTCCTTTTACGCTGATAATGTTATCTTTCACTCTTGCGCAGCCTCCTCTCAAGCTTGCCTACAAGCCAGGTCAGCACCATAACGAGAGCCAGATATATAAGTGCTACGGCTATAAGCGGCATAAAAGCGGTGTATACGTTTGAAATTATATGGTCGCCCGCTTTTGTCAGGTCCATAATTCCGACGTAGCCCGCGATAGACGTTTCCTTTATAAGCACGATAAACTCACTGCAAAGGGTGGGAAGTACCGTTTTAAAAGCCTGCGGAACAACTATGTATATCATCGTCTGCGTATAATTAAAGCCGAGGCTTCGCCCCGCTTCAAACTGTCCGTTGTCAACCGCCATGATACCCGAGCGGAATATCTCGGCAACGTAAGCACCCGAGTTTATACCGAACGCAACTATTGCGACGATAACGCCGTTTCTGGTCGAAGCAAGAATAACGAAATACCAAATCATAAGCTGAACTACCATAGGTGTTCCGCGGATGACCGTGAGATAAACCTTGCATATTCCGTTTGCTATTTTTAAAAAGATATAACCTACTCCGCCGCGAAGCTTCATGCTCTCGCCGTTTTTGTCAAAGGTAGAGCGAATTATCGCAACTATAATTCCTATTGCTACGCCGATAACAAGAGCAAAAAGCGTTATTATCAAAGTAGCACCGAGACCTTCAAGAAGCCATTTCCAGCGGTCGTCGGCTATAAAGCAGTTAGTAAAGGTCTGCGCCTGTTTTGAAAACCACTCGTTCATACTGTAAATGTTTACCTTTCCACCCGAAAAACAAAGGGCGAGACCGCCCTTTGTTTTCATAATTAACTTAAATCGGTTTTAGCTTATTCTGCAGGGATGTACTTGTCAATTATCTTCTTAACAGTGCCGTCAGCGATAAGCTCGTCGAGAGCCTTGTTTACCTTCTCAAGAAGCTCGGTGTTGCCCTTTGCTATTGCTATAGCGTAATCTTCGTCAGCGTAAGCTGTCTCAAGAATAGAAAGCCCCGAATTAGCTGCAACGAAATTCTTTGCAGGCTCGTTGTCGATAATAACAGCACCGACCTTGTCGGTCTTGAGAGCCTCAACTGCAAGAGCACCCGTCTTGAATGCGGTAACGTTTTCTTTGCCGAAATCGTCCTCTGCGTAGATGTGACCGGTAGTACCTTCCTGAACGCCTATCTTAACGTTTGCAAGGTCGTCAAGAGAGCTTACAGAACCGCCGTCCTTAACGATAACTACCTGAACGCCCTTGGCGTAGGAATTTGAGAAGTTTACTTCCTTAAGTCTGTCCTCGGTAACAGTCATACCTGCCATACCGATGTCGTACTTGCCGCTTGTAACGCCGCCGATGATAGAGTTGAACTCTGTGTCAACTATCTCAAGCTCCATACCGAGCTTTTCTGCGATCTTCTCAGCGATTTCAGCATCGATACCTACTATCTTGTCGCCTTCCTTGTATTCATAAGGAGGGAAAGCGGCGTTGGTAGCCATAACGAGCTTTTTCTTGCCTGAGCAGGATGCGAGTGCCGTGCATACGCTAAAGATCATGAGCGTTGCTAAAATTAAACTGAGTATCTTTTTCATTGTTTTTTCTCCTATCTAATATTAATTAGGGTTTTCACAAATATATTGTACCACTTCCAAAAAATTATTTCAATGTGCATTATATACAATAATTTCGTGCAAAGTTGGTTAAAAAAATGGTTTTATTCACTTTTTGAGTGAATATTCGTAATTTTATTCATTTTGGGAGCGGTAAGCGAAGCAAGGCTTTTTCAATTCACGGCAGATGAGAACAACGAAAAGGCAGTTGCTACAGCGATCCAGCGAAAAGACACGGGAAAGTTGCTGCAAGAAAAGAACGGTGTTACAGCAATCCCGCGATAATCAATCTCCAAAATTAAAAATTAGGGTATTGTGCAACACGGATTTTTGTTGTATAATACTTATATTAAATATGAAAAGAAATTTTCGCTATTTCCCTTCGATATACCTCTCGCAGTAAAAGAGGTACTGCTGGGCAACGCCTGCGTACTCACCGAAAGCTGAAAAATCGCGGCAATCGGGAAAAAGACGTGCAAGCGCGCGCTTCATCCATATATCGACTGGAAAAGCATCGTAGCGCTCAAAGCCGAAAAGCAAAGCGCACGCGGCGACCTTTTTGCCGACACCCTCGATAGAGGTAATTACCCTCTCGGCATCCTTGGTCGTTTCGGCGGTTGATATCTCGTCTAAAATTCCGTCGCGAGCTGCTTCTGCCGCCGCGTATATGTATTTATCTCTGTAGCCGACCTTAAGCGCGGTTAGCTCGGAAAGCGGCTTTGATAAAATTTGCTCGGGCGTGGGGAAAGTATAGACGCGCTCACCCTCGGGGGTGAGAATTTCGTCGCCGTATTTTTCGCACAAGGCGCGGACGAGCCCCTTTATTCTCGGAATGTTGTTGCACTGTGATATAATGAAGCTCACGAGCGCTTCAAAGCGGTCCTGCGTAAGTATGCGTATATCCCCTGCCGTCTCCGAGGCTTTCTTTAACGCAGGAGAGAGCGAAGCGATATCCGCTTCGATTTCCTTCCACGGACGGTGAAGCGAGAAGAATTTATACCACACGTTATAAAAATCTTCGACCGTGCATCCGAGAAGCGTCATATCGTCGGGGGTGTTTTGGTATACGCGCAGAAATCTGCCGTAAGCTACACCTTCAAAAGCACCTTCGACCGTCTTCGACGGCTCGAAGCGAAAGCACTGACCGCAATCGAAGGTTTTATATAGAGAATACCTGCCGAGCCCCGTCACCTTGACGGTGGGAAGACCGTATTCTTCGGTTTCTTTGACGCATATTTCTTTGGTAAGTGTCATATTGCACCTCGTGAGATTAATTATAAACATCGTAGGGACCGGCGTCCCGCGAGAATAGAAACAAAGCTAAGGACAAGGCTTGCGGTTAAATAAGCCTTCCCCCGCAGGTGAAGGCTAACGGTGCGGCGTCCTTTCAATATATAAACGACTTTACAACATTTTAAATTTGAAACATACGTTGTGAAATTTCAAATCTTATATAAACCACACCCACACGACAATATTTTATAACAAAACCAAAAACAAATCAAGAGGCAGGAGATAGTTAAAATGGAAAAGATATATACGATACCCGTAAACGAGGCTTTTGACAAGTCGGCGCAGGACAAGAGCTGCGGGTGTCCTATGTGCTCGCTTGAGCGTATGCTTGAAGAAAACGAGCTTGAGATAATACTCGGGGCGGCTATGATGGAGCCGGACATTCGCATAAAGACGAACGAGCTTGGCTTTTGCTCAAAGCATTTTGATATGATGTTTGAGCGCAAAAACCGCCTCGGGCTTGCGCTTATGATAGAGTCTCATCTTGACGAGTGGCGGGACAAAATAAAGGGCAAGGGAATCATGGCTCTCGCCTCGTCGCCCGACAAGAAAATTTCTGCAATAAAGACTCTCTCGGATTCCTGCTACGTCTGCTCTCGCGCGGCATTCCATTTTGAAAAAATGAACGAGACCGCCGTTATTCTCTGGGACAGCGAACGAGAGTTTCGCGACAAGTTCGAGCGCCAGCCTCTGTTCTGCGCCGAGCATTACGCACGCCTTCTTGAATACGCAAAAAAGAGGTTGTCGAAGAAACGCGCGGCTGAATTTGCAGAGGCGCTTGACGGTGTGTTCTTCGGCTACTACGATAAGCTCCGCGAGGACGTTAAGTGGTTTATAAAGAAGTTCGACTACCGCTATGATGAAGAGCCCTGGAAGGACTCAAAGGATGCGGTAGAGAGAGCGATAAAGTTTTTGTCCAAGGAAAGAAGCAAGTAAAGATGAAAAACAGATCCGCTTTATCAAACAGAATAACCGAGCTTGACCTCTTTCGCGGAATAGCGGTCATTTTGATGATATTCGACCACCTTATGTTCGACCTTTGGGGGCTTTTCCCTTCGGTCTTTGCCGATTATCCCGCAAGAAACGGCTTTTGGTGGAAGGTATACGAGACCGCATACGAATATTGGTTCTGGGACGTAAGAGTTCTTGTGCGAGGGGTAGTGGTTTTCGTTTTCCTTGCCTTGACGGGTATATGCTGCTCCTTTTCGCGCTCTAACGTCAAGCGCGCGGGGAAGCTCTTTATCGTTGCGCTTCTGATGAGCGCAGTCACCTTCGCTGTCGGTTACGCCATAGGCGACCTTGATATCGGAATTCTGTTCGGCGTGCTTCACTGTATTGCCGTAACGCTTTTCCTGGTCGGCTTGCTTGAAAAGCTTCGCGCGGACAAGCTCGTATACCTCAGCGTAGGTATTCTTATGCTCGCGGCGGGAATTTATCTCGGGCGGAGCGTGCCGTACATCTCATACGGAAGCATTCCGACGCTGCAGCTTTTGTGGAGGACGGTCATCGGCACGGCAGAGTGCGGCGGCGACAGCTTCCCGTTGCTTCTTTGCGGCGGACAGATAATGATAGGCGTATTTCTCGGAAAGTGGCTGTACGCGAAAAGAAAGCCGCTTCTCTTCAAGAAATACAAAAACAACCTCCTCACCTTCGTCGGCAGACACAGTCTTTTGGTGTACGTCGTGCATCAGATAGCCATTCCCGTTATTGTTGGCGGTGTAATGCTTCTTTGCGGCTTTAAATTTTTGATGTAAGGATACTTGCGGTAATAATTATGCAAACTTTATTTGGGGCAGTCTCGCGCCACGAGAACAGCGGAAGAACGGCTCTATATTTTGAAAACAAAAGAATATCCTTCAAAAAGATGATTTTGAATATTCGCCGTGCGGTAAGCTATCTTGCCGAGTGCAAGATAGGCGCGGGGGAGGTCGTTACGATGGCTTTGCCGAATATTCCGCAGACGGTGTATCTTTTCTATGCGCTTGATGCGGTGGGTGCGAAGATCAACATAATCCACCCCCTATCTACGCCCGCCGGAATACGCGAGGCTATGGAGCGCGTAGGCTCCCGCCACGCTATTTTGCTTGAAACGGCTTGGACGGAGCAGGAAAGCGAGCTTGCCGCGCTTGGATGCACGCTTCACTTCGTATGTCCCGTATACGAGAGGGGTGCTATATGGCGGCGCGCGTTTTATCTGAAGTACAAGCGTGCTGCGGGAAAGGGTGTCCGCTCGGCTGACGAGCTTTATAAAATGAAGCCTGCCAAAGCCATCGCTGAGCGGGATGCGCGAGAGGACTCGGTGTATCTTCACTCGGGCGGAACTACGGGAACTCCCAAGATAATATCCCTCTCCGACCGTGCGGTAAACGCACTCTCGGAGAAGGCCGACAGTATTCTCGGATGCAAGTGCGAGGGAAAGAGTATGCTGTGCGTACTTCCCACATTCCACGGCTTCGGGCTGGGGATGGGTGTACACTCACCGCTTGCTAACGGTGCCGCGAGCGCTCTTATGATGAAGTTTGATGCAAAAAAGGTCATAAGGTGGATAAACCAAGGCAAGATAGATATGATAATCGGTGTTCCGCTTCTTTACAAGAAGCTGATGCAGCACAAGGACTTCGAGAGGGCGAAGCTCTCAAATCTCACGCATTGCTTTATAGGCGGAGACAACGTACAGAGCGCACAGATAGAGCAGTTTAATGAAATAATGGCGCGGCACGGCTCGTCATGCAGGCTTCTTGAGGGCTACGGGCTTACCGAGACGGTGACCGTATGCACGGTAAACACGAAGGAAAATGAAAAGACGGGCTCGGTTGGTCGTGCGCTTGAGGGAAATTTGATAGAGATACGCAACGATAGCCTGAGCAAGCTCGGCACGGGTGAGACAGGCGAGGTTTTCGTTTCGACCGACACGCAGATGAACGGATATTTCGGGGACGGCGCGGCGACCGAGAAAACGCTTCTCACGCTTGACGGCAGAAGCTGGGTGCGCACGGGAGACCTCGGATATATTGACGGAGACGGCTTTTTGTACCTTCGCGGAAGGCTGAAGCGCGTTTTTAAGATAAGCGGAATAAACGTATACCCCTCCGAGATAGAGAAGGCTTGCTGTACTCACGAGGCAGTTCACGAAGCGGCGCTTGAATATTTCGATACTCCGACACCGCACACGACTCTCTTTTTGATAAAGCACAGAGACGCACAAAAGAGTGACGGCGAGATAAAAAAAGAGCTTACAAAAATGCTCTCGGCTCGGTTTTTGAAGTACGAGCTTCCGTCGAATATCGTGTTTACAGACGAATTCCCGCGCACGAAAGTCGGCAAGGTCGACCACAACGCTTTCGTTGACGTTCAATAAAAAAGGAAAAAAGATGAAATACAAAGACACACACAAGGTAATGTCACAGTTTACCGATGCAAACGGTGTTTTGCGTACGGGCGCGCTTATCCGCTATATGCAGGAAGCGGCGGCAAACTGTATGAAAGAGGACGGACCTTCCTACGACGCGCTTTTTGAGCGCGGGTACAGCTTCGTCATATCTAAAATAAGCGTCGGCATATACGCCGATATTCACGCAAACGATATAATCGAGGTCGAGACCTGGGCTGGCGAAAGCTCGCGCTATACCTACCCCCGTTATTACCGCGTGACGCGCGGAGGGGAGACGGTGGCTGAGGCAAGCAGCATCTGGGCGCTCGTCGACATCAGAAAAAAACGGCTCGTAAGGTGCGGCGAGATTCAGCTCGGATACAGAACAGACGAGCCTCTCACGCTTGATACAGGGCCAAGGCTGCGCTTGCCCGAACGCCTCTCGCTTGTCGGCGAAAGAGAGGTAAGGTACTCTGATATTGACCGCAACCGACACATGAACAACACCGTTTACGCGGATATGCTCTGCGACTATACCCTCTCGGGAGAGGGTGAGCGCGTGGCAAGAATGACGATATCCTTCCAAAACGAAGCACCTCTCGGCGAGACGTTGCGCGTTTACAGAGCAGAGGATGATGAAGTCTTCTTTGTCAGAACGCAGAGAGAAGACGGAAAAACCAACGTAGAAGCAGAAGTGCTCATTGAGAAAATATAACAAAGCGAAGGAACAAAAATGTACAGATACGACACACACGTGCACACAAGCGAGGGCTCTCTTTGCGGCAAGATGACGGGCGAGGAGATGGCGCGCTTTTATAAAGAGCTCGGATACGACGGTATTTTTATCACCGACCACTTTTTAAACGGAAACACCGCAATCCCCGAAAACTTAAGCTGGGAAGAGCGAATTCACCTTTTCGCTTTAGGCTACGAGAGGGCGCGGGCAGAGGGTAAAAAGATAGGACTTGACGTGTTCTTCGGGTTTGAATTTAATTTTAAATATACAGAATTTCTCGTATACGGGCTTGACGTGGAGTGGCTTCTTGCCCACCCCGACTGCGACAAGCTCGGTGTACGCGAGTTTTGCGAGCTTGCTCACGGCTCGGGTGCGTTCATCGTGCACGCCCACCCCTTCAGAATGAGGCCGTATATAAAGGCGATACGCCTTTATCCCGACTGCATAGATGCGGTCGAGGTGATGAACGCAGCGCACCTTGACGATATGCCGCACGACCGCCGCGCCGAGTGGTATGCAGAGGAATTCGGCTTCCCCCGCACCGCAGGCTCGGACAATCACATACTCAATCAGAGATATCTCGGCGGTATTGAGACGAAGGAAAGGATAACCTCTGCCGAGGACTATATAAAAGCGGTAGCCGAGGAGAAGCTCGATATCGTCCGCTTCGAAAATCCTCATTTCGACGGACTCTCCGGGCACGGTCTGACAGTGAAAAAATAAAAGGAACAATATAACAAAAAGCTCGCTATTCGCGAGCTTTTTGTTTCTTATCTTTTATCTTTTTTACTCTAATACTATCTCGTTTATATTTAAAAAATCGTTTGCGGCGGTGAGACTGTTTGCGGGGAAAGCCTTGTGAGCGTTACAGCTCTCGCACATTACGATAATGCTCTCGCCGTCCTCGGAAAAATACAAAGTATACGGGCCCGTGCCGCAGTCGCAATGGATATTATGCTCGTATTCAAGCTCTCGCACGACGAAATTGAGAATATCGTATATCTGAGCGTCGGGAAGCTCGGGCTGCTTTTGGTTGCCAGAGAAAATGTCCTCTTCGGTGATTCCTGCGTCCTCTATCAAGAGCTTCAGTCGCTCGTAGGTGGAGTCAAGCGCCTCCTCGACCTCTCTCTGCCCGCCGATAAAGCAAACGTCTAGACCGCTTGCATGGCAGGGAAGCAAAAAGAGCTTCTCGGAGAAAAACAGCGACTCGGACACCGTGTAGTTGTGTGATGCCGCGCACACGAGGCAAGGCACCTCTATTCTTATTTTGCCGTCAGCCGAGCGGGAAAGCGACATAGAGCTCTCGCCGCAGGCGCATTTCAGCACGAGTCTGTCGGCGTTGAGTCTGAACACACCTACAATACTCTTTACACCGCAGCCGCAATGAGGACATCTGTATGCTACGGTCGTTTCGTTTTGCTCAATTATCATTTATTATAACCTCAAAATAAATTGCTCTCGTTTGTCAGCCATCGCTACCGGCGTTGCGTATAGCCTCAACTGCTTCAAGGTGCTGCTTATAGGTCTGCGAAAATACGTTGTGTCCCTGTGCGTCCGCAACGAAATAGTGGTAGTTGGTCTTTGCGGGGTAGATAGCGCACATAATTGCTTCATAGCCGGGATTGGTTATAGCTCCGGGGGGCATACCGTTGTATTTTCTCGTGTTGTAGGGACTATCATAGTCCAGTTCAGCCGCGCCTATATCATCAGGCCTCTTGCCCTTCTCTACTCCTATAGCGTACGCAACCGTCGCATCCGACTCAAGCTTCGGATAGGTTGAGGGATCGTTTAGTCTGTTGATAAATACCGAGGCTATCTTATCGTAGTCCTCGTAGTAGTATGCTTCCTCTTGAATAAGAGACGCGATTATTACTATCTGGTCTATTGTGTAGCCTGCCTCTGCGGCATCGTTTTTCATTTCCTCGGAAAACTTTGCATCGAAGTTTTCAAGCAGCTTGTAGATTATCTGCGTTTCATCCGAGTCGGAATAGAAATCGTAGGTATCGGGATAGAGATACCCTTCAAGACGATAGTAACGCTTTGAGTCTTTTTCCTCGTAAAGCGGTGCTAACCATTCAAAATACTGCGAGTAGTCGTATTCGTTTATTGCCGAGACAAAGCCGTCGTGCGTGCCGATACCGTTTTCGGTAAATATCTTGATGACGTCGGGTACGCTTGCACCCTCGGGGATAGTCAAGCGCACTATCTCTCGCGTAAGCACGGGCTTGAATGCCGTCGTAAGCAGCTCGTAGTTCATCGTGGGCGATATCTTATACGTGCCCGCAACGATATCCTCGTCGGTCATGTCCTTCATTGACGCATACATCTTGAAAACGGCGGGATATTTTATAATTTCGTGCTCGGCAAGAATATCCGCAAGCTCTGCCACGGTAGTTGAGTCGGATACCGTTATCTCTACCACCTTGTCGTCCTTTACGAGCGCGAAAACGTCGTTTCCGACAACGATAATGCCGACGGCAAGAAATACCGAGACCAAGACGACGCAGGTAACGTATACCGCCGCCTTTATCATTCCCGTGATAAAGGTGTTGGTCGTACCCGTATATTTAGGCTCGTTCGTTTCTTCCTTTGCATCGCCGTCGATGTAAAACTCGTCTGCCGTATTCTTTTTCTGCGTGCTCTCCGATACCGCCGCGCTGTTCTCACGCGTGCGCTCCGCCGTCTCTTCATAAGAAGGCTCGGGGTCGGGGGCATTTTTGTTTATGTTTTGATTCTCGTTATCCATATTCATCCTTTATCTTATCCTTTCAAGCAGGCTGACAATAACGTATATAACTATGACCGCAAGCGATGCGGGATTGAGTGCCGCTTCCGCAAATCTTACCGCGCCCGTGCCTGCCTTGTAGCTTGGCACGTATGAGCTGTCCTTGTTTTTCTTCGCGTAGGATGCGTAAATTCTCTGGCACTCGCCGAGAGTCAAGGCAAGCGCGAGAAGCAAAAATCCCGACAGGATTATTATGACCGCCTTAAGCTCCCCTACGCTTCTTACGACCGCGTTTACCGCATCTCCGCCGAAAATCGCAAAAAGATTGTAGCCGAGATGCACGGCAAAGGAAGCTATGACCGAGTTTGAAGCGTAAGCGCATACGGATAAAAGTATTCCCGCAAAGAAATAAAACGGAAAGCTGTCAAAATCAAAATGAAGCATCGAGAAAAAGAGCGAGTTCAGGATTACCGCCGAGAAAACAGAGCTTTTTTGAAGCTCGCTCATTATAACCGCGCGGAAAAGAAGCTCCTCGCAGACTGCGGGAATTATCGCGAAGCACACGGCAAAGTAAAGAGCCTGCGTGCCGTCGTAGCCGTCACTTGAGAGCTTGCCGTAGCCCTGTGTGTATATACCGCCGCCCGTAAGAGTGCCCAACGCCGAGTAAAGCACGCTTGCGATTATCAAGGTAAGCGCACAAAGCACGCAGAACATTATTTTGTTCGGTGCAGGGAGTCTCAGCCGCAGGTCGTCTCGCATATCAAGCGAGCGGAAGCGGATGTAAAATACCGACGGTATCATAAAAACGAAAAGCTGAATCGCCGCAAGCGAAAGATACGCTTCGGTCGAGCCCGCTCCGAGAGCCGACGGGTCTATCGCTCCCACCGCAAGAATCAATATAAGCACTACCGCGCATAAAAGCGGGGCTGTGAAGGTATGTGAAAAGCTAAACGAAGCAAATGCGTGCTTCCCTTTTTCGCCCGACCTGTCCGACACTCTCTCACGGCTTGCCGCCGCGCTTTTTTCGAGGATGGGCTTCACGCGCTTTTTTTCATAGGTTGCAAGGGCAGCCTTGCGCCCGCCCGACTCGCTTCGGGGAGCTTTTTGTTCTCTATTCTGTTGCATAAGGCTCTCCTTTCGGTCGAGTGTGTTTTTGTAAGTTGCGCTATTATGCTTTTATATTCCGCGCACCTTTTCTTTAAGTTCTTTAGCAAACCCGTCTCCGCAGAGCGCACGTATCAGCTCTATTCCGAACTGAAAGGCAACGCCCATACCTGCGGCGGTTATAATTTTTCCGTCTCTGCAAACAAGCTCTCCGTGCTCGGTGTCCGCTCCCTCAAGATACTTTATAAAATCGGGGTACGCGATAGCACGCTTGCCAAAAAGCAGTCCCCGCACGCCGAGTATCATAGGCGCGGCGCAAATAGCCGCAATATAAGCCCCGTCGCCGAGAGCCTTCTCTATCAGAGCACTCGTGCTCGGGTGCTCGTTTGCGTTGAGCGTACCGCCAAGTCCCCCCGGGAACATAAGCAGGTCTATCTTGTCAGTTGAGTCAAGCGCCTCGTCTATCGTTATATCACATTTTACGGGAAGCGAGAGGGTAGCTCCTTTAGGCGTTTGGTCTGTGAGCGAGACGAGCTTTACCGGAAGCTTCGCGCGGCGCATAAGATTGTACGGGGTGAGCGCCTCTATCTCCTCAAAGCCCTCTGCCATAACTATATATATCATAAATTTCCACCTCGCTCGGTTTTTATATATATTTATTCTGACCAAAGGCAGATAAACATAACTACTCATACTATATTTTACCTTCAAATTGTAAATAAATCAAGCGTTTTTAAATATTTTCATTCACAGTCAAATAAAAGCATAAAAAATTTTTCAAAAATAAATAAAATTATAAAAAACTATTGTAAACCGACGCATTTAGTGTTATAATTTACTGTAATTGTCTATTTGTTTAATGCCTTAATGCTTATCTGTAAGGAGATGTAAAATATGAGCAGAATGATTGGCACAGTTTCCCGCGGTGTAAGAGCACCTATCATAAGAGAGGGAGACAATATCGTTGACATAGTATGTGAGAGCGTGCTTGCGGCGGCAAAGGACGGCGGATACGAGATTTGCGACCGTGACGTAGTTGCTATGACCGAGGCTGTCGTTGCAAGAGCGCAGGGAAATTACGCAACGGTTGACGATATCGCCGAGGATATAAAGAATAAATTCGGTGCAGACGCAACCATCGGCGTTATCTTCCCGATACTCAGCCGTAACAGATTCGCTATCTGCCTTCGCGGAATTGCAAAGGGAGCAAAGAAGATAGTTCTTATGCTTTCCTACCCCTCTGACGAGGTTGGAAACCATCTCGTTTCTCTTGATGCTCTCGACGAGCACGGCATAGATCCCTACAAGGACGTGCTTGACGTAGCAAAATACCGCGAGTGCTTCGGATATGAAAAGCACCGCTTCACAGGTGTTGACTACGTTGAGTATTACAAGGAGCTCGTTGAAGGATGCGGAGCTGAGTGCGAGATAATATTCGCAAACAACCCCCGCGCTATTCTTGATTACACCAAGAGCGTGCTCTGCTGTGACATTCACACAAGAGCCCGCACGAAGAGAATTCTTCGTGCTTCGGGTGCTGAGCGCGTGCTCGGCCTTGACGAGATAATGAATGCATCAGTAAACGGAAGCGGATATAACGAAAACTACGGACTTCTCGGCTCGAACAAGGCGACCGAGGACAAGGTCAAGCTTTTCCCCCGCGAGTGCCAGCCAATAGTTGATGCAATAGCAGAAAAGCTCTACGCCGAAACAGGCAAGAGAGTTGAGGTAATGGTTTACGGAGACGGCGCGTTCAAGGACCCCGTCGGCAAGATCTGGGAGCTTGCAGACCCGGTAGTTTCTCCCGCGTATACCAAGGGCCTTGAGGGTACTCCCAACGAGCTCAAGCTCAAGTACCTTGCAGACAACGACTTCGCTTCTCTTTCGGGAGACGCGCTTAAAGACGCTATCAAGGAAAAGATTCAGGAAAAGGACTCTAACCTCTACGGTCAGATGGCAAGCGAGGGAACGACTCCCCGTCAGCTCACCGACCTTATCGGCTCTCTGTGCGACCTGACATCAGGCTCGGGCGACAAGGGTACGCCTATAGTTCACATTCAGGGTTATTTTGATAACTACACTACGGAATAACAACAAAAAGCTCGCAAAATGCGAGCTTTTTTCGTTTATTTTACTATCCCTGTGCACGTTTTCCTTCGAGGAATTTCTTTACTATAATATAGCCGACGACAGAGTGAACCGCGTAAAGACCGTATGCAAATACCATAGTCAGCCAGTCTTCCGCCTGCCCTCTTCCCGAGAGTATAAAGGGAAGCGTGGTATCTACAAATTCAAGTGCAAGAGCACACACGAGCATAAACACGGCAGAGGCCATCGCATAAGCGCGGGGAGCGGCGCCTTTTTTTGCGAAAAAGCGTGCAAGCGCCCATATAACGAGCACGCGGAACACAAGGAAAACGAGGTCAATGACAAGACCGACGGGATCGGCAAGCCTTATAAACTCGCCCGTCATTCTGCGAATAAGCACACCCGCAAGAGCAACGAGAGTCGTCGAGTACATTGAAAGCGTCAACACGATAGCGGCGGCAATGCTTTTTGCACTCTTTCCTATAAAAGCAAAGCGGCAGATATACGCAGCCCCAACGAAAAAGGTCGCCGTTCCGAGAAAGCTGTTGAGATAGAAAAACAAAGGCGCACCTATCTCGCAGAGCACGTGCACGAGCGTTCCGTTTCTCTCAATATCCACGGAGTAGTTTTCTGCAAGCGTGCCGAGCTTCTGATAAAGCTCGGTAAAAATAAAGGATAAGACGGTTATGCCTATAACTATTCCCGCGCATAGCAAGAGGGAATTTCTCGGGTCTTTTTTCTCTGTTGCCTTTTTCTCGGCAAGCTGTGTCTGTGCAATTCGTTTCTTGTTCATTGTGCTCTCCCTGATCATCATTTAAGTAATTATAACATATATAAAAGCTTTTTTAAATAGAAAAATGCAAAAATTTTAAAAGATGCCTTACTGACAGAAAAAGCAAGCTGACGAGCTTGCTTTTTTGTTTTGACCTAAGTCTTTATTTATCTTTTCTTGCCCTTTAGCTGCGGCTTCTTTTTCGTGCTTTTAGCATTTTTGAAGCCTCGCTCTGCTCTACCCGTCGCACCGCCTCTGCCGCCGCTTCTGCCGCCCTTGCTCTGTTGCTTATTTTGATAGGGCTTCTTCTTTTGTGCAGGGGCGCTCTCACGCGCAGGGCGCACGAGGCACTCTGCCCCGTAACCGATAAGGTCTTCTCTGCCCGCTTTTATCAGCGCCTCGCGAACAAGCGGTGCGTTCTCGGGTCTGTTATACTGCAAAAGCGCCCTCTGAAGCTGCTTTTCGTGATAATCGGTGCAAACGTATATGCGCTTGTTTGTCAATGGGTCTATTCCCGTGTAGTACATAACGGTAGAAACCGTGCCCGGTGTCGGATAGAAGTCCTGCACCTGCTCGGGAGATATATGCCGTGCCTTTAGCATAAGCGCAAGCTCTACCGCATCCGAGAGGTCAGAGCCCGGGTGGCTCGACATAAGATACGGCACGATATACTGCTCCCGCCCTATCTCGCGGCAATAGTCGAAATATCTGTCCTCGAAGGCACAGAAAAGCGAGAAGGGTGCTTTGCCCATGGCCTTGAGCACCTCGCGAGAGCAATGCTCCGGCGCAACCTTCAGTTGCCCGCTTACGTGATCGCGTACCAGCTTCTTGAAAAAGCGGTCGTCCGAGTCAAGCATAAGGTAGTCAAAGCGGATACCCGAGCGCACGAACACCTTCTTTATCTTCGGCAGCTTCTCTATCTCGGAAAGCAGATGCAGGTATTCCGAGTGGTCTACCTCAAGGTTTTTGCAGGGGGTGGGGGCAAGGCATCTCTTGTCCTTGCAAACACCGTGCTCTATCTGCTTTTTGCAGGCGGGATAGCGGAAGTTCGCCGTAGGCCCGCCGACGTCGTGGATATATCCCTTAAAGCCGTCAAGCTCTGTTATCTTCCTTGCTTCCGCAATAACGCTTTCCTCGCTTCGCGAGCGTACCGTTCTTCCCTGATGGAAGGCAAGCGCGCAGAAGTTGCAAGCACCGAAGCACCCGCGGTTATGCGTGATAGAGAATTTAACCTCCTCTATCGCAGGCACACCGCCCGCCTCTTTGTAGGACGGGTAGTAGTCGCGCATAAAGGGAAGCGCATAAATTTTATCAAGCTCCTCGCGCTCAAGCGGGGGCATAGGCGGATTTTGCACGAGAATCTTATCACCGTATCCCTCAACGAGAGCCTTGCCGCTTATCGCATCCTGGTTTTTGTACTGTATTCCGAAGGCGCGCGCATAGGCTGACTTGTTCTCTTTGAGCGTATCGTAATCTCCTATAAACTCGTGCTCAAAGTGTATTTTGTCCTCGGGCTTCGAGAGATACACCGTGCCTCTGACGTCGCGAATCTTCTTAACGGGAACGCCTCGCGAAAGCAGCTCCGCTATACGCGAAATTATCTTCTCCCCCATTCCATAGGTGAGAATATCGGCACGGCTGTCAACCAGAACAGAACGGCGCACCTTATCCGACCAATAGTCGTAGTGAGAGAAGCGGCGAAGCGATGCTTCAAGACCGCCGAGAATTATCGGCACGTCGCCGTAAGCCTCTCTTATTCTGTTTGAGTAAACGATAACGGCGCGGTCGGGACGAAGCCCCGCCTTACCTCCCGGTGAGTAGTAATCGTATGAGCGTTTTTTCTTTGAAACGGTGTAATGCGCGACCATAGAGTCGATGTTTCCGCTGCTTACGAGAAAAGCAAGACGAGGTCTGCCAAACTCACGGAAAGCGTCTGCGCTCTTGTAGTCGGGCTGAGCGAGAAAGCCTACCGAGTAGCCCTGTGACTCAAGCATACGGCAGATTATAGCCGCGCCAAAGGACGGGTGGTCAACGTATGCATCTCCACATACGTAAACGAAGTCGACCGCATCCCACCCGCGCTCTTTCATCTCTTTTCGGTTTATCGGTAAAAATCTCTGTTCTGTCATGCTTTTTTCTCTTTTTAAGTAATTTTGTGGCGTTTTCGCGGGCGTACTGTAGTACCCGTCTTTTCGTTGCAGTCTCTCTCCCGCGTCATTCTGAGCGTAAGCGAAGAATCTTGCTCTTAACTTGGTTGCTTTTCGAAAAAGAATGTTTGCCAAAAGAACACCTCATCCACCGCTATCGCGGTCCCCCTTCCCCCGCTGGGGAAGGCTAAGATTGTATTCTTCGCTCCTTTTAGAGCAACCGTCAGTTCATCTTCGCCAAGGCTGCGAGGATTCCCTCTCGGGTAGCCTTGTATTTTTCGAGCTTTGCGCGCTCGCCGTCAACTACGGCTGCAGGCGCCTTTGCTACGAAGCCCTCGTTTGAAAGCTTCTTCTCTATTCTTTCTATCTCGCCGTCATTTTTCTTAAGCTCTGCTTCAAGACGCGCCTTTTCCTTTTCCATATCAACTATCTCGGAAAGAGGAATATAAGCCGTTGCGGCATCGGTTACAACGCTTACCGCTTCCTCGCCCTCGTATGCATCAACCACCTTTACCTCGGTAGCCGACGCGAGCTTAACGAAGAACTTGTGCGAATACTCGCCGAACACTTCCTTGTCCTCGGTCACGATATAAAGCTCCGCCTTCTTTGAAGGGGGTACGTTCATCTCGCTTCTGCGCACGCGCACCGCGCGGATGACCGCGATTATCTTCTCAAACACTTCAGCCTCAGCTGCATAGTCAAGAGCTGCATCGTAGACGGGGAATGAGCTTATCATGATGCTTTCTTCATCGTGAGGAAGCGACTGATATATTTCCTCTGTGATAAAGGGCATATAGGGGTGAAGCAGCTTGAGCGTCTGGCGAAGCACGAAAGCGATAGTTCTCTGCGCCGTCTCGCATCCCTCGTCGTCCTTGTTTGAAAGACGGGTTTTTGCAAGCTCGATATACCAGTCACAGAACACGTCCCAGATAAAGTCGTATATCTCGGAAAGAGCAACGCCGAGCTCATAGCGCTCAAGATTCGTGTTCACCCTCTCGGCTAAGCTGTTAAGACGTGAAAGTATCCACTTGTCCTCGGGAGCAAGCTTGTCTCTGTCGGGAAGCCTTGTGTCCTCGATATCGAGGTTCATAAGCACGAAACGCGCCGCGTTCCAGAGCTTGTTTGCGAAGTTTCTCGCCGCCTCTATCTTCTCGTCCGAGAAGCGCATATCGTTTCCGGGAGAGTTGCCCGAAGCGAGCGCAAAGCGAAGCGCATCCGCGCCATAGTCCTTGATTATTTCAAGCGGGTCGATACCGTTTCCGAGTGATTTTGACATCTTTCTGCCCTGTGCGTCACGAACGAGTCCGTGAATAAGCACGGTAGAAAAAGGCTTCTCACCCATCCACTCAAGTCCCGAGAATATCATTCTCGATACCCAGAAGGTGATTATATCGTAGCCCGTAACGAGCGTGTTTGTAGGATAGAAATAGGAGAGGTCTTCCGTCTGCTTCGGCCAGCCGAGCGTTGAGAAGGGCCAGAGCGCGCTTGAAAACCAAGTGTCAAGGGTGTCCGGGTCCTGACGCATCTCAGCTTTACACTTCGGGCAGGTTGCGTGGTCTTCTTTCGTAACCACTATCTCACCGCACTCGTCGCAGTAGAAGGCAGGAATTCTGTGTCCCCACCAAAGCTGACGGGAAATGCACCAGTCGCGGATGTTTTCCATCCAGTGAAAATAGTTCTTGTCAAATCTCTCGGGTACGAACTTGATGTCGCCCGAGCGGACTGCATCTATAGCAGGCTTTGCGAGCGGCTCCATCTTTACGAACCACTGAAGCGAAACTCTCGGCTCAACGGTAGTGCCGCAACGGTAGCAGGTGCCTACGTTGTGCGAGTAGTCCTCTACCTTTATAAGATATCCGCCTGCCTCAAGGTCAGCGACGATAGCACGGCGTGCTTCGAATCTGTCCATTCCCGCGTACTTTTCGTACTCGTCGATGATCTTCGCATCGGGTGTCATTACGTTGATAACGGGAAGGTCGTGGCGTCTTCCTACCTCGAAGTCGTTGGGGTCGTGCGCGGGGGTAATTTTAACTACGCCCGTTCCGAAATCAGCCTCAACGTACTCGTCTGCCACTATCGGTATTTCTCTGCCAACGAGAGGAAGAATAAGCGTTTTTCCTACGAGGTGAGCGTATCTTTCGTCCTTCGGGTTTACCGCAACCGCAGTATCGCCGAGAAGTGTCTCGGGACGTGTGGTAGCAAGCTCAAGATAACCCGATCCGTCCGAGAGAGGATAACGGATATGCCAGAAGTGTCCTGCCTGATCCTCGTACTCGACCTCTGCATCGGATATAGAGGTAAGACAGTGGGGGCACCAGTTGATTATTCTCTCGCCGCGATAGATAAGTCCCTTCTCGTAAAGGGCAACGAATACCTCTTTTACAGCCTCAGAGCAACCCTCGTCCATCGTGAAGCGCTCGCGCGACCAGTCGCAAGACGAGCCGAGCTTCTTAAGCTGGGAAATAATACGTCCGCCGTACTGTTCCTTCCAAGCCCAAGCGCGCTCAAGGAATTTGTCGCGGCCAAGGTCGTCCTTGGTAAGACCTTCCTTCTTCATAGCTTCAACTATCTTTGCCTCGGTAGCGATAGACGCGTGGTCCGTGCCGGGAAGCCAAAGCGTGCAGAAGCCGCTCATACGCTTGTAGCGGATGAGAATATCCTGAAGGGTATTATCAAGCGCGTGTCCCATGTGAAGCTGTCCCGTGATGTTTGGAGGCGGGATAACTATCGAATAGGACGGCTTTGATTTGTCAATAGTGGGAGTAAAGTAGTTTTTCTCGCACCACTCGCCGTAGATTCGCTCCTCAAAGGAGGCGGGCGAGTAGGTTTTTTCAAGCTCGTGTTTCATTTTTAAATTCCTTTTTATATGATAATTTTTTATTTTTTTGCCTATAGATAAAATTCTTCGGTCGCGCCCCTGTCATTCTGAGCTTGTCGAACTTTTCCGTCGTAAGATCTCGTCTGCACTTCGTTTGACGCGGCTTCGCCGTTCGACTTCGCTCCGCTTCGCTCAAGATGACACGACGGAAAAGCACCGAGCATTTGCGAGGTGGAATCTTAGGGGCGCAAGCAAAGAATCTTTCTCTTAACTTTGTTTATTCCTTTTAAAAACACAAAAAGCCCCGTGCAGTCTGCACAGGGCGAAAATTCCGCGGTACCACCTGTTTTCGTCAAGAAAGGGCAAAATCCCCTCTCGACGCACTCTTTTTCTCGTAACGGAAGCAGCCGTCAGGTTCTACTCGGGCAATCGCACCCTTTCTTCCTGCCGCTCGGAAACTACACGGTACTGCCGCAAAATACGCGCTTCCACCTGCCGCGCGCTCTCTGTAAAATTGCCATGCATCCGCCTTTTCGTCATAGCGTTTATATACGGCTTTATTCTACCATACAAACAGAATATTGTCAAGGCTATTCGGGGCAAAATATAGCTGCCGCTTTACAAAGCGGAATTTTTGTGATAAAATCATAATAGATACTAAAACCGCTGAAAAGGAAGCGAACAGAAATGCTTATAGATTTTCATACGCACGCGTTCCCCGACAAAATAGCCGAGCGCGCAATCACCTCCCTCTCGCACGCATCGGGGGGACTCTCACCCTGCACCGACGGCACCGTCGCAGGCCTTAAAGCCTCGATGAAGGCAGGGGGCGTTGACGTCTCGGTTATGCTGAGCATTGCCACAAATGCCCATCAGCAAGCATCGGTCAACGACTTTGCCGCAAAAGCAAACAAAGAGGACGGTATCGTTGCCTTCGGCTCGGTATATCCCGAGAGCGAGGACGTATACGAGGAGCTTGAGAGAATAAAGGATATGGGACTGCTCGGCGTGAAGCTTCATCCCGAATATCAGCATTTTTACGTTGACGACGAGAAAATGAAGCCGATATATAAAAGGATATCCGAGCTCGGTCTTATCACGGTATTTCACGCAGGAGCCGACATAGGCTTTCCTCCCCCCTACCACGCAATGCCAAAGCAGATGTCGAAGGCTCTTTCGTGGTTTGACTCGCCCGTTGTTGCCGCACATTTCGGCGGAGCAGGCTCGGGTGAGGATGTGCTCTCGTGCCTCTGCGGCATAGAGCATCTTTATATCGACACGTCCTTTTCATACGGCGTTATACCGAAATACTTCGCACAAAGCATAATAGAGCGCCACGGTACCGATAAAATTCTTTTCGGCACGGACACCCCTTGGCACTCGCCCGATATGGAAAAGAGACTTATCGCATCACTTTCTCTCTCCGAGAGCGACCGAGAGCAGATATGCTCGGGCAACGCCCGCCGATTGCTTAGGATATAAGAGAGAAACGGGCAAATAAAGCATAATTCCACCCAAAAACGCACAAAATAAAGCCGAGAGAGATCTCGGCTTTTATTTTTTGAGGTTTTTGATATGAAAAATATACTTGCAAAAATCAAACGCACCGCGCGCGCGCACATGACTCTGTCTCTTTGTATATGCGGGCTTGCGGGCGGCTTTATAAACGGGCTTCTCGGGGCGGGAAGCGGTATTATTTTTATCTACACGCTCAGCTTTCTGTTTTCGGGTGACGGCGAAACAGAGAAAAAAGACGTTTTTGCCCTGTCGCTTGGGGCGGTATTCTTCGTCACGCTCTTTTCGGTTTTCTTTTACGCCGCCGCGGGAAAGGTCAGCTTTGCCGACGCGTCATCCTACGTTCTGCCGGCGCTCGCAGGGGGATTTACGGGGGCTTTGCTTCTCGGAAGGGTAAGCAATTTCCTTCTCAGTGCAATTTTTTCGGTTATTATAATTTTCTCGGGAATTTCTATGATAGGGTAGGTCAAAGCGAGAAGGTATGGATATACAGGGACTTTTAATCGTATTTTTTATAGCGGTGCTCACGGGCATGGGTGTTGGAAGCGGAGGGCTTCTTATTATATACCTCACTACCTTCCACGCGCTCGGACAGCTCCAAGCGCAGTCGATAAACCTCGTCTTTTTCGCCTTTTCGGCAGGTGCTTCGCTTCTTTGGCACTACACTCACAGAAGTGCAGAGCCGCGACACCTTTTGCCTATCGCGGCAGGCGGAATTGCGGGCTCTTTTCTCGGAAGCCGCCTTGCCGCCGTGACAGAGCCCGAGCTTCTCTCGTCGGCTTTCGGCATACTGCTCACGGTGTCGGGTACTCTCACACTCTACGGTGCAATAAAAGAAAAAATCAGAAAAAAGAAAGAGAAAAAACACGGTTAATTAACCGCATAAAAAGGCATAGATACAAAAAAACGGCTGATTCAGCCGTTTTTTGTATTTAATTTATAGATTGCTGTTGCCGTATACTGCATCGCCAAGGCCGCCTCTGCCCGGCAAGCCGTGGTCTGCCAATCCGGGAACAAGGTGCTGGCTCGGTGTCCATCTTCTCGGGTGGTCGGATTTGTCTACGTTATAGTCTCTTTCTATCTCGGCAAGCGGGGGGTGAACGTCAAGCAAACGAATATCCTCACTTGCAATTGCATCAAACGCCGCAGCGGACTGTGCTCTTATCTGTGCCTTTTCCTCGTCGGTACCGTTCTCCATTACCTTATCAAACGTAAAGAACAGCTTCAAATACGTATAAGAAAGGCGAAGTCCCTTGATGTGCTTGAGCGTGTTTTCATCCTCTGCCGCCGCCTCTGCCGCATCAAAGAGGGCGTCTATCTCATCCTTTCTGTCTGCGAAGTCCTGAGCGCAGAACATATTTTCAGGAATTGCATATATACCGAAATGCTCCATCTTTTCGCTCGCTTCATTCAAGAAATCAAGGTATTTCTTGATATTCTGCCAGCCGGCACCGTAGTAGCCGCGCATAAACTTGTCGATTTGCGCATCATATTCTTCGTCGGTCATAAGCGGGTTTTTCATAAGCTTAGCCTCGAGATACGCCTTCATTTCGCCAAACTCGCCCGTGTTGTTATGCTCGTTGCCCTGCTCAAATATTCCCTTTACGTTGTACTTATAGAAATTACGGATGTTAGAAGCCATATTCTTAAAGTTCGGGAAAGGTACGAGATAATAACGGAAATTCGTTACATAGTCCCAGATGTAAAGATTATCCGTGAGCTTCGACCACTCGCGAATATCGTTCATAAAAGTATGGTTTATGACGCATTTTTCATCGTCGTGTGCGTGGCGGTAGCAGCAAGCGTGAGAGCAAAGCTGAACTACAACGTTCTTTCTCGGCATATTCTTCACAGGAGGAAGATGCGTCGGGCCGTATGCAAAGGTCTGTATCTTGACGTTCGGATACTCCGGCTCAATTGCCTCTGCTATGCGGTTAACGAGTCCGAGAAGTCCGTCGGTGCGGTTACCGCCGACACTCTTACCCGTACACTTGTCGCAGCTGCAAAAATCACCCGAATCGTTTGCCGTAACCGAAAGAAGCTCTGCGTCCGGCTTCGTTGCCAGAAGCTTTCTTACGTTTGAAAGCATAGTCTCGTAAAGGCGCTCGTCGTACATACAGGGGTTCTCGCCAATAGAGCCCTTATATGAGCTGTCCCCTATAAGCGCGGCAAAGGTGTGGGCGTATCCGCCCACAAAGCCGAAGAAATCACCGTAGATTGAGGTGTCACCGGTTCTGTTCATATTATAGTTTATCATATTTTTGACAGCAAAATCGTTGTCGTAGGATGCGTGCCAGAACGGTGCTCTGTATTCAAAGTACTGCTTGTATTCGTAGTCAAGGTTGTCTATCTCTATGCTTTCCTCATCCGACATCAAAACGTCGGTGCCGTACGGAAGAAAAGCCCATCCGATATGGTCCTCAAGGAAATTATATACGCCGTAGAGTATTCCTCTCTTGCCGCCGGAAATAATCAAGCCGTGCTCATCCGTCTTAAGAGAGTAGTTGTCTCCCATATCCTCGCGGTAAACGAGTCTGATAGCAGGGTTGCCGCCAAAGACGCTTCCCGTCTCTATGGCAGGTGTGACTGTCGTAGTTTTATAAATAAAACTCTGCAGCTCCTCGGCAGCGTGCGCGGTAGAAGGGGTGCTTGTTGCAGGATCGTAGGTAATTACGTATTCGGAAATATCCTTGCCTGAAATCTTCAAGCTTTTTTTACAAGCTTCCATAAATAAAAACTCCTTTGTTTTTCTTTGCAATGCTTTTTTCTGATAAAAGCATCCAATGATTGCTTATACATTTATTATAAAAAGACACTCTGCAAAAGTCAACTCGTAACCGAAAATATTACGCGAAACTTTTTCGCAACCGAGTAAGTTTAGTGCGGTTTATACAACAAAACACAGCCGCGACTTGCATCGCGGCTGTGTTCGTTTATTTGGTTTTGCTCTCGATATGCTCGCGTTTCAAGAAGCTATGCATTAGCCTCTGAAATCGGGAATACCGTGATCGGCGTTATTCGATTCGTGTTTGCCGGAGAGCCAGTATCTCGGATGATCCGTCTTGTCAACGGGATCTACCTTGCTGAGCTCGGAAAGCGGAGGCAAAATGTCTGTGAGACGGTAGTTTGCATCACAAATCTCGTCAAACGTTGCAGCTGCCTCTTCCTTCATAGCTCGCTTTTCTGACCACGTACCGTTCGTCATCACGTTGTTGTATGTGAAGAACAGCTTGAGGTAATTCCAAGAAGTACGAAGAAGTGCGAGGTTTGCATACGATGCATTGCTGTCTACAAGCTTTTCTGCCTCGTTGAAGTATCCTTCGATTACGTCCTCGTTGTCTATGAATGCCTGACCGTTATACATTGCTTCAGGTATTGCGTAAACGCCGAAGTGACCCTGAGTGCTATTATCTACAAGGAAGTCGAGATATGCACGGATGCTCTCCCATCCTTCTCCGTAGTAGCCACGCATAAACTTATTGATAAGCGCGTCATACTCTTCGTCGGTCATGTACGGATTCTCAAGAAGCTCTGCTATAAGGTGGCCTGCAAGATCCTCAAACTTAGCGAAGTTGTTCAATACGTCGCCCTGTGCATATACACCCTTTACGCCGTACTTGTGGTAGGTCTGAATGTTGTCCTTAAGTACGTCGAAGATCGGGAATGTTGCCATTGAGTAAAGGTTGTTTGTCGTGTAGGTCCAAACGTAAACGTTGTCGCAGATATCGGTCCAGCCGTCGAGGAGCTTGATGTATTCTACGTTAGTTGCACAATTAGGATCCTCAAGTGCGTGGTTGTAGCAAACCATGTACTCGCAGAGCTGAACGATTACGTTATCTGCAGGTACTGTTACCTTAGGAAGATCTGCGGTCTCGCCGTATGCCAAGGTATGAATCTTAACGTTGGGATACTCAGCGGCGATATTGTTTGCCACGTAGTTAACAAGGCTAAGAATAGCATCTGTTACGTTACCGCCAAGGTTAGCTCCCGTACATCCGCTGCACTGGCAGAAGCTGGAGTCATTCTGCGAAACGGAGATTATCTGTGCATCGGGATGCGCTGCAAGAATCTCTCTTACGCTTGCAAGAACCTTATCATAAGATTCCTGGCTCGAGAAGCAAGGATTGGAATCCGTTGCGTCAGCTTCTTCAATGCCAAGAAGCGATGAAAGCGTATGAACGTAGCTGCCGGTAAATCCGTAGAAGCTGCCGAGATAATCGGGAAGGTCTACTCTGTTGTTACCCATGTCACCGTTTACACCGTTCATAACAGCCGTCCAGCTATTCTGGAATCCGCCGTAATGAGGAGCTCTGAACTCGAAATACTGGTTGTATTCAACGTCAACGTTGTCGATTACTACCGTGCTGTCAGAGATAAGTACGTTTGTGTTATAGGGGAGGAAGTTCCATCCGATATAATCCTCAAGGAATCCAAATACTCCGTAGAGAATTCCGTTCTCTCCGCCCTTAATCGTAAGGCCGTTTGCATCCGTCTTGAGCGAGTAGTTTTCGCCCATCGTCTCATCGTATACGAGCGTGATCATCGGCTGATCTGCTGCCGTTGTAACAACCGAGAGACTTACGTCGGTTGCATCATAGAGATAAGATGCAAGCTGGCTTGCTGCAAAGGATGCAGAAGCTGCAGAAGAAGAATCGTAAATTACGTACTCGGAAATATCCTTGCCTGCGATTGTGAGAGACGTGATCTTGTCAAAGGAGAAGGTTACGTCTATCTCAGGAACCGCAACAGTTCCGGGGATATTCTGATCTGCATCAGAGATGTATCCAAGGTACTCTCTCAAGAAGAAGTCAAGTGCCTTTGTGAGACAGTCGATGTTCGTTGCATAGAACACAACGTCGCCGCCAACCGTCTGTACCTTGTAGGTAGGCTGTCCGTTTGCAATTGCGTTAAGCGTGAAGCTTATCTTCTTTGCGCCGGTGTTTGCCTTTTCAACTATTTCAAGGTCGACGCCTGCGTTATCCCAGATGAGATCTCTGAGCTTCTTTGCAAGTGCGTACTGCTCATAGGAGGACATGTCGCACTCAATTACGTAATCAGCAACGTCGTTTCCTAAAACGGTGAAGCTGTTGATGGTATGTGTAGCTTCGCTTGTCTTTACGAAGTTAAGGCTGTTTGAAAGGGTTACGCTTGTGCCTACAACGTAGGTTGCGAGGAAGTAATCAACGCCCGCCTTCGTTGCATCTTCGTTTTCACCTGCGATCCAGATACGGTTTCCAAGCGCCTTGATAACAAAGCCGTCCTTGTAAATTTCCGTCTTCATCTGGCTTGTGAGCTGTGTTCCGAGACGCTCGGTTTCGCCAACGATTATCTCGAAGCTGTTTCTGTCATAGAGCGCCCAGTCGGTCGTTATCTCAAGGTCAATTCCCGTCTTGTTAAGGAACTGTTTCTTAAGATATACACCGGCACAGTCTGCCTTAAGGTTGTAGTCGCTAACAACTATCGAATACTTGCTGCTGCCGCTGTCAAGAATCGTAATAGGCTTAACTGAGAAGCCGTTGAGGTACTGGATAAGGTAGATAGCGTCGCGGTTGTTTACCTTGCCGTCGCGGTTAACGTCAAACTCGTTTGCTGCTACGTTCCATCCCGAAAGGTGACGAACGATTATTGCAGCGTCGGAGTTTGCAACTGCTCCGTCTGAGTCAAGGTCCAGGTTAGAATTGAACTCGTATCCAACCTTGTTTATTTCCTTTACCTTATACGAGAAGGTTCCGGTGGGCATTGAGCCGAAGCCGTTTTCTCCGTTATAGGTTCCGTCAAGAACCATGAAACCGAAGTTACACTTCTTGTCAAGGTTATTGAGAACTGATGCGTATGCACCGTTTTCATCAGCTGCTGCCTGAGCTGCCATGTCGTACTCGTAAACGAGAATATCGTCAACGTAGAAGGAGTATACGCTGTTGTCCGCATTGGGAACCATCTTATAGGTGAACTCATTAACTGCCTTGCCGAGAGTCTTGTCGGAAGTGTAAACTCCCGTCCAAAGACCGAACGCCTGGTCTTGTCTGTAGCCGTCTCCCCACAAAATGATCTTTCCGTCTTTTCTTACCAAAAGAACGAAGTTACTCGTAGTTCCGTCGATAAACGTCGGATACGGAGTGTCGCCGTTGCCGTAAACTATCGCAACCGCGTTGTTGGTGTTGTCATCCCACTGAATGTCGGAGATCTTAACCTCAAAGCCGTCTGCCGCATCGTCCTGTGCCATGAGCTGTGCGTTGCCCCAGTGAGCTGCGTACGAGCCCTCGCTGAGCGTTATCGTATTGCCCCAAACGTCAAATCCGGAGCTTCCGCCGCCTCTGAGCTCAAGTCCGCTGAGATTATAGAAATCAGTCTCGCCCTTAGACTCTACTCCTGCAACCTTGTAGGAAAGGGTTCCGGTAGGCATTGAGCCAAAGCCGTTTTCTCCGTTATAGGTTCCGTCAAGAACCATGAAACCGAAGTTGCACTTCTTGTCAAGGTTGTTGAGAACGGATGCGTATGCACCGTTTTCGTCGGCTGCTGCCTGAGCTGCCTTGTTATAGGTGTAGATAAGAAGGTCGTTTACGTAGAAGTAGTATTCGGTATTGTTTGCGTTGGGAACCATCTTATAGGTAAACTCATTAACTGCCTTGCCGAGAGTCTTGTCGGAGGTGTAAACTCCCGTCCAAAGACCGAACGCCTGGTCTTGTCTGTAGCCGTCTCCCCAGAAGATGATGCTTCCGTCCTTGCGAACGAGAAGTATAAAATTACTCGTAGTTCCGTCGATAAACGTCGGATACGGAGTGTCGCCGTTGCCGTAAACTATCGCAACCGCGTTGTTGGTGTCGTCATCCCACTTGATGTCGGAGATCTTAACGGTAAAGCCGTCTGCCGCATCGTCCTGTGCCATGAGCTGTGCGTTTGCCCAGTGAGCCGCGTACGAGCCCTCGCTCAGAACAACCGTGTTGCCCCAAACGTCAAATCCGGTGCTTCCGCCGCCTCTGAGCTCAAGTGCATCCAGCGAATAAGGATTAAACTCGCCTTTATCCTTTACAGACTCAACGGTGTAGGAAAGAGTTCCGACAGGCATTCTTCCCCAGCCTTCTTTTGCCGCATCGTAAGTTCCGTCAAGAACCATAAATCCGAAGTTTGCAGCGAGACCGTTAGGATTGTTGAGAACGGATGCGTATGCACCGTTTTCATCAGCTGCTGCCTGAGCTGCCTTGTTATATGTGTAAACAAGAACGTCGTTTACGTAGAAGTAGTATACAGTCTTGTCAGCGTTAGGAGTCATCTTGTAGGTGAACTCCTTTACAGTCTCACCGAGAGTCTTATCGGTAGACTTAACTCCCGTCCAAAGACCGTAAGCCATATCAGCACGGTAACCGTCGCCCCAGAATACGATGCTTCCGTCGCGCTTTACGAGAAGCACGAAGTTACTCGTATAGCTGTCTATCTGATTAAGGTACGGAACACCACCGTTTCCGTAGATGATAGTAACAGCATTGTTGTTATTTTCATCCCACCTGATGTCGGAGATCTTAACCTCAAAGCCGTCTGCAGGATCGTCCTGTGCCATGAGCTGTGCGTTGCCCCAGTGAGCAGCGTATGAGCCATCGCTCAGAACTACTCTGTTATACGAAACACCAAGGCCGGTGCTTCCGCCGTCTCTGAGCTCAAGCGAGATAATGTCTTCAGCTTCTGCAAATGCCTTTACAGACTCAACGGTGTAGGAAAGAGTTCCGACAGGCATTCTTCCCCAGCCTTCTTTTTCCGCATCGAAGGTTCCGTCAAGAACCATAAATCCGAAGTTTGCAGTGAGACCGTTAGGATTGTTGAGAACGGATGCGTATGCACCGTTTTCATCAGCTGCTGCCTGAGCTGCCTTGTTATAGACGTAAACAAGAACGTCGTTTACGTAGAAGTAGTATACGGTCTTGTCAGCGTTAGGAGCCATCTTGTAGGTGAACTCGGTTACAGACTCGCCGAGAGATACGTCGGTAGACTTAACTCCCGTCCAAAGACCGTAAGCCATATCAGCACGGTAGCCGTCGCCCCAGAATACGATGCTTCCGTCGCGCTTTACGAGAAGCACGAAGTTACTCGTATAGCTGTCTGTCTGATTAAGGTACGGAACAGCACCGTTTCCGTAGATGATAGTAACAGCGTTGTTGTTATTTTCATCCCACTTGATGTCGGAGATCTTAACCTCAAAGCCGTCTGCAGGATCGTCGTGTGCCCAAAGCTGTGCGTTGCCCCATTGAGCAGCGTATGAATCTTTATCGAGAGTTACTTTATTGCCAGATACGCCAAGGCCGGTGCTTCCGCCGTCTCTGAGCTCAAGCGAGATGTCGTCAAGCGCAGTTGCGCCAACGCTCTCAACTCTGTAGGAAAGAGTTCCGGTAGGCTCGATAGCCCAGCCTGCTTCTTCCCAGTTACCCGTTCCGTTCATAACCAAGAAGCCGAAGTTACAGGGCTTATCAAGGTTATTAAGAACCGATGCGTAGTGGAAGGCTGCATCGTTTGCTGCTACTGCCGCTACGTCGTATGTATATATAAGAAGATCGTTTACGTAGAAATTAAACTTCGTGAGATCTGCGTTAGGAATCATCTTGTAGGTGAATTCCGTTACAGTCTCGCCAAGAGTCTTATCAAGAGAGAAGACGCCTGCCCATTTACCGTAAAGGTGATTATCGTTTACTCCGTTACCCCAGAATACGATGCTTCCGTCCTTGCGAACGAGAAGAGTGAAGTTACTCGTTTCGTCGCTGATTATACCCGGGTGAGGAGCCGCTGCGTTAGAGTAAACTATCGCAACTGCGTTGTCATTTACCTCGTCCCACTTGATATCGGAGATCTTAACGCTAAAGCCGTCCTTTGCGCTGTCATTTGCCCAAAGCTGTCCGTTTGACCAAAGAACAGGTGCGTCAGGGTTAGGCTCTGCCTGCGTCAGAACAACACGGTCGCCCGAAACGTAAAGTCCCGTGCCGCCGCCCGATCTGTATTCAAGGTTTACGTTCGTCTGAGAAACTACGGGAGTCTCCTTGCCGACAGGCTCTACCTTATCAATTCTGTAAGAAAGAGTTCCTATAGGCTCGCTTCCCCAACCGTTATCCCAGTCTCCTGTTCCGTTCATAACCAAGAAACCGAAGTTACAGGGCTTATCGGGGTTGCTGAATATAGAAGAATCCGTCAAGGGCGCGGTTGCATTATACTCGTATACAACCACGTCGTTTACGTAGAACGTGTATACGCTCTTGTCTGCGTTAGGAACGAGCTTGTAGGTAAACTCATTAACCGTCTCGCCAAGCGTCTTGCTAAGCGAAATAACGCTCGTCCATTTTCCCCAAGCGTGGAAATCGCTTCTGTAGCCGTCGCCCCAGAATACGATGCTTCCGTCTTTTCTTACGAGAAGCGTAAAGTTACTCGAGGTATCGTCAACAAGACTCGGATGAGGATCCGATGCGTTAGAATAAACTATCGCAACTGCGTTGTCGTTTGCCTCGTCCCACTTAATGTCTGATATCTTCACGGTGAAGCCGTCCTTGACGTCATCCTGAGCTATCAGCTGTGTGTTTGACCAGTGTGCAGGAGCACTCGGATTGGATACGGGCTGGTTCAATATAACCGTTTTGCCGTTCGCGCCAATCGAGAGTCCGGTGCCGCTTCCTGTTCTGAGAGAAAGCGTATCGTCGTTAACGTAATACGGTTCCTCAGCCGACGCTGCCAGCGGAATAGCTGCCAACACCGATGAAATCAGCATCGCCACTGTCAAAAGTAATGCCAGTGATTTTTTCATAACATCTCTCCCTGATATATTATATATTTTTTAATGGTAAAGTGCCGATCACACGCGGCATATTTACCAATAAATTCAAAAAAAATACTGTATAGAAAAATATTTTCGCCAGAGACAAAAACACAGTCTTTGTCCAAGCGAATACTTATAAGTTGTGCAAATCATCCAAGATATCATGCTATAGCTATGTATAATCATTTTAATATAAAAGGATAAAAGTGTCAACACGATTTATAAAAAAATATTCGAAACATTTTCGCAAAAGTTGTAATTATACAGAAAATAATTTTTTAAAACGCTTTTTTGCCAAAAGTGCTCGAATTTTCACCGCCGAAACATTTTCGCGTATGCGAAAATATCACGCACGTCAGTGCATATCGTGGTGTCTGCTCTTTTTTCGGTTTATTACCTTTATTCTTTTACTTTCGACTTATCGTTACACGTTATATACGTACTCGCCGCCGCATACGTGCTCGGTTTTGCCGCCGACCGTTATATCGGCAGTGGCACCCTCGGGCACGGTTACGGATATCTCAAAGCCACACTCGGTCTTCTTCCAGCCGCTCTTTACAGTTCCGTGCTTCGTGTCAAGCTCGGCATAAGCGTAGTCAAGACACTCGTTCGGCACGGGAGCTATCTTTATATTCTTATATCCCGGATTTTCCTCGTCGGGCTTGATTCCGCAAACTGTTCCATACATCCAGGAAGCAACGGCTCCGTATGCGTAGTGGTTGAAGGAGTTCATATCAGCCGACCACACGTCGCCGTTCGGCTTGAGTCCGTCCCAGTGCTCCCACA
>JAZORU010000005.1:0-15760 GCA_045656765.1 Eubacteriales bacterium
GCATATTTCCCATGTTTCCGTCGTCGGTGTAGTAACCGTCAACGTTTTCCGAATAATCGGGATAATAGTCGCTGTCGTAGCCGGGCTCTATCGGTCTGCGGTCAGGTCTTGCGGTTGTCTCTTCTCTGTATGAGCTCTCGAGCGCGTCCTCAATCTTTTCGAAAAGCGTTTCGTTGCGGGTAATGATTCCGTTGACTATTGCCTGAAGCTCGTCGGTCGTCATATCGTCAATTACCGTGTAGCCCGAAAGCGTGGGAAGGGTTGCGTTCGTATCAAAATATACGCTGATTCCGATATCGGAGAAGTCGGTGGTTACACCGTTTGCCGTGAAGCTAACAAGAGTGTAGGTGGTCTTTGTTCCCTCTACCTTTTTGCCGAGCTTGATGTTGCCCATCTCGGTGCCGTTCATCGAAACAGAGCCAACTATCTCGCTTCCGCTGTCCTTTATCTCTGCAACGATGCTCTCGCCCTCGCCCGAGAGCTCAAGCTTAATGGAATTGTCGGTTATAGTAAGCTTTGCCGTTATCTCAACTGTTTCGCTGTAGGAGTCGTTGTATTCCGTGTCGGAGTAAGCAGTAGAGTACTTGATGCTTGCATCAGCTCCCGACTCGGAGAAGGTTGCGTTTATATCAACCTTGTCAGAGGACTTCGTGGTATAGCCGTTGTAGGTATACTCATCCTTCGTTTCAAAAGCAAGCTTGAGGTGTGACTTGTCAAGCTCAGCCTGGCAGGTCATCTGGCTGTTTTCTACCTCATCCCAGTTAGGATACTCGCCCTTTTGGGTTACGCTTGCATCAAGAGTAACGCCGTCAGCGTTGCCGTTGAGCTTTATCTTGACCGCCGTCGTTGACGTGCCGTAGTAGCTTTCGTCGATGATAGTGAAGTCCGCGTCTACGTTTATCTTCTGGGGTGCGATAGATGCCTTGATGTATTCCTTGCCCCAGGTAAGCTCAAGCTTGCCCGTTTTTGCATCTACGTCGTATGCGGCGGATGCGTTCATAGCGGGTATTCCCATCATAGCTTCGGAGTTTTCTACCTTAATATCAAACGCCTTGAGTGCGTTCTTCGAGTCTACCTTGAGACTGTTTATCGTAATGCTTATAGGCATCTCAGAAAGGCCGGACTTGAGCTGAGCGAGCATATCTGCCTTCGAGGGCATACCCGAGGTGAAGTCCTCCTTGCTAATGCCGAAGAGAGAGTAGAAGTCGCTATCGTCCTTGAGCTCGTAGAGAGTGTTTACAACAACGGTTGCGATAGCATCCGTCGTGAGCTTGCCGCTGATTACGGTGACACTTCCTTCATCGCGGACGGTAAGTCCTGCGTTGTTCTTGAGCTCGTTTATAATGAAATTGTAGTATTTCTCAGCAAACTTCGTGAGCTTCTCAACATTGATAGAAGCCATAGTGCCGGCAACCGAGCCGTCGGGGACAAGCTGAGACGAAAGCTTAGACATAAATGCCGAAAGGTCGCTTACACCGTATGCCTTATCGAGCAAGGTCGATGAAATTGCAACAGAGTTGTCGCCGCCGAATATCTTTATATCGTGGTTTTCTTCAAAAAGCTTTGCCGCAAGTGCTACGACTTTCTCTCCGCCCTTACCTGCGTAAAGGTCGAGCTTGAGGTTGTCTATATCAATTGCATCTGCGCCCATAAGCGCGAGAAGTGCTTCGGTGTCCTTTACCTCGATACCGAAAGCGATATCGTTTTCAAGGTTAAAAATATCGCCGAGGCTTCCAAGGCCGCCGCCGTTTCCGCCGTTTCCGCCGTTTCCGCCGTTGTTGCCCGAGCCCTCGCTTGAGCCCTCGTCATCACCGTCATCCTCGGCTGCAGGCTCTTCGCCGCATCCTGCGAGACAGAACATTACCATGAGCATGGCAAGCGTTACGCAAAGTAACTTTTTCCAAAAATTCTTCATAATTTCCTCCTAAAATATACCCGTGCGAAATAAAAACAGGGTACTTATAAGTTAATTATATACCTTATTATAGGTAAAGTCAAGATAATATTAAGAATAAATGAACAATAGCAAAGCCGTGGATATGGGAAGTGTCTGTCTGTATAACGAGGCGAAGAATCTTAGCCTCCCTCCGAGAGGGAGGGGGACCGCGCGAGCCCTTGCGGCTCGCATTAGCGGTGGAAGGAGCCTGCGAGAGTAAGGTATATAGTTTAGTTTGCTTATAGCGCACTCTCCTTCAGTCGCTACGCGACAGCTCCCTCCCGGAGGGAGCCTCCAATCAGCCTTTAACAGCGCAGGAAGGGGAGTTTTCGCAGGATAAGGGAAATGGCTGTATGTATGAAGAAGCCCCCCTGCGTCATTCTGAGCGCAAGCGAAGAATCTTATTATTAGCAAACATACTTTATATAAAAAGCAACCAAGCTAAGAGCAAGATTCTTCGGTCGCTTACGCTTCCCTCAGAATGACGCGGGAATGTGATTAAGTCGAACAGACGGTTGTTACGGCAATCCCGCGAGAATGATGTCGCCCCCTACAAAATGACGCGGGCAGGTAATTAAGTAAAACAGACGGTTTCTGCAATTCACCCGCGAGAAAGCGAAAGAAAAGAGCAGACGGTGTCTGCTCTTTTTGTTTCTTCCTTTTTCTATTCTTCCAAAAAATCCTCGAAGTGTGAGAGGTCGTCCTCGGCAAGACGTGCGAGGCGCGCTCGGGCTACCTTATATTTGCCTTCTTCTACGAGTGCTTTTTGCTCACGGACGGCGCGCTCTATATCATCTGCGGTGAAATGCTCGGACGAAAGATACCCGCCGACCTGCGCGTGCGCGAGATTTGCTCTTATACGGCTGTCGCTGTCCCAGCCGACGAAGGCACATTCGGCACAAATCGACGTTATCCCTGCGTGAAGCCGTCCGCCGAGCGCAAGCTCTGCCCCCCTCATTATCAGACACAGTCGCTTATAGTCAAGCACGCCCGTGTATATGCAGGAGCGCGGTATCGCGCGGTGAAGAAATTGGCATATCTTCAAGTCAAGTGCAGGGCAAAGTGGGACTATTACGGTTATAACACCCGCATCAGAGAGGGCACGCAGGTACTCTGTTGCGGCTTTAGCGTCTGACTCTGCCATATCTGCGCGAGGGCAGAGCACGGCGTATTTTCTGCCGCCGATATAAGAGAAAAGCCCCCGTGCAACCTGCGGTTGCAACCCTTTTTTGTGCGTTTTTGCGCCGTTGAGATAGACGAGGTCAGCCGCGAGTCTGGCGTTTGCGCTTTCTTCAAGCGAGAGAGCAAGCCTGCAGGACTCATCCTCACGCAAAGAGAGGTAGGCGCACGTTTTTAAAATTTCCCTTACCGCTTCCTTTGCCACATCTGTGTGAAGCGGGCCTATTCCGTTTGAGAGAAGCGCGGTCTTCTTTTTGTATTTTTTTGAGAGGGCGAAAATTTCCCTGTAATAGAGAAGCGAGCGAAGGCTCGTGTCGTCCTGAAGGATATTTCCCGTGCCGAATACTACGCAGTCGGCGCGTTTTATCTCTTTTGTAATTCTTGCGATATCCGCTCTGTGTATAGCGTCAGCGTCGGATATTTTTGCAAATTGCCGCTTGTCACGGCAAACGAAATGAAGGTTATATTTATCACCGAAGCGGCGGCAAAGCACGCGGCAAGCCTCGTCATCACCGTAGTTACCCGCCCCGTAGTGACCGACGAAAAGAAGGTGCGGTCGCGAGGCTTTTTTCTTCGTTTCTTCATAAAAGGCGCATACCGCGCGGCTCATACCCTCAGCCGAAAGCTCACGGCAGACGTACTCTCGGCACTCGTTACCGATTGAGCGAAGGTCAGATGCTCGAAGCGTGGCGAGCTCTTTTTTTATATTCTCAAAGCTGCCCGTGCATCCCCTGCCCGTGAAGTTCGACTCTCTCTGTGCGGGAGCGTTTTCTTCGCTTATAATTCCGCCGTAGCCCTCGTTTCCCGCAATAATCGTTGCAACGCCTGCGCTCATAGCTTCAAGCGCCGCGCGGGATACGCCGACGAATATATCTGCCGCGGGCAGAATATGCGAGAGGTCGCTCAATCCTACTATCAAGCGCACGGCTTCTCTGCCGAGCGCTTCGTTTGCTTCCTTTGCCCTTTCCCTTATCTCGCCGAGCAGGTCTCTCTCTCGTCCGACCGCCCCCGAGAGAAGAAGTAAAAGAGTTTCTTCCCCCTCTAAAATATCGGGTGCGTGCGCGCATAGCCAAAGCGCACAACCTGCACGAGAGGCAGAGGTTCTCGATGCCGAACAGATAACGCGGCTGTCTGCGGAAATTCCGAGACTTTCCTTGAGTTTTTTCTTTTCCGCATCTGCCAAAGGACGAAACTTTCCTGTATCAATGCCGTTTTCGATTACGGTAATGCGCTCGGCGCAAAGAGCGTAGCTTTCCTTCAAGTATTCTTCGATATCACAGCTGACCGCAACAGTACCCTCGCCCCATTCGGTAAGCGCGCGCTCGGCAGGGCTTGCGCTAAAGGGCATGTGAGCCGTTGTGACGAAAGTACATCCGAGAGCCTTGACCTTGCCGTAAATCAGCCGAATTATAAAGGAGGGGATTCGCGAGTGCGCGTGGATGACGTCAATTTTATTTTCTTTTATAATATCAAGGATTCCTGCAACAGACTCTCGCACCGCCGTCGGTGTTCTTCTGTCAAGAGGAAGCGAAAAGTGTATTGCCCCCGACGACACGAGCTCCTCTGTGCCGACACCGCCTGCCGACGCACAAAAAACCTTGTGCCCGAGCTTTATCTGCCCGTGTGCCAAGGTGGAGATATGCGTTTCAGCCCCGCCGATACCCATACGCGAGGTCAAGTGAAGTATTCTCATAGCGGCATCCCCTGCGGTTTTCGTTATAGGTTGATTATAGCATAAAAGCGGCGGAGAAGCAAGGGAAAATTAAGCACTCGCTTGCGCTCGCATGAAGCGGAGCGTTGCACCGTGAAGCACTCGCTTGCGCTCGCACGAAGCGAAGCGCACACAAAACTCTTCGTGAGCCGAGGGCTCGCTTCATAGGACGAAGTCCTGCTTCATTTTTCATGCACCGCAAGGTGCGCTTCATTGAAAAAACTCCTTGAGAAATCTCAAGGAGTTTTTTCTGGAGCTTCTGACCGGAATCGAACCGGTGACCTCATCCTTACCAAGGATGCGCTCTACCAACTGAGCCACAGAAGCGTCCACGACGGTTATTATATCAAACAAATCGGCTTTTGTCAAGTACTATTTTCTTTGATTTTTCGTTGTTTTACACAGATTTATGTTTTTAAAAGATTTTTTCAAAAAGATTCCCTAAAAAAGCACACAAAAAGCAAAAAAACCAAAGCGATAAATAACACTTGTCAGCAATTTTTGGATTCGCGCGACAAGCAAGCACCTTTCTACGCGATTATTCTTTTTAAAATTCAGGCGCAGATTTCGAGCGCATTATCACGTTTAGTGTAATAAAATAATGCTCCAAGTGTATTTTACCTGATTTTTCGAAGGACAGGGGAAGCATCTGTCTATACGCAGCCCTCTCACCCGACTACGTCGGGAGCTCTCCCAAAGGGAGAGCCTACCCACTGCGTCATTCTTCACTTGCGCCCCTAAGATTCCACCTCGCAAATGCTCGGTGCTTTTTCGTCGTGTCATTCTGAGCGAAGGCGTAGCCGTAGTCGAACGGCGCAGCCGCGTCAAACGAAGTGCAGACGGAATCTTACGACGAAAAAGTTCGATTCCGCTCCGCTCCACTCAGAATGACAGGGGCGCAAGCGAATTTTGTTCTTTTTGAAAAATATAAACAAACTAAAATAAAGGAGGTTTAAAAATGGCGGAAGTCACCTTAAGAAAAAAGAAAAAGCAAAAAAACGTTCGGTTTTTTACGGCACTCGCGAATTTCGTCTTGGCGCACGTTAAAGCGGACGAAGGGGAGAGGGCAGGGGTGCTTCGACGGCGGTATATAGTTACAGTTGCACGAATTTGCGCGGGGTGTGCGTTCTCGGCTCTGATATCCCGCTCACAGCTTGCGTTCAGCGTATATCCGTTTGGTATAATGTTCATCTGCGCGTCAGGCAAGGCAAGCGCACTGTACGCGCTATCCTCGCTTATATCATACCTGACGCTCGGCGGAATAGGAAAGGTTTATGCGGCGGTATGCGCTCTCATTATCCTTGCGAGAAGCTTCTTGTGTATATATTTTGACTCGAAGGAAAAGGGTAGCTACACTCTGCCTCTTTATAACGAGTGGGCGGCGTGGAAGGTTATAGTTTCATGTGTTGCTTCTTTTGCCGTAGGAATATACAATCTTATCTATTATTCCTTTACATATTACAGTTTGCTTGGCTCGGTTCTTTTTATGATAGTGTGCCCTGTTGGCACCTATATCTTCTCGGTAGCCTACGACCGCTCTGCCCGTGAGGAAATGCGTGAAGCGGCGCGGCTTTTTGAGTGTGCGGTGCTCGTATGGGCGCTCTCGGGAATAACGCTTTTCTCTCTTAACGCGGGGAAAATTGCCGCCTTTTGCCTTATCGCTTCCGAGTCGGACGGCAACAGAAAGGGCGCGAGTGCCCTAATGGGACTCGTGTGCGGACTGCCGTTTGGACTCTCTGAGTGCGCGGTCTATTCGCTCGGCGGGGCGGTATGCGCGACTCTTATGATGCTCTCGGATTTCCTCGGGAAGCTCGGCGCATTTACCTTCATTTTAATGAGCGATGGCTATATTGGCGGTTATAGTGCCCTGCTCGGCTCGCTTCCGTCCTTGACTGTCGCTCTTTGCTCGGTGCTGCTTTGGCAAAGGTATGATATCAGCCGACGGATATGCTCGTTTTCTCTTTGCTCGCTTGCAAAAAAATCGCAAAAGGAAAAGGCAACGCAGACAGAGCCGACCGAGGCGAGCATCAGCGAGATATCGCGTGCTTTTTCCTCGCTTTCGGCAACGCTGAGGGCGCTTTCAAGGCGGTATGAGCGCGCAAGCCTTCTTGATACGGGCGGAATATGCGAGAGGGCGCTTGAGCGCGTATGCACGACCTGTCCCGAAAGAGTGAGATGCCGTGAAAAAAACGTATCTACCTTCGCAGATGCACAAGCCAATCTTGCGACGGCAGTCTCCCGCCCCGGAAAGCTGACCGAGCGCGCGCTTCCCCCGTATATACGCGAGAACTGCTCGCGCAAGGGAGCTCTTATATCAGAGATAAACCGCGCCACCACCGATGCGGTCGAGCGGTGCTTTCGGCGCTCGGGCACGGGAAGGCTGTCGTCCGACTACGCTTCTATGGCAAAGATACTTGACGCTCACCTAAGCCGAACCCAAGCGCGCTCGGAATACGACCGAGAGCTGTCCTCGCGGCTTCTTTCGCTCTCACGGCGCAAGCTCTACGGCATTTCGGGCATCTCGGTTTACGGCACGCGGCATAAAAGAATATACGCGCACGGCATAAATCTTGCCTCGCACACGGTGTCTGCTGCGGAGCTTCAAAGAGAGTTTGAGGCGATATGCGGATGCGCTCTGACGAGTCCCGTTTACACGATAGAGGGCACGGATATCGAGTTTGAAATGCACACAGCCCCGCGCTTCGAGGTAGAGTCTGCGATAGCGGGGCTTCCGAAGGAAAATGAGGAGCAAAGCGGCGACTCGGGGCGCACCTTCTCAAATAACGAGGGGTATTTTTACGGCGTTCTTTGCGACGGCATGGGAAGCGGCGAGCAGGCGGCTTACACAAGCGGAATCTGCGCCGAGTATCTTTTGAGTATGCTTTCCTGCTCAAATCCGAAGGAGCTGACGCTTGAGATGCTTAACAGCGTGCTGCGCGACCAGAGCTCAGAGGACTCAAGCACGGTGGATATCTTCGAGTTTGATTCATATTCGGGCGACGGGTGCTTTCTTAAAAGCGGAGCCGCGCCCTCGTACGTTTGCCGAGGCAAGAACGTCTACAAGGTCTCGGCTAAGACTATCCCGATAGGAATTACCGAGAGGATAGGCGCGGAAAAGATAAAATTCAAGCTAAGGGCGGGGGACGTCGTGCTTATGCTCAGCGACGGGCTTATGGAAGACGAGGAAGAGGGACGGCTTATAGTTGAAACGCTCTGCCGCCGCACGACCGCCGACCCGTTTGATATTGCGGCAAGCGTGCTTTGCGCCGCAAAGGCGAAGTACAATATGCGCGACGATATGACGGTAATCTGCATCGCGGTAAAAGAAACAGACGTGCGGGCGTGACACAAACACCCCTTGCCGTTCAGAATGACGCGGGGAGGAATATCCGTACACAGACGGTTGTTGAGGCTTTCCCGCGAATAAAAAAGAGCAGACGGTGTCTGCTCTTTTTTCGTGGTCCGGACTTTTTACATTCCTCGAGGGATAGGAAAAAATGATTCAGAATGGACAAACGCACCCCGAAGGCGTACGTGTGTACGTCGAGAGGGGGCGGCTTGTTCATAACGAAAAAACATTAAAATAGGGATAATTCGCGATTTGCGAATTATCCCTACATTAGATTTATTAGGAAATATTACGATAGACCGTTTTGTTTGGTTTTTGACTTTCCTGTTTATTATTTGTTTTTTCGTGGTCTGGACGTTTTTTACATTCCTCGTTTCACTCAAGCTCAAATGCGCCCGTATACAACTGATAATACGTGCCCTTTTGCTCAAGAAGCTCCTCGTGGCTTCCGCGCTCAATGATGCGACCGTGGTCAAGCACCATGATAACGTCAGAGTTTTTGACGGTTGAGAGGCGGTGCGCGATAACGAATACCGTGCGCCCTTCCATGAGCTTGTCCATTCCGCGAGAGACTATTGCTTCTGTTCGAGTATCTATCGACGAGGTAGCCTCGTCAAGTATCATAACGGGCGGGTCGGCAACTGCGGCGCGGGCTATAGCGATAAGCTGGCGCTGTCCTTGCGAGAGATTTGCGCCGTTGCCCGAGAGGATAGTGTTGTAGCCTTCGGGCAGTCTCGTTATAAAGTCGTCAGCACCAACCAGCCTTGCGGCTTCGATACATTCTTCGTCTGTTGCATCAAGCCGTCCGTAGCGGATGTTATCCATAACCGATCCGTAGAACAGATTTGTGTCCTGAAGCACGAGTCCGAGCGAGCGTCTCAGGTCGCTCTTTCTTATCTTGTTTATATTGATGCCGTCGTATCTTACCTTTCCGTCAGCGATATCGTAGAAGCGGTTGATAAGATTCGTAATAGTCGTCTTACCTGCACCCGTAGCACCTACAAACGCAACCTTCTGTCCCGGCTCTGCGTAGAGCGTGATATCATAAAGCACCTGTTTATCCTCGGTATATCCGAAGTCCACATCGCAAAGTCTTACGTCACCTTTAAGCTCGGTGTAGGTGACCGTGCCGTCGCCGTGGGGGTGGCGCCAAGCCCACTTGCCCGTGCGCGCATCGGTTTCCTTGATGCTTGTGTCCTCGTCTATCTCGGCTCTGACAAGCGTAACGTAGCCGTCGTCCTCCTCGGGCTTCGTATCAATAAGCTCAAAAATACGGGAAGCACCCGCCATACCCATGACTATTGCGTTTATCTGCTGAGAGAACTGGTTTACGTTGCCTGTAAACTGCTTTGTCATATTAAGGAAGGGGATTATAATGTCGATTGTGAAAAGAAGTCCCGAGAGGCTGATATTCGGTATTCCCGAAAGAAGAAAGAGTCCGCCGAAGGTGGCAACGATAACGTAGGTTACGTTACCGATGTTCATTATAATAGGGCCGAGCATATTCGCGTAAGCGTTAGCGCGGTAGCTGTCACGGCAAAGCTCCTCGTTTATCTTATCAAAATCCTCCTGAGCCGCCGCCTCATGACCGAATACCTTTATGACCTTCTGCCCCGTCATCATTTCCTGAATGTAGCCCTCTGCCTTGCCTATCGACTGCTGTTGACGGATGAAGTACTTAGCCGAGCCGCCGCCGACCTTCTTTGATACTATTACCATAACGATAATACCGAGAAGCACCACGGCACACATAAGCGCCGAGTACCAGAGCATTATTGAAAGCACGGTGACGATGATGACCGCCGACTGCAAGAGGGCGGGAAGTGCCTGAGACACGAGCTGGCGAAGCGTGTCGATATCGTTTGTGTAATGGCTCATTATGTCGCCGTGACGGTGCGTATCAAAATATTTTATCGGCAGGTTTTGCATACCGTCAAACATACGGCGGCGCATTTTGTTGAGAAAGCCCTGCGTGATATACGCCATAAGCTGCGTCTGCACGATAGTGAAGGTGATAGAGCAGGCGTACAGCCCGATAAGCGTGAAAACGAGCGGGAATATTTTAGCCGATGCTTCGGCGTAGTTTGCGTTGCCGCTATCAAGAAACTCGGTTATAACGGCAAGTATCTTTTGTGTGAATATTGCGGGGATAGAAGCGACGAGTGCCGAGAGGATGATGCAAACGCAGGCAATCGCAATAAGCGCGGGATAACACTTGCAAAGATACCCGATAACCCTGCCGAGCACCTTGAAGTTTATCTTCGGCTTCGGGGGCTTGCCTTTTGGAAATGCGGGGGCTTGTCCTGCGGGAATTTTGTTTTCCTTAGCCATTTTGCTCACCTCCCGTTTGCTGTGTATAGACCTCGCGGTATATCTCACAGCGGGAAAGCAGCTCTTCGTGAGTGCCGCGGTCGGCAATTTTGCCGTTGTCCATAACTATTATCATATCCGCGTGCTCAACCGAGGATATACGTTGAGCGATAATTATTTTCGTGGTTTCGGGTATGTATGCGGCAAAGCCCGCGCGAATCTGCGCGTCGGTCTTTGTGTCGACCGCACTCGTCGAGTCGTCAAGAATCAGTATCTTCGGGCGCTTGAGCAACGCTCTCGCGATGCAAAGACGCTGCTTCTGACCGCCCGAGACGTTAGTGCCGCCCTGCTCTATCTTCGTCTCGTACCCGTCGGGGAATGACGTGACGAAATCGTGGGCGCACGCAAGACGGCAGGCTTCGACAAGCTCCTCGTCGGTTGCATTTTCGTTGCCCCAGCGAAGATTCTCGGCAATAGTACCCGAGAAAAGAAGATTCTTCTGAAGCACCATACCAACACTCGCGCGAAGCGTGTCAAGGTCATAGTCGCGCACGTCAACTCCGCCTACCTTACAGCTACCAACCGACACGTCGTAGAGGCGCGCGATAAGCGAGACGAGGGTGGATTTTGACGAGCCCGTACCGCCGATAATTCCGACGGTCATACCCGAGTCTATGTGAAGGTCGATATCCGAGAGCGCGTATTTCTCGGCTTTTTTTGAATACTTGAAGCTGACACCCTCGAAATCTATCGAGCCGTCGGCTACGCTGTATACGGGGGAAGGGGGAGTCACAAGCGAGCTTTCCTCGTCGAGCACCTCGACGATACGCTTCATGCTCTCGCCCGACATAGTAAGCATAACGTATATCATCGAGAGCATCATAAGCTGCATAAGTATCTGCACACCGTAGGTAAGCATAGCGGATATCTCACCGACACCGATAACGCTGCCCGAGTAGGTGATAACGAGATATGAGCCTACGAGCATAATGAAAATCATATTGAAATTCATGCAGAACTGCATAAGAGGGGAGTTGAGAGCAACTATTCTCTCAGCCTTCGTGAAGTCTGCGGCGATATCGTCGGAAGCTGCGGCAAACTTCGCCTTTTCGTGCTCCTCGCGCGAAAAGCCCTTGACCACGCGCATACCGCGCACGTTTTCTTCGATAGACTCGTTTAGCTTGTCGTATTTTTTAAACACTCGTCTGAACGCAGGCATAGCGCGGCGCGCTACCATAAGCAGTCCAATCGCAAGCACGGGAATTACAACCGCAAACGTGAGGGCAAGAACACCGCCCATGTACGCTACCATAACGATGCAGAAGATAAGCATAAGAGGGGCGCGTATAGCCGTTCTTATTATCATCATAAAGGACATCTGCACGTTTGTGACGTCGGTCGTCATTCTCGTTACGAGCGAGGACGTGGAAAATTTGTCTATATTCTCAAAGGAATAGGTCTGTACGCGCGAGAAAAGGTCGCGGCGCAGGTTTTTTGCAAAGCCTGCCGATGCCTTGGCGCAGGTTATTGCGGCAATACCGCCGCACGAGAGGGAGGCTACCGCCATAGCGATAAGTATCCCGCCTGTTTTGAGCACCTCAACTATCGGCACGCTGTCTTTAATATTATTTACGAGAGTTGCCGTCGTATATGGAATAAAGACCTCTATGACCGCTTCCGCAAGTATGAAAAGGAAGGTCAGAAGAGACGGCATTTTGTACTCACGCACGCTTTGTGCAATTTTTCTTAACATAGTTAACTATCTCCCAAAAAAGCAAACCACGGGGAAACCTGCGCAGGTTTCCCCGTGATAAATTCACTCAAACGACTCAAACACCCTTCGCAAGTCTCTCGGTATCCTTTGCTATAACGAGCTCCTCGTTTGTGGGTATCATAAATACCTTTACCTTTGAGCCGGGCTTGGTAAGGCAGGTTGCCTTAAGCGGACGGGGAAGATTTGCATTAAGCTCAAAATCAAAGTCAACGCCGAGGTACGCGAGCTTCTCGCAGACCTGCGCTCTGATACCGTCGTGATTCTCACCGATTCCTGCGGTAAATACTATCGCGTCAAGGCCTTCCATCGTTGCGGTGTAAGCACCGATGAACTTGCGGATGCCGTATGCGAGAATGTCAAAGGCAAGCTTTGCTCTCTCGTTTCCTTCGTTCTTTGCCTGAGTTACGTCACGGCAGTCGCTCGAGATTCCGGAAACGCCGAGAAGTCCGCACTTCTTGTTCATGAAGCTGTTCATCTCGTCGGGTGTCATGCCGGTCTTGTTCATAATAAAGGGAACTATCGCGGGGTCAATGTCACCGCAGCGAGTACCCATCTCGATACCTGCAAGAGGTGTAAAGCCCATCGACGTATCCATAACGCAACCGTCCTTGACTGCGGAAATGGACGAGCCGTTTCCGAGGTGGCAGGTGATTATCTTCGTGCCCTCAGCCTTGCCGCCAAGAAGCTTGATGCACTCGCCTGCAACGTATCTGTGGCTGGTTCCGTGAGCACCGTAGCGGCGTATGCTCCAATCCTCGTACATCTCGTAGGGAATCGGATACATATACGCGTAGTCAGGCATCGTCTGATGGAATGCCGTGTCAAATACGAGCACCTGAGGTACGTTTGGCATTACGTCAAGGCAACCCTGAATTCCCATGATGTGAGCAGGGGTGTGAAGGGGAGCGAGGTCTCGGCAAAGCTCAAGCTTCGCGAGCACGTCATCGTTAAGAAGAACAGACTCGGAGAAGAAAGCACCGCCGTGGACTACTCTGTGACCTACGGCTTCAATTTCGTCCATACCGGAAACACATCCGTATTCCTTATCGATAAGGCAGTCAACGACTATTTTTGTTGCTACGCTGTGGTTTGGAATATCTATCTTCGCAGAATATTCTTTTCCCGTGAGAAGCTGCTTGTGTGAGATGGTACCGTCAATACCTATTCTGTCGCAAAGACCCTTTGCGATAACGGTGCCGTTCGTCGTATCAAAAAACTGATACTTGAGCGAGCTTGAGCCCGCGTTTACTACGAGAACGTTCATGTTCATTCCTCCGTATATAGATAATATAATATATATAACATAGAGATTATATATCAAAAGCTTCCTGTTTTCAAGAGATTTTGCTCATATTTATCAATTTTTGTTTACTTTGTCTGTGTTTTGTAGTAAAATAGGTAGGAAGATACAGCAGAAAGGAAGAAGCAAGATGAAAAACGCGGCGGTTATATGCGAATTTGACCCGCTTCATACGGGACACGAATATTTAATAAAAACCCTGCGTGAGCGCGGTGCCGAGAGGATAGTCTGCATTATGTCGGGCGATGCTTGCCAGCGCGGCGAGCTGTCTGTTTTCTCAAAGCACGACCGTGCCCGTGCGGCTCTCGCTGTAGGTGCTGACCTCGTGCTTGAGCTTCCTTTTCCGTATTCTGCGGCATCAGCAGAATTTTTCGCGTTTGGTGCTATGTCGATAATCAAATCCCTCGGTTGTATTGACACGCTCGGTTTTGGTTGCGAGTCGGGGGATGCAGACCTTCTTTTGTCTGCGGCTTCGATAGATGAAGCAGAGTTCGGTCGCGTGTACAGGGAGATAAGAGAAAAAGAAGCGTCGCTTGGCGCGGCGGCGCAGATGTCGCTTGCATACGAGCATTTCGGCTTCGGTGAGGAGCTTACCTCGAAGCCGAACAATATCCTCGCAATAGAGTATATAAAGGCGGGGGGAAAGCTCGGGCTTGACCTTGATTTTTGCGCCGTGCGCCGCGTAGGTGCAGGGCACGGCGAGGGTGAGTCGGGCGGCTTTGCTTCGGCTTCCTATATAAGAGAGAGAGTTCGTTTGGGTGAGCTTGAAGGTGCGTTTTTGCCGGAATCCTGCCGTGCGGTCTTCGGTAGTGCACTCGAGTGCGGCAATATATCCAAAGGACTGTCTGAGATAGGGGATGCGGTATTGGCACACTTCCGCTTGCTCGGGGAAAGCCCCGCGGAGACGGCAGAGGCCTCGGGGGGACTGCTCTGCCGTATGACGACTGCCGCGCACAAGGCGCGTGACTGTGCCGAATTTACAGAAATGATAAAAACGAAAAAATATACCGATGCTCGCTTGCGCCGCGCCGTGCTTTTCTCTCTTACCGACGTAAGAGAAGAGGACCTGCACGCATCCCCCGCATATACCACCCTTCTCGGCGCGACGAAGGAAGGCTTGGAGATGCTTGCGGCGGTTAAAAAAACGCTCGGTATTCCGCTTGTGTCAAACCCGGCGATGCTCAGAAGACTTCCGCCTTCAGCCGACAGGCAAAAGAAGCTTTGCCGTGCCGTTTGCGCCCTGCGCTCGCTTACCTGCGCCGTTCCTACCGATACCGAAGCGGAGCTTAGAAGACCGCCCGTATTGAAGTAAAAGGTCGGTTTTGGCGCTTTGGCTGTGAAAAGCAAAATATTAACCCTTCGCTCTGTTGACAAAAGGGCAATTATAGTGTAAAATATAATCTGATGAGTTTAATTTTGAAAAGGAGGATGCGTTATGGCAAAAGAGACAGCGCAGTTTCTCGAATATAAGGGAAAAGCATTCGTCCGTCAGGGAGATTCTTTCTGCTACGGAAATATGAGCGACAAGCATATTCTTTCACTTACGGTAATGGCATATAAAAAAGAGGGCGAGCTCGAGCTGCCCGCAAAGGTGCTTATACAGGTGCTCAGCACCGATACGACCAAGTCCTTTGCCGACAGAATCGTAAAGCAGGGCGATAAGGACTCGCTCTACGACGCTTTTGACATCGGCTTGATCTGGCTCAACCGCGCAAACAACGCCTAAGCGGAAATTGCATAAAGAGAAGTCGGGAACGAAAACTTCGTTCCCGACTTTTATATTTCATTGCATATAAATAATTGTGTCACAACAGCAGTGCTTATTATTTTTTGAATACAAACAAATACTCATGAGCAATCAGCAGAAAATTATATTTCACACTGTTTGTTTTCCAATATCCCGTTGCTTTGCAATTATGTTGTTCTTTGATAATTAATTCCTTCAGTTTGAATCCTGTATCTTCAAATATGCGCATAACATCAAACGACATAGGGATCATATGACCTTTTTGTCTTGTATCGCCCATAAGCACCGCACAAAACTTGTCCTTTTTTAGCACACGATAACTTTCTGTGGCAACCTTTTTCATTTCTTCAAGAAAATCTTTTACTTTTAATTGCGACAAGTCATTTTCAATACCATCACTATACTTGATAATATCAGCATACGGTGGGTGTGTGCATATTAAATCAATACTATC
>JAZORU010000006.1:0-7214 GCA_045656765.1 Eubacteriales bacterium
GGGAGTTGCGCCCGTGTGCTTGCCGTACATTACGTTTGAGGTAATTGTAAGTACAGAGAGAGTATGAATGGAATCTCTGTATGTTTTCGTCTTTCTCAGCTCGCAAATGACCTTGTGAGCCATTTCCTTAGCTATCGAGTCTACTCTGTCGTCGTCGTTTCCGTATTTGGGGAAGTCTCCCGTCGTCTCAAACTCGCTGATATAGCCGTCAGCGTCAGCTATCGGCTTTACGTTTGCATATTTGATAGCCGAGAGGGAGTCTGCAACTACCGAGAGTCCTGCAATACCGAATGCCATAAATCTGCCGACCTCGGTATCGTGAAGTGCCATCTGCGACTTTTCGTATGCGTATTTATCATGCATATAGTGGATTATGTTCATCGTGTTTACGTAGAGGTGCGAGAGCCACTTTATGTAAACGTCGAATCTTTCCATAACCGTGTCATAGTCAAGCTTGTCTGCCGCAAGCGGCTCCATCTGAGGACCTATCTTCATCTTGCTCGTGGTATCGTAGCCGCCGTTTATAGCGATAAGAAGAAGCTTCGCAAGATTGCAGCGTGCGCCGAAGAACTGCATCTGCTTTCCGACCTTCATAGCCGAAACGCAGCAAGCTATCGCGTAATCGTCGCCGTAGATCGGACGCATGAGATCGTCGCTTTCATACTGTATCGAGTCCGTGTCGCAGGATACCTTCGCGCAGAACTTCTTGAAATGCTCGGGAAGATCCTTTGACCAGAGCACCGTAAGGTTAGGCTCCGGGGAAGAGCCGAGTGTGTAGAGGGTATTAAGCACGCGGTAGCTGCTCTTTGTAACGAGAGTTCTGCCGTCCTCGCCCATACCGCCGACTGCCTCGGTTATCCACATAGGATCTCCGCCAAAAAGCTCGTTGTATTCGGGGGTTCTGAGATGGCGCGCAAGTCTGAGCTTTATAACGAAATCGTCGAAAAGCTCCTGCGCCTCTTCCTCTGTAAGAGTTCCGTTGTCTATATCGCGCTGAATGTAAATATCAAAGAAGGTGCTTACTCTGCCGAGCGACATCGCGGCTCCGTTCTGCTCCTTGATTGCGGCAAGGTAAGCAAAATAAGTCCACTGAATAGCCTCTCTTGCGTTTGATGCAGGCTCGGAGATATCATAGCCGTACATAGCCGCCATTTCTTTCATCTCACCGAGGAACTTGATCTGTCTGAAAAGCTCCTCGTCAAGACGTATGCGTGGTGTGTCAAACGCCTGCTCTGCCAGAGCTGCCTTGTCCTTTTTCTTTTCTTCTGCAAGAAAATCAACGCCGTAGAGGGCAACGCGGCGGTAGTCGCCGATAATTCTGCCTCTGCCGTAAGCATCGGGAAGTCCGGTTATAACGTGGCATTTTCTCGCGGCTCTCATCTCATCGGTGTACGCGCGGAAAACTCCGTCGTTGTGCGTGGTGCGGTACTGGAACTCGTCTTCTATTTTCTGACCGAGCTTGTATCCGTACGCTTCACACGCCTGTCTTGCCATTCTTATACCGCCGAAGGGGTTTACACCGCGCTTGAGAGGTCTGTTTGTCTGAAGTCCCACGATAAGCTCGTTTTGCTTGTCCACGTATCCGGGGGCGTAGCTTGTAAGCGAGGATACCGTGTCCGTGTCTATATCAAGCACTCCGCCGTACTGACGCTCAAGAGAGAAGAGCGTGTTTACCTTTTTCATCAGTTCCTCCGTGCGTTTTGTGGCGCCCGAGAGAAAGCTTGCGTCTCCCGTGTACTCGCGGTAGTTGTTCTGGATAAAGTCGCGCACGTTTACCTGCGACTTCCAATCCTCTCCCGCAAAACCGTTCCAATTTTTGTGTTCCATTTTATCGTCTCCTATCTGAAAACCCAAAATGCCCAGACGGTCGGCATGTTACGTTGCGAAATTGACCGTATTCCCCCGCGGTAGAGCCCGCGAATCCGTCAGTTGTACGGTCTACATTAATTATATATCATTATCTAAATAAAGTCAATATGACCGAATGCAACAAGAATTAATTTGCAGAGCAAATTTTTTGGTTATTTTCTTCAAAAAACGAAAATTACATAAAAAAACGGAATGATTCGTTTGCGTTTTTTAGGTTTTTTTTGAACCTACAAAAATATTTGCAAAAATCTCTTGACGGCAGACTTTCAAAGTGGTATCATTTAAAATGAGGAAGAATGGTGCAAATTTGGAAAAAGCGCGGATTTTTTGCCGCTTTAAGCCATGTTTTCAGTATTCTCAATCGGTAAAAACAAACAAAAATACAAGGAGAGAGACAAAATGCCCCAAACCCAACCAATCAACGATTTTGTCGTTGCCGGACTCGGTATTGCTACAGTATTTGCGGCGTTGATATGCATTATCTTCATCTGCAATATTATGGGCGCAATATTTAAGAAGCTCGGAGACACAAAGAACGAAGAAAAGCACGGCGCTGTTCCTGCAAAAGAGAATAGCACGGCTAAAAGCACTGTACCCGCAGACGAGTACGTGACTGCTTCTATCAAGAACAGAGGCGAGGTAATAGCCGCAATTTCAGCTGCTATTGCAGAGGACACGGGAAGCGATGTTTCGCACATACGCATCCTCTCTGTCAAAGAGCGTAAGCACTAATTATAACTAAAGCATATTAAACATACTTAAAAACGAAGAAATAAAAATACGACTATATATTTAAGAGAGGAACAAAAAATGAAAAAGTACAAGGTAAACGTAAACGGAACAGAATACGAGGTATGCGTAGAGCTTATCGGTGACGACGGTGTGGCAGCAGCTCCTGCAGCTCCCGTAGCAGCAGCACCCGCAGCAGCACCCGCTCCCGCAGCAGCACCCGCTGCAGCTTCCGGCGACGGTGAGACGATAAAGGCGCCCCTTCAGGGAACTATTCTCGCTGTAAACGTAAACGTAGGCGACACCGTAAAGAAGGGTGACGTTATAATGATTCTTGAGGCCATGAAGATGGAAAACGAGATAATGGCTCCCAGAGACGGTAAGATCACGGGCGTAAGTGTAAGCAAGGGCGCTGCAGTTGATGCAGGTGCAGCTCTTTACACTCTCGCATAAGCGAAGAGAGGTGGCAGTATGTTAACTGCAATAACTGACTTTTTGGCTAGCACGGGCTTTGCAAGATTTGCGACAGAGCCGCTTAAATTGGTAATGATATTGCTTGCGTGCTTTCTTTTGTACCTTGCAATAGTAAAGAAGTTCGAGCCGCTTCTTCTTCTCTCTATCGCGGCAGGTATGCTTCTCACGAACCTTCCCGGAGCAAATATGTACCACCCCGAGCTTTTTGCGGGAGGTCACGTTCATTGGGATATGTTTGGAGGCGCACCGAATGCTGACGGTATAAGCGTAACGGCAGGTGTGCTTGACTATCTCTATCTCGGAGTAAAGCTCAACATTTATCCCTGTCTTATATTCCTCGGCGTTGGAGCTATGACCGACTTTGGTCCGCTTATAGCAAACCCCAAGAGCCTTATATTAGGCGCGGCGGCTCAGATAGGTATTTTCGGCACTTACCTCGGCGCAAGAGCGCTCGGCTTTACGCAGCAGCAGGCAGGCTCGATAGGCATTATCGGCGGTGCTGACGGCCCGACGTCTATATTTACTACTTCGTTGCTCTCGCCCGAAATGCTCGCTCCGATAGCGATTGCCGCATACTCATATATGGCACTCGTTCCGGTAATCCAGCCCCCGATTATGAAGCTCTTGACTACTAAAAAAGAGCGTGCGATAGTAATGACACAGCTCCGTCCCGTATCGAAGACGGAAAAGATAGTATTCCCGATAGTTATCACTATCTTCGTTTCTCTCATAGTTCCGGATGCAACGCCCCTTATAGGATGCCTTATGCTCGGTAACCTTATGCGTGAGTGCGGAGTCGTTGAGAGACTTGCAAAGACGGCTCAGAACGAGCTTATGAACATAGTAACGATATTCCTCGGTATCACCGTAGGTGCTACTGCAACCGCAGAGTCCTTCCTTAACCTTGAAACTATCAAGATAATGGTTCTCGGTGTCGTTGCGTTCTCGGTAGCTACTGCAGGCGGTGTTCTTATCGCGAAGTTCATGAACCTTTTCTTAAAGAAGAAGATAAATCCCTTGATAGGAAGCGCGGGTGTTTCCGCTGTTCCTATGGCGGCGCGCGTATCACAGGTAGTAGGTCAGAAGGAAAACCCCTCGAACTTCCTGCTTATGCACGCAATGGGCCCGAACGTTGCGGGAGTTATCGGATCTGCAGTTGCCGCAGGCATACTTATCAGTATGCTCGGTTAATTTACCGGTTTAATAATTGATTGATTTTGGAGATAAAAATGGAAAATACAAAGAAGCTTTATATTACCGATACTATTCTCCGTGACGCACATCAGTCTCAGGCGGCTACGAGAATGCGCCTTGAGGATATGCTTCCTGCCTGCGAGATGCTCGACGAGATGGGATATTGGTCTCTCGAGTGCTGGGGCGGAGCTACCTTTGACGTTTGTATGCGTTTTCTTGGAGAAGACCCCTGGAAGCGTCTTGACGAGCTTAAGCGCCACATGCCTAAGACCAAGCTTCAGATGCTGCTTCGCGGTCAGAATATTCTCGGCTACAAGCACTATGCAGACGACGTTGTAGAAGCGTTCGTCGGCAAGAGCATTGAGCACGGTATAAACGTAATCCGTATATTCGACGCGCTAAACGACACCAGAAACATGGAAGCCGCAATGAAGTACACAAAGAAGCACGGCGGTATCTGCGAGGCGGCTATCAGCTACACCAAGAGCCCCGTTCACAGCGAGGAATATTTTGTAAATCTCGCAAAAGAGCTCGTACAGATGGGTGCTGATACGATAGCTATAAAGGATATGGCAAACCTTCTTCTTCCTTACGATGCATACAGCCTCGTAAAGAAGCTCAAGGCAGAGATAGACGTTCCGATCCACCTTCATACGCATAACACTACGGGTACGGGCGATATGGTCAACCTCATGGCTGCTCAGGCAGGCGTTGATATAGTTGACTGCGCGCTCTCCCCGCTTGCAAACGGAACGGCACAGCCCGCGACAGAGGCTCTCGTTGCTACTCTTATGGGTACAGAGCGCGACACGGGACTTGATCTCTCCAAGCTCTCTGAGTGTGCGGCTCATTTCAGAGCAGTTCAGGCGAAGCTCAAGGAAAACGGCTCGCTTGACCCGAAGGTGCTTAACGTAGATACAAACACGCTTCTTTATCAGGTTCCCGGCGGTATGCTCTCTAACCTTATCAGCCAGCTTAAAGGCTTCAAGGCAGAGGACAGATACTACGAGGTGCTTGAGGAGGTACCGAGAGTAAGAGAAGATTTCGGCTTCCCGCCTCTTGTAACTCCTACCTCTCAGATAGTAGGTAACCAGGCGGTTCTCAACGTCCTTATGGGCAAGTACAAGTCCTTTACCAAGGAATCGAAGGGACTTTTGCGTGGCGAGTACGGCAGACTTCCCGGTAAGGTAAACGAGGAAGTAAGAAAGATGGCAATAGGCGATGACGAGGTAATTACCTGCCGTCCCGCAGACCTGATCGAGCCCGAGCTTCCCAAGTACAGAGAAGAAACCAAGGACATTGCAAAATGCGAGGAGGACGTGCTCTCTTATGCACTTTTCCCGCAGGTAGCGTCCAAGTTCTTTGCTGAAAGAGACAGCAAAAAGGCAGAGGTAAAGGCTGACGGCGAGGTAAAGACTCTCATCGTTGAAGACCTCGGTGTTTAATTGCGGTTTTAAACAAAATATAAAAAGAGCAAACGCATTTCGAGTTTGCTCTTTTTTGTATAAAGGCGGTAAAGCAAGCGTTTTATCTGACCTTTGCTATTGACAAAAACGCGCTTTTATGCTACAATTCAATTAAGTATACTGTGAAGATGTGGCAGTAGTGCAATCCCCCGAGTTCAGAGAGCGGTTTTTGAAGCTGAGAGGACCGTCCGAGGCTTTGTACGAAATTTCAGCATTGGAGTATTCTGCGAGTGCGTGCCGTATGTCAGAGAAGACGTCGGTGCGAGGTAAGCAGGGTGTAGCCGTACACGCAAAAACGGTGAAAAGTGCAAGGCTTTTTTGCCTTGAAATTGGGTGGTACCGCGGGCATGGCTCGTCCCTATGAGGACGGGTCTTTTTGTTTTTGTTGTAAAAATTAAATGCACTTAACATATAAGGAGAAATCAAATGAACGAAAAGTTACAAGCGATATGGCAAGACGGTGAGCGTGCCGTATCTTCGGCAAAAACCGAAGCCGAGCTTCAGGAGATCAAGGCATCCTTGCTCGGAAAGCAGGGAAGTCTTACCGAAATTTTAAAGGAGCTTCCTAAGACCGACCCTGCGCTTCGTCCCGAGCTTGGAAAGAAGATAAACGAGGTCAAAAATCAGCTCTCGACTTTGATTGAAGCTCGCCGTGAGGAGATAAAGCTCAAGGCATTTGAATTGCCCGAGGATTTTGACACGACCGTTCCGGGAATCCCCGTTGTTGCAGGAGGAAAGCACCCCATAAAGCAGATGAGAGACGATTTAAACGATGCTTTTCGCTCTATGGGCTTTGAAATATTCGAGGAGGATGAGATAACGAGCGAGCTTTATGCCTTCGACAAGCTCAACTTCCCCCCGAACCACCCTGCGAGAGAGAGCATGGATACCTATTGGATAGAGGGACACGACAAGGGAGAAGCAAAGGATAAGCTTTGCCTTCGTCCCCACCTTACAGGCGGAAGCGTAAGATATCTGCAGACGCACAAGGCACCCTACCGCTTCGTGTACCCCGGCAGAGTTTACAGAAACGAGACTACCGACGCGCGCCACGAGAGAGCGTTTTATCAGTATGAGGCTCTTATCGTTGACCGCGAGTTTACCTTTGCATCCGGAAAGGTTATGATACAGTCGATTCTTTCAAAGGTATTCGGCAGAGAGGTTCCCGTCAGAATGAGAGCGGGATTCTTCCCGTTCGTTGAGCCCGGATTTGAAATAGATATGGGATGTCTTGTTTGCGGCGGTAAAGGTTGCAGCGTTTGCAAAAACGTAGGCTGGATAGAGGTAATGCCGGGCGGCACGCCTCACCCGAACGTGCTGAAGGCGGCAGGACTTGATCCTGACGAGTACACGGGCTTTTACGTAAACATTGGACTTGACAGACTCGTTATGATGCGCTACGGTATCGACGACGTTCGTCTCTTCCACAGCGCAGACCTTAGATTTTTAGAGCAGTACCGTTAAGAAAGGGGGATTATAAAA
>JAZORU010000007.1:0-38952 GCA_045656765.1 Eubacteriales bacterium
CAAGGCAAATATATCATACGGCTCTGCCGTATATCATATCGCGTATGCGATATATCGTTTTTAAAATACACACCCGCACCGATGCAACAGCATCGGTTTTTTGCTTTTTTGTCAGGTATTGCGCTGCCTCGAAAAAGCTCTTTACAAATATAATCAATATATGTTATAATAATTATAACTATAGTTTATTGATTGTGCGATGAAGGCTGCGGCATTTTAAAATAACGTAACAGAGGTTGTTTGTATGGTTTTGGTCAGTGCGGTTATTACCACTCATAAAAGAGCCCCCGAGTTTGTAGAGAGGGCTGTTTTAAGCATTCTCTCGCAGACGTATAAGAATATCGAGACGATAGTAGTCGATGACAGTCCGTCTGATTACGAGCTTCGCTCCGAGGTTGAAAAGACCGTTTTAAAGTATGCGGACAGCGGGGTGCGCTACATTCCTCACGAGAAATGCATGGGCGCGTGTGCGGCGAGAAACACGGGACTTGAGAATGCAAATGGCGAGTTTATTGCGTATCTTGACGATGATGACGTATGGCTCGAAGAAAAAATCGAGCGTCAGCTTGAGCGCTTTGATTCTGATCAGGTAGCGCTCGTTTACAGCGGATTTCAGTCGGTATCCCCTGACGGGAAAATAGTAAAATATCCCCCGCTTGGAGCTGAAGGAAAAATATACGACGAGCTTGTGCTCTCTAATTTCATAGGCTCTACGTCATTTCCTATGATACGTAAAGGTGCACTTTTAGAGATAGGTGGCTTTGACGTGCTTATGCAGTCCTCGCAGGATTATGACGTTTGGCTTAGACTTGCCGAAAAATACGAGGTAAAATGTACGCATAGCATCTTAGGTCAGTACACTCTTAATCCAAACGAATGTATAACCTCAAATCCCAAGAAAAAGATAGCGGGGCTTGAGAGATTGAATACGAAGCTCAGCGACTACCTTTCAACTCACAGAGAGGCAAGATGGCAAAGAAGAATGGTTTTAGTCCGCTATTACGCGGCAGACAGACAACCGTTTAAGGCATTCGGAATTTGGTTTAAAGCTGCTTGGCTCAGACCTTTGCAGGTGAAGAATAATATAAGATTTTTATATATGGCAATGCTTAAATATTTCAAAGGATGAAAATGAAGTATAAGGTGAAATGTAAAAATGAAAGATAATTTGCCGCTCGTTTCTATTATCGTCCCCGTTTACAACGTGGAGAAATATTTAGAGAAGTGTGTCGACAGTATTCTCTCGCAGACCTATAAAAATATAGAGCTTATTTTGGTTGACGACGGCTCTACAGATAAAAGCTCCGCTATCTGCGACGAGTACGAAAAGAGAGACCCTCGCGTAAAGGTGCGCCACAAGCAAAACGGCGGTCAGGCGGATGCCCGAAACCAAGGCATCAAAATGGCAACGGGAGAATATATCGGCTTTATTGACAGTGATGATTCTGTTCATCCCGAAATGTACGAAAAGCTCTACCGCGCGATATCAGAGCAGGGGGCAGATTTATCCTTGTGTGACTACAAGTACGTTGACGATAACGGTGCGGATTATTACAGAAAAAATCCAATCACACGCGGCACTTTCACAGGTGTTGAAATAATGGCAAAGCTGCAGGAGCCTGCCCCTTCGGTATATATTACACCCGTAAATCGACTTTATAAAAGAGAAATCTTCGACGGGCTTGAGTTCCCCGTGGGTAAGATAAATGAGGATGCGGGAATTGCTTACTTGGTTTATGACCGCGCAGAGAAGGTAGCGACGATAGAGGACAAGCTCTATTATTATCTGCAACGCAGAGGAAGTACCATGCATACGCGCTCAGTGCGCTCCTACGACGGCGTTGAGATGATATATAACAGAATAAAGTTCTATGAAGCAAAAGGGTTTTCTGCTTATATTCCGCCCGCTTGCGAGCTTATGTTCTCGCGGTATATGAGCCTTTTCGGTACGATAAGGGCGAAAAACGAAAAAGAAAAAAAGCGTGTCCGCGAGATTGAAGGGATGGTAGCTGAGGTTTATAAGAGCTACTACCCGAAAAAATCTGCGGCAAATGCGCTTCGTTATTGTCACCCGCGCCTGTACGGCATTGTAAAATGGGTGTCTGCGAAAGCGAAGCTTGCATCAATCGCTTTAAATGCTCTGAGAATTGCCTTGGCTTCAAGGCTTGCTGACGTCTGCTATATAGAGGTTGCGGAAGACAGAGCAGGGGGGGCAGAATACAAGCTCGTAAAAAAACTGCTTAAGACTTCTGCGTGTTGGGTGAGAGCCAAGGAAACGGAAATATTAAAAAAACGTTTGTCGAAGCTTGTTTCACCGAAATGTCAAATCATAGTGCAAGGCGGCGGCGCTCTCGGTGCCTCATCTCCCAAAGAGGAAGAGTGTGTGCGTGCTTTAATAGAAACTTTTAAAAACCGCAACGTTACAGTCCTGCCTAAATCTGTGAGCTTTGACTTATCAAGCGAGCAGGACATAGCGTATTTTGAGGAAAGCAAAAGAATATACAGTATGTGCAAAAACTTAACGGTTTTTGTGTCCGATGGACAAAGCCTTTCTTTTATGAACGGGAAAATGCCCGAGCTCAAATGCCATCTCGCATCCGACACTGCCGCCGCGCTCGAAGCGTTGCGTGCGGAGAGATAAAATTAAATATATAAAAACCGTCTCAAACGCATGAGTACTTGCGCTTGAGACGGTTTTTGTGTCTGTCGTTTTTTGCTTTTATATCAGTTCAACCTTTTTCATTCTCTGCTCGTCAAGCGGGCGGTCTTGGAAGTTTGTTCTGACGCCGGCTATTCTGTCAACTACGTCCATGCCTTCTACAACACGACCGAAAGCGGCATACTGTCCGTCAAGGAAAGCTGCATCGGCGTGGCATATAAAGAACTGGCTTGATGCGGAATTGAAGTTTTGCGAGCGTGCCATCGAGATAACGCCGCGCTCGTGCGAGAGGGTGTTGTTTATACCGTTTACCTTAAACTCGCCTACGATGTTTTCATCAGAGCCTCCCATTCCCGTGCCTGTCGGGTCTCCTCCCTGAATCATAAAGCCTGCGATTACTCTGTGGAAAATAAGTCCGTCGTAAAATCCCTCGCCTACGAGCTTTTCGAAATTCGCGCAGGTTTTGGGTGCATACTCGGGCAATAACTCAACCTTAATTATTCCGCCGTCTTCCATTGTGATCTGTACCATGTTTTTGTCTCCTGTTATTTATAGAAATTTTGTTTTTTATTTTTCGTTCAAAGCAGCCTTTTCTGCCGCTACTGCAGCATCAGCCACGTCCTTGTCGATTATTTTAACGCTTTCCATCTTTTGCGACTGAAGCGGTCGGTCGGTTGAAGGATTGGTTGGGGTTATCGCGATAGCGTCAACTACGTCCATTCCTGCAATAACACGTCCGAAAGCCGCGTACTTTCCGTCAAGATAGGTGGAATCCGCGTGACAGATAAAGAACTGTGTGGATGCACTGTTCATATTGTTTGAGCGTGCCATTGAAATAACACCGCGCTCGTGCGAGAGGTCGTTTTTCACACCGTTAGCTGAAAACTCGCCCTTTATTTTTGAGATAGTCGGGTCACCTGTTCCGGTACCCGTGGGATCCCCTCCTTGTATCATAAAGTCCTTTATAACTCTGTGAAAAATAGTGCCGTTATACGTGCCCTTGTTTGCGTGCTCGATAAAGTTGTTTACCGTAATCGGTGCTATGTCGCCGTACAGCTCAAGCGTGATTTTGCCGCCATTTTCCATCGTTATCTCTGCGTATACCGTGCCGGGACTCTTTGGCGCGCAGGCGCAAAGAGAAAAGGAGAGCAAAATACAAAAGATAAGTGCAAGTAATTTTTTCATAATTATATTCCTTTTTAGTTTTCTGTTTTAAGCGGCCTGTTCATTAGTGCCTGTATTGCATCTGAAGGAAGCGCACCCTCAAAAAGCACGCTGTATAGCGCATCAACGAGAGGCATACTGAGCTCAGGATGGTTTTTATGGACGTCCTCGTAAAGCGCACGGCAGCTGTCAATCCCCTCGACCGTAGTCTTGTTATCTGCATAAAAACGCTTGACACCGTTATCGCGTCCTATGCTGAGACCTGCATTGTAGTTTCTTGAATGAGTGCTAAAGCATGTGACAACGAGGTCGCCTATTCCGGTAAGACCGACGAAGGTTTCGGATTTTCCGCCCTTTGCCGTTCCATATTTTATCATTTCAACGAGTCCTCGCGTGACGAGTGCTGCTTTTGCATTGTCTCCCCAGCCTTGTCCTGCGAGAATTCCCGAAGCTATGGCAATGACATTTTTGACTGCCGCCCCATACTCGCACCCGAGCTCGTCAGTGTTTGCATACAGACGCATATATGAGTTTGAGAAAAGCTCTTGTACCGCTTTTGCCGCGCAAACGTCCTCATTTACCGCACAAACAGAGGTTATCTTTCTCTCTATAACCTCTTCCGCGTGGCTGGGTCCTATTATTGAAACGACAGGATTCTTTTTGCCGCCGAGTGCTTTTGAAACAAGAACCGAAAGACGTGAGTAGGTGGTAGTGTCAAATCCTTTTGAAGCGTTTATTATCAAGGTCCTTTCGTTTACGTACGGAGCCGCCTTTCCGACTGCGTCCGGGATGAACTTTGAAGGGACGGCACACAAAAGAGCATCCATATCCGCCGTTGCTTTGACAATGTCCGTGTATGCACTCATACTGTCGGGGAGTATAATACTGTCGGGGAAGAAGGCTGTGTTTTTATGATTTTGGTTTATGTCAGCGACCTGAGAAGCATCGACACCGTACATCTTTACGGTGTGCCCGTTATCGCAAAGCACCTGACCGAGAGCGGTGCCCCAGCTTCCCGTTCCGAGAATGGTTACGTTCATTTGTTCCACCTCAAATAATGATTGTATACTTGATTTCATTATTATTATAGCATAATTGCCTTTAAAAGTAAATAACAATAGAGCTTTTTGCAACATATATTTTAAAGGAGCTTTTTGCAAGGGGGATTGTGCAAGGAAAACACAAGATTTAATAATTATCTAACAGAGTGATTGCCGAAAGAGCAAAATACAGGTGCAATAATATGACTGCATACGGCATGAAATTGTATGGCAAAATAAACAAACGCGTTTTCGGGCTGGATTTGTTTTTTATCGTAAAAACCGCTTTGTTATTAGAAAATGCAAAAAAACCAAATTATTTGAAAAGAGAGGCGTTTGTCAACCGTCGGTTTCATTTAATTCATTTGTAAAAAAATCACCTTTCCTGAAACGGCATTTTTTATACATCACCCTGGCTTTTGCGGAATTTTTCAACACTTTCCACTTTCGTTTGTGGAAAACCTGTATTTTTTCCACATCCTTTTGTGGAAAGCGTTGAAAGTTCAAGCTCTTTTGTGCATTTTAACTATAATAAATGGTGTTTTTGACCGTCAAAGAAACACGCATATTCACTAAAAACAAGAAAACAAACAATGTTAGATGATTATACAATTATCTAACAACATGCAAAAATAAAAGACTTTATAAATAGATTTTGCTTGAAAAAACTAAAACTTTTAACAAAAAGCCACTTGAAAAAGTGTATGCGTGTGTGTTATTATTTTATTATATTAAAGTATGTATTTGTTGTTTTGCTTATTATTCTATGAAGGAGACGGATCATGGAAAAAGATAAAATAACCGAAAACACCTCGGAAAACGAGAATGAAAATACAATCGATAACACAATAGATACTTCAAACGAAAACAAAAAAGAAAAGAAAAAGATGAAAAAGCCGCTGAAAATAACACTTATTGTTTTGGTGGTGCTGCTATCGCTTGCCGTTGTTTTGCTCGGGACTGCTTACGCCTTGTTTAAGTATTATTACAATATGCTTGACTACGAGGAGCTTTTCTCTTCGGACGAATGGGAAACACTGCCGCCCGAGGAGCTTAACCGTGACGAAGGTGAAGACCTTGACAATGTTGATCCCTCACAGATAGCGACACCCGACGAGATGAAGGACTACCTTGAACAGATAGAACAGGTAGAAAAGCCGTCGGCAGACTTTCAGATACAGTACGACAAGATAGGCGGATCCCTTGGCGAAATTGAGCGCAATTACACGGCGGACTATATAAGCGCAAATGATAACGTCACAAATATACTTCTTATAGGAATAGATTCGAGAAGAAACGTCACGGCAGGGCTCAGCGACGTTATGATGGTCGTGTCGATATGCCCCGATACGAAAAGCATCGTGCTTACGTCTTTTTTGCGTGACGTATACGTTGCAATTCCCGGACATTCACCTAACAGACTAAACGTCGCGTACGCACTCGGCGGTCCTTCGCTTCTTGTAGAAACCATTGAGAAAAACTTTGGGCTGAGGATAGACAGATACGCAATGGTGAACTTCTATACCTTCGTTGATGCGGTGGACAGTATCGGCGGAGTCAGCATATATCTTACAAACGAAGAGCTTTCGGTTATAAATTCGCATATATACTATACGAACAAAATCATAAATGATGTATATGACAAAACCGCAAACGCAATAGAAAACAAGGGTGCGGGATATTATCAGCTTAACGGCGTTCAGGCGCTCGGTTATGCGAGAATAAGAAAGATAGGCACCGATTTTGCGAGAACGAACAGACAAAGAAATATAGTCAGTGCGGTAATAAACAAGGCAAAGGGCATGTCGCCATCCGAGTGGAATGACTTGCTAAATAAAATCCTTCCGTGCATAAAAACGAATCTTACCGAGTCCGACCTTCTCTCGATGCTTATAAATGCGGCAAGCTATTTAAAATACGACTTGAAGTCGATATCTACTCCGCCCCCCAATAATTTCAAGTATATGCAAATAGGCGGACGCTCTGTTATAGGGGTAGATCTCAACAAAGTGAGAGAACATCTGAAGAATAATATCTACGGAGAATAAAAAAACAGACCCGCAGTCATTTGACTGCGGGTCATATTTTTTAGTTGCTTCCTTGTAATCAGTCGCTGATGTAAGGAAGAAGAGCAACCTGACGTGCACGCTTGATAGCCTGTGTGAGCTGTCTCTGGTGCATAGCACAAGTACCGCTGATTCTTCTGGGAAGAATCTTTGCTCTTTCGCTTATATACTTTCTGAGCTTAGCAGTATCTTTGTAGTCTATATGAGTTGCTTTTTCCTGGCAGAACATGCAGACTTTCTTTCTTCTGCGGTTGTTGTTCTGACGGAACTGACGCTGACCCTCGGGTCTTTCGTTTCTGTTATCCATCTTATGAAAACCTCCCTTTGTTATTTGTTCGTTTGATTAGAACGGCAGATTATCGTCGTCTCCCGCTTCCTCAAACTTTGATGCAGAAGCACCCTGCTCGTATGTGGGTGCGCCGTAAGAATCGGGTACATACTGTGACTGTCCGCCTGCGCTTCCTTCGGGCTTGGAATCAACGAAGCTTGCTTCGTCAACGACTACCTCGGTAGTATATCTCTTGCTTCCGTCCTGCGCTGTCCAGGATCTTGACTGGATAGAGCCAACGATGCAAATCGGTCTGCCCTTCTTGAAGTAACGGCAAATGAACTCAGCGGACTGACGCCATGCTACGATGTTGATGAAGTCGGCAGTTTGTGCCTGTGCATCATTTCTGTTTGCAAAGCGACGCTGTACAGCTATCGAGAACGATGCTACGCTAACGCCGTTAGGAGTTTGCTTGAGCTCGGGGTCTGCTGTAAGGTTGCCTATAAGAATAACCTTGTTTAAGCTTGCCATGATGTAACCTCCTTTACTTTCTCTCTGACACTTATTCTGCGTCAGCGGAATCTGCTGCAGCTTCAACTGCTTCTTCGGTAGCTATAGCTGCGGGGGCAGCAGTCTCTTCTGCTCTTACAACGATATCGCGCATGATGTTTTCGTCGATGCGGTAGATACGCTCAAGCTCAGAGATGAAGCTTGCCTCGCTCTTGAAGTTCACGAGAACGTAGTAACCCTCGGGAATATCGTTGATGGGGTATGCAAGTCTGCGCTTGCCCCACTCGGAAATATTCTCAATGGAACCGTTCTTTGCTATGAGATCCGTAAACTTCGCCACTGTTGCCTTAACTGCGTCATCACCGATTGTGGGATTAACAACGAACAGTGTTTCATAAGCATTCATAATCTTTTCCATTTTTACACCTCCCTATGGACTTTGACTGAGATTTTACTCAGTAAGGAGACGGATATTAAAAGAATTTATCCGTACCAGTTCATTATTTTACCACGAGGGATTTTATTTGTCAATAACTTTTTATAATAAAAACAGTAAATAAAAATAATTTTTTGCGTATTTACAGCTCAATATTGTATTTTTTCGTATTATGTTATATAATTATTTTATTAATTTAAATTAAAACGGAAGTATAGATATGCATATAAGGAACTTTTTCGGTCATTTGTCGACCGTCGCACGCCACAGGCGCGAGGTAATAAAAAACTGTGCGAGGATAGGAATTCTTTGGCAGGGACTCAGACATGATCTTTCAAAGTATTCGCCTGCAGAGTTTTTTCAAGGCGTTAAGTATTGGTGCGGAACGAAAAGCCCAAATGACGGTGCAAGAGCAGAGTTAGGGTATTCAAGCGCATGGATGCACCACAAGGGCAGAAACCGACATCATTTTGAGTATTGGACGGATTACGACCCGAGGACTCGGGCAATGACACCCGTAAAAATGCCGCTCAGATACGTAGCCGAGATGTTTTGCGACAGAGTGGCGGCGAGCAAAATATATATGAAGGATAAATATACGGACGCTGCCCCCCTAAACTATTTTTTGGGCGGTAAAAAGGTGCGTGATATTCACCCCGAAACGTCGGACTTGACAGAGCATTTCTTGACGGTGCTTGCAGAGCAGGGCGAGGCGGCGGCGTTTACCTACATAAAAGAGTATCTCAGAACACATAAGGATTATTAATTGAGGTAAAATATGAAAACGGGAATAGTACTTGAGGGCGGAGCGCTGAGGGGAATATTTACCTCGGGCGTGGTTGACGCTCTTCTTTTAGAGGATGTACGCTTTGACTATGCGATAGGCGTAAGCGCGGGTGCGGGAAACGTCACCTCGCTCAAAAGCAGACAGGTGGGAAGAACTGCAAACGTCATGGCTTGTTCAAGCGATATAAAATACTTCGGAATTATGGAGCTTATAAGGTCGAGGCAGTTTTTGAACCTTGACAAAATGTTTGACGTGTACGGCAAAAATCCGCTTGATTTTGATGCGTTGTTCAAAGATCCCACCGAGGCGGAATATACGGTCACCTGTTGTGAGACGGGCGAAGCTGAGTACCTGAGCGAGCGCTTTGATGAACACCGCCTTTTGAAGATAGTCAAGGCGAGCTGTGCAATTCCTATGCTTTTTGCGCCTGTTGAGATAGGCGGCAAGCATTATCTCGATGGGGGCGTTGGAAATTCGATTCCTTGTGACAGAGCGATCGAGTGCGGGTGCGACAGACTCTTGGTAGTGCTTACGAAGCCCGAGGGAACGGCTCCGGGCGACTATTCGAAGAATATGAGAATAATCAAACGTATGTATCCGCAGTATCCGAATCTGTGGCGTGCGTGCGAGGAGCGCATCCGAAGATACAACGAGAGCTTTGAATATATGCGCAGGCTTGAAGCGGAGGGGCGAGCAATAGTCATAAGACCGACGAGGACGATATCCAAGTTTGAAACGGATAACGAAAAGCTGCGAGCTCAGTACAAGCACGGCTACGATGCGGCACGTGCCGAGATGAAAAGGATAAGGCAATTGCTTTGCATCTGACTCTTGACAAAAAGAATATTTTGGCATATAATGATGAAAAATCAACAGTTGTGCGAGGTAACGCAAGAATGGTTCACGTAAATATTAAGCTTCCGACGATTGAGGCGGTACAGGATTTTGTTGAGATAGTGAGTCAGTTTGAAGAGGATATATCCCTTTCAAGCGGTAAATATATAGTTGATGCGAAGTCTATTATGGGAATTTTCTCTCTTGATTTGCGCGTTTCGATAAGTATGGATATCGATGCGGAAAACGCAGACCATATTATTGAGGCAGTGAAAAAATTTGTTGTAGAATAGAGACATTGCCGCATAGCTTCTTTTTGCGCAAACTTATACGCCGACCGACAAGGTCGGCGTTTTTTTTGCAAAACGTAAATACAAAGAGAATTTTGTCAAAAAAAAGTGCAGTCTCGGCACTAAGTTTATTGACACGCTTTGAATAATGTAGTATAATCTATAATATAAAGATATTATATATTTACGGTATTTTACATATAGTGAGGTCTCAAAATGAAGAAAAAACTGCTTTTTTTGATATGTACTGTAATTTTAGCTATTGTATGCTCGGCGGGCATGCTTATATACGCTGAAAACGAGGGGGAGGGTAGTGACTTGCCCGTGCCCGAGGAAGCTGAATACACGGTCGTTTTCGTGCATGAAGAAAAGGAATATCCCATGACAAAGTCGGGGGATGAATACATTTATGAGAGCGATATTCTTTGTGCGAAGACCTTGTATCGTATAGAAATAAAAGATAAAAATGGAGATAAGATCGCATCGGCTCTGCTTTATAAAAACGGAGAGGGCACGGTTGACGTAAGCTACAACGAGAACAAACCGATAGACTCGGAAAAGCTAACGATAGAAGCCGGTAGTAAAAGCGTATATGATACGGAATTTGATTTTGACGTAAATCCTTATTACGTCAGTGTCAAAGGTGGTATTATCAAAAATGGAGTCTCGGGAGCATTTGCAGGATGTGAGCTTTCTTCATTTTACTTCGCAGAGAACGATGAAATAACTGTTAAAGCGCCACATGACCAAGACCAGTGCGTAGCCGAGTGGAAAAACAATATTGACAAGGATTTAGGCACAGATTCTAAAGTTGACTTTAAGATAAAAGGAAATAATAAAAATATCGAGCTTGAGGCCAAGATAGACTATCTTCCGATAGACAAGCTTTTTGACCTTGGAACGACGGTTGATCTCAAAAAGGACTACGAGATAACGAGTCCCATAAAGCTCACGGAGGAAAAGAGCTACACCTTGAATCTTAACGGATTCTCAATTAAGGGAACCTCAAACAAGGGGGTTTTTGAGATAGACGGAGCTGAGCTTACGATCGAGGGCAATGGAAAGATCGAAAGCACGAACGACACATGCGGGGCTATAAATTTAAAGTCCGGAGCGTTGACTCTCAACGAACAAACCGTGATAGGTAGTTACAGCGCGATTTCAGCGATTGGTGGCACTCTTACTGTTAACGGCGGCAGCTACAAAGGCGGAAGCTACGGTGCGATACATTTTTCGGACAATTCCGAGACGGTAGCCGTTATATTTGACGGTGTCTTTAATGAAGACTTGGGCTCGGACGCCGCTTTTTGTGTTCAGGGAGGCGATATTACTATAAGAGGCGGTTCCTTCTATGGCACCGAGGCGATAAAAACCTATGGATTGACGTGCAACATAAAGATATATTTGGGCATATTCTTCTCTGATAACTTTGAGAGCGATACGCATGAATATATAGATGAGGGAAGCACGTTTGAGGGAGACAGCATTCAAGGATATACCGTAAGCTTTAAGGAAAAGAAATATAACATTACCATAAACGACGGCGTGCTTTCAAACGGCTATTCTATATGGGAATACGAGGCAGGTGCGAGTGTCACAGTAAGACCTAAGCAAAATGCCGACGGAATGACCTTTGAATGCTGGGAGATACTTGACGGAGATATTACGATAGAGGACCTTACCGTAAAACAGATAACCTTTATAATGCCCGAGGGTGACGTCGTGATAAGGGCTTGCTTTAAGGCGGAGAGTGTTGATACGGGTGCCATAGGCACAGGTACCGTGCCGCCCACAAACGATACGGGTATCACGACCGATACAAACGGCAATCCCGTCGGAACAACGAAAGCGCCCGTCGGAGCGGTTACTACAAATAAAAAGGATAACGCTGCCGCAGGCTCGATGGCTATTATCATCCTTATAATAATTTTGATAGCGCTGCTTATTGCGGCAATAGCCGTGTCTATAATACTTATAGTCAGAAATTACAGAGCAGAGCGAGATGCTGCCGAGCGCGAGGAGCTTGGAAAGAGTGTTGTTGATAACCTTGCAGACAGACTTTCTTCCCTTGACTTTGGAGATGCGGCGGGTGCATCGGCAGGAGCTTTTATTGGGACTCTTGATGATGACGAAAAAGAGGATGTTTCTCAAGTTCCAAAATCCGAGGGCATAGATTTTGACCGCGAAATAGACCTTGGACTTACGAATACTATGGCAGGAATCGATGCTGTAACCGAAGCTGAACCGACGGCACCAAAGGCTGACGGCGATATCAAGCTCAGACGTCCTAAGAAGCCTGTTCAAAGACCCGGCAGAACAACAAATACCACTAAAGACGAATAAACAATATAAAACGGGCAAGCCTTAACACCTTGCCCGTTTTAGCGGAGAAAATATGAATACCGATAAAAAGGAAAGCTTGCCGCTTATCAGTATAGTCGTGTCCGCATACATCGTGGTGGAATTTTAAAAAGAAAAAATTATGAGCCTTGGCTTTAATTGACGAAAAAATTAAACAAAAGAACATCCAGGCGCACAACAAGACGCGTCGGGATGTTCTTTTGTTTTTTTTGGAGCTAAAATATTATACAGATGAATGTTTTATGCAATACCAAAGCAAAATTAGCACTTGGGAGTAGTGTTTACAAATAATTCATAAAAAATAATGCTAAAACTATTGACAAACGGGGAGAATAGTGGTAGATTTATATATGAAGTTAGCACTTGGCACACAAGAGTGCTAATGACAAAAAACAAAAGGGGGTATATCGGTGGAAAACAGAAACGACAGACTGACTGACAGAAAAAAGCTGATACTGCGCGCTGTGGTTGAGGCTCATATTCAAGACGGCGAGCCTGTCGGATCGAAGACCTTGCTTGAGAGTGGAATCCTTTCCTGCTCGTCTGCTACCGTCAGAAACGAGATGGCAGAGCTTGAGGCGTTAGGGTATCTTGAGCAGCCTCATACCTCGTCCGGAAGAATACCCACCGAGCTTGGCTACAGGTTTTACGTTGATACTCTTGCAAAGGAATATAACGAGACCTCGGCTGATCTTGACAGTATAAAAAACGCGCTTGACGCAAAGCAAACCGAGCTTGATAAGATACTAAGGCAAGCGTCGAGACTTGCTTCAACTCTTACAAACTATACCGGACTCGCACTTAAGCCCCGACCCGAGCTTGACGCTTTCAAGCGTTACGAGTGTGTATATATAAATGAAAGAAGTTTTCTGCTCGTTATGATAGCAGAGGACGGACGAACGAAAACGAAGACCATACGCGTTCCGTTTGACATCATACCCGAGGACACCGAAAGCATAAACACGGCGCTTAACACTATGATAGCGGGCGTGTCGGTCACACAGATCAATTTCCCGATGATGCTTCAGATGGAGAAAATGGTAAGACACGGCAGCCGTATAATTACCCCGATAATCAAGGGAATTTACGAGTGTCTCGCCGATTCCGACCAAGGAGACATAACAATCGAGGGCTTTGACAATCTTCTCGGATATCCCGAATATTCGGAAAAGGAAAGCCTGCAAGGGCTTCTGACACTCGGTCGTCACAAGGATAAGCTGCTTGACCTTATAAGCGAAAACGATGACAACGATGACGTTCACATCTTTATCGGAAGCGAGAACGTAGTCGATTCGATGAGCAATTCTTCCTTGATATATAAAACGGTCAAGGTTGACGGAAGAGTGGTAGGAGCTGTCGGTGTTATAGGGCCGAGGCGAATGGAATATTCTAAGGTTATCGCAACGGTAGAGAATCTTGCTAAAGGAGTAAGTGAGATAATAGACGGTGCGGATGCCGCAGAGGGCAGAATGCTTGGCGACGGAAAGAATAACGGAGGCAAAAAATGAGCGAAGAAATAAAGAATGAAGAAATAAACGGCGAGGAAATAACCGAGCCTGCGGCTGAAGCAAAGCCGGATAAAAAAGAAAAGAAGGCAAGCAAGAAGCTTGAGGAAGAGATAGCGAAGCTTAAAGAAGAAAACGAAAAGCTGACAGCCGCTCTTGCAGAAGAAAAGGACAGGGCACTTAGAATTGCGGCAGAGTATGAAAACTTCCGCCGCCGCTCCAAAGCAGAGCACGATAACATTTACGCAGACGCCTATATAGATGCGGTAAATCAGTTGCTTCCCATTATTGACAACCTTGAACGCGCCGAGAGCTTCGGCGATTCGGAGGAGGTCAAGGCGGGTGTCGTTATGATACTCAATTCCGCAAAGGAAGCGCTTAAAAAGATGGGTGTCGAGGAAATTGAGGCACTCGGACTTGAGTTTGACCCGAATTTCCATAATGCAGTAATGCACACCGAGGACGAGTCGCTCGGCGAGAACGTGGTAAGCGCGGTGCTTCTCAAGGGATACAAAAAGGGCGAGCGAATAATCAGATACGCAATGGTTGCGGTAGCAAACTGATAACTTTAAAATTTACAAATCTTCGGTATTAACCGATAAAATAAAAACACATTAACAGACATAAAAGGAGGAAATTATTATGTCAAAGATTATAGGAATAGACCTTGGTACAACGAACAGCTGTGTAGCAGTATTTGAGGGCGGAGAGCCGATAGTTATAACAAACCCCGAGGGTGCAAGAACTACACCTTCAGTCGTAGGCTTCTCAAAGACGGGCGAGAGACTCGTCGGTCAGGTAGCAAAGAGACAGGCTATCACAAACCCCGAGAGAACTATCTCTTCTATCAAGCGTGAGATGGGTACAGACTACAAGGTAACGATAGACGACAAGAAATACACACCTCAGGAAATTTCCGCAATGATCCTTCAGAAGCTCAAGGCTGACGCCGAGGCTTATCTCGGAACGACGGTAGACAAGGCGGTAATCACTGTTCCCGCATACTTCTCAGACGCTCAGAGACAGGCAACTAAGGACGCAGGAAAGATAGCAGGACTTGAGGTTCTCAGAATCATCAACGAGCCGACAGCGGCAGCTCTCGCTTACGGTATGGACAAGGAAGCAGAGCAGAAAATAATGGTATTCGACCTTGGCGGCGGTACGTTTGACGTATCACTTCTTGAAATTTCCGACGGCGTATTTGAGGTTCTTGCAACCGCAGGTAACAACCGTCTCGGCGGTGACGATTTCGATGCAAGAATAGTTAACTGGATAGCAGACAACTTTGCACGCGAGAACGGCGGCCTTGATCTCAGAAAAGACAAGATGGCTCTTCAGAGACTTGAAGAGGCGGCTGAAAAGGCAAAGATAGAGCTTTCGGGTGTTACAACGTCAACCATCAGCCTTCCTTACATCACGGCTGATGCAACGGGACCTAAGCACTTCGAGGCTACTCTTACAAGAGCTGAGTTTGACAGACTCACGGCTGACCTTGTAGAAGCAACGATGAAGCCCACAAAGCAGGTTCTCGCGGATGCAGGACTTTCCGTTTCTCAGATAGATAAGGTTCTTCTCGTCGGCGGATCGACGAGAATCCCCGCAGTTCAGGATGCCGTAAAGAGCTTTATCGGTAAGGATCCTTTCAAGGGAATTAACCCCGACGAGTGCGTTGCTCTCGGTGCAGCCGTTCAGGGCGGTGTGCTTGGAGGAGATGTAAAGGACCTTCTCTTGCTTGACGTAACGCCTCTTTCTCTCGGTATTGAGACTCTCGGCGGCGTATTTAACCGCATAATCGACAGAAACACGACTATTCCCGTAAAGAAGAGCCAGATCTATTCAACGGCAGCCGACGGTCAGACGAGCGTTGAGATCCACGTTCTTCAGGGTGAGCGCGATATGGCGGCAGGAAACACCACGCTTGGCAGATTCGTGCTTGACGGAATCCCCGCAGCTCCCAGAGGAGTACCGCAGATCGAGGTTACATTTGATATCGACGCAAACGGTATCGTTAACGTAACCGCACAGGATAAGGGTACGGGTAAGGAACAGCACATTACTATCACGTCCTCGACCAACATGAGCCAAGAGGATATAGATAAGGCAGTCAAGGATGCTGAGAAATTTGCTGAAGAAGACAGAAAGCTCAAGGAAAACGTTGAGACCAAGAACAAGGCAGACAGCCTTATATTCCAGAGCGAAAAGGCTCTCGCTGACCTTGGCGACAAGATAAGCGATGCTGACAAAGCGCCCGTAAACGACGCAATAGCAAAGCTTAAGGAAACCGTTAAGGGCACCGATTACGATGCTATAAAGGCAGATACCGAGGCTCTTGAAAAGGCTTTCTACGCAATAAGCGAGAAGCTTTACGCTCAGAGTCAGGCACAGGGTGCTGACGGCGGCTTTGATCCTAATGCACAGGCAGGCGGAGACGGTCAGACCTACTACAATGCTGACTACGAGGATAAAACAAACGGCTGATAAAGCCTACACTTGATACAGCTTAGCCCGACGGCACTTTTCCGTCGGGCGAAAACTGTATATGGAAAGATACTTTTTGGAGTAATATATGGCTGACAAAAGAGATTATTATGAGGTGCTTGGGCTTGACAAGAGTGCCGACGATGCGGCAATAAAGAAAGCCTACAGACAGCTCGCAAAAAAATACCACCCCGATATGAATCCGGGAGACACGGAGGCAGAGGCGAAGTTTAAAGAGGTAAACGAAGCCTATGCCGTTCTTTCCGACGCTGACAAAAAGGCGAAATACGACCAGTTCGGTCACGCGGCTTTTGACCCTGCTTCAGCGGGCGGTGCCGGCTTTGGCGGATTTAACTTTGATGGGGATTTTGGCGGATTTGGTGATATTTTCTCGTCATTTTTCGGCGGCGGATTTGGCGGCGGCTCTGCTCGCCGTAACGGCCCCGTCAGAGGAGACGACGTATATACGCGCATTACCATAAGCTTCGAGGAAGCGGCATTCGGCTGTAAAAAGGAAATATCCTTCAACAGAATAGAAAAATGCTCGGAGTGCTCGGGCACGGGTGCAAAGAAGGGAACGTCCCCCCAGACGTGTACTACCTGCGGCGGCTCGGGAAGTGTGAGAAGCCAGACGCGCACACCTCTCGGTATTATGCAGTCGACACGCGCGTGTGACGCCTGCAGAGGAACGGGTAAGATAATAAAAGAGCCCTGCACGAACTGCAGAGGCACGGGCAACGTAAAGCTCACGAAGAAGCTTGAGGTAAATATTCCCGCGGGAATCGACGACGGACAGAAGATAGCCCTGCGAGGCGAAGGAAACGGCGGCAGAAACGGAGGCCTCTCGGGCGACCTTATAATTTCCGTGAACGTTCGTCCTCACGCTATATTCGAGCGTGACGGAAGCGATATTTACTGCGAGATTCCCGTAACGTTTGTTGATGCGGCGCTCGGGGCTGAGATAGATATTCCCACGCTTGAAGGAAAGCAGAAATATACCATTCCCGAGGGCACGCAGAACGCGACCACCTTTACGGTGAAGGGAAAGGGTATTACAAGGCTCAATACCAAGAGCCGAGGCGACCTTATCCTTTCGATCGTGGTTGAAGTGCCGAAGAATCTGAACTCGGAGCAAAAGGATCTGCTTCGTAAGTTCGGCGCAAGCTGCGGAGATAAGCAATACGCGAAGCGCTCAAGCTTCTTTAAACGATTGTTTGATAAAAAGTAGGAAAAGATAATGGACAGAATTTGGACACAGCTTTGTGTAAAAGTAAAAAACAAGGACCTTGATGATACGGTATCTGTCATGAGTATGCTTGATAACGGTCTTATGATAGAGGACTACTCGGATTTTTCGCTTAACGGTATGTATGGGGACTTGGTGGATGAAAGCATACTTGAAGCAGACAGAGAGCACGCAAGCGTATCTCTTTTCGTTCCGTCCGAGAAAAATCTTGAGGAATATATAGCGTTTGTAAGAGAAAGACTTGCTACGCTTAAAATCGAGGCGGAGATCGAGCTTAAAGGACACAACGAGCAGGATTGGGAAAACTCGTGGAAGCAGTACTATACCCCCATTCCGCTTGGCAGAATTACCATAGTTCCCGCTTGGCAAAAGCAGGATTATACCGTAAGCGAAGGCGAGATTCCCGTTTATATGGATCCCGGTATGGCATTCGGTACGGGAACCCACGAGACGACGCGCCTTGTTATCAAGCTTCTTGATAAATATATGAGTGAGGGCGCGAGCGTGCTTGACGTAGGCACGGGAAGCGGAATACTTGCAATATGTGCGGCAAAGCTTGGCGCAGGCGAGGTTTTCGCCTGTGACCTTGATCCTACTGCCGTGAAGGTTGCAAGAGAAAACGTCCGTGACAGCGAGCTTAACAATATCAGAGTTGAGGTGTCCGACCTTCTCGGCTCGGTTGAGAAAACAGATGGCGGATACAACGTCGTTATGGCAAATATCGTAGCGGATATTATTATGCGCCTTAACCCCGATATAAAGAAATATATGTCGGAGGACGGTGTATATATTATTTCGGGTATAATTATGCCGAGAGCAGACGAGGTCAAAGCATCGCTTGACGCTTGCGGCTTTGATATAATTGAATGTATCACCGAAAACGACTGGTGTGCTATGGCGGTAAAATGCCGCAAATAGTATTGCGGGGAGATAGAGTATGCCGAGATTTTTTGTACCTACCGACAACTTTGACGGTAATACGGTAAAAATAACGGGCGACGATGCCCACCATATAGCAAGAGCACTTCGAATGGCAAAGGGCGAGAGTATCACCGTTTGCGATATGCGCGGGTATGAGCATACCTGTGTCATTGAGGACTTCGAGGATGATGCTTGCGTTACTGCGAGCATAAGAAGCTCTAAAAAAAGCGAAAACGAGCCACCGTATTCGGTCACTCTTTATCAAGCGATGCCAAAAGGGGACAAAATCGAATACATAACTCAAAAGGCGGTTGAGCTTGGCGCTTGCCGCATAGTGCCCTTTATAAGCGAGCGTTGCATATCCCGCCCTGATGAAAAATCAGCGCGCAAAAAGACAGAGAGACTTTCTAAAATTGCCATAGAAGCAGCCAAGCAAAGCGGAAGAGCTCTCTTGCCTGAGGTGTGCGATTTCATTTCGTTTGAGGAAATGCTCTCGCAGGCAGCGGATTACGATATGTCGCTTTTTCTCTACGAGGGAGACGGTACTATGCCGCTTCCTAAGTGTCTGAAGGACCACAGAGCAGAGAAGGGTATACCGAAGAGCATTGCCATAGTCATAGGCAGCGAGGGCGGTTTTTCGCAAAAGGAGACCGAGCGCGCTGCGGCGGCAGGGTATGCCTTGTGCGGACTCGGCAAGCGCATATTGCGGGCTGAAACGGCTTCGGGATGTGTATTGTCCTGTCTTATGTATGAATTTGAGATTTAAATAAAAAACGTAGCCAAAGCAGTCAGCTTTGGCAACGTTTTTTATGTATTGTCTTTGTTATCGCTATCGGTTGGAATTTGTGTCCGCTCGTTTTGCGGTGGTTGTGCGTTTGGTTGCTGTACGTACGGCTGGCAGGGCTGACCGTATTGATTTTGAGGATAGCCTTGATACTGCCAAGCGTTTGCCGCATACTCTGCCGCGGCTGCAGCTCTTGCGTTATAATACTCCTGCTTCTGATAGAAAAGCTCCTCGGGGGTAGGATAATATGCCGAGTCGAAAAGCTTCTTTGCATCAAGCAAAACCTTGGCAAATAAAACGCTTGCGACGATAGGAATTAAAGAAATAATCAGATTTGGCAAAATCGCCAAAGAGAAGGATAATCCCGCAATCTCCGAAAGAGCCGCCTTGTCTAATGCACCTACAAAAACGTCGGTTGCTGAAAAGACCGAACCCATTATAGCAATTAAAGTATCGAGCATTTTCTCGACGATAAAAATTAATATGCCAAAGACAAGTATGCTCGAAGCAGAGCAAGCTATCCACAGATAAGGAACGTATTTCGGAAGCTTTTGCGGACGCAAGCCCGTGTTTGCCGATTCTATAGCACTTTTAAGGTAATTGATAATACCCTTTTTAAGTATTATTTCTAAGGCGAGCGACAGGGTTGCAACAATTAATATTATAATCACAAAGATTATAAGCTCGGCAAAACCGTGAATCGAGCTTGTTATCTGTGCCGGAATACATATTAGCGCCGCCGTTGAAATTACAGTCGCAACACCGCCTATCCAGCAGAGAACGTACTCTATTGTTTGTACCGTTTTTATCATCGTAAGCGACGTGGTCTTCATAACGTACGGGTCGACGGTCGGCTTTTTGCATTCCGAATAGAACAACCAAAGCCCTATTGTTATGAGAACCTCAAACACGGGAAGCCCGTCGCCCCCAATAAAGCTAAGCGCGCAGCTTATAGTGTAAAGTATCGTCGCTATAAGCAGAAGCTTGCTTTTACCGACTTCTTTTATCAGCTCAACTGCGCTCGGGTAACGAGCTGCAGCTTGACCGTAGCTTGCGCTTTCATTTTGAAAAGTGGGATTGGGTGCGGCACAGGTAGGGCAGAATGAGTAATTATCTGAATATTCTGTCTGGCAGTTGTGACATTTCATTATAGTTCACCTCTTTGCGTTATGCTATAGCACATATATATACGTCCCACGAGGGAATATATTTCTTCCGTCTTATGTATAAGGAATACCCCTCGTACTCGTCCGAGAGCTTGTTTACAAGCGAGAATATGTCCTCGCTTTTGTGGTACACGCAAACGAGAAGGTCAGGGTGGTAGCTGCTTATCGCACGTCGCGAGCCGTCAAGTGCCGCTGCTTCACAACCTTCCACGTCGTACTTGATATAATCGGGTACATCCTCACCTATAATATTATCTATTTTGTCCAGCTTTGTCAAGAGCTTTCCTTTATCGGTAAAGGACGAGTTTCTGTTCCCCTGCGAGTCGAAGTATCTCTCGCAAGGCTCACTGTAAGCGCCACGGTTGCACGCAACAACCCTCCCGTCCGTGCTCTCTGCGTAAGACGAAAGCTTTACAAAAGTCTTTGAGTCCGGCTCAAGCGCATAAATTTTCTCGATATTCTTGCCAAGCGAGAGCATTTCAGCCGAGCTTTCCCCGCGGTAAGCCCCGGCGTCAACGCACACCTTATAGGAGGGGAAGTCATAGAGACTCATACCGTCATCGCATATACTGTCGGTAAGGTGTTTTATATCACCCGTCAGCTTGAAGCTTACGACGGATGCAAAAATTTCTCTTGATGCCTCGTCGGCGAGGGAATTGTACGCGCGTAGGATATCGGGGTAATTTCGGTTGTAGAAATCAGCGTTAAAAAGCTCACTTTCGCATACGGGCACGTCGGGGGCGTAGAGCTCTTGCTCGCTTGCTATTTTCTTTATGTTCTCGATAACCTCGTCAAGCGACGAGCCGAAAGCCAAAAGAACGATAAAGCTGCCGTATTTTTCTTTTGCCTCGCTGTAGGAAAGCACTCGCTTGCCTTTGAAAAAGTGACCGCGCACAAATCCGTCGCTTGCAAAAAAGTCGGATATTTCAATACCGAGCGAGTCTGTGACCGCAAGTATTTTATCTGCGCCGTTTCCCATACCGTACATAAGTATCGGCTTTTTTGTTTCTTTTAGGTGTGTCCACAAATCCGACGTTTGCGGATATGCGGGAAGTATATGGGTCATTTTCTTCTCCTTATCTATTGACCGCATAAGTGAAATGTGCTAAAATAAAGAAAAATTCAGTATATGCGAGGTCAAAATTATGGATTGCTTGTTTTGTAAAATAGTTTCGGGAGATATCCCTTCAACTAAAGTGTACGAGGATGAATACGTATATGCTTTTCTTGATATAGCACCGCAGGCAAAGATTCACGTGGTAGTAATTCCTCGTGAGCATATTGCTTCATGCGCTGACGATATCACAGAGGAAAATTCCGCCGTGATAGCAAAGCTCTTTGAGGCTGTGCCGAGGATAGCAAAAGCTGCCGGAATCGAGGGTGGTTACAGAATAGTAAACAACTGCGGCGATAATGCTTGCCAGAGTGTAAAGCATATTCATTTCCACGTTCTCGGCGGAGAGAAGCTCTCCGAGAGAATGGCGTAAAAACAAAAATCTTTAAAACAAAATCCTTTGCAGGCGCAAAGGATTTTGTTTTGTTTTATGTCGATTATGAAACGAATTCGTCGTAGATTGCGGATATTGCACGGGTGTATTCTTTTTCGTCAACACCGATAATTACGTTTATCTCGCTTGAGCCCTGGTCTATCATACGGATGTTGACACCCTTTACGGCTGCTGCGTGGAATATTCTTGCCGCAGTTCCTTTTGCGCTTATCATGCCGCGTCCGACCGTAGCTATAAGAGCAAGACCGCTTTCAAGCGATATCGAGTCGGGATTTACCGCCTTGCATATTCCCGAGATTACCGCATCTTTTTTGCCTTCTATCTCGTTGTTTGCGATAACTACGCACATCGTGTCGATGCCCGAGGGAAGATGCTCAAAGGAAATGCCGTTTTCTTCAAGAACCGTGAGGATCTTACGTCCGAAGCCTATCTCTGCGTTCATCATATCCTTTTCGATATTGAGAATGGAGAAGCCGCATTTTCCTGCAATTCCCGTAATGACCGTCTCGTAGTTATAAAAGTCGCTTGAAGCAACTATCATAGTTCCCTTGTCTTCGGGGCGGTTGGTATTCTTTATATTTATCGGAATACCTGCGTATCTTACGGGGAATATAGCATCCTCGTGAAGAACGCCTGCTCCCATATAGGAAAGCTCGCGAAGCTCTCTGTAGGTGATAACGTCGATAGGACGGGGATTTGATACTATTCTCGGGTCTGCCATAAGAAATCCGGATACGTCGGTCCAGTTCTCGTAAAGGTCAGCGTTAGCAGCACGCGCCACGATAGAGCCGGTAATGTCAGAGCCGCCTCTTGAGAATGTCTTTATCGTGCCGTTGGGCATAGAGCCGTAAAAGCCTGGGATGACCGCGTACTTATGCTCTGTGAGAACCTCTGAGAGTACGGTGTTCGTTCTTTCCGCGTCGAAGGTGCCGTTATCGTTGAAGAAAATTACCTTTGCGGCGTCGATAAAATCAAAGCCGAGGTATTTTGCAAGAATAATACCGTTGAGGTACTCTCCGCGGCTTGCCGCGTAGTCTCTGCCGGGGTGGTGCTTGAAGGCGCTCTCTATATAATCGAATTCCTCTGACATATCAAGGGAAATGCCGAGTTCCTCGATAATGCCGTTATAGCGTGCTCTTATGGGAGCGAAAGCCTCTTTTACGTCTTCGCCCGCTTTTGCCTTGTCGTAGCAGGCATAGAGCATATCGGTTACCTTCGTATCATCCGAAAACCTCTTTCCGGGAGCGGAAGGAACAACGTAGCGGCGGCAGTTCTCTGCCTTAATGATAGCCGCAACCTTTTTAAACTGTTTTGCGTCGGCCAAGGAAGAGCCGCCGAACTTTACAACCTTGATATTCAAAGTAAGATCTCCTTAAATATAAAAAATAGGATTGATATACATAATATTATACATTTTTATACAAAACGTGTCAACAGTTATTTTCAATAACAATGTCCGTAAATTCTGCGCCTTATTAGTGTTTTTAACTACTATAATTATACACGCCGAGAAATAATTGTGATAAATACGGTGCATCCTCTTGAAATACGCGAGGTGCGGTGGTAGAATATAAATTGATAAAACGAAACGTATGGGAGACAGAGATGAAAAATATATTTACTGCGGCAGATATTCTTTTGCCGGACGTCAGAAATACCGATATGACAAAATGGTCTATTATCGCTTGCGACCAGTATACGAGCGAGCCTGAATATTGGGAGAGAGCAAAGGCGCTTGTAGGGGATAGTCCAAGCACTCTCGACCTCTTTTTGCCCGAAATATACCTTTCCGAGAGCGAGAGGGCGGTGCCCTCGATAAACGCTAAAATGCGCGAGTATACAAAGGGTATTCTTGAAGAGCACAAAAATACAATGATATATCTTAAGCGCACAATTCCCGACGGCAGAGTAAGAGAGGGAATAGTAGGTAAGGTTGACCTTGAAGCGTACGATTACGTAAAGGGAAGCAATGCACCCGTGCGCGCGACCGAGCAGACGGTAGTCGAGAGAATACCGCCGAGAGTTGCAATAAGACGTGATGCCGAGATAGAGCTTCCGCATATTATGATGCTCTGCGACGATGCAGACGATACTCTGTTCTCGCGCCTTCGTAATAACGAAAGCGGCTACGACTTAGCATACGACTTTACTCTTATGCAGGGAGCAGGGGCAATCACGGGATACTTTATGAGTGAGTGCGATGCTGATTACGTGAGTGAATTTATAGACGAAAAAGGTGCTTCGGGACTCTCTCTTTGTGTCGGTGACGGTAACCACTCGCTTGCAAGTGCGAAGGCTCTCTACGAGGAAATAAAGGCGGAAATAGGCGAGGAATCTGCGGCAGAGCACCCTGCAAGATACGCTCTTTGCGAGATAGTAAACATCCACTCGCCCGCGCTTGATTTTGAGCCGATACACCGTGTACTTGACGGCTGTGACGCGCGAGAGCTTCTTTCCTTCTTTGATAAAAAATACACGGGCAAGGGCGCAACGCATACGCTCAAGGTAATCGCAGAGGGAAAAGAGACGAGTATCAGGGTAGACGCAAATGAAGCGGGAATTTCTGTAGATCCGCTTCAAAAGCTGCTTGACGAGTACCTTGAAGCAAACGCGGGAAGCATTGATTACATACACGGAGACTCCTCACTTATAAAGCTTTCGCAAAAAGAGGGAAGTGTAGGAATCTTCTGCGAGCCCATATCGAAAGAGGGGCTTTTTGGGGCGGTAAGAGACGGCGGCTCGCTTCCGAGAAAGACCTTCTCTATGGGTGTTGCAAAGGAAAAGAGACACTACCTTGAAGCAAGAAAAATAAAATAAAACTCAAAAAAACACGCTTTTCGTACTTGACAAGCGTGTTTTTTGGTGCTACAATATGCTCGTGCCAAAGAAAAGGCACGTAACCGTGTGAAAACCAAATAAGCAATCGGGGGTGCTTCGAGAGAGGCTGAGACGGAATACCGAACCCTTTGACCTGATACGGATAATACCGGCGTAGGGAGATTTTAATTATGTCTTTTTCTTCTTGCCGTGCGGTATTTGCACGGTTTTATTTTTTTAAAAAGCAAGGAGGAAAAAAACATGACAAAAAAGACAAACACAAGAAAACTGATGGTCTCTGCTATGATGATAGCAGTTTCCACCGTGCTCGCTCTGGTGTGCGAGCTCATCCCATTTCTGAATCTGCCTTTTGGCGGCGGATTTACTATCGCAAGTATGCTTCCGATAGTTCTCGTATCCTATATGTACGGGCTCGGCTGGGGAATTGGGTGCGCTTTTACCTACTCGGTAGTGCAAATGCTTATAGGCTTCCGTACCGTGTCGGCGTTCTTTATGCCGAACGACGACAATTACGCGGGCAGTCTCTGGGCGGCGCTTGCGATATGCCTTATCGATTACGTGATAGCTTATACCTCACTCGGCTTGGGCGGCGTTACGAGAAGGATGAAAAACAAAACCGTTGCTATAGCGCTCGGAGTTGTGGTCGCACTTACGCTTCGCTATATCTGCCATATTGTCTCAGGATATATATTCTTCGGTGCGTGGGCAGAGTGGTTCTTCTCGCAGGAGGGCTTTTACAGTATCGGAAGCAGCATCCTCGGCGCTTTTTCGGGCTGGGGGCTTGCTTTAGTATACTCGGTATTTTATAACGGACTTTATATGCTTCCCGAGATAGTAATTACCGCGGTAATTTCAGTTCCCGTATCAAGACTTCCGCAGATAAAGGCGGAATAATAAAACCAATTTGTTGTTATGAATAAAGTAACAAAAAGGACAGAGAACGAAAAATTCTCTGTCCTTTGTTGATTTTTTTATTTCGTTCCGAACAAGCGGTCTCCGGCATCCCCAAGACCGGGAAGAATATATCCATGCTCGTTGAGAGCGCGGTCTAAGGTCGAGACGTAAATCTTTACGTCGGGATGAGCTTCGGCAACGCGGGATACTCCCTCGGGCGCGCCGATGATAGCCATGAACTTGATGTTTTTACATCCACGCGCTTTAAGAAGCGAGATCGCGTCGCAGGCACTGCCGCCCGTTGCAAGCATCGGGTCTATAACGAGAACGAGCTTGTCCTCGATTCCCTCGGGAAGCTTGCAGTAATAGGTTTCCGGCTGAAGAGTTTCTTCGTTACGGTACATTCCGACGTGACCAACCTTTGCTAACGGGAAGAGAACGTGCACGCCGTTTACCATACCGAGTCCTGCGCGAAGGATAGGCACTATTGCAACCGCGTCGTCCTTGACAACCTGCTGAGTGCAGGTCTCAAGCGGAGTTTTAACTATCTTCTCTTCGGTAGGAACGCCTTCCTTGAGAGATTCGTAGGTCATCAGCGTGGTTATCTCTTCTACTAACTCGCGGAACTCCTTCATGCTGGTGTTCTCGTCGCGAAGAATTGCTATCTTGTGCCGTATAAGAGGGTGATCGAATATAACAACGTTATCGTAATTTTTCATGGATTATTCCTCCGTTTGATCCTTTTCCTTGCCGAGCTTGCTATTCTCTATTTTTGTCAGCACGAAGTTCGTTACGATACCGAGAATGAGTGCCGTTGCGATAGATGTGATCTGAATGGTCTTATCTACTGCGCCGTTTTCTGCAAGTGCGTAGGGAATCTGGATGGTGAGTCCGCCGATACCTGAAATAAGAATAGCGGCAACTACGAAGAGATTCTTGTTGTCGTTGAGGTCAAGCTCCTTAAACATTTTCATACCCGAAACCGCGATGAATCCGTACAGAGTCAAGCATACTCCGCCCATTACGCAGGAGGGAATGGTTTGCAGAAGCACCATGATGGGACTGATAAACGAAAGCAACATGCACATAATTGCCGTAGTGGTGATAGTAACGATAGATGCGTTTCTTGTGATTGCTACGCAGCCGACAGATTCACCGTATGTCGTGTTGGGGCATACGCCGAAGGCGGTTCCTACGATAGAGCCGACACCGTCACCGAGAAGCGTACGGTCAAGACCGGGGTCAGTTATCAAGTCCTTGTCAATGATGTAGGAAAGATTCTTGTGGTCAGCGATATGCTCGGCAAATACTACGAGAGCAACGGGAAGGAATGCGATTACTATCTCTGCAATACCGCCTGCGTTCAGAACCGAAGCATCTGCGTTTGCTGCTGTAATTTCGGGTGCAAGATTGCCCGAGGTAAGCTCTTTTATACCTTCAACAAGCGAGAAGTGCGGATAGTCGATAATTGCTGAAAGTCCGCGGAAGCTTCCGCTTGCATCAACGAAGTTGTTTACAAGAGGCTTCCAGTTAACTATCTTGAGATAGTCAAGGTCTGCTGCCATACCGATTGCCGTAAGAATAGAAGCGACTGCATATCCCGCAACAATTCCCAGAACGAAGGGAACAAGGCGGGGCATAGTGTGTTTTTTCTGTGTTGAGCAAATAACTACCGTGAAGAACGTAACGAGACCGCAAGCAAGAGCGGCGAGGTTATTAGTTGAGTAAATAGCAGAGCTGTTTGCCTTTACGATATCGCCCATAGCGGCACCTGCAAGAGAAAGACCGATGAGCGTTACCGTAGGTCCGATAATGACGGGAGGCATAAGCTTAGCGACCCAGTTCGTACCTACAAGACGTACAATAATAGCGATAACTACGTAAACGAGACCTGCTACGACGGATCCCAAAAAGATTCCCATATATCCGTATGCAAGCGCAACCGAGAGGGAACCGAGGAAAGCAAATGAGCTACCCAAAAATACGGGGCTCTTAAAGCGTGTAAAGCATTGATAAACCAAAGTGCCGATACCTGCGCCAAAGATTGCCGCGGGGATCTGCGTGGGAATTCCGATTATCGTCGGAACTGCGATGGTTGCTGCCAGAATTGCGAGCAGCTGCTGCAGGGCGAACAAAAGCATGCTTGGGAATTTGGGCTTTTCGTGAATGTCATAAATAAGCTTTTTAGTCATAACATACTCCTCTTTTTAGGTCTTGCGACCGTTTTCTACATTATACTACTTTTTTTAACGATAGTCAACATTGTGTTTGTGCGTTTTTGAAAAAGAGTTGAGTTTAAAGTCTTAATGACGGTCGATTTTTTTGAATTTTTCATAAAACGATATTATCCAAAATTTGTTGACAACTCCATTTGTTTGTGGTAGAATATCCTCGTTGTAAAATTATATCCGTAATTTTGAATTTGCGGGCGTGGCGGAATTGGCAGCTTTGAGCACGAGCGCGCCCTGTGGGCGATGAAGCGAGTGCGAAAAGGTGTAGCGGTCAAAATTCTGCGAGCTTTGTGCGAGCATGGAATTTTGGGCACCGCAAACCGTCTCGCGTGAAGCGGCTGCTCTGTCTTGCGAGACAAGCTTTTATATTAATAACTTTACCAACTAAATATGCGGGCGTGGCGGAATTGGCAGACGCGCTAGACTTAGGATCTAGTGTCCCCGACGTGAAGGTTCAAGTCCTTTCGCCCGCACCAAAACAAAAATCCCATCGACTTGATGTCGATGGGATTTTTGCTTTTTATGAATCCTTTTCTGTGTTCGTTTCTGTTTCTTTTTTCATTTCGCAAAAAAGTTCAATTCCTTTGAGCAAAAAATCTTTTTCTTTTGTGTTCAGGCCAACCGTAAGTTCCGATATTTGAGATGAAAAATGGTCGGCTCCGGATTTTTCGTTTAAATCACCAAATAGCAGACTATCGGTAGATGTTTCAAGGGCGTTTGCAATTTTTACAAGAGTCTCAAGCGAGGGAATCCCTTTTGCACGCTCAATTTGACCGATAAAAGTTGCGGACACGTCTAATATCTCTGCCAACTGTTCAAGGGTGTAATGCTTGTTCTTTCTGTGCTTGCGAATTTGCTCTCCAAGTAATTTGTAGTTCAAAATGTTAACACCTACCTTTTTTTCATTATACCATCTATCAGTTTGAGTTGACAGAAACCAAAAACTAAAAAAGTTAACTAAAATCTGTATTTTCTATTGACAATTTGTTTTTTTGTGATAAAATGTAGAAAAAGGCAGAACTCAAAAATACTTTGAATATAAAAAGGAGGAGCTTTATGAAGGATAAATCGCTTTTTATGAAAATTATCCTATTGATTTTGCTGGGTGTTGGATGTATTGTTTGTACCGTCGGTCTGTCGATTTTGTTTGGCGCGATAGATACAACGTTGTTTGATTTTTCAAAATTGAACTATTCCAATATGATACCGGTACTTATCGTTGGTGTATTTATTAGCTGCGTTATCATGGGTATAGCTATTCTTTTTGTAGGAAAAACTGCGTTTTTGCAGTTCCGTGACTATTTAAAAAACAATCAAAAAAACAATGGAGGAAACAAACAATGAATTGTACAAATCACCCCGACAGAGAAGCATCGGGAATGTGCACTTACTGCGGCAAGCCTTTTTGCTCTGAGTGCCTGGTTGAAGTGAAAGGAAAGATGTACTGCAAGGCAGACCTTGCAAACGTGCTTGATGAAGCAAAGCAGTCGGCAAATGCTGGGGGCACACCCACTATCAATATAACAAATTCAAATGAAAGCACAAATACTGTTCAGAATGTAAACGCAGGCTTTCCTTACGGAGCATTACCGCCAAAGAGCAAAACGGTTGCTCTTATCCTTTGCATTTTGGGATTCTTTGGATTGGCTGGACTTCACAGAATGTACGTCGGAAAGGTTGGAAGTGGAGTATTCCATTTGTTTACGTACGGTATATGCGTGTTAGGTACGATTGTTGATTTGATCTCAATTCTTTCAGGCGGATTCCGCGATAGTTATGGCAGACCGCTTCTTTAAGAAGATGAAGGGAAGAAGGCGTCCTCTCGGCAGACTTGCTGTCGGGAGTGCCTTTTTTTCGTTTGTTTATATCGTTACTCAATATGCAAAAATACCGTTATGTCCCGTACGAAGATTTTTTCAAATTCAGTGCCTTGGCTGCGGTTTGTCGCGTGGATTTTTAGAGATTATGCGCGGAAATTTTATACAGTCTTTTAATTGCCATATTATGTCTTTGCCACTGTTTTTTTGTTTGTTGATTTATTACAGTAGTTGTGTTGTTGATGTTTGCTTAGGAACAAGTTTAAATGCTGAAATTGAAGCCGTGCTGTCAAAAAAGTATATGTATTGTTTTTGCGCGGCAGTTTTCACTTTGTTGATAGTCTGGAATTATAACCGAAACGTTTTATAGATTTATGGTTGACAAAATCGCTTGGCAAAAAACAGGTATTTGCAAAAAACAATGCAAATACCTGTTTTATTAGTGTTATTTTTTATTGCTCTGCATATATCAAAACATATGCTCGTCGATAAAAGGAAGGAACTGTTCGTACACCTGCTTTTCTTTATCCGAGGTGAGAAACTTTCCGCGCTTATAAAGCTCTTCCATACGCTCGGCGCGGTAAAGCGCCGCCGTATAGCTGATATTGCAAAGCTCCATTATCTGCTCGGGCTCTCTTGCGTTGCATCCCCAAAGGACACACGCGGGTGCGAGAAGTCTTGCAGCGAATATGTTTGCGTTTTGCTCAATTTTGCTGTCGGGGTTTTTGGGGTCATCTCTGACAAGGTCAATGCTGTTTTTATGAGAAAGTATTATATGCCCAAGCTCGTGTGCAACGGTAAAACGCGCTCTCCCCTCGTTTTTAATTTTGCTTGAGAGAATGATGGTTGGCGTGTCGTCAATATACTGCACGAAGCCTTCACCCATAGAGCCGTCATACCATTTTATGTCTATCCCCATATTGATGCATATATGGAATATAGGTACGGGGAGCTTGTCTATTTTATTTTCGATCAGAATGTCCCACGCGGCATTTCTTGATTTTCTGTAATTTCGGTAGTTTTTGTTATATCGGTATTCCATTAATACGCTCCGATGCGGTTTTAAGCTTACTGTCGTTAGAGTGTTGTCACTCTTTTTGTATTCTACTACATCAAAGCCGTTTTGTATAGAGTAAAACGTAAAAAAGTCAAAATAATTTTTTGATATTGGTTTTCGACTTTAATTGACAATGCCGAAAATATATTGTATAATCTACATATCTATGGTTTATAAGGAGAGACGTCTGAATGAAACATATATTCGTTGTGAATACCTATGCAGGAAAGGCCAAGGCTAAGGAAGAGTTAGAGAGACTTCTCTCAGATTTTGAAGCCGAATACGAGATATATTATACGAAAGGCCCGAAGGATGCAACGGTTTTTGCGCGCGAGCGTTGTGACACCTGCCCCGATGAGACACTTCGATTTTACGCTTGCGGCGGAGACGGCACGGCGAAGGAAGTGGCGGAGGGGATTCTTGGACACGACAATGCCGAGCTTACGGTAGTGCCGCTCGGGAGCGGAAACGACTTTGTAAAATACTACGGCGGGGCGGATAAATTTTTTGACCTTAACAAGCTAAAGGATGCGCCCGCAGAACACGTGGATATAATAAAGATAAACGGCGAGTATTGCCTTAACGTGTGCAACTTCGGCTTTGAAAGTTACGTTGCAAAGACGATGCACGAGGTGCGCCACAAAAAGATAATAGGCGGAAAGATGTCTTATACCACGGGTATTGTGAAGGCGTTGATGTTCGCGATGAAAAACAAGGCGGACATCTACGTTGACGGAGAAAAGATAATCGACGGAAGTTATCTTCTCTGTACGGTTGCAAACGGACGCTACGAGGGCGGCGGATATATGTGCGCTCCGCGAGCATTAGATAATGACGGAATTCTTGAGATATGTGCTGTGAAGCCTATGTCGCGTTTTTCTATCGTGCGCCTTATCAACGTCTACAAGGTTGGAGCTCACCTTGACGACCCGCGCTTTAAGGACATTATAGTTTACAGACAGGGAAAATGCGTTGAGGTAAAGACTAAAGAGCCGATGACGATAGCCCTTGACGGCGAGCTTGTAGAGACACGTGATTTCAAGTGCGAGATAATACCAAAGGCAATAAAGTTTGCGGCACTTTCCGTTGAAGGTGCGCGTGAGCAAGAAAAGATTTTGGAGAGCGCTTCGGCAAAATAGGTGGTGTACCGATATTTATGAAAATACTTCTTTTATCCTGCAATACGGGCGAGGGACACAACTCGGCGGCAAAGGCGGTAAAGCATTACTTTGACCGTGCGGGCGACGAGTGTGTTATGGTTGACGCGCTGTCATTTGTGTCGCCGAAAATATCGAGACTCGTTTGCGCGGGACACGTGTTTATTTACAGACACGTGCCGAATATGTTCGATATAGTATATAACGGGGCAGAGGTCTTTGCAAAAAAGGAAACAAGCAAGCACGACACGGTGATATTCAAGCTTCTTGCGCTCGGCGCACACAAGCTCTACGAGTTTATCCGTGACGGCGGCTATGACAGGATAGTGTGCTTTCATCCGTTTGCGGCACAGATGCTGACGAAGGTCTGCCGCGACAATGCTGACATCAATATGCAAACCTACCTTATAGCGACCGACTATACCTGTTCGCCCGGGGCGGGGGAAAGCGTGCTTGACGCTTATATTACCCCTCACGAAATGGTTGAGGACGAGTTTACGGGCAGAGGTGTGCCGAAGTGGAAAATAGTACCGTTAGGCATACCGATAAACCCGACCTACGCAAGCCTGCCTGACAGAGCAGAGGCAAGAGAGAGTCTCGGACTTTCCTTGGATGAGCGAGTAATCGTTTTAATGTTTGGCAGTATGGGGTGCGGGCCGATTGAAAAAACTGCCGAGAAGATGGCGGCAGGCACGCAGGACGACGAGGTGCTCTACATTATGTGCGGCAGAAACGAGAAGCTCAAAAAGAGCCTTGAGCATCTCTCGGAAAATCCGCGCGTTCACGTGCTTGGATTTCGCAGTGATATGCCGAGCTTTATGGCGGCGGCGGATCTTTTCGTAACGAAGCCGGGGGGACTTAGCACTACCGAGGCGGCAAGTGCAAGGCTTCCGATGCTTTTGATGGATGCGGTAGCTGGCTGTGAGACGTATAACTACAATTTCTTCGTTGGCAACGGCATGGCTTTTGCGGCAGAGTCGGTTGACGAAATGGTGGAAAAAGCACACCTGCTCGTACACGACACCGAAAAGCTCGCCGAGGTGCGAGAAAAGCTTTCAGAGAATTTTCATACCGATATCGCATACAGAATTTACGAATATATAAAATCAGGGGATATCCCGAAAGAATAAAAGAAAAGAGCCGAGAGGCTCTTTTCTTTTATTCTTGGTTTTCACTCAAAGCGCACGGCGGTTTCGAGCGATATCTTTATCATATCGCCGAGCTTGGTGCGGCGCTCCTCCGAGGTGGTAGTCTCGCCTGTCACGAGGCTGTCGGATATGGTTAGCAAAGCGAGTGCGGCTTTGCCTGCACGGGCGGCAGTCATATAAAGAGCCGCCGTTTCCATTTCGGTGCAAAGCACACCCATCTTCGCAAAGTCGGTCGCCTGCTCTGTCGTTTCCGTATAGAAGTGGTCGGAGGTGAGAATGTTTCCAACGTGAAAGGGCACGCCGAGAGCCTTTGCCTGCTCGTGTGCTTCGCGGAGAAGGGAAAAATCGGAAATAGGCGAGAACGAGCCCATAAGACCGAATTTTTTTGCAAAATTCGAGTTCGTGCAAGCACCTTGTGCGAGAATGATATCAGCGACGTTTATACGGTCTGTAAGTGCGCCTGCGGTGCCGATGCGGATTATTCTCTCAACGCCGAATATGTTATAAAGCTCGTATGAATAAATACCCATCGAAGGCATACCCATACCGCTTGCAAATACCGTTACGGGCTTTCCTTTGTATTTTCCCGTGTAACCGAGCATACCGCGCACGTCGTTTATCAGACGCGGATTTTCAAGATAATTTTCGGCTATCCATTTTGCGCGAAGCGGGTCTCCCGGCATAAGCACGGTTTTGGCAAAATCGTCGGGTGTTGCGTTTATATGGGGTGTCGGGTAGGCGAGATAATCAAGACCTTTCATTGTTGTCTCTCCTTTTATCTTTTTTTCTTATTATATGATTTGCTCAAGTTAAAATACCAAAAGCACTTTGCTATAATAATTATAACATTTTCAGTTTCGCTTTTCAAGTTTTTCATATAAAAATGAATCCGAAGGGGGAAATGCTTGAAAAAACAAGCAAAATGCAATTTTAACCATTATAAAAATGCAAGAGTGACGGGTAAGAACTTGAAAAAAATCAATTTTTAGAGAAAAATATGCAAAAATTTGCAGTGTTTTGTTAAAAAACTTTCAAAATCGCATTGACAAGAGATAAAACAGTTGTTATAATATGGAATATGAAAGAAAAAGATGCAAAAAGCATGAAATGAAATTTTGATTGAGGTTAATAATATGCTTGATATTTCAAAGAAAACCAACCTGCTTGAACAGGGCCTTTACAAATACGAGCTTCAGGACGTAGCTGAGCCGAATTTGTACCGTGATATATATACTTACGAGGACGTACCGAAGATTGCTTTCAACCACAGAAAAGTGCCGATAAATATGCCCGACGAGATATGGATAACCGACACGTCGTTCAGAGACGGTATGCAGTCGCGCGCACCTTATACGGTAGAGCAGAGAGTTGAGCTTTTTAAAATGCTCTCACGTCTCGGCGGTCCTAAGGGACTTATCAGACAGACCGAGTTTTTCGTTTACAGCGACACCGACAGACAGGCTATAGCCGAGTGTCAGGCACTCGGCTATGAGTTCCCCGAAATTACCACGTGGATACGCGCTTCGCTTGAGGATTTCAAGCTCGTGCGAGACCTCGGCATAAAGGAGACGGGAATTCTCGTTTCCTGCTCGGACTATCATATTTTCAAGAAGCTCGGCAAAACTCGCCGCGAGGCAATGAATCAGTACCTCAAGACTATCTCTGCCGCGCTTGAGCTCGGCATCCGTCCGAGGTGTCACTTCGAGGATATTACGAGAGCTGATTTTTACGGCTTTGTCGTTCCTTTCGTAAACGAGATACAAAAGCTTTCCGAGCAGTCGGGAATTCCGATAAAGATACGCGCTTGCGATACGATGGGCTACGGTGTATCGCACCCCGGCGTTGCTCTTCCTCGAAGCGTTCCGGGTATAATCTACGGTCTTCAGCACTATTCGGGAGTACCGAGCGCTCAGCTTGAGTGGCATGGACACAACGATTTCTACAAAGCTGTGTCTAACGCTTCTGCCGCTTGGCTTTACGGCGCTTCTGCCGTAAACTGTTCGCTTCTCGGCATAGGCGAGCGCACGGGTAACATTCCGCTTGAAGCAATGGTATTCGAGTATGCTTCCTTGCGCGGAACTCTCGACGGAATGGACACTACGGCTATTACGGATATTGCAAACTACTTCCGTGATAATATGGGCTACGATATCCCGCCGCAGACTCCTTTCGTAGGCGACAACTTCAACGTAACGAGAGCGGGCATTCACGCAGACGGAATGATGAAGGATGACGAGATATACAATATCTTTGACACGAAAAAGATACTAAACCGCCCTGCAGGCGTTACGGTATCATCAACGAGCGGACTTGCGGGTATCGCTTATTGGTTTAATAACTTCTTTGATCTTGAGGGTGATGAGAAGGTAACCAAAAAGGACGACGTTATCGTTTATATGAAGAACTGGGTTGACGAGCAGTACAAAAACGGCCGCGAGACCTGTATTTCAAACACCGAGCTTGAGCACTTGGCGCTTGAATTTATGCTTCATAAAAACAACAAGAAATAAAACAATAGAAATGAAGCGGCAGATATCTGCCGCTTCATTTGCAAAAATATTCATATAAAAAGGCGCAACCGCTTGAAATTTGCGTTTTTCTTATGTATAATAGAAAAGTATGAACGCTTTTAATTTATAATTACGCGAGGAGAAAAAATGGGACTTACCATAGCACAGAAAATTATTAAGGCTCACCTGCTTGAAGGTGAGATGAAGGTGGGAGAGGAAATAGCTCTCCGTATCGACCAGACGCTTACTCAGGACGCAACCGGAACTATGGCGTATCTTGAGTTTGAGGCAATAGGTATTCCGAGAGTGCGTACCGAGCTTTCGGTTGCTTACATAGACCACAACACGCTTCAGTCGGGATTTGAGAACGCGGACGACCACAGATATATTCAGTCGGTTGCAAAGAAGCACGGAATCAGATTTTCCCGTCCAGGAAACGGTATCTGCCATCAGGTGCATCTTGAGCGCTTCGGTATTCCCGGAAAGACTCTTATCGGCTCTGACAGCCACACTCCCACCGGCGGCGGTATAGGTATGCTTGCATTCGGTGCGGGCGGTCTTGACGTTGCGGTTGCGATGGGTGGCGGTGCTTACTACATCACTATGCCGAAGATGTACAAGGTAAATCTCACGGGCAAGCTTTCCCCTTGGGTAAGCGCAAAGGACGTCAGCCTTGAGATCCTTCGTATACTTTCGGTTAAGGGCGGTGTCGGTGCTATTATCGAATGGGGCGGCGAGGGTATAAAGACTCTCAGCGTACCTCAGAGAGCTACGATAACCAATATGGGAACCGAGCTTGGTGCAACGACCTCAATATTCCCCTCGGATGAAATAACCCGCGAATTTTTAGCGGCACAGGGCAGAGAAGAGGACTATATTCCGCTTTGCTCCGACCCCGATGCCGAGTACGACAGAATCATAGATATAGACCTATCGAAGCTTGAGCCGCTTCTTGCTTGCCCCCACTCGCCCGATAATATCAAGCCCGCAAGCGAGCTTGAGGACGTGGCGGTAACTCAGGTATGTATCGGCTCTTGCACGAACTCCTCTCTTTCGGATATGCTCAGAGTAGCGGCAATCCTCAAGGGAAAGACGATATCCCCCGACGTTTCTCTCTCGGTATCCCCCGGCTCTAAGCAGGTGCTTACGATGCTCTCCGAGTGCGGCGCTCTTTCGGACATTATCGCTGCAGGTGCGCGCGTTCTTGAATGTGCGTGCGGTCCGTGTATCGGAATGGGCTTCTCGCCTAACAGTGCGGGCGTGTCGCTCAGAACCTTTAACCGTAATTTCCTTGGCAGAAGCGGAACTGCAGATGCTCAGGTATATCTCGTTTCTCCCGAGCTTGCGGCGGCAAGTGCTCTCACGGGACACATAACCGACCCGAGAACGCTCGGCGAGTACCCCGAGATAGTTATGCCCGATGCTTTCAAGATAGATGACAGTGCGGTGCTCCTTCCTGCAGACGAGGCAGAAGCCGACAAGGTCGAGGTGCTTCGCGGTCCTAACATCAAGGAGTTCCCCGAGACCTATCCTCTTGAAGATAAGATATCCGCTCCCTTGCTTCTTAAGGTGGGCGACAATATAACCACAGACCATATAATGCCCGCAGGAGCTAAGATCCTGCCTTACCGTTCAAACATCCCCTTCCTTTCGCAGTTCTGCTTCGGTGTCTGCGACAAGAGCTTCCCCGAGAGAGCGTTGGCTTCGGGCAAGTGTATAGTTGTGGGCGGTGTAAACTACGGTCAGGGCTCGTCGAGAGAGCACGCTGCCCTCGTTCCGCTTTATCTCGGCGTCAAGGCGGTCGTTGTAAAGAGCTTCGCAAGAATTCACGTAGCTAACCTTATAAATGCGGGAATCCTTCCGCTTACCTTCAAGAATCCCGACGATTACGACAGAATATCTCAGGGCGACGAGCTTGAGATTTCGGGAATCTACGAGGGCTTTGAAACCGGCACGGTAACGCTTCTTGACAAGAGCACGGGCGAGAGCTTCAGCCTCGTATGCGAGTTCTCTGAGCGTCAGCGCGATATTCTTCTTGCAGGCGGACTTTTAAAATACACGAGAGGCAGCAAATAAAGGAAACCGATATGAACTACGAACAGTATATAAATGAAGCAATAGCAAAATTTGAGACTATATTGCGTGAGCAGACCGAGCGTGCGGAGAAGATGAAAAATGCAGCCCCCGCACTTGATTTTGCTAATATGGATAAGATAATCATAGGCACATGCGGCGGAGACGGCATCGGCCCTATCATCACCGAATGGGCAAAGAAGATACTCGAAAAACTGCTTGCCGACGAGATTGCACTCGGCAAGGTAGAGATAAGAGATATCGAAGGACTGACACTTGAAAACCGCTTCGCTTGCGGTCAGAGCGTTCCCGACGACGTGCTCGCGGCTATCAAGGAGTGCCACGTGCTTCTCAAGGGCCCGACGACCACCCCCAAGGGCGGCACGGGCAAAGCTGACCTTGAGTCAGCTAACGTAACCCTTCGCCGTGAGCTTGACCTTTACTCTAACGTGCGCCCCGTGTGCGTGCCCGAGCTTAATATCGACTGGACCTTCTACCGCGAGAATACAGAGGGTGAGTATGTGCTCGGAAGCAGAGGAGTTGAGATTCCCGACACGCTTTGCTGTGATTTCAAGGTAACCACCGATGCCGGCACGAGAAGAATAGCCCGCGCGGCGTTTGAGTTCGCAAAGAATAACGGCAAGACCAACGTGGCAATAGTTACAAAAGCCAATATAATGAAAAAGACGGACGGAAAGTTTGCCCGCATCTGCCGCGAGGTAGCGGCTGATTATCCGGGCATCGAGGTAGAGGACTGGTATATAGATATCATGGCGGCAAACCTCGTAAATGAGGCTATCCGCTCGAAGTTCCAGGTGTTTATCCTGCCTAACCTTTACGGTGATATCATCACCGACGAGGCGGCTCAGATCCAGGGTGGTGTCGGAACTGCGGGAAGCGCGAACACGGGCGACAGATACGCTATGTTTGAGGCTATCCACGGCTCAGCCCCCCGTATGATAGAGGAAGGCATCGGCGGCTACGCTAATCCTTCAAGTATCATCAAGGCGGCTGAAATGCTGCTTCGCCATATCAGTATGCCCGATAAGGCGGATAAGCTCGCACGCGCTATGGAAATATGCACGGCAGACGGCGCAAAATACAAGGTCACGGGTAACCGCGACGGCGCTACCTGCGCCGAGTTCGGTCAGTACGTCATCGACACGCTTGACCTGATCTAAAGTAAATATTAACAAAAAAGGTG
>JAZORU010000008.1:0-8812 GCA_045656765.1 Eubacteriales bacterium
CCCCGTACCATTTCCTCCGCACACTCTCTGCCGCACCATTTTCTTTTTATAAAAGAATGTTTGCTGATAATAAGATTCTTCACTTCACTGCGTTCCGTTCTACGACTCGCTTCGCTCGCATGCATTACGACTGCGCATGCATAAGTTCGACTGACTAAATCAAAGATTTAGAGTCTCACTTAAAGTTCCACCAACCAAAACAAGTTTTGGGGTGTCACTTAAGAATGACGCGGGAAAGGGACTTTATCGAAAAGACCGTTGTTGCGGTGCGCCCGCGAACAAGACGGGTGCTACTGTTATCCCGTTCAAGCAATCAGCAGCAAAAAAGGACGGAAAAATACCGTCCTTTTTTAATTACGTATTTATCACATACAAAGAGCAAATCGCTTCTTTGCGCTGTCTCGGAAAGGGCTGCTTTAGCCTTCCTTTTGAGAGCCTGTGGGGTTTACTATACTGTAGCCGACGTTTACAAGGTGGTCGGCAACACGCTCAAGTCCGACTATGACCGATGAATAATACGGGCTTACGTCAACCGAGCAATTCCCCTCGGCAAGACGGGCGAAGTGGCCTGCGATAAGCTCCTTTTTCATAGCATCCGTGCGCTCCTCAAGAGCGGTAAGCTGCGGCAGATGCTCGCGGTTAAGATTTTCAAAAGCATCCTTCGATATACTAAACATCTCAAGCGCCGTGTCGCGCATATCGATAATTCCACCGCGTGCGCGCTCCGAGAAGGAAATGTTCTTCTCTATCATCTCAACGCCAATCTCGTGGAAATTCTCAGCGTGGTCGCCTATTCTCTCAAGGTCGTTGAGAACGTGGAAATACGAGCCTATTATCTTCTCGTCGTGCTCGGTCGCAACCGCCGAGAGCTTTATCAAGAACTTGGTCAAAGCGCCGTTCGTAAAGTCTATTATTGCCTCGTTTTTGCGAATAGTCTCGCCGTGCTGGGCTGACCCTGTTTCCATAGCAGCGAAGGAAAGGCGGGTGTTCTCTTCAACGAGCGAGAGCATATAGTCCATTTCCTTTTTCACCTGCATAAGCGCAACGGGGGGTGTAGAGAGAAGTCGGTCGTCGACGTATTTGAGGGAAAGCGTCTCCGCATCCTCTTTTTTGTCCTTTATGACCGCGCAGGAATATTTGACGAGCAGACGGACAAACGGCAGGAGCAACAGAGTAGTCGTTACGTTAAACACAACGTGGAAGAAAGACACTCGCATCTGAAGCGACATCGCGTCATCCCCCGGGAACATTGACACGAGGAAATTCACCGCAGGCTCTTTAAATATCCATATCAACGCAGTAAAGAGCACCGTTCCTATCACGTTAAAGGTAAAGTGTATAAGCGCAACTCTCTTGGAATTTGTGTTTGCACCCACTGCCGCAAGAAGTGCTGTCACGCAGGTACCTATGTTAGCACCGAGAACTATAAAGAGTGCCAAGTCAAGCGGAAGAACGCTCGCCCCTACCATTGTAATTACGACACCCGTAGCTGCCGACGAGCTTTGGATAAGCGCGGTAAATATAACTCCTACCAAAATAAGAAGCAGCGGGAAGTTGATTTTACTGAAAATCTGGGTAAACATATCCTCAACGAGAGGATTTCCGAACGCCTCTTCGCTGCTCATAATGTTAAGCCCTACGAATATAAGACCGAGTCCCGAGCAAAGCAAGCCCGCTATCTTGACCTTTTCTTTTTTGGCAAATCCCATCATAACACCCGCAAACGCAAGCATATACATCGCCATATTGAAATAGTCGTTTTTGAGAGCTACGAGCACGCCCGTGATAGTCGTACCGATATTCGCGCCCATGATAATGGGTGTTGCCTGCATAAGCGTCATAACGCCTGCGTTTACAAGACCGATTACCATAACGCTCGTTGCAGACGAGGACTGGATAATTGCGGTAACACCCGCACCGATGCCTACTCCCGAGAAGCGGTTGTTGCTTATTTTCTCAAGCATTCGCTTCATTCCCGCGCCCGCACTTTTCTCAAGCGCATCGCTCATAAAGTTCATACCGACGATAAATACGCCGACACCTGCAAGAAGCCATATAAGGCTTGCCAATAGCTGCATAGTCGTCTCCTTTTCTTTTGACGTCCTGTTTTTTGTTTTGTTAAAACGTGGAGAAAATCCGATTTCTCCCAAATTATATTATACAACAAGTATATAATACAATTCAATATGTAATTTTCTACAAAATTTGACTTTTGTTTTTTGGGGTTTCCCATAAAAAAAGAAAAAATAGTTAAACAACGCTTTTTTGCGGTTGCGGGCGGTTGTTTTTTCAAATTCGCCTTGTTTTTTTCATTATTCTATTGCACAGAACGATTAAATATGATATTATATACTTGTATAATTATGTTATTATAGTTTATTTCATATTAAGATAACGAGGGAGAAACATGAGCAAATACTATCTTGCAGTAGACATTGGCGCTTCAAGCGGACGCCATATCGTCGGCCATATGGAAAACGGTGCGCTCGTATCCGACGAGATTTACCGTTTCAAAAACGGCGTTACCGAGCTTGACGGACATCTCGTCTGGGATATCGAGGGGCTTACCAAAAACGTATTGGAAGGTATCAAAATTGCCTTCTCAAAATACGAATCCATTGAAAGCGTCGCTATCGACACCTGGGGTGTTGACTACGTGCTGCTTGACGGTGACAAGACTATAATGCCCGTCTACTCTTACCGCGACAGCCGTACACAAGAGGTCATAGACCGCGTGCACGAGCTTGTATCGCCTGAGAAGCTTTACGAAAAAACGGGAATACAGTTCCAGCCCTTCAACTCGATCTATCAGCTCTACGTTGATAAGCTCGCAGGAAGACTTGACGGGGCGAGTGACTTTTTGATGATTCCCGAGTATCTTTCATACAAGCTCACAGGTGTCAAGGCGCACGAATACACGAATGCAACCACGATGGGACTTATCAACACCGAGAGCGAGGACTACGACGGAGATATCCTCTCCGCGCTCGGACTTCCCACCCGCCTCTTCGATAAACCTGTTGCACCCGGAAGTTACTTAGGCAATCTCAGCGACGAGGTAAGCGCGTACGTAGGCGGACAGACGAAGGTGCTTCTCTGCGCGTCGCACGACACGGCAAGCGCGGTTGAAGGTATTCCGATAGAGGGAGACAATCCGTTTATATCCTCGGGCACATGGTCGCTTCTCGGCGCAAAGGTGCCGAATGCTATCACAAACAAGGAAAGCCACGCCGCAAACTACTCAAACGAGGGCGGTATCGGCTACATAAGATATCTTAAGAACATTATGGGAATGTGGGTAATAAACAACCTCAAGGCAGAGCTTTTCCCCGACGAGACCTTCGACGGCGTTATGGAAATGGGAATGGCGAGCAGCTACGAGGGCGTGGTAGACCTGACAGACCCGCGCTTCCTCGCACCCAAGAGCATGGCAGAGGCGTTCCGCACCTACTTTGACGAGGCAGACGCCCCCAAAGAGCCTGCGGACTACTTCAAGAGCGCACATCTCAGCCTTGCTAACAGCTACAAAAACGCACTTGCTCAGCTCTCCGAGCTGACAGGTCAGAAATACGAGCGCCTTTATATAGTGGGCGGCGGAGCGAAAAACGTATACCTTAATAAATTAACCGAGCAGCTTTGCGATATTGAGGTCGTTGCACTTCCTATCGAAGCAACCGCTATCGGAAATCTGAAAGTACAAATGGAGGCATCAAAATGAAAGATTTTTACACACAAGCTAAAGAGCAGTACGCAGAATTCGGTATAGACACCGAGGCAGTACTTGCTAAGCTCGCAGAGATCCCGGTCTCAATGCACTGCTGGCAGGGAGACGACGTTATGGGCTTCGAGGGCTCTGACTCTCTCACGGGCGGCATTCAGACAACGGGTAACTACCCCGGACGCGCACGCAATTTTGCCGAGCTTAAAGCTGACCTTGCAAAAGCGTTCTCGCTTATGCCCGGAAAGAAGCGCCTTAACCTTCACGCTTGCTACGCCGTTCTTAACGGCGACACCGCTGACAGAGACGCGTATGAGCCGAAGCATTTCGCTCCTTGGGTAGCATTTGCAAAGGAACAGGGACTTGACGGTATTGACTTTAACCCCACTATGTTCTCACACAAGAATATGAAGGACGGACTTTCCCTCTCATCTCCCGACGAGAGCATCCGTAACTTCTGGATAAAGCACTGCATCGCGTGCATCCGCATCTCCGAGTATTTCGCAGACGAGATGAACAGCCCCGTATCCATGAACATCTGGATACCCGACGGCTACAAGGACGTTCCCGCAGACAGACTTTCTCCCAGAATGAGACTCAAGGATTCGCTTGATAAGATACTCGCTTGCGGCTATGACAAGAAAAAGGTTATCGTAGCGGTTGAGAGCAAGGTTTTCGGAATCGGCGTTGAAAGCTACACCGTAGGAAACAGCGAGTTCTACCAGAACTACGCGGCACTCAACGGCATCTGCTGCCTGCTTGACAACGGCCACTATCATCCGACCGAAGTAGTAAGCGACAAGATCCCGTCGATGCTTACCTTCCACGATAAAGTTGCTCTTCACGTTACGAGAGGCGTAAGATGGGACAGTGACCACGTTCTTATCCTCGACGACGAAACGAAGGAAATAGCAAAGGAAATCGTCCGCAACGACGCAACCGAGAGAGTTATGATTGGTCTTGACTACTTCGATGCAAGCATCAACAGAATCTCCGCGCTCGTTACAGGTAACCGCGCAATGCAAGCGGCACTGCTTTCCGCAATGCTTATGCCTCACGCAGAGCTGAAGAAGCTTCAGGACGAGGCTAACTTCACCGAGCTTATGGTTATGCACGAGCTTTGCAAGATGCTTCCCGTAGGTGCTGTCTGGGCTGAGTATCTCCGCCGTCAGTCGCTTCCCGTAAACTACATAAGCGACGTAAAAGACTACGAAGAGAAGATTTTAAAAGAGAGAGCATAAGCTAAAACGAAATAAGCGTTAAAGCGAAAACCGCCCGCACAAAATTTGTGCGGGCGGTTGTTGCATAAAGAAAAGGAGCAGACGTTGTGTCTGCTCCTTTTGTATTATGCAGTTATTAAAGTACCGTAACTTCATTCGGGTGGTTCTTCGCCATTATCTCGCCTGCTTCTGCATCCGTGAAAACGTATACCTTATCAGACACGAGCTGAAGAATAGACGCAGGTACGTTCGGCGTAACAGGGCCGAAGAACGCCTTTTCAAGAATCTCTGCCTTGTTCTTGCCGTTTGCGATAAGGATTATCTTCTTTGCGCTGATAATGCTTCCGCATCCCATCGAATACGCGTAGCGCGGAACCTCGTCAAGAGTCTCAAAGAAGCGAGAGTTTGCCTGAATGGTGCTCTCGGTAAGTGCGATATGTACCGTTCCGAGAGTGAAGTGGTCGGCAGGCTCGTTAAAGCCTATATGTCCGTTGAGGCCTATTCCGAGAAGCTGCATGTCGATTCCGCCCATAGAAGCGATAAGCGCATCGTATCTCGCGCACTCACCTGCACCGTCGGGGTTCGTTCCGTCGGGAAGATTTACGTTCTCCTCTAAAATGTCAACCTTATCAAAAAGGTTCTTATGCATAAAATAAGAGTAGCTCTGGTCGTTGTCTGCAGTAAGTCCGCAGTACTCGTCAAGGTTTACACTCTTAGCCTCGCGGAAGCTTATAGTACCCTCCTCGCATCTTTTAGCAAGCTCTGCATACATTCCCAAGGGAGAGGAGCCTGTAGCAAGTCCGAGCACGCTGTCGGGCTTCAGGATGAGCTGTGCGCTCATTGTATCAGCCGCCTTCTTTGACATATCCTCGTAGGTTTTGCAAACGTAAATTCTCATAATAACACCTCTATATAATTCATTATATTTATTCTATTCGCACCGCGAGAAGATAATCACGCGCGTCCATTTTTTCATACGTATCTATTTTAAATCACAACGCCCTCGTTGTCAATAGTTGGATAGTAGTATTTTGTAAAATTCAAGAAAAAAAGAGAGTAATCTCTCTTTTTTTCTGCTCTTTTTTAAGTCCTTGGCTTTATCGTTCGTTTGAATATATCTCGTCTCCCGTTACCGCCCTTGAGTCTCTTCTGTAGTCATCGTCAGAGCCGGGCATGCCGTGATCTGAGAGGCCATCGAGCTTATGCTCGCTCGGCGTCCACTTTCTCGGATGCACGTCTCTTTTGACTCCGTACTCTCTCTCAACGTCGCCAAGCGGTGGATGTACGTCGCACAAACGGATGTTCTCTCGAACAAGCTCGTCAAAGGTGTCGGCACTCTCCTGTCTCTTTGCCGCCTTTTCCTCTTCGGTGCCGTGCTCCATTACGTAAGGATAGGTAAAGAAGAGCTTAAGATACTTATACGAGGTACGAAGCGTTCTTATCTGCAGAAGCTCTCTGTCGTCGGTAGCCGCCGCTTCAGCTGCATCAAACCAAGAGTCTACCTCAGTCTCTCTCTTAATAAAATCCTCGCCGCAGTACATCGCCTCGGGCTTTGCATAAATGCCGAAGTGGCTCATTTTGGCGGAGCTTTCGAGAAGGAAGTCGAAATATGCTCTTATATACTTCCAACCGGGACCGTAGTAAACGCGCATAAAGTCGTTTATAAGTGCGTCGTATTCAGCATCGGTCATATCCGGATTCTCCATAATCTTTGCAAGCAAGAAACAGCGAAGATCTCCAAATTCACCGTGAACGTGGTGAGCGTTACCCTGCTCAAATATTCCGCGGACGTTGTATTTACTAAAAGTCTTTATATTCTTCTTTATAACGTCGAAGTTCGGGAACGTTGCGAAGTAATAAAAGCTGTCGCAGGTGTAATCCCACATATAAAGATTGCGGCAAACGCTTGCCCAATTCTTGAGATCGCGCATAATTTCAACGTTTGCATCGCAGCACTCGTCCTCGAAGGGATGCTGATAGCAGCATCTGATAGAGCAAAGCTGAACTATAACGTTGTCGCGCGGCATATTCACCTTCGGTATAGCCTGCGTATCACCGTATGCAAGCGTATGTATCTTGAGCTTAGGATAATCCACCTTTACTGCATCGGCTATGCGGTTAACGAGTCCGAGAAGTCCGTCGGTAGTATTTCCTCCGATGTCTTTTCCCGTACATCTGTCGCACTTGCAGAAGCCCGAGTCGTTTGCCGAAACAGAAATAATATCTGCATCGGGATTAGCCTCAAGCACTCTGTATACTCCATCAAGCATTCTTTCGTATATGCCATCCTCATACATACAGGGATTTGGCGCGATAGACGCTTGATTCGACGGGTCTCCGAGAAGCTCTCCAAAGGTGTGGTACGGGCGTCCCGTAACTCCGAAAAAGCCACCGTACTGTGCCGTGAACGCATCCCTGCCATCCTTGTGGTTTATCATATTTTTTGCGGCAAAATCGTTATAAGACGCCGCGCACCAGAACGGCGCTCTGAAATCGAAGCGCTGCTCAAACTCGTAATCTATCTCGCCTACGTCAAGAGTGTCCGCCTCGCACAAAAGCGCGTTTTTGGTCGGAAGGAATATCCAGCCAATATATTTTTCAAGGAACTTGTACGCTCCGTAAAGCACGCCCCTCTTGCCGCCCGTGATAATAAGATCGCCGTCAACAGTCTTAAGAGAGAAGCTCTCAACCATATCCTCGTTGTAGCTTAGCTTTATCTGCGGCTTGCACGAAACGGCTCCTGTCTCGATTGCAAGCGTAGCTCCCGTAGTATTGAATATAAAATCGCGAAGCTCCTCTGCCGCATAAACGACCGACGGCTTATCCGCAGCCTCGTAGGTAATTACAAACTCAGCTATATCGCGTCCCGCAAGCGTAAGCCTGTTTATTCTGTTATAGGTTACGCACACGTCCTCGTTTTCGATAGCAGCAGTCTCAGGCGTTTCAAGAAAATCGCCACCGTCATACACAAGACGGTATCCGAGATGCTCTCTCAGTATATACTTGACCGCCTCACCGAGAAGCTTTTCGCTGCTTCCGCCTAAGTTCAGGTCCTCCCCTTCCGTTTTAACGGTGTAGCAGGGCTTTTTCGTGTCGGGGGTCAGAGAAAGCACTATTTTCTTTGCTCCCTCTCCTGCCTCATTTTTGATTTCAAGCGATACTCCCGCCTGAGAGTACAGAGCGTCTGCAAGCTTCTGCGCCAATGCAAGCTCGGCTTCGCTTTCCTTGTTGCATACTATAACGTACTCGGCAATATTATTGCCCGAGATAGTTATGTTTTTTATGGGCGTACCGTTGTGTGTGTTAATACTGTTCTCCATAAAGCAAAATTACCTTTCAATCTTTCTTGCTTCAACTGTCTATCAGACAAGCAAAATAAGCCGTTACGGGCAAACAAAACCGTTATACCTGCGGTTTTGCTCACCGTATATAGTTAGTATAAAACAACGGAGGATGCAAAGCAATACCTAAAAAGTCTTTTTTTGCGAAACTTTTTCGCAAACAGACGGGTGTTGCAGCACACCCGCGAGAAAAAAGAGCAGACGTTGTCTGCTCTTTTTTCGGTTTATTGCCTTTATTCTTTTACTTTCGACTTCTCGTTACACGTTATATACGTACTCGCCGCCGCATACGTGCTCGGTTTTGCCGCCGACCGTTATATCGGCAGTGGCACCCTCGGGCACGGTTACGGATATCTCAAAGCCACACTCGGTCTTCTTCCAGCCGCTCTTTATAGTTCCGTGCTTCGTGTCAAGCTCGGCATAAGCGTAGTCAAGACACTCGTTCGGCACGGGAGCTATCTTTATATTCTTATATCCCGGATTTTCCTCGTCGGGCTTGATTCCGCAAACTGTTCCATACATCCAGGAAGCAA
>JAZORU010000009.1:0-31688 GCA_045656765.1 Eubacteriales bacterium
TATCGCCAGTTTCGCCTTTGTATTACAAAGGCACAGGACAAAGCCCATACCCCTAAAGTTGCGCGCATCCTAAGGCTCTCCCTTTGGGAGAGCTCCCGCGATAGCGGGTGAGAGGGCGTTTCATTCCATAATCTAACCCTCTCCGTCGGCTTCGCCGCCACCTCTCCCAAAGGGAGAGGCTTTTCGTTAACCCCATTATAACACAAATCGGCAGAGAAAACAATATCTCTGCCGAAATTTATGTGTCACGGACCGTCGAGGACGCCGGTCCCTACAATTTGTAAACATCCTTATGAGAACCCTCGTAAGGCCTGCATCTTTTTTGTTGTGCCTTGGGGATATCCTTTTTAATTGGATTCATATTGCTTCCATTTCGTTGACATTCCCCTGCGGATATGATAGAATGTCAACGGAATAAAAATTTCCCGGAGGACGATTATGGAAAAAAAGCTGTCGCCAAAGTTCTGGTGCGCGCTCACGCTTTTCAGCCTCATAGGTCAGATAGCGTGGGTTGTTGAGAATATGTATTTCAACGTATTCATATACAAGGTTTTCAATGCCTCGGCTGCCGATATCTCGGTTATGGTTGCGGCAAGTGCAGTATCTGCAACGTTGACTACGGTGTTTATCGGCGCACTTTCGGATAGAATAGGCAAACGAAAGCTGTTTATATGCGCGGGGTATATCCTATGGGGCATTTCTATAATCTCGTTTGTATTTGTGCGCCTTGATATAATAGAAGCGCTCTTTCCTGCTGCCATCTCCGCTGCAAGTCTGGGAGTTTCTCTTGTAATAATTCTTGACTGTGTTATGACCTTCTTCGGCTCAAGCGCAAACGATGCCGCCTTTAACGCATGGCTTACGGACATCGTTGACAGTAAAAGCCGCGGAGCAGCTGAGGGAATCAACGCTATGATGCCGCTTGTGGCTATCCTTGCGGTATTCGGCGGATTTATGGCGTTTGACCTTGACTCATCTGCAAGCTGGAGCTTGATATTTGCGATAATTGGAATTTTAGTCACGGCTATCGGTATCATCGGATTATTTATAATCGACGAGCCAAAGCTCTCGCCGTCGGGGAGCGGTTATTTCAAAAACGTTATTTACGGCTTTCTGCCGTCAACCGTAAGCTCTAACCTTGCTCTTTATATGTCACTGTTCTGTTTTATCGTTTTTAATATCTCAATACAGATATTTATGCCATATCTTATCATATACTACGAGGTCTCTCTCGGTATGGCTGACTACGTTTTCATTATGGCTCCCGCTATCATCATAGCCTCGGGTGTGACGGCAATATGGGGTAAGGTCTACGATAAGCGTGGATTTACCCTCTCGTCCTTTATTTCTCTTGCTTGGCTCTGCGCGGGATTTGTTATCCTTTATTTTACTCGCTCGACGGCACCCGTGTTTATCGGCTCACTCTTTATGATGTGCGGATATCTTGCGGGAATGGCGGTGTTCGGAGCAAAAATACGCGATCTTATCCCGGAAGGAAGGGCGGGGATGTTTCAGGGGGTTCGCATCTTCTCGCAGGTGCTGATTCCCGGTATTGTCGGTCCGTTTATCGGCAAGAGCGTGCTTGATGGAGCTCAAACAATCGTCGGAAACGACGGAACTACCTCCTTCGTACCGACCGCTGACATCTTCCTTGCGGCACTTATTGCGGCTCTCGTTGCCGTTATCATTCTTATCTTTATCTTGAAGTTTCAAAAGCCCCGACTCCAAAAGGTGCTGAAAACTCCTTTTGAGGACTCCTCTGCATCCTCGTGGACAGAAGAATATCCAAGGCCTCAGATGAAGCGTGACTCATATATCTCTCTTTGCGGAGAATGGGAGCTATCGGTAAAAAAGAACGGTAAAGAAAAGTCCCTCGGAAGTATTAGGGTTCCTTTCCCGCCCGAATCGAGACTTTCGGGAATAGAGAGAGAGCTTCACCGCGGCGAGCGCTACGTATACAAAAAGACTTTCTCGCTCACGGACGGCTTTGACGTCGGCAAGGTAATTATACACTTTGGCGCAATTGACCAAAAGGCGAGTGTTTATTTTAACGGAAAGCTTATAGGAGAGCACACAGGCGGATATCTTCCATTTTCATTCGATATTACCAAATCGCTCACAGACGGTGAAAACACGCTTATAGTTGAGGTCGAAGACGCAACCGACGTTGAGCTTCCGTACGGAAAACAGCGAAAAAAGCGAGGCGGTATGTGGTACACTCCGATAAGTGGAATATGGCAGCCCGTTTGGCTTGAAAGTGTACCCAAAAACTACATAACCTCCCTGCGTATCACGCCTGCGCTTGATAGCGTAACGATAGATACTGCGGGCGGAGAGGATGAAAAGCTAATTGAGATAAAGCTGCCGAGCGGTGTATGTGAACGTCGCTACTCGGGCGACAGCATAACTCTCTCTATAGACGATCCTATTCTTTGGACCCCCGATAATCCTTATCTTTACGAGTTTACTTTAAGCTCGGGCAAGGACAAAATAAGCTCTTATTTTGCTTTGCGCACAGTCTCGATAGTCTCGGAAAACCAAAAAAGCTATATCGCACTTAACGGAAAGCCGATCTTCTGCCACGGACTTCTTGACCAAGGGTATTTCAGCGACGGAATATATCTCCCTGCAACACCCGAGGGATATTTGTTTGATATTATGAACACGAAGGCTCTCGGCTTCAATATGCTCCGCAAGCACATCAAGATAGAGCCCGAGCTCTTTTATTATTACTGCGACAAGTACGGCATGCTTGTTTTTCAGGATATGGTCAATAGCGGAAAATACAGCTTTTTGATAGACACCGCACTGCCTACTGTCGGCATGAAAAAAGGTGTGAGCCACCGTGCATCAAAGCTCCGGCGCGAAGCCTTTGAGCGTGACGCGTCGCTAACCGTCGAGACACTTTACAATCACCCCGCCGTCGTATATTATACGATATTCAACGAGGGCTGGGGACAGTACGACGCAGACCGCTTGTATGACGAGCTTAAAAGCCTTGACGGCACTCGTGTATGGGACAGCACATCGGGGTGGTTTGCCGAGAAAAAGAGTGATGTTGTAAGCGAACACGTATATTTTAAGAAAATAGAGCTCACAGCACACCCCAAAAGACCCCTTGTTCTCTCGGAGTTCGGCGGATATTCCTGCAAGCTTCGCGACCACTCCTTCAATCTTGACAAAACCTACGGTTATAGATTTTTCGATACCAAGGATGCCTTTATGTCGGCACTCGAAGCACTCTACCGTGACGAGATAATTCCCGCCATCACAGAAAGCGGACTTTCAGCCGCAGTTCTTACGCAGGTCAGCGACGTTGAGGACGAGACGAACGGACTTTTCACATACGACAGACAGGTAAACAAAACCGATGTCAACAGAATGAAAACTCTTTCCGATGAGCTTTATAAATCCTTCGAGGCCAGCCTGTAAAAACAAAAAAATCGGACACATCACCGTGCAAAACACGAAAAAATGATGTGTCCGATTTTTTTATTGATTTTTGTGCGATAAAATTTTTACAAAGTTATAAAACCTTGCAAAAGTCTCTTGCTTTGCTGCTTCTTCATATCTTTTTTATTTTAACAGGTTTATTGCACTTTTTTGCATAGTCTATCATTGACTTTGTACCCTTACTTTCCTCGTCCCAAAAGCAAATTACAAAATCACTTGCCTCTGCCATTTGCTTGTTTCGTATCGGTCCTGCACCTCTGCCGTATGTTTTCCAATCGGCAGGGTGTTTTTCAATTTTAAAACCATTCTCTTTTGCGTATCTCTCTCCAAGAGCATCAGCACCGACAGCACCGCCCGAAATAATAACAATAGTGTTTTCCTTCCGGATTTCAGATAGACAAAAGTCGATATACTCTTTTGCCTCTTCATAATTATTATAATTTCTACATCCTGCAATTACTACTTTTTTAATCATAATATTACAACCTCACATATATGGGGATTATATCCCCTTAATATTTAAGATTATAACCCCCATAATATAAAGTGTCAAGGGGGATTATTATGATAGTTTTTGATAAATTATGGGTAACGATGGAAGAAAAGGGCTTTTCAACGTACAAATTAAGAGAAAAATGCGGAATTGACAGTAAGACAATCAGACGTCTTAAAGCAAACGAGAATATTGAAACAAAAACACTTTCAAAGCTTTGTTCCGCATTGAATTGCCGTCTCGAAGACATTGCAGAATTTATACAGACAGATGAACATTAAAACAAACATCGGACACGCCGCAACAAAAAGCTCTGTTGCGGCGTGTCCGTTTTGTGTTTTATAAAAGTTTTGAAAAAGGGTACGGGGAAGTCTTTTGTAAAAGGATTTCCCCTTTTTCGCTATGCTCGTACATAAAATGAAATTCACCCATACTGTCAAAACGAGCCTCGGGATTCCCGAGGCTCGTTTTATGATTGATTTTATTGATTACTTGCCGGCCTCTTCGATAGCAACGGCAACTGCTACAGTCATACTAAACCTGCGGGTTGTTACCTTTTGCTTTGGTTTTATTTATGCTGTCATTTCGTGTCATTTATAGGCATCTCCATATGCACTTTTTTGTTGCTCTGCCAAGGGCTTTGAGCGTAAGTATAACTTAGCATCATTACGAGATTCTTGGACTCATTTGTACAGATGTCGGCAATTTGTCGGCAAGCCGTCAAATTTAACTCCGCCTCTAAAATGAAACTTTTGTGTGTTTAATTATACCATTTTAGAGAAGTTTTGTCAAGAACTAATATCTGATATGATAATGTTTGGTATAGCTTCGGCACAAAGTTTCAAAGTCTTTTCGTCAATCTTCTTACTTATTTGTATGACTACAAGTTTATATGCTGTGAACAGAGCAATAGCAAAGAGAATATACCACATAATTAAAGAACCTGAAACATAGATGTTTGCTTTCTCATATAAGCCGTTGTCATTATAGTTATCAAACCATAGTGCTTCAAGCTTATTGCCATCTGCTTCTATGATTATAGCGTTTCCGTTAATAAATGGATGCCTTGCAGATACTCCAACCGGAGCATCAATATTGGAGTCACCGTCAATGATATCACCTACAGCTAATCTCCCAGTTACTTTCCAAGTGCCACTTGTGGTGCTATAAAAAGTTACATTGGGCACAATATGGTAAATATCCCCCGAGTGTTTGCTCTTGTAGAACTCTATTGAGTTGATTGTAAATCTATTTTGCAGTTCAATCTCCGATGCATAGGAATTGACATCTGCTAACTCTTTACGCAAATTTTTCGTGATAATGGCTGATATTTCCTCTTGAACAGCAGATTCGTAGCTAGCAACTTGGATTAAATGAATGGTAATCGGTATTACGTATATAACAGCAAGAAACAGAATTATAAATGACTTGAAATGTTTTTTCTTCCTTTCGCCTACTTCTTTAATCTTTTTATTTTTTGTTGCAATCTTTTCTTGGGCGGCTTTTCTTTCTTTGATAGATTGCTTTACATTTTGCAAACAGTTTGATATAAGCTCAGCGCAATATTCTGCATAGTACTCATCAATGTTCGATTTACTTATTTCAGCTTTTGGCATGTCGTGATGTGATATTTCGGTTAGGAGTGCGGAATATTCGCAAATATCTATAAGTGCAGAAAAAACATCATCGGTGGAAATGTTGTACACTTCAGCACGAACAATATCTTTTACTTGTTCAGCGGTCATAGCAATAATATCATCATCTGCAAATTTTTTATACCATTTATATCGCAATGCGTCATTTTGAATGTAATTTTTCAAATTGTCATATTGACTTACTATGCTTAAATATACTGTTTTTCCTAAATCTTTATAATAATATCCTGTAGGTTTATTACTGATTAAAGACAAAACCTCGGTTATAATTTTTGTATCTTGTAGTAATGATATAAAATCGTCTGAACCGCACTCTCTGGCTTTGCTAAGAAATTTTGCATACAGCTTTTTAATTTCTGCTTCGAACGCTTCTTTTTTGCCTATACGACTTAAAAATGAAAGCATATCCTTTGAAAACCAGCCTCTTGTCGCACATTCAATATATATTTGCATATTAAATGGACACACCTCATAAGCAGCCATCAGCACTGATTCAGCATTATTTGACAAGGACAGATTTTTTAACAGTTCACCTGATTTTTTCATATTCACATACTTAAGCACCGATGAGTCAAAACTTCCTACTTCACTCATATCAGAAAGACAATTATCCATCATAGAAAATACAAATATACCAAGTGCATTAAACATATTTGGTAGATAAGTATCTTTGATATATTGTGCTTTGCGCTGTTCGCTTCTATTGTGAGCATCCGCTTCAACTTTGCTGATTTGTGTTTGAAATTCCGATTGCGCTTTTTTTATTTGGCCTTTGGCTGTAAGATAATCGACAGCGGCATAGGTGGCTAGTGTAGTAAAACTACTTGACCATACACTTACTCCCGAACCTGTGACTTTCGACTCGGCTTCCGCTTGTGCCATATCCAATCCGCGTGAATATTCGTCAATTTCATCTGACAATATATTTATCATTTTCTCAACTGCTAAATCTATAGTGGAACTTACTAAAGTGTAGCCTTGTGATTGGTTTATACATTCCTCAACCGTTCTCGTATAAACACCATTTTCGCAGAGAAGAACTATGTATTTTTCTGCTTGCCTGCGAAGTTCGGGAGTTATATCGTCTATATATATTGTCTTATTGGCAACTTTTTTGACAAAATAGTCGTATAATTCAGAATGCGCCGATACTGTTAATTCAAGAATATTCAAATACTTAATTAGGTCATCAGAAAATTCAAATTTTTTATCTAAAAATGTTGTCTTTAATGCCATAACTTAACTCCTTTAGAAAATAAAAAGGGTGAGACCTCAATAGAAGCCACACCCGAAAAATGCAAACTCCTATTGCGCTACACAATTTATCAACAAATAAGGATTACTCTCCCGTATTTATCAGCGGAATTTGCATTTTTACCAAATTCAAACTGACAAATACGGAAAATGGGTATGTTTACAAAACCCTCTACAAAAATAGAGAGCTCTCCTCTTGAAAAAACGTTGATTAAACTATGTGGCATGATAATTATATCATAAAAAAACGGCTTTTGTCAATTCGTTACGGCAGATTTGGAGGGGGTGAGCGCGGATTTGAAAAGAAAAAATCCACATTTTAGCCCGCCGTGGATTTTACGTGGATTTTCGGGCTCGTGGATTTTTCTTTGTATGGAAAAAGGGCTCTCGATTTGCACCGAAAGCCCTAAAAAATATGATTTTTTGATCTAAAATGAGGTTTTTTCTTACTTAGAAGCTTCCTCAATCGCAACTGCAACAGCAACAGTCATACCAACCATGGGGTTGTTACCTGCGCCGATGAGACCCATCATTTCAACGTGAGCGGGAACGGAGGACGAGCCTGCGAACTGAGCGTCGGAGTGCATACGTCCCATAGTATCTGTCATGCCGTAGGAAGCGGGGCCTGCAGCCATGTTATCGGGGTGGAGAGTTCTACCCGTACCGCCGCCTGAAGCAACAGAGAAGTACTTAACGCCGTTCTCGGTGCACCACTTCTTGTAGGTTCCTGCAACGGGGTGCTGGAATCTGGTGGGGTTAGTGGAGTTTCCTGTGATAGAAACGCCTACGTTCTCGAGTCTCATGATAGCAACGCCTTCGGGAACGTTATCCGAGCCGTAGCACTTAACAGCGGCGCGGGGGCCGTTGGAGAAGGGCTTTTCGGATACGACCTTAACTTCCTCTGTGTAGGCGTCGAATTCGGTCTGAACGTATGTAAAGCCATTGATTCTTGAAATGATGTAAGCGGCATCCTTACCGAGACCGTTGAGGATAACGCGGAGAGGATTCGTTCTTACCTTGTTTGCGTTGAGAGCTATCTTGATAGCGCCCTCAGCTGCAGCAAATGACTCGTGGCCTGCGAGGAAGCAGAAGCACTCTGTCTCGTCGGAGAGAAGCATTGCGCCGAGGTTTCCGTGTCCAAGACCAACCTTACGGTTTTCTGCAACGGAGCCGGGGATACAGAATGCCTGAAGACCGATACCTATTGCGGCAGCGGCGTCAGAAGCCTTCTTGCAACCCTTCTTTATAGCGATAGCGGCGCCTACAACGTAAGCCCACTTTGCGTTCTCAAAGCAGATAGGCTGAGTTTCCTCAACTATCTTGTAGGGGTCGATGCCGTAAGCATCGCAGATTTCCTTACACTCGTCAATAGAGTTGATACCGTATTCCTTTATAGCCGCGAGAATTTTCGCCTCGCGTCTTTCGTAACCTTCAAATTTAGCCATTATACACTACCTCCTCAATTATTCTTTACGGGGGTCAATGTACTTTGCAGCATCATTGAATCTACCGTATGTACCCTTGGATTTTTCATAAGCCTCGTTCGGCTCCATGCCCTTCTTGATGAAGTCGGTCATCTTGCCGAGAGATACGAACTCATATCCGATAACCTCGTCGTTTTCGTCGAGTGCCATTCTCGTGCAGTAGCCTTCAGTCATCTCAAGGTAACGAACGCCCTTTGCCTTAGTACCGTACATAGTACCAACCATGGATCTCTCGCCTTTACCGAGGTCTTCCATACCTGCACCGATAACAAGACCTCCCTCGGAGAATGCCGACTGGCTGCGTCCGTATACTATCTGAAGGAAAAGCTCTCTCATTGCGGTGTTGATAGCATCGCAAACGAGGTCGGTGTTAAGAGCCTCGAGAAGAGTCTTGCCGGGGAGGATCTCAGCTGCCATAGCGGCAGAGTGAGTCATACCGGAGCAACCGATAGTCTCAACGAGAGCTTCCTCGATGATACCGTCCTTTACGTTGAGGGAAAGCTTGCAAGCTCCCTGCTGGGGTGCACACCAGCCTACACCGTGGGTGTATGCCGAGATGTCTGTGATCTCTTTTGCCATTACCCATTTGCCCTCTTCGGGAATAGGAGCGGGACCGTGGTGGGGGCCCTTGGCAACGACACACATGTTTTCTACTTCGCTTGAGTAAATCATGTTTGTTTTCTCCTTATGTATAATATTTTTTAATATTTATTAAATTTATTAAAATCTTACTGAATGATGTCGCCGTAGCATACGCCGAAAGCGCAAGCTGCATTTGCTTCATCGGTGTCGATGTGAGCAGCTGCTGCAAAGGCGGGGTTAACGCGTACTACAACGTCGTCGAATATGGTAGAACGGCAGTCGTTCTTTACCGAAAGCTTAACTATCTGCTTGTCGGATACACCGTACTCAGCAGCCTCGTCGGGTGTGAGGTGGATGTGTCTTTTTGCAACTATAACTCCCTCGGTGAGCTCAACCTCGCCTGCAGGGCCTACGAGCTTAACGGCAGGAGACGCGGCAACGTCACCGGACTCTCTTACGGGCGGGGTAAGACCGAGCGTGCGTGCATCGGTAAATGATACCTCTACCTGTGTAGCCTTACGTGCAGGTCCGAGAATGATTACGTTAGGGATGGACTTTTTCGGGCCTACGAGAGTAACTCTCTCCTCACAAGCAAACTGACCGGGCTGGCTGAGGTCTTTTTTGTGGGTAAGGGAAGCACCCTTGCCAAACAAGGTCTCGATGTCGTCCTGCGTCAGATGAACGTGACGGGCAGAGGTCTCGACAAGAATAGATGTTTTCATATTGAAAATCCTTTCGTAAATAATAATTATTATTTTCGTACAGAATAATAATAGCACAACTTTGTCAAAATTTCTACACTTATTGAAAAATTTTTGAGAATATTCTTAAATTTCTCACTTTTAGACATACAAAGGTAGGAAAATTGGCGATATTTTGAAAAAAGTATTAAACTATGCAACAGAAATTTTGGGAAAACAGTCCTCTGTTCAGCCGTAAAACGCTCTCTCTTTTTTTCGCCGTTTTTCTTCTCTTAGTTTTCAATTTGTCCTTGACATAACAGCACTTGTGTGGTATACTTAAAGAAATGCAGAGGCGTTGTCAAAAACGAGTGCTTACAAGTGAAGATTAACCTTGATTACGAAGATTAGGCTCTATATGACCGTCCTGCTTGTTGCAGGATATTTTTTTGTAAAGAAAGCCCTGCGGAAAGGAAGAAGACGATGAAAAATACGTATAAGGCAACCGAGCTTTTCGCTCTTGCAAAGGAATATTTGTCATCTTCTCATGGAGCACCCGTCTCTTTTGATAAATATATTGTTTTTCCCGCTTTCGTTGATGTGCACGTACATTTCAGAGAGCCGGGATTTTTTTATAAAGAAAGCATAAAAACAGGCTCGGCGGCGGCGGCTCGCGGCGGTTACTCTGCCGTTTGCACAATGCCGAACTTAAATCCCGTGCCGGACTCACCGGAGACACTTCGCCCTCAGCTTGAAGCGATAGAGGCAGACTCGTCGGTACGAGTGCATCCCTACGGCTCAATAACGAAGCGTCAGGCGGGCGGGGAGCTGTCCGATATGGAGAGCATGGCGGAGTACGTTTGTGCCTTTTCCGACGACGGACGAGGAGTGCAGAGCGAGGAGATGATGCGCGAGGCAATGCGGCGCGCAAAGGCACTCGGCAAAATGATAGTAGCTCACTGCGAGGTAAACGACCTGCTCTTTGGCGGATACATACACGCAGGCGAGTACGCTAAAGCCCACGGCCACAGAGGAATCTGCTCGGAGAGCGAGTGGAAGCAGATAGAGCGCGATATAAGGCTTGCCGAGGAGACCGGCTGTGCTTATCACGTTTGCCACATTTCCACAAAAGAAAGTGTTCGCCTTATAAGAGACGCGAAGGCAAGAGGAGTGGATATCACTTGCGAGACAGCTCCCCACTACCTTATATATACCGACGAGGACTTGCAGGAGGACGGCAAGTGGAAGATGAACCCGCCGCTTCGCTCGCGCGAGGACCGCGAGGAGCTGATACGCGGTGTGCTCGACGGTACGATAGATATGATAGCTACCGACCACGCGCCTCACTCGGCAGAGGAAAAATCGAGAGGGCTTGAGAAGAGTGCTTTCGGTATAGTCGGACTTGAATGTGCGTTCCCCGTTATGTATACTCACTTTGTAAAAACGGGCAGGATGACGCTTGAGCGGCTCACGGAGCTTATGAGCACAAACGCACGAAAGCGCTTCGGCATCGATATAGAGGACGATCTCACGGTGTTTGAGGTGACGGAGTCCTATAGAATAAACCCCGACGAATTTTTATCGAAGGGCAGAGCAACGCCGTTTGAAAACGCGCAAGTATACGGCAGATGCTGCTTGACCGCCGTCCGCGGAGAGATAGTATACTCGCACGAGGACTAAAGTCTACAGAACATTGTAAAAAACACACTTAAATATATATTCGGAGGCAAAGAAGATGGCAAAGAGAACAGACTTAAAGAAAATTATGATAATCGGCTCAGGTCCTATTATTATCGGACAGGCAGCAGAGTTTGACTACGCGGGCACACAGGCTTGCCTTGCTCTTAAGGAGGAAGGATACGAGGTCGTGCTTTGCAACTCTAACCCTGCTACCATTATGACGGATACCTCTATCGCGGATAAGGTATATATGGAGCCGCTTACGCTTGAATATATCGCAAAGATTCTCCGCTACGAGCGTCCTAACGCAATAATCCCCGGTATCGGCGGACAGACGGGACTTAATCTCGCTATGCAGCTTGAGAAAAAGGGAATATTGAAGGAATGCTCGGTCGAGCTTCTCGGTACAAGCTCAAAGAGTATCGAGATGGCAGAGGACAGAGAGCTTTTCAAGGAGCTTTGCCAGTCTATCGGCGAGCCTACTATCCCTTCCGAGATAACCTACTCGCTTGATGAGGCAAAGGTAGCGGCAGAGCATATAGGCTACCCCGTAGTTCTTCGTCCCGCATTTACGCTCGGCGGTACGGGCGGCGGCTTTGCAAACAACGAGGCAGAGCTTATCGAGATAGGAACAAATGCATTCAAGCTTTCCCCCGTCCATCAGGTTCTTATAGAAAAGAGTGTTCGCGGATACAAGGAAATTGAGTTTGAGATGATGCGCGACTCAAACGACCACGTTATAACGATATGCGGTATGGAAAACATCGACCCCGTCGGCGTTCACACGGGCGACTCTCTCGTTGTAGCACCCATACTCACGCTTGACGACGAAAAGCACAAGATGCTCAATGACTCGGCAATAAAGCTTATAAAGGCGCTTCAGATAGAGGGCGGATGCAACGTGCAGTTTGCGCTCAATCCCACCACGAGCGAATACTATCTTATTGAGGTAAACCCCCGAGTTTCGCGTTCGAGCGCACTCGCTTCGAAGGCAAGCGGATATCCGATAGCGAAGGTTACGGCAAAGATAGCCGTAGGTATGGCGCTTGAGGATATAGTTATAGCAAACACTACGGCGGCAACGGCACCCAGACTTGACTACATCGTAGCGAAAATGCCTCGTTTCCCGTTTGACAAGTTCACCGCCGCTTCAAACGTGCTCGGCACGCAGATGAAGGCAACGGGTGAGGTAATGAGCATCGGCTCTAATCTTGAGGAGTGTCTACTCAAGAGTGTGCGCTCGCTTGAGACGGGTGTTTGCCACTTCCACCTCGCGAAGTTTGACTCTATGACGGATGAGGCGCTCAAAGCTTACCTTTGCGAGTTTAAGGACGACAACATCTTTGCCGTAGCAGAGCTTATCCGCCGCGGTACTACCACGAAAGAGCTTCACGAAATAACCAAGATTACCGAATACTTCCTTATCTCTATTAAGAAGATAGTAGATATGGAAAACTTGCTCAAGGCAAACGTGGGCGATATAGCTACGCTTAAGGCGGCAAAGGCGATGGGCTTTGGCGACAAGTTTATCGCGAAGCTCTGGAACACGGCTGAGCTTGATATTTTCAATCTGAGAAAGACAAACGGCATTATGCCCGTTTACAGAATGGCGGACACGCTTCACACGGGCGCCTATATCCCGTATTTCTACTCATCCTACACGGACGAGAACAAGAGCGTTCTCACAGACAAGAAAAAGATAATAGTTCTCGGTGCAGGTCCTATCCGTATAGGACAGGGCGTTGAGTTTGACTACTCAACAGTTCACGCAGTATCGACTATTAAAAAGTCGGGCTACGAGGCTATTATTATCAACAACAATCCCGAGACGGTATCAACCGACTACACGACCTCGGACAAGCTCTATTTCGAGCCGCTTACGGTTGAGGACGTTATGAACATCATCGAGTTTGAAAAGCCCGAGGGTGTAGTTGCTTCTCTTGGCGGTCAGACCGCAATCAACCTTGCGGAGCCGCTTGATAAGAGAGGCGTTAAGATAATAGGCACAGACTGTGCGGCAATAGACAAGGCGGAGAACCGCGATGCGTTTGAGAAGCTTCTTCTTTCGCTTAACATTCCTCAGCCCGAGGGCAAGGCAGTTACCGACATAGAGTCGGGCGTTGAAGCAGCGAAGAGAATAGGCTACCCCGTGCTTGTACGTCCGTCATTCGTGCTTGGCGGCAGAGCAATGCAGATAGTTGCAAACGAGGAGCAGCTTCGCCACTATCTTAAAACTGCGGTTGAAATAGACGCGGATAAGCCCGTTCTCGTTGACAAATACATTATTGGTAAAGAGGTAGAGATAGACGCGATCTGCGACGGCAGAGACGTGTTCGTTCCGGGTATTATGGAGCTTGTTGAAAAGACGGGTATCCACTCGGGCGACTCTATCAGCGTATACCCCACCTTCTCGATTTCCAACAAGGTCAAGGGCACTATACTTGAATATGCAAAGAAGCTTGGCCTCGGCATCGGCATCAAGGGACTTTTCAACATTCAGTTCATTGTTGACCGTGACGACAGAGTATTTATTATCGAGGTTAATCCCCGCTCTTCAAGAACCGTTCCTTTCCTTTCAAAAGCAACCGGCTACAGCCTTGCTGACATAGCAACCGAGGTAATTCTCGGCAAGTCTCTAAAGGAGCAGGGAATATTCGATATCTACCCCGAGGAAAAGAAGAGATGGTACGTAAAGGTTCCCGTATTCTCATTCTCGAAGATCCGCGGACTTGACGCTTACCTCTCCCCTGAGATGAAATCAACGGGTGAGGCAATAGGCTACGACGACAAGCTCTTCCGCGCACTTTACAAGGCGCTTCAGGCATCGGGTATGCGTTTGCAGAACTACGGAACTATCTTCGTAACTATAGCAAAGGGAGACAGAGAGGAAGCACTCCCCCTTATCCGCCGCTTCTACAACCTCGGCTTTAACATTGAGGCTACCGACGGAACGGCACACTTCTTAAAGGAAAACGGCATCCGCACGAGAATTCTCAAGAAGATAAGCGAGGGAAGCGACGAGATACCGAACGCGCTTCGTCAGGGACATATCGCGTACGTTATAAACACAAGCGACGCAGGCTCGGCACATACGGCATCCGACGGCTACAAGATAAGAGCGCTTGCTACCGAGAATAACATCACGATGTTCACGGCGCTTGATACGGTAAAGGTACTGCTCGACGTCCTTGAAGAGACGACCATCTGCGTTTCCACAATAGATTCCTGATTAGAGGTTAGATGATGAAACAGGTTTTTTATACTGTTAAAAGCAACGAAAAAATAGCAAGAGATATATATAAAATGGTGCTTGAGGGCGACACGAGCGCCCTCACGTCCCCCGGTCAGTTTATAAACATAAAGCTTGACGGGCTCTATCTTCGCCGTCCCATTTCGGTATACGATTACGACGGGGAGAGCGTTACGATAATATACAAGACGGTCGGCACGGGCACACGTGCTATGGCAGAGCTTCGAGAGGGAGCCGTGCTTGACACTCTCTCGGGACTCGGAAACGGCTTTGACACATCGAAAAGCGGCGCGCGCCCCGTACTTATCGGCGGCGGCGTGGGAGTTCCGCCTATGTACAACCTTGCAAAGAAGCTGAGGGGCGAGGGCAAGGACGTGCAGGTGATCTTAGGCTTTAACTCGAAGCCCGACGTTTTCGGTGAGGAAGAATTCAAGGCACTCGGCTGTGAGGTGTACGTAGCAACTGCTGACGGAAGCTACGGTACGTGCGGCTTTGTTACCGACGTGCTTTGCACGCTTGACTACACGTTTTTCTATACCTGCGGTCCCGAGCCTATGTTCAGAGCTTTGAATAAGACCGTCAAAACGGCAGGTCAGTACAGCTTTGAGGAGCGTATGGGCTGCGGCTTTGGTGCTTGTATGGGATGCTCCTGCAAGACCTTGACGGGCAACAAGAGAATTTGCAAGGAAGGTCCGGTTATGGACAGTGAGGAGATAATATGGAAAGACTGAAAACCGACCTTTGCGGTATTGAGCTTGACAACCCCATAATCCCTGCAAGCGGTACGTTTGGCTACGGATATGAGTTTGCAGAGCTTTACGATATAAATATACTCGGCACGTTTTCCTTTAAGGGAACGACGCGCGAGGCGCGCTTCGGCAATCCCACCCCGAGAATTGCGGAAACACCTTCGGGTATGATAAACGCGGTAGGACTGCAAAATCCGGGCGTTGAGAAGGTTATTTCCGAAGAGCTTGTTAAAATGCGCGCGGTATTTAATAAGAAGGTAATGGCAAACGTCAGTGGCTTCTCGCTTGAGGACTATGCGTATACATGCCACGCGCTTGACGCATGCGACGAGGTAGGCTGGCTTGAGGTAAATATAAGCTGCCCGAACGTCCACGGAGGCGGCATGTCCTTTGGTACGTCACCCGAGGCGGCGGCAGAGGTTACCCGTGCCGTGAAGGCAGTAACGACCAAGCCCGTAATTATCAAGCTTTCCCCCAACGTCACCGATATCGTGTCGATAGCGAAGGCTTGTGAAGAAGCGGGTGCTGACGGAATCTCGCTTATAAACACGCTTCTCGGAATGAGAATAGACCTGAGAACGAAGCGCCCCGTAATTGCAAACAAAATGGGTGGTTTCTCGGGCGCGGCAATTCTACCCGTGGCACTGCGTATGGTATATCAGGTATCAAATGCGGTCAATATTCCCGTCGTCGGTATGGGCGGTGTCTCGTCTGCCGAGGACGTAATTGAGATGATGCTTGCGGGTGCTTGTGCGGTTGAGATAGGTGCGGCAAACTTGGTTGATCCGTTTGTCTGCCGCGACATTATAGAAAAGCTGCCCGAGGTAATGGACAGATATAATATTAAAAATTTGAAGGATATAATAGGAGGCAGTCACTGATGGGTAAGGACGTAATTATAGCTTGTGATTTTGCAAGCAAGGCAGACGTTATGGCATTTCTTGATAAGTTTACAGACGTAAAGCCGTACGTAAAAATAGGTATGGAGCTTTTCTATGCGGCAGGACCGAGCATAGTTCGCGAGATAAAGGCAAGGGGACACAAGATATTCCTTGACCTTAAGCTTCACGATATCCCGAATACCGTTAAAAAGTCGATGAGCGTGCTCTCGCACCTTGACGTCGATATGACAAATCTACACGCTTCGGGAACTGTCAGAATGATGGAAGCCGCTATAGAGGGACTTACCCGTCCGGACGGAACGCGCCCGCTTCTCATCGCGGTAACACAGCTTACCTCGACCGACCAGGAGAGCATGGAAAACGACCTTCTTATAAAAGAGCCGATAGCTGACGTCGTTATGCACTACGCGGCAAATGCGAAAAAGGCAGGGCTTGACGGTGTCGTATGCTCCCCTCTTGAAGCAGAGGCAGTTCACACGCGTTGCGGCGAGGGCTTCCTTACGGTTACACCCGGCGTGCGCTTTGCAGACGGGGAGATAGGCGACCAGAAGAGAGTTATGACTCCTGCCGAGGCAAAGAGAATAGGCTCTGACTATATCGTAGTAGGAAGACCTATCACGGCGGCAGAGGATCCGGTTGCAGCATACAAGCGCTGCGTTGCGGAATTCGTTGATTGATTCAGATAAAAAACGGATTTTATTATAATTTATAGTTTAACTTGGCTAAGATTTAACTTAAGGAGTTTGAAATGGAAGGCTACAAGAGAGAATTTATACAGTTTTTAGAGAGTGCGGGAGTGCTCAAATTCGGTGACTTTACCGCAAAAAGCGGCAGAAAGATACCCTACTTTATAAACGCGGGTATGATAAAAACGGGCGACGATATCGCAAAGCTCGGAGAGTTCTACGCAAAGGCATATTTTGAAAAGCTCGGCGCAAAGAAGGCTGTTCTCTATGGCCCTGCATACAAGGGAATATCTCTGGCAGTATCAGCAGCTGTTGCGCTTTCTAAGCAGGAGCTCAACGTCCCCTTCTTCTTTAACCGTAAGGAAGTAAAGGATCACGGAGAGGGCGGAGTTTTCGTAGGCTACGTTCCCACGGCAGGCGAAGAGGTCGTTATTATCGAGGACGTTATCACGGCAGGAACGGCAATTCGCGAAAGCATGGAGATACTTTCGTATCTTGAAGGTGTCAAGGTTGCCGCTACCTTTATAATGGTTGACCGCAAGGAAAAGGGACAGTCAGATAAGGGTGCTATGCAGGAAATAGAGGAGCAGTTCGGCTTCCCCGTATATTCGATAGTTGACGTATACGACATTATCGAGTATCTTGAAGAGGACGAGGCAAACGCAGAAAACGTACAGAGAATCAAGAATTACCTTGCAGTAAACGGCGCAAAGAATTAAGTTTCTTTGACAGACTAAATAAAAAACGACGTAGGAGAGCACAGCTATGAGAAACGTTCTCAAAATTTCAGACCTGTCGGTTGAGGAGATAAACTCTCTTATCGCAGTTGCCGACGACATAATGCTAAACCCGTCAAAATATAACGAGGCGTGCAAGCACAAGATACTCGCTACCCTTTTCTTTGAGCCGTCGACGAGAACGAGACTTTCCTTTGAGTCGGCAATGCTCGGGCTTGGCGGACAGGTGCTCGGCTTTTCCGAGGCTTCATCCTCTTCCTCTGCAAAAGGGGAAAGCGTGGCTGACACGGTTGCCGTGGTATCCGGATATGCCGATATTATCGCTATGCGCCATCCCAAAGAGGGCGCGCCGCTTGTCGCTTCAATGCATTCGGACGTTCCGATAATCAACGCGGGCGACGGCGGACATTTCCACCCGACGCAGACCTTGACCGACCTTCTCACCATCCATCACGAGCTTGGAAGATTTGACAATCTCACCGTAGGTCTTTGTGGGGATCTTAAGTTCGGTCGTACCGTTCACTCGCTTATCGAAGCGATGTCACGCTATACGGGTGTAAAATTCGTGCTTATATCCCCCGAGGAGCTTAAGCTTCCCGACTTTGTTAAGAAGGAATACATCGAGGACAAGGGAATCGAGTATAAGGAATCAAGGTCGCTTGACGACGTTATCGGCGAGCTTGACATCCTTTATATGACCAGAGTCCAGCGCGAGCGCGTCTTTAACGAGGAAGACTACTTAAGACTTAAGGACAGCTATATTCTCACCACCGATAAGATGGCACTTGCGGCAGACGACATGATAGTTATGCATCCCCTGCCGAGAGTAAACGAGATATCGACAGCGGTTGATGCTGACCCCAGAGCCGCATATTTCAGACAGGCGAAGTACGGCAGATACATCCGCATGGCGCTTATACTGAAGCTTTTGGAGGAGAACGTATGAATATCGATATAATCAGAGAAGGTATCGTAATCGACCATATAGCGAGAGGTAAGGCTATGCAGCTTTACAGTATGCTCGGACTTGATAAGCTTGAGTGTCCGGTTGCGGTCATCAAAAATGTGCCGTCAAAGAAAACGGGCAAAAAGGATATCATAAAGATAGACGAGGATATCGAGCTCAGCCTTGACGTCGTGGGATTTGTTTCCCCGAACGCAACGATAAATATCATTCGCGGCGGTAAGATAGTCGAGAAGAAATTTATTGATATGCCGAAGGTGCTGACGAATATCATAAAATGTAAAAACCCCCGTTGTATCACCACCACGGAGCAGGATATCGAGCATATATTCACGCTCGTTGACGAGAAAACCGCGTCATACCGCTGCCTTTACTGTGATACAAAAGCGGAAACCAAGTAAGAACAAAGAAAAACACCGAGAAGCGTACGCCTCTCGGTGTTTTTGTTTTCTACTTATATATTTTTTTATATATACTTTTCTATATCCGCTATTTCAATCTCGGTCTGTGTGCTGTCTGTCATGTGCTTAAGCACTGCCTTGCCCGATTCAAGCTCGCTGTCACCTACGATAAGCGTATACTCAGCTCCTACCTTATCGGCATATTTCATCTGTGCCTTAAGGCTTCTGCCGACAAGGTCACACTCGGCGTAGATTCCTCTGTCGCGCAGCTTCTTTACGATTCCGACGGCTGCCGTCTGTGCCGCAGTACCGAGAGAAGCGATATAAAGCTTCATGCCGCTTTGCGCGGGTACGGTGATACCTTGTGCTTCCATTGCGAGAATTATTCTCGTAATACCCATAGCAAAGCCGATACCGCAAAGAGCAGGGCCGCCTATCTCTTTTATAAGTCCGTCGTATCTGCCGCCGCCGCAAACGGTGCTCTGAGCACCTATATCGTCGCAGATAAACTCAAATACGGTTCTCGTGTAATAGTCAAGTCCGCGAACTATGTTCGGGTCTATCTCATACTCGATTCCCATACCGTCGAGCATACTGCAAAGCGACTCAAAGTGAGCTCTGCAGTCGTCGCAGATGTAATCGATAACTCTCGGCGCTTCTGCGGTCAGCTCGTGGCAGATGGGGCTCTTGCAGTCGAGCACGCGCATCGGGTTTTTATACATTCTGCCCTTGCAAGTGTCGCAAAGGCCTTCTTTTTTCTCTTCAAGGTGAGCGATAAGTGCCTCGCGGTATTTAGCTCTGCACTCGGGACATCCGATAGAGTTTATATGAAGCTTTATGCCGCGAAGTCCTATTTCCTTCAGTGTGTCATGGGCGAAAGCGATCATCGTTGCGTCTGCCGCCGCCGACGGTGCGCCGAAAAGCTCTGCGCCAAACTGGAAAAACTCACGGCTTCTGCCTGCCTGCGGTGCTTCGTATCTGAAACAGTTGATAAGATAGTAGAGCTTAAGCGGCATCGCATCCGAGCATTTGCCGTGCTCAATTACCGCACGCGCAACGCCGGCAGTTCCCTCGGGACGAAGCGTGAGCGAGCGGCCGTCAAGGTCGGAGAAGGTGTACATTTCCTTTTGAACTACGTCGCTTGTGTCTCCGACACCGCGTCTGAAAAGCTCGGTAGATTCAAAGGTAGGTGTTCTTATCTCCTCGAAGCCGTATTTTGCCGCAACCTTACGCGCGGTATCTTCAATATAACGAAAGGCTCCTACCTGCTCGGGCAGAACGTCCATCGTTCCTCTCATTTTAGTAATCATGATAAAACCTCTGTGCTGAAATAATAGTTAATTATCTTTTTCGTCCTTTATAAAGGTTACAAAGCCGTACTCGGCAAGTATGCGTACAAACTCGCATAAGCGCTCGTACTTCGGCTCTATTTTCTCACCGAAGTGCTCGCCAAACGGCTCTGCTATTTCGGCAAGCGTGCGCTCGCCGTCGACCTCGCACCAAACGTAGCTTCCTATCTCGTCGAGGTGTATGTGCGACACCTTCGGCTTTCTTAAAAGAAGCTGGGCGGCACGGTTGAAAAATCCCTTGTTTTCTACGAGAAGCGTTACTATGCCGTCCTCTGCCTTTTCCCACTCAAGCCCGACCTTGCGGGCGGGAATTCTGTCAAGGTAATTTTCTCCGTTTTTCTTTTTAGCCATTTGTTTTGTCCTTCTTCTTTTTCCAGAGGGAGAACTTCAACAGGCAAAGTATTAAAAGTCCGAATACGACGAGACTTCCGATATCCGAGATGTATGAGGGAAGTCCTATCATGCCCGATATATCTATCATCTTGTCAACTCCGAATATTGCAAGCACGGCAAGAAGGATACCAACGAGACCCTCGCCCGCTATCATACCCGAGCAGAAGAGAATACCGTTGCTTGTTATCTCGTTCTTTTCCTCGTCCGATTTCTTCATCTTATCAAAGAAGAGACGAACTATTCCGCCGACCATAATGCAGGCGTTGAGGTGAACGGGAAGGTATACGCCGATAGCGAAGGGAAGCACGGGGATACCGAGTATTTCAACGATAACAGCTATAAACACGCCGATGAATACCATGTTCCAGGGAAGCTCGGCACTCATAACGCCCTCAACTATCATCTTCATAAGCGTAGCCTGAGGAGCCGCAAGCTCCTGTGAGCCGAAGCCCCAAGCCGCGTCAAGAAGGTAGAGCGTTCCGCCTATTGCAAGCGCGGATGCCGCAACGCCGATGATCTCGCCTATCTGCTGCTTTTTCGGTGTTGAGCCGAGAATGTATCCCGTCTTTAAGTCCTGCGACGTGTCGCCGGAGATTGCCGCAATTATACAAATGATAGAGCCGATAGCTATAGCGGCCGTCATTCCTGCCGCACCCGTCATGCCGGTGAATTTAAGTATAAGCGTAGCTATAAGCAGGGTTGCAATTGCCATACCTGAGACGGGGTTGTTAGAGCTTCCGACAAGACCGACCATACGCGATGAAACTGCCGCAAAGAAGAAGCCGAAGATAACGACGATTACCGCACCTATCGGGTTTACCGGTATTGCGGGAACGAGCCACACGAGAAGTGTGAGCACGGCGATAGCTCCGAGCACTATACGGATGTCCATATCCTTTTCGGTTCTCTCGGTGGAGCTGTTCTTAAGACCTATGCTCTTTATTGCACCTACGAAGGTTTTGACTATCAATGGAAGCGACTTTATAAGGCTGATGATACCGCCTGCCGCAAGAGCACCTGCACCTATATATCTGATGTAGTTTGACCATATTCCGCTTGCGCCGTCTTTGGCAAATATCTCGCCTATCGTAGCGGTAGCCGAGGGGTACATGACCATATTCTCGCCAAACATAACGATAAGGGGAATGATAACTACCCAGGCGAGAAGACCGCCTGAGAACATATACGAGGAAATTCTCGGTCCGCAAATATAACCTACGCTCATAACTGCGGGATATATCTGTGTTCCTATTTCACCTGCAAAGCCCTTTACACGAAGAGATATCTCACCCGGCACTGCTTTAATTCCGTCGATTACGAACTTGAAAGCCGCCGCAATTCCCATACCTGCAAAAACGGTAGAAGCACTCGAGCCCCCGTTTTCACCCGCAAGAAGTACCTCGGCACACGCAGTTCCTTCGGGATAGGGAAGTATGCCGTGCTCTTTTACGATAAGAGCGTTGCGAAGCGGTACCATGAAAAATACGCCGAGTAGCCCTCCTATAAGAGCGATAAGCGTAATGCTGATAAGCGAGGGTTTAGAGCCTGTTACACCTTCGCTTGCCCACAAAAAGAGGGTGGGAAGGGTAAAGATAGCACCTGCCGCAAGCGACTCGCCCGCTGAGCCTATAGTCTGCACGATATTGCTCTCAAGTATCGAGTTTTTCTTCATAATAACTCTGATAACACCCATAGCAATAACGGCTGCCGGAATTGAAGCGGATACCGTCATACCGACTCTGAGACCGAGGTATGCGTTTGCCGCGCCGAATATTACCGCAAGCAATATTCCCATGATGATGCTCGTCACCGTAAGCTCGGGCGTCACCTTGTGCGCCGGAACGTAGGGCTTGAAGCTCTGGTTTGTTTCTTTGTTTTCCATTTAAAACTCCTGTCTGCCGCACACGCGGCAAAATTTTCGTTAGTCTGTTTTTTTCTTGAAGATAACAAGCTTTGAAAAAACGTAATTAAGAATTATGACGAGTATGCTGACGAGAGCCTTTGCAAGCAGTCCTTCTATGCCGAAGAAAACCGCGTCAAGTCCGAGTCCCATCAGAAATTCGGGCAGGAACACTTCAATAACGCCCGAAGCTACCCTTGCTCCGAGAAAGCCTGCGGCTTCGGGGAGCAGAGTCTTTATTTTAAAGCTTTTGCTCTCAAAAACGAAGAGCTTGTTCGTAAAAAACGCGAAGACGACGGCGCATATCCAGGAAATCAGATTTGCAAGCGTCACCCCGATACCCGCACAAAACAGCACGAGGGCAGAGTAGACCGCGAAATTTACGGCAGTGGTTGCAACACCGAAGACGGCGTATTTTAAAAGCTCTTTATTCTTTTGCAGCAGTATCTTTATCTTTCGTGCCATTTTCTTCTGCCTTTATCTCTTTATATTCCTTGATAACGCATATCGGGCGGTGCTTTCCCTGTATATATATACGAGAGATATATTCGCCGAGGATTCCGAGGCTGAAAAGCTGAATCCCCCCGATAAGCAGTATCAGGACGATGATAGTAGCATACCCTTCGACCGCGATTCCCCATACGAGCTTCTGTATTATGACGAAAATCATATAAAAGAGGGAAATTCCACTCATCGCACTGCCGACAACGCACGCAAGCTTCAGCGGAAAGGTAGTAAACGACACCATGCCGCCGATAGCGTACCTAAAGAGCTTCCAGAAGGACCAAGAGCTCTTGCCCTTCGCTCTTTCCTCAGCGGTGTATGGCATATAGTAGGTGTTAAAGCCTACCCAAGAGAAGATGCCTTTAAGGAATCTGTGACATTCACCTACCGAAAGCACCGCTTCGACTACGCCGCGTCTGAAGGCGCGGAAGTCGCTTGCGCCTTCGTGGAAGTCCACGTCGCATATCTTGTTTATCATCTTATAAAAGAGACTCTTGCAGGCACGGATGAATTTGCTTTCTCGACGCTTTTCCTGATATGCCGCAACGCAGTCAACGTCGGGGTTCTCGTCGAGTATCTTTACCATCTCAAGCACCGTTTCGGGCTTTTGCTGCAGGTCTGTATCGATTATTGCCGTATACTCGCCCTCGCTTTTCGTAAGGCCTGCGTACATTGCCGCTTCCTTGCCGAAATTGCGCGAAAAGTTGATAAGCTTTATGTTTACGCCGTCGTCTCTCTCGGAAATGGCTTTTAGCTTTTTCCACGTGCCGTCACGGCTTCCGTCATTTATAAATATGAGCTCGTATCCGCCCTCAAGCCCGCAGAGCGCACTTTTTGCCGCCGAGTAGAACTCTTCAATAATGTCCTGCTCGTTATAGCAAGGACATACTAAGGATAATTTCAAGCAAAGCTCTCCTTTCCCCATAAATATCCTAATTTTATCATATCTTATATATTATAAGAAATTTTCGAGAAAAATGCAATAGGAAAATTTTATTTTTATATAAATGAAGAAAATAGACCGACGTCGGAAGACAATATTTTTTATGCTTTGTTCTTGATATGATAACAAAAAGATGTTATAATTTAATAAAAACAAGAAAAAAAGACTGTTTTCGCAATAGCAAACGAGGTGATTTATATGGACGAAAAGAGTAATTTTGATAATATCGAAGAAAATAAATCGGCACAAGAACCCGTCTTTGCAGAGCAGACTGCAAAAGAGTCTAAAGCTGACGTTTCAAATTCTGCTGAAAAAGCTGAGCCCTGCACGGCGGAAAACAAGGCGGAAAGTGCTGCACCTCCCCCACCTCCGCGCCAAAACGGCAGATTTGGCACAGGCGTTCCTCCACATAACGCGCAAAACCCGTACGGAGCACCCCGTATGGCAGGCGCTTGTCCTCCACCGCAGTATCCGCACGGCGCACCGTACAATCCATACGCAACCATGACCTACGGACAATATATGGCATCGCAGCCCAAAAAGAAAAAACGCACTTGGCTGATAGTACTGCTCAGCGTTATAGGCGCTTTGTTTTTCTTTGCACTTGTAGTAGGAATTATTGTTTCAAGCAGCGAGACGAATAGCCTCAGCGGTGTCCCCTCGCTTGACCGTGAATACGTTGCGGTGCTTTATATCGACGCAGAGATTGCGGGCGACTATAAATATACCCAGACATACGGCTCGTATAGCTCCTATAATCAGGTTTTTCTTATTGATACGATAAACGGGCTTGCTCTTGATGAAAATAACGTAGGAATTATGCTTTATATCGACTCGCCCGGCGGCGAGATAATTGCGACCGACGAGCTGAGCCGCACTATAGAAAGCTACAAGCAGACGACGGGACGTCCCGTATACGCATATTTTCATGCTACTGCCGCAAGCGGTGCTTATTGGATAGGCGCGACAGCCGATAAGATAATCGCAAATAAATACTGCACGACGGGCTCGATCGGTGTTACCTACGGAGTGCATCTCGATATATCAGAGCTACTGAAGAAGCTCGGAATTACCGCAACTACAATAGCAAGCGGCGAGAATAAGAGTATGGGCAGTATGTACGAGCCTATGACCGACGAGCAAAAGGCAATACTTAAAGAGCAGATAGACGAGATGTACGAGACGTTTGTTTCGCACGTGTCAGTCAACAGAGATATGAGTGTGGCTGAGGTAAAGGCGATAGCCGACGGGCGCACGATGCTTGCTTCAAAGGCACTTGAGTGCGGTCTTATAGATGCTATCGGCTACTTTGAAGATGCTCAGGCGGTGATGACAGAGGACTGCGGATTTGGCTCGGATATGCTTTTCTATGATTGCGTAAATCCAAATGTTTCATCAAGCCTGTCTCTTTACTCGCTTATCGAAGCCGAGGAAAATGAGGGACTGACCGAGGAAGAGGCACTCTCGGCTCTCATAAAGGAAATCGAAGAAAACCGCAGATTTATGGTCAAGTACGGCGAATGATTGAATAGATTCTGCCCTTAAAGTAAATAATAACCGAAAAACAGGAGACGATTATGGAAAAAATAGATAACACCTCTCTTTTCAAAATAGGCTACGGACTCTACGTCGTTACCACCTACGACGGCATACGCGACAACGGATGTATAGTAAATACGGTGTGTCAGGTGACGGATAACCTTGTGAGCGTTACCGTAAACCGCCAAAACTACACATGCGAAACGATAATGAAAACCGGCAAGCTCAACGTAAACTGCCTTACCGAAGACACACCCTTCTCGGTCTTTCAAAACTTCGGTTTCAGGAGCGGAGCAGACACCGACAAAATGAAGGGCGTCGACTACTTCCGCTCGGAGAATGGGCTTTGCGTTTTGATAGAGAATACAAATGCTTTTCTGTCGCTTGAGGTCAAGGAAACGGTAGAGCTTGATACGCACGTGATGTTCGTCTGCTCACTTACCGAGGCAAAGGTGCTCTCGGATGCCGAGAGCGCAACGTATGCGTATTACCACAAGAATATCAAGCCCAAGCCCGAGGCAAAGCCGAGCGCTGATGCACAGGATAAGAAGACCAAACGCTACGTTTGCAAGATTTGCGGATACGTACACGAAGGCGAGCTTCCCGACGACTTTATCTGCCCCCTCTGCAAGCACCCCGCATCAGATTTTGAGGAAATTGAATAGCAACAAAAAAACCTGCTTCCTTCGCAAAGGAAGCAGGTTTTTGTTAACTCGTTTTTTAATTAAAATCATTGACAATTTCGCTGATTTGAGTTATAATTTTAAGCGTATGTTGTTTCTTGAAATTATTTAAATTTTTTTACGATTTAAGAAAGGAAAAATCTTATGACGGTTAATATGAAACGCATTTTTAATCCCCTTATATGTGCCGCGGTAGGCCTCTTCAACTTCATTTTTATGTTTTTTAACTATGCGGTAGTTTTTCTATCGGCTTTTGGAGAAGGTGAGTCTGTTGGACGTAGCGCATATCAGTCGATGAGCTTCGGTGACGAGTCTCTTGCAAACGGAATGGATATGATATTAAGCAATCTTGGAAAAGACGCAAACCTTACCTTCCTTCTCGTTTTCGTTTCGCTTCTTCTTATTTTCATGGCTGTATTAAGCGCAGGCTTGCTTTTTGCGGGAATCGTAGGACTTTTAAGAGAATTTGCAAACGTAAATATTCTCGGAAGCGTTGCTCCCGGAGTTGTTATGAAGCTCTCCAAAAAGGTGCTTAAGGCAAACCTTTGGACTAATATTATCTCCGGTATCTTGCTCGGAGTTTGCTGCCTTGTAAACTTCTATTCGGGAAGTATATTCGGACAGAAAGTCAGCCTTGGTATGAGACCGGGATTTGGTATGATATTGCTTTTAGTTCTCTCTATCGTTGCGTGGAAGATGCTTCTCAAGTACGAAAAGAAGTTCTTTGCACCCAAAGCCGCAGGCACAGTATACGTTTGCTCTGCGTGCGGAGAAAAATTCAGCGCGGCAGATAAGTTCTGCAATAAGTGCGGTGCACCCGTCGTTGCAGTAGAGACAACCCCCGCGGCAGAGGGCGGCGAGGTTGCGGCAGATGCAGCTCCCGCAGGCGAGGCAGACGAGACCGTGAACGTCAATATGGCTTCGGTTGCGGCGTTTTTCAAGGGACTTTGGGCAAAAATAAAGAAATTCTTTGTGGAATTCGACTGGTCGAAGGTAGCAAATTTCTTTAACAATATATCGAACAAAATAAACGACTTCGCGAAAAAGAACAACATCCCGCCCATAGCTGTATATATAGCAGGAGGCGTCGTTTTGTTCGTTGTCGTACTCTTGATAGTGCTTATAGCTAACGCGTAAAGAAAAATTTATACAGTTTTGTTACATAAAAAAGGGCAGAGAAGTCTAATATGCACCCCAAAAGTGTCTAACTTTTGGGGTGCATATTATTATATAGTATTTTGTTTCTTTTGTTAGCTTATTTGTCTTCTTTGGCTCTTTCTATAAGTTTATCAAAATCACTAACGTAAAGTTTATCCTGAGTTATGCGGTATTTTTCAAATTCGTTTTCTGCGTGTGCGATAGCGGTGTTTTTTGAAACAGAGCCGGCATTGGTTAATATGTCTCGACCTGTAAATTCCAAGAACATATCTAAACGTTTTGCCCAATCTTCCATAGTCATCGGGATTTGACGCTTAGCAAAGTCTTCTGCAGCATCAAGGAAAGAGTTGACAATTCTTCCGAGAGAATCAAGCTCGTCTTTTGTCAAATAGTTTTTTGCTATTGAAACATCGGATTTTAAAATTTTACCGTTTGGAGAATGCTCCCAAGAGGTAAGTCCCATATGCTCTTTGTTACTGTTTGCGCGCCCCATAATTAGTTCCGGGGCGGTATTGCCCGTAATTGCATAATGCATTTTGTTTTGTACGGTAGCAAAAAACTGTTTAGTAATAGGCGAGTTTTTATCGTAATCCACGCTAGTAGCATAGATGTCGGTGACTTTTTGGTAAAATCTACGCTCGCTCAAGCGAATTTCACGGATTTCCTCAAGCAAACGCTCAAAGTAATCTTCGCCAAGGAATGCACCGTTTTCCATACGCTTACGGTCGATTACATAGCCTGTTATAGCGTATTTTTTTAGAACTTGAGTTGCCCAACGTCTAAATTGAGTTGCGCGAATAGAATTTATACGGTAGCCAACAGAAATTACGGCATCAAGATTATAATAATCAATGAAGCGGGTGACTGATCTTCCGCCTTCGTTTTGAACTGTTTCCATTTTGGAAACAGTTGAATCTTGATCTAATTCGCCGTCATTAAAGATGTTTTGTAGATGTTTTGATATGGCAGGCACATTAACGTCAAACAACGCCGCCATCATTTTCTGTGTCATCCACAGTGTTTCTTTCTCGTATCGAACTTCTATAGAATCAGCGTGAGATTGTTTTTCAAAAATAAGAAATTCAGCAGTGCTATTCCTTATTATTAAGTCTTTACCTTCGCTCATAATTAATCTCCTGTTTTTTGTTGCTGAATAGTGCCTTTTTTCTATCGTTTTTCTTTCTTGGGCTTGGATAGATTTGAATAAAATATTACTATCCTAATGCTTCAATTGTGATTTTCCAACTGCTTTGTCCGTTGTAACTTGTGTTTGCGTTCACTACGATTGAGCAAGTTCCGCCTACGGTGTCTATAATTTCGACTTCGGAATTTCCTGCATGAGAAACGTTAAACCATTCATAAGTTTCTTCATAGAGTTCATGGATGTAGTGAAAATTTACATCAACGGAGCTCTTCCCTGAAGTCATTTTAACGGTTGCCCGAAATTTTCCTTTGGGAAGCGTAAGGTTTATTACATCAGAACCGGTACCTGAATAGTAAAGTGTATCAAATGTGTTTTTGCCACATCGAGAGCAAATTGTGCTGTGTGAGTGCCCTAATGCGATTCCATCGGTTTTTCCGCAATCCAAACAAGTTCTAGGTGTTGTACATGTTGCAGGCTTATAATTGTGAGAAGCATCAGTTATGATAGTATAACTTTTGTTGCAAGATGTGCATTCAAATGATTCGCTACCGTTTGTTGTGCAAGTTTTTTGCATTTCTTTTGTTCGTTTATAGTCGTGAATATGTATCAATGCTATGCTATCTCTATAATATCCCAATTCTTTGAAAATCTTATTAGCAATTTCGTAATCACCCTTGTCTCTATAAGAGACAGCTTGTAAGTACCGTGTTTCTAAAAGTTTTTCTTTGGAATTGCTAAAATTCTCTAAATCTTCAAAAGCTAAATAAGCAAGGTCATACTGTCCGGCTTCTAATAAACTTTGCGCATGTTTGTATTTGGAGTTGGGAATTATCAAATAAAACGATAATAAAACAACAACCGTAACAACACCCAGTATAGTGCAAATACAAGCAAACGCTATTTTTTGTTTTTTTGTGTACGTTTTTTTATTTAAAGATTTGTTTTCGTGTTGTTCGCTTTTTTCTCGGTTGATAGTTGCATCGCTACTGGCTGAACTGTAGTCACCAAATGACAAATTATTTGATGTAGAAACATGGCTCTCACTTTGTTTTGTGGTTTGAAATGGTATTGATGGTTCATTCCTTGATAGAGGGCAAGTTTTATCGTTTGCGTTTTTGTCGGTCAAAAGTGTTACGTTAATCCAATAATAAAGAACAGCAGGTGCGGCATTCCAACTAATATTTCCCTCATATAACATAATTGTAGCAACACAGAACACCAATCCTATTATAATTGAATTCCATAAAGCAATTTTGTTTGCGGATTTTTTTGAAAATTTTCCTTTGTTTACGATTAGTCTAACTAACGGGAATGCCATATATGCAATTGCTGTTAATAGTATTCCTAAAAGAATTGTCGGAAAGTCCATAGATAAATCTGCAAGTTTATTTTCTGCCATAATTATCACCTCTAAAACAAGTATAGCATAGAATAGCTTTAAAAGCAATAATGAAATCGTGCTCACGCACGATGAAATCCTCGCAAAGCTCGGATGAAATCTTCAGCCTTTGGCTTCAGATGAAATTAAATCCACCCATCCGCCGTCGAGGCGGATTTCATCCAAACGGAGTTGGATTTCATCGACGAAGTCGATTTCTTCCACCCGAATGGGTGGATTTAGCTGAAAAAAGCATCCTTGCGGATGCTTTTCCCTTTTTGGTGGAGTCGACGATGTTAAAGACGAACTATTTACCTCTTTGAGAGAAACCTTCTTCGAGGTGTTTTTGTAGTTGAATGTGATGATGAAATGGTCATCGTACAGATATATCGAATTCACAAAACTATCAATCAGTTTCTGCCTATCTGACTGTACCGACATATCGAGTTTGCGATAGTTATACAGCGCAAATAAAAGCTGTTCTTTCGGCACGATAGGATTGCGGATCTGATATTGAATGATATCTGTCTCGATGCTCTTTTTCTGTTCTTCCAGATCGTCCAGAAGCTTTTTTGTTGTTGCCGAGAAAATGCCTTGTGCCATTGCTTCGGCAAGATTATTGAGCTTCTTCTCGACTTCCTCAAGCTGCGTTTTCAGCAGTATGGACTCGGCACTTTCAAGATCCTGAAAACGGTAGACGCGTTCTGCGAGTTCTTCGATTACCGAATCGTCAGTGATCAGTTCAAGAATGGTATCTATGACGAGGTTTTCGAGCCATTCCTTACGGACGGTTTTCTTATCGCACTTCTTTTTCTTCGCCTGATTGCACTTGTAATAGCGGTACTTGGTTTCGGTATGGCTTGTGCCGATCTCACCGGTCATCATAGCGCCGCACTTGCCGCAGAAGAGGTGAGTAGTCAACAGATAATCATCTTCGCTCCTGTGCATCGCAGGAGCCTTCTTGTTGCGCTTCATACGGCTTTGTACAGCGTTAAACATTCCTTCGTCGATAATCGCAGGAAAAGCATTTGGCACAACTATATCACCGAACTTATATTCACCGATATATTTGCGGTTGGTTAGAATACGGAAGATAGCGTTATAGTTCATAAAGTTGCCTTGGTTTTTGACACCACGGCTTTTCATCAGTTCAACGATCTCACTGACTTTCTTGCCATCGTTATAGAGCGTGAAAATATCTTTGATAATCGGTGCATTGTTCTCGTCGATTTGAAAATGCTTCTCGTCATCGATATAGTAACCAATGGGAGCGCGGACACCGTTGCTCCGGAGCTTCAAAGCATTCTCAGTCATACCGCGTTTGATCTTTTCAGCAAGCTCTACGGAGTAGTATTCCGCAAAGCCTTCCAATATTGCTTCAAGTAGAATGCCGTCTGCACCTTCGGAAATGTTTTCCGTGGCAGACATTACTTTTACATTGTTTTTCTTCAGCGTAGCTTTATAAAAAGCGGAGTCGTAACGATTACGGGCAAAGCGGTCAAGTTTCCATACAAGAACGATATCAAATAAACCCTTGCTGCTGTCTTTTATCATTTTCTGAAACTCGGGCCTATTATCTGTCTTAGCTGATAATGCGCGGTCAATATATGTACCGATGATCTCAATGCCGTTCTTCTCCGCAAAGGCCTTGTTCTCCCGAAGCTGGCCTTCGATAGATTCTTCACGCTGATTGTCCGATGAATATCGAGCGTAAATTACGGCTTTCA
>JAZORU010000010.1:0-20680 GCA_045656765.1 Eubacteriales bacterium
CATCCTTTCGCGAAAGATCCTGCGAAAGCTGGAACAGATAAGTCCCGCACTGATCAAAAACGAAGTTCCCAAGCTGATTCTGTTTTTAGGGGAACTGTTCGGCGCTGATGCCATGCCTTTGTGCCTGGAGTATCTCGACCGACTGCACAAACGGCTCTGAGCCGTAATGCAGTTTTTCGAAAGAGAGGTTTTGATAATGAAACTGCCACGCAAAGCTATAAAAGTCACAACCTATATATCCGGTATTCTTGCTGTGGCCTCCGCTTTACTTCTGGTAATTCTTTTACTGCTTAGCTTCTTCGGGTTGATCCACCCCCGAACCACGCGAATCGCTTTGACTACGGTGGATATTTCCAAAATCTATGACGGGCTTTCGCTTGTCGGCAGTGAACCGTATATTTCTTCGGGTAAGCTTCACGACGGACACAGTATCGTTGTCCGCAATATCCCTCAGATCACGTTGGTTGGAGAGCAAGCAAATGCCCCGGACTATCTGATCGTTGACGAGACAGGGGCTGACGTAACGGAACAGTACGATATACTTGAAGAATTCGGCACGCTCAAGGTTAAGCGAAAACCCATTACTCTGATTACTACCTCGAAAACGCAGCAGTACAACGGCGAGCTTCTTTTGGCTGACAAGGCTGAATTAGGCGGAAGCTTGGTTTTAGGACATCGATTGGAATTTGACTCGGGCAACGGAATACTGTTGCCCGGTACCGCAGAAAACAGTCAAAGCTTTCGGATCCTTTCGGCAGAGGGCGACGATATGACCGATCAGTACAAAATCGTTGAAAAGTACGGTGAGCTGACAGTCCTGCCGCGGCGGTTAAATATATGCACTGATTCTGCTCAGAAGGTTTACGACGGACAGCCCCTTTCCGCAGAGGGCTGGTATTTAGAAAGCGGCTCGCTTATGGAAGGACATTCTCTGTCTGCCAAGACTGTGACTGCCGCTTGCGAGATAGGCGTTTACCAAAACCAACTGGATGTCAAAGTCACAGACGACAACGGAAACGACGTTTCCTATATATATGAATTTAACGTAAATTTGGGCCAACTGACAATCAACCCCATCCCTCTGTACGTTACTACCGGCAGTGCCGACAAGCTATACGACGGAACTCCGCTGTACTGTACGGAAGGGTGGGTGACCGCAGGGGATCTTGAGCCGGGTGCTACAATCGTCCCCGTTGCTCCGTATTTACACAACGATGTAGGTACTGCACAAAATGCCACTACCTTCCGCGTGGTTGACAAGGACGGCAGGGACATTTCCGACCGATATCAGATCGAATATAACTACGGCACCTTAAAGCTTCAACCACGCCCCCTAACCATCCGTACCGGCAGTGCTGAGAAGGTGTATGACGGCAGTCCGCTTGTGTGCAACACTTATGAGATCCTCAGCGGCAGCCTTTGTCCTGCGGATAAGCTTTATCTGGATTGCGTTTCCTTTTCGGACGTAGGCTATTCGGAAAACTATGTTATTTCCTGCGTGATCATGCGGGAGGAAAACGGAGTAGAAACAGACGTAAGCCATGGTTATCGGATCACTTTCCAGTACGGCAAACTGAAAATCAACGCAAAATAGATAAAAAAGATATACAAACAGAAAGGAGACTACGATATGACGATCAAAGAACAAGCACGGCTGCTTATACACCCCACAAGCCCTCGCTACGAGCGTTATGATGCGCGTGTTCGCTCTCTTTCGCGGTTTCTTGCGTTTGTCCGTCGCCATAGGGTGATGCTTATCCTTCTTTTCGCGATGGTATTTGCTCTGTTTCTCTCTTTTCTGTCTGTTGTTGGCAGTTATTTCTCTGAAGCACACTGCCGTGACTACGTTTACGGAGATGCCCCTGCCTGTGATGCTCGTGCATTTCTGGCTTCTACAGAATACCAATACGCTAATGCTGTAGGCGCACCCGAGTGGCAGGAGCAACCGCCTGCCGCACCGGGAGAGTACCGCATCCGAGGAGTATCCAGAAACGGCTTTGGTGCTCCAAAATATACAAACGAAATGACCTTTACCCTTCTTGCCAGGGATCTGAGCTTGATTCTGCCCTCGGATAGTATCCTCTACGGCAAGCTGGATGATGCTTATCTTCTGGAGCACGCACAGATCATTGGGCTTGCTCAGGGAGATCGGATAATTACTGCAGACTGGGATATTCAATTGAAGGAAGGCCCGAGTGCCTATGTTCGCTTGAAGAATCTTTGTATTAAAGACTCATACGGCAGAGACGTCACCGAATGCTACAGGGTAGATGCTCCTGATTGTATAATTTCGTTGCTTCCTCAGCCTATTACCGTATCTGTAGACAGCACCGAAAAGCAATATGACGGCACTCAGAATTTTGACACTACCGCTCGTATTACACAAGGAACGCTTGCGTACAGCGATAGGCTGGACGTTAGCTTTGATCTGCTTCCTGCCACGGTCGGTGTCTACGAGATTTCGGCTAACTGTATTATTCGCAACGCCGACGGGGAAGACGTCACCCATCTCTATCAGATTACTGTAATTCCCGGTACATTAACCGTCCGTCCGCGTCCGCTGACGATTCAGACAGGAAGCAGCGAAAAGATCTACGATGACACTCCGCTTGTCAATTCTGAATGGTCGGTCACTCACGGCACGGTGCTCGACGGCCACACCTTGAAGGTCGATCTTCCCGAACAGCGTATCGTGGTAGGAGAAACGCAAAATATACCTGTGTTCTCAATACTTGACGAATCAGGCAATGATATGACCGCCAATTACACCGTTACCGTCGACAGCGGAACGCTGACGGTTACACCCATCACCCTGACGTTTGAGACCGACAGCGCGGAAAAGGTGTACGACGGAAAACAACTGTATGCCAGAGGATACCGTCTTGTTGACGGCAGCGTTCTTCCGGGGCACAAGCTATCCGTCACCTTCACCGACAGTCAGCTTTTTGCAGGTGCTGTTGAAAACGGTCTTTCGGTAACCATTTCCACCGCAGACGGAGAAATCATTGACGGTCAGGGGTATCTCGTCAAGGTCAACCCCGGCACCTTGACTGTTACCCCACGTCCTATTACAATAAAATCCGACAGCGCAGAAAAGCTTTATGACGGCACGCCGCTTGTCTGCCATAAATACAAAATAGTTTCGGGCTCTCTTGCACAGGGGGACAGCGTTTATTACACGGATTTCACCGGTTCCCAGACCGAAGTGGGCAGCAGCGACAATACGTTTAATCTACGGATGACGCACTACGACCTGAATATGCAAAACATTACCTATTGCTATTCTATTGAGTATCTCTACGGCACGCTTACGGTTAAGGAAAACCCGAATTACGTGCCACCCGAGAAACCCGATGACCCGCCCGTGCATCAGCCGGGATCCGACACGCAGTTAGGTCCGGCAATTCCCGGAACGGATATGACCGTATCCACTCCCAGCGGCACCAACGATACGGTTTATGCAACCGTTTACTGCAAGGATACAAGCATTGGTGTTCAGAGGATCTATTTCCGTAACACCTCCTACGGAAACTATACAGGTTTCGGCTGGGAAGCACCTACTCTGTACAGCACGAAGGACATTTCCATGTTAGAGCTGACTGCACGTGCGATGTACGGCACCTATAAATCCTACCCTATGCAGATAACCTTGTATAATCAATGTCCTATACTGTTGCCATATTACAGCGTGGGATTCGATAGTTCAGACTATACCGTGTATAACGACTGTTATTTTTTAAATGAAAACAAATCCCGCGAAACGTCATACGAGCTATACTGGATGAATGCTTCGGGAGAGATCTTGGGAGTCACACAGCCTCACTGGCCGGAGGAGAAGGAATATTATAAATACGTTTGCGAGAACTATTTGAAAGTTCCGGACAGTACAAGGCGGGCTTTGATGAAATGGGCAGAAAGCCAGGGAATCCGCAGTGACAGTCCCACGCTTATCCAAGACATCCAAAGAGCCGTGATGAACGCGGCAAACTACAATAAGCAAGCCAAAGATTATCCGGACGGTGTTGATGTGGCAGTATATTTCCTGACAGTATCGAAGGAAGGTATATGTCAGCATTTCACCACTGCCGCTACACTGTTATACCGTTGCTACGGTATTCCTGCCAGATATACTTCAGGCTTTGCGTGCAACGTAGCAGGCGGCAAGTACACCGATATCACGGGGAATAATGCTCACGCCTGGGTAGAGATCTATCAGCCTTCGGTCGGTTGGGTTTACGTAGAGGTTACGGGAAGCTCGTCTAATCCGCAGTCTACCCCCGCGTCTGATCTGACCATACGGGCGGCAGGTGCTGTGAAATACTATGACGGCATGCCCTTCAGCGAGCAGCAGCTGCAGCAGGTCACGGTGGTATCAGGAACTCTTAACCCGGGTCATCACCTGGAAGTTACGTTCTCTGACATCAGCAATGTCATTTTCCCCGGAACTTACAACAATCTCATCAAGAGCTACCGCATCCTAGACAGTAACGGTCGCGACGTCACCAACCAATACCGCAATATTACCGTCAAAAGCGGAACGCTGCAAATCAAGAACCGAAGCATTACCGTTGCCTCAGGCTCAGCCGTTAAGCTCTATGACGGTACGCCCTTGGTGTGTGCGGACTTTTGGCTCGCGCAAGGATCACTTGCACTGGGAGATGAGCTGCTTGTTGAAAATTCCGGAGCTGTACAAAATCAGGGTACCCGAGAGAACACTATCAAAAAGGTAAAGATACTGCATGCGGATTCTCGGGGAGTTAAGACTGACGTCACCGCATGTTACAATATCACTCTGGCTCCCGGTACGCTGACAGTCCTTCCTGCAGCATCGGAATAATTCATAAGAATCCGTCGAATGCTTTTATAAAAATGCCTTTGCAACACTTTTTCTTCCCCCGCGAGAGAAAACTCGCGGGGGAATTTTTTGTTGCATTTGCTTTCGTAATATGATAGAATAATAAAAAAATGTGAATGGAGCTTTTTTATGGCTTTTGAAAACGTAAAGGAAAAATTTGGTTTTGGCTGTATGCGGTTGAAAATGGACGGCGAGCGTGTGGATTACGCGGAATTTAACCGTATGATAGATGCGTTTATCGAGGCGGGCTTCAACTATTTTGATACCGCTCACGGATATATTGACGGAAAGAGCGAGACCGCAATACGCGACTGCCTTGCTGCAAGATATAACCGTGAGGATTTTGTTTTGGCGAACAAGCTCTCATATTGGTGCTTTGAAAAAGAAGAGGATATTATCCCGCTTTTTGAAAGTCAGCTTTCTCTTTGCGGTGTGGAGTATTTTGATTTCTATCTTTTTCACGCTCTTTCAAGAAAGTCATATCAGAAGCACAAGGACTGCAATAGCTTTGATATAGTGAAAAAGCTAAAAGAGCAGGGCAAGGTAAAGCATATCGCGATGTCTTTTCACGATACCGCCGACGTGCTTGATATGATACTTACGGAGCAGCCGTGTATTGAAGCGGTGCAGCTGCAGATAAATTATCTCGATTATGACGATCCGGGCGTGCAGAGCAAGGCGTGCTACGACGTAGCGGTGGCTCACGGCAAAAAGGTCATAGTTATGGAGCCTGTGAAGGGAGGCGCGCTTGTAAACCTTCCCGACGAGGCTGCCCGTATTTTTGACGGGCTCGGCGGTGGAAGCTACGCTTCTTATGCGCTTCGTTATGCCGCAAGCTTTCCCGAGGTGTTTATGGTGCTCTCGGGTATGGGAAGCATGGAAATGCTCGAAGATAACGTAAAAACTTTTTCAGAGTTCGTTCCTTTCACTAAAGAGGAATTTGCGGCAACCGACCGCGTGCGCGAGATAATCCGCCGCGTGCGGCAGGTGCCTTGCACGAGCTGCAGATATTGCACCGACGTATGCCCGAAGAAGATTGCAATTCCCGATATATTCTCGGCATACAATAAATTCCTTGCCGCCAAAATAACGTGGGGCGAGGCAAAGGATAGCTTCCCGAAGGATAAGGCAGGCGCTGTTGACTGCATCGGATGCGGCAAATGCGAGAGTGTATGCCCGCAGAACATCGGCATAAGAGGACATCTTGAGAAAATTTCAAAGATGTGATTAATAACTAATATAAAAAAACAGCACTCGCGGTGAGTGCTGTTTTTTTCATTAGTCTATAAGCTCAGAAATATTTATAATCTTTTTGTTTTGAGTGTGTGCGTATTTTACTGCTTGCCAAGCACCGCCGCTTTCTCTTTTGATATAGCATATAATAAGGTCGGCACGGTCAACCATTTCGCGATTTCGTATACCTATAGCCGCTTTCGGATGTGCATTTGATGCCTTATAAGATATTTCAACGTCGTTGTAATAGTCGAGAAAGGATCTTTCGTTGTTGCGGAACTCGGCAGTAGAATAGGGCAGAACTAAAACAAGTGAGCTGTTATCCTCTCGGCATCTTTTTCTTGTGCGAAGAACGGAAGAAGCGGCACATTGGTCAAAATCGCCGTTGCGACCAACGAGAAAATCAACGTATTCATGTTCCCATAGGAGCTTCTTTATCTGCTCCTCAAGCAGTTTTTCTGTTTTGTCTATGTTTTCTATCTCTCTGTGACCGAAAAAAGCAACCGTGTATATGTTTAGCATGTTACACCTCATAATTAAAATACCGATAAAAGTTTTAATGTTAATATATATTATACCGCGTATAGCGGTAAACATCAACCATAATCGGTAATTTTATCGTGAATATTACCGCGCAAATTATTATACAATAATAAAAAGCGAGGTGTTAACGATGGATTTTAAATTTATAAGAGACCGTATATCGATCCTGCGAACGAAAAAGAACGTGTCTGAGTACAAAATGAGCACCGATTTAGGTCATAGTAAAAGCTATATACAGAGCATATCATCGGGGCGGTCTATGCCGTCTTTAGGTGAGTTTCTTTATATCTGCGAATATCTCGGTGTAACACCCAAAGAATTTTTTGACGACGGTATAGCCGAGCCTCAGCTTGTGCAAAGGTTGTATGAATTGACGCGGAATATGTCGGAGACGGATTTGAAAATTCTTATAAGCACAGCGGAGAGATTAAACGATAAATAAAAAACAGCACTCGCGGTGAGTGCTGTTTTTTCGTTGCTATTGCCTTCCGTGGACGGAATGACTCATGGGGGTGCATATAGACAGATTTTTTTGCAAAAAGTATTATTTTTTATTTATTTTTACAATCTTCTACAATTTATCTATTGAAATGACAGAATAAAAACTGTATAATATATTATATTGTTTTTATATAATAGATATATATTGGTCTTTTATATAAAAACTGCCTATTTTTATTATGAAACAAAAAAATAAAGGGCAGCTTTCGCTACCCTTGTAAAAAATATTACTGCTCCCGACGTGCTTGTTTCGGCTGGGTGCAATACCCCGCGTAAGCTCGGCGGTGCGCACGGAAGTGTTCCGTGAGAGTGCGTGTTTTCATACACATCGCCTCCTTGCAGTAATTATGTAGCTTTATTATACATCAAACGCGGCAAAAAAGCAACATATTTTTTGGATTGCGGCATATATTTGGAAAAGAAGGTAGTTAAAATGGAAGAGAAGAAGGTACGCGGCGGAATATCGGTAGAAACGAAGCAGATATTTCCCGTTATCAAAAAGTGGCTTTACTCGGATAAGGAAATATTTATCCGCGAGATAATCTCAAACGCAAGCGACGCTTGCACGAAGCTAAAGCGCCTCTGCTCGCTCGGTCAGGTACACGATATCGACGAGAATTTTAAGATCACGGTCAAGCTCTCTGCCGAGGACAAGACTATTACCGTCTCTGACAACGGAATAGGAATGACCGCTGACGAGGTGGAGCGTTATATTTGCCAGATAGCTCTTTCGGGTGCTCTTGAATTTGTGGAAAAATACGAGGCAGACAGCTCGGATGCAGGAATTATCGGCCATTTCGGACTTGGCTTTTACAGTGCTTTTATGGTGTCGGACAAGGTTGAGCTTGTCACACGCTCGTATTCCTCAGACGAGACGCTTTATTGGGAGTGCGACGACGAGGGCAACTACGAAATGCACGCGGGCGAGGCTCGTGCTGAGCGCGGCACGGATATTATAATGCATATAAACGACGAGGGGACAGAGTATCTTCGCGCTGCTGCTCTTCGCGCGGCAATAGAGAAATACTGTGCGTTTATGCCTATCCCGATCTTCTTTGAGTCGGACGAGGCTTGCTCGTGCGGACACGAGCATAGTGACGGCGATGAATGTGATTGCCACGCACCTGCAGAGATAAACTGCACCGCACCGCTTTGGCAAAAGCAACCGTCAGAGTGCACGGACGAGGAATACAAGGAATTCTACCGCAAGGTATTTCCCGATTTCCGCGAGCCTCTGTTCTGGATACACATAAATGCAGACTATCCCCTGAATTTTAAAGGAATTTTATACTTCCCGCGCTTGTCTCACGAGTACGACAGCCTTGAAGGGCAGATAAAGCTTTATTACAATCAGGTCTTCGTTGCAGACAATATAAAAGAGGTAATTCCCGAGTATCTTCTGATGCTTCGAGGTGTGCTTGACTGTCCCGAGCTTCCGCTTAACGTATCGAGAAGCTATCTTCAGTCAAACGGCTACGTAAAGAAGGTCTCGGCGCACATCGTAAAGAAGGTCGCTGACAAGATAAACGGTATGTTTACGACCGACAGAGAGGCATACGAGAAGCTCTGGGCGGAGATAAAGATGTTTTGTGAGTACGCATCCATGTGCGACCGCAAGTTCTTTGACAGAGTGAAGGCATCCCTTCTTCTGCCGCTCTCGGACGGCTCGCACAAAACGCTTGCCGAATACAAGCAGGCGGCAGAAGAAAAGCACGCGGGCAAGGTCTACTACGCAACGAGCAAGCAGGCTCAGGCGCAGTATATTTCAATGCTTGAGTCTGAAGGTATAGAGTGCGTGCTCTTTGACAGAATGATAGACACTCAGTTTATATCCCTGCTTGAGTCGGACGACCCTTCGCTTAAGTTCGTGAGAGTTGACGCGGACATCTCTGACATAGTCAAAAACGGTGAGGGAGAGGATGCAAACGAGCGTCTGACCGCCCTTTTCAGAGAGGCAAGCGGAGACGAGAAGCTTTCGGTGCGTGCAGAGCATCTAAAGGATACTAAGATTCCCGCCGTTCTTACAGTAGATGAGCAGAGTCGCCGTATGAGCGATATGATGCGTATGTACCGCGCGGCAGGAGAGGATATGGGAGACGGACTTTTTCGCGAACAGTACACTCTTATACTTAATCTTGACTGCCCGACGCTGCAGAGTCTTGACCGAGAGGATTCGGGTGAGCGCGAGAAGCTTATCGCGCGGCAGATATATATGCTCGCATTGCTCAGCGCCCGCACGCTTGACGGAGAGGAATTAAAGAATTTGCTTTCATCGAGCTACGACGTTTTGGGAAGAATATGAGGTAAAGAAAATGACGAAAAAGATACAGTACCGCCCGCACGGCACCTGCTCGCGCATGATAGAGGTCGAGCTTGACGAAGAGGGCAGAATAATCAATGCAAAGTTCTCGGGCGGATGCTCGGGAAATACGCAGGGCATTTCCGCCTTGGTAAAGGGAATGGATGCACACGAGGCAATAGAGAGACTGTCCGGCATAAAATGCGGATTTCGCGACACCTCTTGCCCCGACCAGCTTTCAGTCGCACTTAAAAAATTAATTTCGGAATAAGGGTACAGTAAAGAAATGATACACGAACAAGAATACAAAAAGTGGCTTGAATACGAAGGACTTGACATTGACACTCGCGCAGAGCTTGAAGCAATAAAGGAAAACGAGGATGAGATAAAGCTTCGCTTCAGAGGGAATATGCAGTTCGGCACGGCAGGACTTCGCGGGATCATGTGTGCAGGACAGTCCTGCATAAACGGCTACACGATAGCACACGCAACGCAGGGACTCGCTGATCTTATAACAGACGAGGGCAAGTGCGAGCGCGGTGTCGTTATCGCGCATGATAGCCGAAACAATTCCTCGCTTTACGCAAAGATTTCTGCATCCGTGCTTGCCGCAAACGGCATTAAGGTTTATATTTTCGACGAGCTTCGCCCCACCCCCGAGCTTTCCTTTGCAGTAAGGGAGCTTGGATGTATTGCGGGTATCAATATAACCGCAAGCCACAACCCTAAGCAGTATAACGGCTACAAGGTATATTGGGAGGACGGAGGTCAGCTTTCGCTTGAGCACGCGACTGCCGTTTCGGGATATATCGAAAAGACTGACATCTTTGCCGACGTAAAAAAGGTTGATTTCGACTCTGCCGTAGCTGACGGAAAAATAGAGATAGTAGGCGAGGAGCTTGACCGCGCTTTTTTGAAAAACGTACTTTCGCAGGCGGTCAATGCGGATGCGGTATCCGAGGTTGCAGACGAGCTGAAGATAGTTTACACCCCCCTTCACGGAGCAGGTCATAAGCTCGTGCCTGCGGCTCTTTCCGCTATCGGAATAAAGCATATTGAGACGGTAGAAGAGCAGATGCTGACCGACGGAGATTTTCCGACGGCACCAAAGCCCAATCCCGAGCTTGCAGAGGCATTCACTCTCGGTATAAAGAAGGCGGAGGAGGTAGGAAGCGACCTTATCGTTGCAACCGACCCCGACTGCGACAGAGTGGGTGTTATGAGCCGCGATAAAAACGGTGAGTTTGTGCGTATCACGGGCAATCAGATGGGTGCGCTTCTTCTTGACTATATCATTTGCGCGCACGAGGAAAGAGGCACTCTTCCTTCGGATGCATACGCTATAAAAACGATAGTTTCAACCGAGATGGCAAGCGCTATATGCCGCACGCACGGTGTTAAGCTCTACAACGTGCTGACAGGCTTTAAGTTTATCGGCGAGGTCATTAAAAACTGCGAGAGGGAAGGCGTTGGAACTTTTCTTCTCGGATTTGAAGAAAGCTACGGATACTTAAAGGGCACCTATGCCCGTGATAAAGACGCCGTTTGCGCTTCGATGCTTATCGGTGAGATGACGGCATATTATAAAAAACGCGGAATGACGCTTTCTATGGCACTTGACTCGCTTTATGAAAAGTACGGATACTTTATGGAAGGCGTGCGTGACGTCTATATGGAAGGCTTTGACGGCATAGCTCGCCGAAAGAGAGTTATGGATAACCTCCGAGATAATCCCCCGTCAGAGATAGGCGGCGTCAAGGTCTGTGCTATAGGAGACTATATAAAGCAGACTGTAACGAGTCTCGCGGACGGTGCTGTCGAGAGCACGGGACTGCCGAAATCCGACGTTCTTCGCTATATTCTTGAAAACGGAGATATAGCGGTGATCCGCCCGTCAGGCACCGAGCCGAAGATAAAGATGTACTTCCTTGCAAGTGCCAAGACAAAAGATGCTCTTTGCGCCAAGGTAGAGAAATACGTTGGCTGCTCTGATGCACTATTGTGCGACTGACAGAATGTAAAATAAAAGGATAACCGAGGGCATAGTGCTCACGGTTATCCTTTTTCTTCTTTTGCACCTTGTTTTTTTTGAAAAACTGTGTTATTATTACTATGTATATATTTATATTATTATATCTTAATATATTTACTTGACAAATAACCGAAAGGATGATAGATAAATTGGCAACGAAGAAAACTAACTCTACGAAGAAAACGACGGCGGGCACGAGAGCTGCTGCATCAAAGCCGCAGGCGGCAAAGACCTCGGCGAAGAAGCCGGAGGAAAGCAAGACGAAGCCCGCAAAGGTGCCTAATACCAAGGGAGAGGGAGCAGAGAAACTCGAAAAGAAAAAGGCTGACCCCGACGGAATGCTTCACCAGCTTATTATGTGTATGTTTTTCGTCGTGGCTGTCGTTCTGTGCGTATTTTTGGCGGTAGGCTCAAACGAGGCGGCGGGAATAGTGGGCGGATTTATCCGTTCTGTATCGTACGGACTTTTCGGCTACGGTGCGTGGCTTGTTCCTGTGTCTATGTGCGTTTGTGCGCTCAGATGGAAGAAGACGGTGACCGACGGAACGGTGCTTTCACTGTTTTTGCTTAATTTCATCTCGATATCCTTGCTTTCAGCCCTTTTTCACGCGATAGTCGTCTCGGATACGGCTCTCGTATATAACCCCGTTACGCTTTTCACGGGTGTCGGCGGAGCTATAACCGTCGGCGGTGCTGTCGGCGGACTTATATCGAACGTGCTTATGTCAAGTATACAGAAGATAGCTACCTATATTTTGCTCAGCTTTTTCTCATTGCTTTTCTGCATTTTCGCGGTAGGACTTACACCGAGAATGATATTGCTGTATATAAGATACAAATACGCTCTTGCACAGGAAAAAGCGGCGGCTCGTGCAGAGGAGGAGGAAGCGGAGCTTCGTGCGAGAGAGGAAGAGCTTCGTGCACGTGGATACGCAAACGAAACGGTTGAACCTAAGCCCGAGAAGAAGGCTCGTCGCCGCGCCGAAATGCTCAAAGAGGACGAGCTTCCCGAGGGGGAGGATGAGCCCAAGCCCTTCGAGATAAATATGTTCACAGGAAACGGCAGAGGAAACGGTGACCGTGATACGCTTGATCCCGTAGTGGAGGAGCGCGACAATATAATTCCGATAGACGAGCTTGATCTCGGCAAGGTGCTTTTGCCGCCCGAGCGGGCAGACGAGCTTCCCGAGCCAACGGTAGAGGACGGTGCGTTTGAGGTTTCCTACGATACCGACGGAGCTGAGGTAGCGCAGGAAAAGGGAACGGATACGCTTGAGACGGTGAAGGAAGAGATATCTTCGCCGCTTGACGAGGAGCAAGAGCCGGAGCCGAAGCCCGTGAAGATAAAGCCCCCGTACCGCTTCCCGCCTATGAGTCTGCTTACACACGCAGAGCCGATAGACGATGCAGGCGCACAGGAGGAGCTGCAGCAAAACGCAAGAAAGCTCGTTGATACGCTTCTCTCCTTTAAGGTAAAGACGAAGATACAGAGCGTTTCACGCGGACCTACGATAACGAGATACGAGCTCTCGCCCGAGGCGGGCACGCGCGTTCGTTCTATTGCAAATCTCGTTGACGATATAGCGCTTAATCTTGCGACGAGCGGTGTCAGAATAGAAGCACCCATCCCCGGCAAATCCGCAGTTGGAATTGAGGTTCCGAACAAGGCAGTCGCAACCGTACGTCTTCGTGAGCTTGTTGACTGCCCCGCGTTTAAAAATGCAGACAGTAAGCTTAACGTAGCTCTCGGTGTTGACGTAGCAGGCTCGCCCGTATACTGCAACATCGCCAAAATGCCGCACATGCTTATTGCCGGAGCTACCGGTATGGGTAAGTCGGTATGTATCAACTCTATTATTTCAAGTATTCTTTATAAAGCGAATCCCGACGAGGTTAAGCTTATACTCGTCGATCCGAAAAAGGTTGAGTTCAATATCTACAACGGACTTCCTCACCTTCTCGTTCCGGTCGTCAGCGACCCGCAAAAAGCGGCAGGCTCGCTTAACTGGGCTGTCGGCGAGATGGAGCGCCGCTTCAGTAAGATTGACGAGGTCGGAGTTCGTGATATAACCGGCTATAACGAGATAATTAAGGGCAACCCCGAATACGAGCCTATGCCTTACGTCGTAATTATTATAGACGAGCTGGCTGACCTTATGATGACGGCAAAGGATACGGTTGAAACGTCGATCTGCCGACTTGCACAGAAGGCGAGAGCCGCAGGAATGCACCTTGTTATAGGTACGCAAAGACCGTCGGTTGACGTTATCACGGGTCTTATCAAGGCGAACATCCCCTCGCGTATCGCGTTTACCGTAGCTTCGCAGGTCGACTCTAAAACCATTATTGACATCGGCGGAGCCGAGAAGCTCATAGGGCGAGGCGATATGCTCTACGCTCCCGTCGGAATTATGAAGCCTCTGCGTGTTCAGGGTGCGTTTGTCTCTGACGGCGAGGTTCGCGCAATTACCGATTTTATCCGTAATACCATGGGTACGACCGAGTACGATTCCGATATAATCTACTCTATCGAGCGCGAGGCTGAACGCTGTGTTCAGGGCGCGAAAGGAGCTGCCGAGCTTGACGATGACGAGCTTCACGAAAACGTAGACCCCAAGTTCAGAGAAGCGCTTGAGATCGCCGTAAATTCCGGCAAGATATCGACCTCGCTGCTTCAGCGTCATCTTTCGATAGGCTACGGCAGAGCGGCTAAAATAATCGACCGTATGCAAGCGCTCGGCTACGTCTCACCCCCAGAGGGCACGAAGCCCCGCGAGGTGCTTATAACCAAGCAAATGTATATGGAAAAGGTCATAAACAACGAGGATTTCTAATACTAACCGAAAGTCTGAATTTTGATGAATATAAAAAAAGATACTATTCTCTCTGCTTGCCCGTATGCGCGCAGATGCGGCGGATGCGGTATAAAGCAGAGCGTGTACGCTGCATCCCTCAGAGCAAAGCAGCAGAAGCTGGTGCGGCTGCTCTCGCGCTTCGGACGACTTGAAAAGATAATAGGCGCAAAAGAGCCGACAGGCTACAGAAATAAGGCGCAGGCGGCGTTTTTCCGCCGCGGCGGTGAGACTTTGTCGGGGATATATCAAGCACACGATAAAAGGGTGCTCGCGGTCGAGCGCTGCCTGCTTCAAAAGGAAGCGGCAGACTCGATAATCAATACCGTAAGAGCACTTTGCCCGAGCTTTAAAATAAAGCCGTACGATATAAAAAACGGCACGGGACACCTGCGCCACGTGCTTGTCCGTCACGCAGAAGAAACGGGCGAGGTCATGGTCGTGCTTGTGACGGGTGCAGGGGAGCTTCCGTCTGCGCGAAGCTTTACAAACGAGCTTGTCCGCAGACACCCCGAGATAACTACCGTCGTGCATAATATAAATACTACCGCAACTATGCTCTTTCTCGGCGAGGAGAGCCGCGTGCTCTACGGCGACGGGTATATAGTAGACCGCTTATGCGGGCGGGAATTCAGAATAAGTCCCCGCTCCTTTTATCAGGTAAATCACGCGCAGACAGAGGCGCTTTATACGAAAGCGGCAGAGTTTGCCGAAATAAAGTCGGGCGAGCGCGTGCTTGACGCTTACTGCGGAACGGGTACTATCGGACTTTGCATCGCACGGGGGGCGGACGAGCTTGTCGGCGTTGAGTGCAACGCCTCAGCTGTCGAGGATGCGCGCGAAAACGCGCGCCGAAACGGTGCTTCTAACGCACGCTTCGTGTGCGGCGATGCAGGCGAATTTATGAGAGATGCGGCAGAGGCGGACGAGCACTTTGACACGGTCATAACCGATCCCCCGAGAGCAGGCTGCTCGCGCGAGTTTCTCTCGTCGCTTGTAAAGCTCTCACCAAATAAAATAGTCTATATCTCCTGTAATCCCGAAACGCTTGCGCGCGACCTTTCGTATCTGACTAAAAACGGATACTCGGTGAAGCGTATGGTGGGAGTCGATATGTTTCCTTTTACGGAGCACGTAGAGACGGTTGTTCTTTTGAGTAGGGAAAAAGCCGACGACTATATTCGTATTTCAGTTCATACGGACGATTTGAAAGCAAAGGCGAACTAACCGGCAAACTGGAATATGTTGAGATAATATGTAGAAAGGAGATGTGAATATGGTTCAAATAGAATTCTATGATGACGGCAGAGTTATTAAGGGCATTTTGCTAGGTAAATATCAACGGCCACACGACGAAGTCTATTCATATGAGAAAAAGTTTTTGTGGAAAACAAAAACGATATATGCGCACCGAACACTAAACACTCCTTTATACATTGTTTTTATCCCTTGGAAACATCAATTAAAAGAACTCCGCGAAGTTGACGAAAAGTATATTATTAATCCTCAATCTTTTAACGCGGATGAAACTTGGATAACAAAAGATAAATTCATTAGTGAAACATATAATGGCTATATTTGTCCTTCAAGTCTTGAGGTAAAAGATTTTATTGGCTATAAGTTCATATATGATAACAACAGTTTTATTGCAAATTTGTGTTTGCATGAATTTGAGGATTGCCTAACAATTCTATATAAAAACATGCCTGAGGTTTTAGATATTGAATTAGGCAATATAGAAGAATGATAAATATCAATATAGCAAAATGCTTTGGTAGACTCCCTACCTAAAGGGACAACTGTGGAATGTGTCGTTTGTCTGACAAGGTCAGACAAATCGACGTGATATAACGCCTTACGGCGCGTGATATAGACACCTAACGGTGTCGTGATATAGAACGCTGCGCGTTCGTAATATGTCGCTTGCGCGACGTAAGGCGCTCTACGCGCACGGAGTGCGCATATCACGCCGAGCAACGCGAACTAAAAGGAGACAATAAGATGAATAAAACAATTAAAGAACTCGCAGTCGAGTTTACAATAGAAATCACTGCGGTTTGCGATGGCATCAAAGGCAGAGCCGTATTCGTCAATCAACTACTGCTAAAGAAATGAGTTGAAATTTTAGTTAGTCTATTAAGGGAGAAAGTATGTTTTTGCCGTGTTCAGAAAAACAAGGTTCTGCTTATTATGAATTTCAATATTGCAAAAAGGAATGGAATATAAAAAAATTATTGAAAAAGGGATATTCGTTCTGGGAAAAGGACTCTTTGCTTGTTCACGTTGATAATGACAGCGCATTTTTTGATTCTTATGCCGATTATCTAAAAACTCCCGACTCATCTAACGGCACACAAGATTTTTATGCTTGCGGCGTTAACTACTATACCAAAAAACAAGCCTCGGTAATATTGGAAAAAATTAAGTTGAACAAGCCAAAAGACTTTGAAATCTTAGCTGATTGGCTTGACAAAGCCATTTCTGAATACAACGGCTTTTATTTCTTGGGAATCTAAATTTATTAAATTGATATATTTATGTATGTAACCAACAAAGGATTTTTGCTTTTTTGTATTCATAACTTTTACAGAAAGTTTAGTTAGTCTGACTCGTCAGACTAACTAAAGCAATATAAATCCCTTGTGGGATTTGCGATATACGCTGCACAAGCATGCTAGTTTGCCGCCGTGTCATCCTGAGTGGAGCGGAGCGGAATCGAACTGCGAAGCAGCACCAAGCGGAGCGACGGTGGGATCTCGGCGGTTTGTAAAAACGATAGTAGATCCCGATGCTACGCATCGCCCTGCGGGTTCGACTACGGGCTACGCCCTACGCTCAGGATGACATGTAAACGAAACTGCTCAGGAGAACGAATGTATTACGTATACATACTTACAAATAAAAATGATTCAGTAATGTATATTGGTGTAACCAACGATTTGCCTCGACGGATATACGAACACAAAAACGAACAAACAGATGGTTTCACAAAGAAATACCATGTTCATAAGCTTGTTTATTTTGAAGAGTTTTATAATGTTGATTATGCTATTGCACGCGAAAAGCAATTGAAGAGATGGGTGCGTTCCAAGAAGAATTGGCTTGTTCAAACCAAAAATCCTAATTGGGAAGACTGGGGCGAGTATTTTGTTTGATAAGAACATATTTTTTAATTCTAAACAAAATATATCAAACATGTCGCTTGCGCGACGTAAGGCGCTCTACGCGCACAGAGTGCGCATATCACGCCGAGCAACGCGAGGTTATATCACGAAAGCCGATGGCTTTTTATATCACGCGCGGTGGAACTGCGCTATATTTATTCGCGTAAAAAACAGACTATATAATTGAAATCATTATTATTCAAGGAGAAAATCAATGGACAACAATACGAACAGTGAAAAGGCAAAAGAGGCTTTTTCGAGTTTTTGGAAAAAGACTGCAGATATAAGTAAAAAGGCTGCCGAAGGAGCAAAGGCGTTTGCCGAGCAAACAAAGAAGAACATACACGAAGCACAGGCAAAAAAATACACCCCCGTAACTGCCAAAGAATTTAAAAGCAAGAGCTTCGATATTCCAAACATTATTAATATTGTGGACGATTCTGCCAACCGTAATTTTGTTACGTCGGAAGACGCTATCGGATGGGTAGAAAAGCACGAGGGCATTGACGTTCTTCATATGTATTCGGGCTTTGTAAAGAAAAGCAATCTTCTGTTTATAGCTGTTCCGGAGATAAACAACGTTTATTGCAAGTATAGCTTTGAAGATAATAAGTACATAAATGCAAACGATGTTTTTGAAAAAGCAACAAATGAAAAGGTTGCCGAATTAGAGCATATAGCGTTTTGCTTGGGGGCAAAAAGCTGTTACGTTGAAATCGTTGAGGCAGACGGCGAGTCCTGCACAAACAGCACAGGCGTTAATGTAAAAGGCGTTGGAAGCGTTGGTGCAGTTTCGCAATCTGTAAGCGGAAAGATGCAAAGCGGCAAAACCGATACTCTTTTCGAGGGACACGATAATCCGACAAAGCCGACTCTTAAATGGTTTAAGCATGATGACAGTATAAATAAACTGATTGAAATGCGTTGCGGAGATAAAAATTCGATAAAAATGAAAATATTGGAGCTGAAGGGCTCATCATCTGCGGCTATGAGCAAAAACGTTGCCTGTGCCATAGATAACGTAATGAACTCTAAAGGCACGGCTTCCATGGAAAGCAAGGCTATAAAGGAACACAACAAAATCTTGAGATTTGAAATTGAATTTTAAGATATATTTTCTCTTTTGAGAGATGAAATAATCAACACTGTTAAAAAAACAAACACAACCATGAAAAAAAGAGCATTTATATTAGTTATAGCCGCGGGCATTTTATGGGGAATGTCGGGCATATTCGTAAAAAATCTTGCCCCATACGGATTCTCGTCCTTACAAATGACGGCACTGCGGGGCGGTGTAACGCTTGTGATACTGCTCGGGTATGCGGCAGTGTGCCGCCGCTCTGCCTTTCGCGTAAGCTTGCGGGAGCTCGGTATTTTTGCACTCACGGGACTTGCGCTTTTCGGCACGGGAAGCTGTTACTTTATGTCTATGCAGGCGACCTCTATCTCGACTGCGGTCGTGCTTATGTATATGGCACCCGTATACGTGACGGTGTACTCCTGCGTTTTCTTCTCGGAGAAGATGTCAAAGCCAAAGCTATCGGCAATTTTTTGTGTGCTTGTCGGGTGCGTGCTCGTCTCGGGAATCACTGACGGAGCAAAGGTCAACGCATACGGTATTTTTATGGGCTTTTTATCGGGTATCAGCTACGGTGCTTATAATATCTTGACGAAAATTTCAATGCGGCGCGGCTCGTCAGCCCTATCGGCGACGATCTACTCTACCGCGTTTATGCTTCTGCTTGCACTTTGTGTGTCAAAGCCGCAGGGGATAGTTGAAGCTGCCGCACGCGGCGGCGGCACGGCGCTTTTGTGGATAGTCGGATTAGGTGTAGTGACCTTCGTCCTGCCGTATCTTTTCTACACGCTGGCGCTTCGCGACCTTCCTGCAGGCACGGCCTCGTCGCTCAGCGTTGTCGAGCCGATGTCAGCGACTTTATTCGGCGTTTTTATATACGGGGAGAGACTAAGTGTCTTTTCTGCCGTTGGTATAGCTTTAATAATTTTTGCGGTAATACTGCTGGGTATGACAGAAACGAAAAAAGAAGCTTAACGTGAAAAGGTTCTTTTAAAGTTACAAGAAATTGAAGAGCACTTTTAAGGAGTATAAATAATATGTATCAACCGAACGGAATGACACGCCGTGAGCGAGAGGTCACGGATATAAATGAAATAATACGCATACTTGATACGGCAAAGGTCGTGCACGTCGGTATGTGCCTTGACGGTGAGCCGTACGTAGTTCCGATGAACTACGGCTATACTATGGAAAACGGTGTTCTCACCCTCTATCTTCACGGCGCGAAAACGGGCAAGAAAATAGATATGATGCGGGCAAATCCCCGCGTGCATTTTGAGCTTGACTGCGAGATAGTCCCCTTTGAAGGGGATGTCGCGTGCCGTTACGGCATTTCTTACTCATCCGTCATGGGCAGAGGAGATGCCGAGATAATCGAGGACGAGCGCGAAAAATGCGAGGCACTTTCTCTGCTTATGAAAACTCAGACGGGCAAGGATTTTACATTTGATGCCCGTATGGCAAGCGTCGTCAGCGTCATAAAAATCAGAGCAATCGAGTATACCGCAAAGCATCGTCCTATGCCGAGCAGATAGGCAAAAAACACAGCAATAAAAAAATACAACAAAATTCAAAAAAAGTATTGACAAACCGAATTACAGTGTGATATAATAACATCCGTTGCACGAGAGACGCTGGTGTAGCTCAGCTGGTAGAGCAGCTGATTTGTAATCAGCAGGTCGGGGGTTCGAGTCCGTCCACCAGCTCCACTTTCTCTTTTGCATAAAACTTAATATGGGAGCGTTCCCGAGCGGCCAAAGGGGGCAGACTGTAAATCTGTTGTCACTGACTTCGGTGGTCCGAATCCACCCGCTCCCACCAAGCAAAAAGCAAGTCGAAAGACTTGCTTTTTTGCTTGGTGGAGCATACAATGTGGATTCGGAAGCCCGTGTCTATCGCGTATGCGGGACAAAAACAGTCCGGTGGACTGTTTTTAGGGCGTGGGCTATCGATGTGTTCGCAGGGCAGATACCTACGTGTTGAAATGAGAGGTGTTGCATTGTGCCACCCGCTCCCACCAAGCAAAAAGCAAGTCGAAAGACTTGCTTTTTTGCTTGGTGGAGCATACAATGTGGATTCGGAAGCCCGTGTCTATCGCGTATGCGGGACAAAAACAGTCCGGT
>JAZORU010000011.1:0-35566 GCA_045656765.1 Eubacteriales bacterium
GCAGATTTTGTAAAGTGCGGATTTTTGTTCAGCCGCGGCACAAAACACAGCCAATACTGTTGTATTGGCGAGTATTTTAACAAAGGATGAGCGAAAATCCGCCTTCACAAAACGGTGTTCGGGTTTGACTGCTCACCCTAGGTTCGGATTCTTGAATTTTAGTTTTCTGCTGAAAAGGTAATATAAAGAAGAGGAGCTGTCTCGCCGAGACAGCTCCTTTGTGTTTTGTATATGTTATTCATTGTTTTCAGATTAAAACAGTTGTACATATATTGTTTTTAATCAACGTCCTCGACTACCGTCTCGGGCGGGGTGAGCAGTTGGTCGGGGTTTTTCATAATACGCTTGAGCATCTTAAAGGCGCTTGCGTAATAATAGCCGTCAACTATTCTCTCGTCTGTAACGACCTTGATATCTACGAAATGCTTTTTCGTTACGTTGCCTTCGGCATCGTATACGAGGTTGGTGCGTCTCGCACCGTAGCTGATAAATATCGGAAGGTTACCGAAGTCGTATATGTGGTGGTATATCGGCTGAATACCGAGCGATCCCATGCTCGTGATTATCATAGAGCCGTGGAATGGGCTGACGTCAAGCAGCATTTTAGGAAGCCAGCCGTGGTAGTCGAGCTTTTCTATTGCCCAGACGAAGAATCTGAAAACGAATCTTGGGAGCTTCGTCAACGCATTCGCAACTCCGTCAAAGTCGGAGGAGGATTCCATATTGTTATTTTCTTCAACGAGCTTATTAAACTTCTCGTAAACTTCAATGAGCGTGTCCTCGGGGGTGAATCTTGCCTTTATCATCGTGTCGGGAGCGTCAAGAGAGAGCTCTTTTTTTATCGCCATATTTACGTCTATCGTGTGGCGCGCGTATATTCTCTGTCCGGATACGAAGCGGTTAAGGGCTGGGCGCTGGGAGACTACTCTTACGTATGACGCAAGAATAACGTGCAAAAGTCCCATGTTCTTATATCCCTCGTCGCGCAGACGGCGCACGAGCTTTTCTGCCTCGTCTATCTCGACCGAATCGGCAAAATAGTTGAGAGCGTCGCTTCTTCTTTTCATTAAAAAGGGCATAACGCAAGTGATGGCATTTATCTTTTTAAGACGTCTGCCCTCGCATCTGTCGCCGAGCTTTCTTTTTCTTTTAGATATGTATGCAGGGTCCTTCTGTTTTTTCATAGTCTGCCCCTTTCTTTCGGGAAAATCGTATACGCTTATTTTATCACAAAGCAATGAGATAATCAAGCCGTTTTTGAGAAAATGGGTGTTTTTGCACCCATTTTGTGTATTAAAATGGCAAAAAGCACGGATCCTACCCGTGCTTTTGTTTTGTAATAATGATGTTTTACTCTAACCCTAAAAACTTACGTGCTTCGTTGTACTCTTGTGTTTTTTTGAAGGCAATCTTGCCGGTTTTTTCAAAGTTTTTCCTTTTCACGCCGCGTATTATCACGTTTTTCGGTGTGTCCTCGGGGTCAACAAGCTCGCAGGCATCCGTTTTGTATCCGTTTTTCTCAAGATACAGTACGCGCAGCGAGTCTGTCAGCGCGTCACACAGCTTGCTTTTTAAAATAGAGTGCTCGGTCGCAAAGGAAAGCGGCGCGCAGTTTATTTTTCGGCTGAGGTCTCTGTGACAGCAAGGGGTGGATAGTATTACCTTCGCACCGAGCCTTACCGCGTTTTCAAGCACGAGGTCGGTGGCAGTGTCACACGCGTGAAGCGAAAGCACAAGGTCGGGGTGAGTGTCGGGGGAGAGCTTCGTTATGTCTGCCGCCTCAAAGTGCATACCCGTATATCCGAGCTTTCTTGCCGTTTGCGAGCAGAATTCCATAACGTCTGCCTTAAGGTCAACGCAAAGCATATCGACTTCGCGCCCGAGTATGCTTTTGAAGTAATGATATACGGCAAAGGACAGATAGCTTTTGCCGCAGCAAAGGTCGTATATAACTACCTTATCTTCGGGGATGCTCGGCAGAATATCTCGCACGTATTCAAGAAAACGGCATATCTGGCGGAATTTCGCTTGCTTTTTGTCTTTTATTCTGCCGTTTTTCTCGGTGATGCCAAGCTCAAAGAGAAACGGCTCGTAGCCCGTGAGTATATAGTTCTTTTCCTTTTCCATAGGATTTATTTCGGCTTTTTTTGCAGAGCCGAGAGCAGAGGTAAGCTTGCCTTTTCCAAGGATCGTGGAGTTGCCCTTCTTTGATGCCTTATATTCGCACTCGCCGCCCTCGAAAATTATGTTTGCCTGTCCTGCCGACTCTAAATAAGACAGCAGGTCATTGTCAGGAAAGAGGTTGCTGTTTTTCTGAGTTACCTTTCCGTCTGCCATATAGAGCTCAAGCACGAAAATGCTCTCGCCCTTATGTAATTTAGGTGAAAAAACTATTTTTTTAACAGCCTTGTCATCGAGCTTCGAGATAACGGCTTTTTTCAGTATCTTTCCGTCTGCCGCCGCACGAATAAGAGAAAGGAACTCGTTTATATTACTGTTCATCGTTTGTGTCCGTTTCCTGTTTTTTGCTCTTGCCGAGTGAGAGCTTGTTTTCCTTGCCTGCCCAAAGGCGCTTGATGTTTTCTCTGTGGTTTACTACGACTATTGCCGCAATCATAAGGGCAAATATCGTGCAGATAGACGTACCGTTGATACGGTCAAGCAGTATCGGATACAGCATTACCGCGATAATCGAGCCGAGTGAAACGAACTTCGTTCCGAGGACGATTATTACGAAAATCAAAAGAAGGAAGAGGAAAACGAGCGGCTGGAGCATACATACGGCGGTCGCCGCAGAAAGCACTCCCTTTCCACCTCTGAATTTGTAGTATATCGGGAAGGTGTGACCGATAACCGCAAAGAGAGCCGCGATATACGCGCCGATTGAGAACAGATTTCCCGTGGACGAAGCACCGAACGCTTCAAGAGATGAAAGCGGGAATCCGATAAATCTGCCAAGCAGTACTGCAAGCACGGTTTTGAGCACGTCGCCGAGCAGGGTAAATACGGCTGCCTTTTTGCCGTAGGTACGCAGCATATTGGTAAGCCCTGCGTTGCCGCTTCCGTATTTTCTGATGTCGTCACGGTAGAGCACCTTTGAAACGATAATAGCCGCATTGACACTTCCGAGAAAGTATCCTGCCGCGATGCACAAAATGACCGATGCCGCACACAGCAATAAAAGATAGGGGGAGCTGAACACATCTTCAATGCTTTGTGCATCAGCTAAAACGGCTTCCTTGTAAAAATGGCCGAAGAAGCCCCACTTATAGATCTGAGAAAGAAATTCCATTACGTATACCAGCTTTTCAAAAAATTATAATTATGCTTTCTCAGTATTGTACCATATATATATAAGAAAAAAAAGACTTTTTTAAAAAATATGCTAAAAAAGTGTGAGAGTGCGGCGTTTGAGACTTAATTTTCGTTGACTTATCGGCGGATTTTTGGTAAAATATATATATAGTTTTATATGCACGAGGTAAGAGGTATGAGCGAGAATACGGATATAAAAAAGCTGATGCGGGATATTGCGGCACAGCTTGAATATCATTCGAGAATGTACTACGTATACGACTCCCCCGAGATATCCGATTTTGAATATGACGCGATGTTTGAGCGTCTCAAGCGGCTTGAAGCGGAATATCCGCAGTATAAGGACAAAAATTCTCCGACGACGAGAGTCGGCGGAGAGGTGCTTGATAAGTTTGAGAAGGTAGCTCACGCAGTACCTATGGGCTCGCTTACGGACGTTTTTGACTACGAAGGTCTGCGATCCTTTTGCGACGGTGTGAGTGATAAGGTCGAGCGCCCCGTATATTCTGTTGAAGCGAAGATAGACGGCCTCTCCGTCTCTCTTACCTATGAGAAGGGTAAGTTTGTCGGCGGTGCTACGCGCGGAAACGGCACGGTCGGCGAGGACGTTACGGTAAATCTGCGTACCGTCCGCTCTATACCTATGGAGCTTTCCGAGCCTGTTGATATAGTAGTTCGCGGTGAGGTATATATGCCACGCGCCGTGTTTTATTCGATAAACGAGAAAAGAGAAAAAGAAGGTCTGCCTCTTATGGCAAACCCTCGAAATGCGGCGGCAGGCTCGCTTCGCCAGCTTGATTCTGCCGTGTGCGCGCAGAGACAGCTTGATATATTCGTCTTTAACGTTCAGACGGGCTCACCCTACGCCGACGGAAGAGAGGTGCTCTCTCACAGCGAGGGGCTTGATGCGCTTGACGCGCTCGGCTTTACTACTATAAAATTCAGACGGTGCGCCGAGAGCTTTGAGGAAATCGTCAAGATAGTTGAGGAGCTCGGCAGCCTTCGCGACGAGCTTCAGTACGATATCGACGGATGCGTAATTAAGCTTGACGGAATAGAGCAGAGAAGGATAATGGGTGAGGGAACGAGCACGCCGAACTGGGCGGTAGCTTATAAATACCCACCCGAGAAGAAGGAAGCAAAGCTTCTTGATATTACCGTAAACGTAGGAAGAACGGGAGTGCTCACCCCTACGGCAGAGCTTTCCCCCGTGCGTCTTGCGGGAACGGTCGTATCAAGGGCGACCTTGCACAATATCGACCTTATAAACGAAAAGGACATCCGTATAGGCGACACGGTAATAGTGCAAAAGGCGGGGGATATTATCCCCGAGATAGTGGCAAGCGTGCCCGCAAAGCGTGACGGCGGTGAGCGAGTTTTCAAAATGCCTGCCCTGTGCCCGTCCTGCAATATGCCCGTCCTGCGAGACGAGAGCATGAGTGCCGTCAGATGCGTAAACCCAAGCTGTCCCGCGCAGACTGCCCGCCAGATAGAGCATTTCGCTTCAAAGGCGGCGATGAACATTGACGGACTCGGTCCGCAAATAGTGGAGCTTTTGCTCAGAGAGGGCATTATCCGTGACTTTGCCGACCTTTACACTATGGATGAGTCAGCCTTAGCCGCGCTTGAGCGAATGGGTGAGAAAAGCGCGAGAAAGCTCAAAGAAAGTATTGAAAAATCAAAATCCGCAGGACTTGAGAGGGTGATATACGCTCTCGGAATACGTCAGGTAGGCGAGATAGCGGCGGCGGAGATAGCATCGCATCTCGGCTCGATAGACGCGTTTTTTGAAGCGAGTGCAGAGGAGCTTTGCGCTATAAAGGACGTAGGCGGTATCACGGCAGAGAGCATCGTTTCATATTTTGCTATGCCGAGGACGAGAGACATAATCGACAGGCTCTCTGCGGCAGGCGTTTCATTTAAGCTTGCAAACGAAAAGAAGAGCAGCGCGCTTGAGGGGCTTACCTTCGTTTTGACCGGTACTCTGCCCACGCTGAAGCGCTCGGATGCCCAGGCAATGCTCAAGGCTCACGGTGCAAAGGTTTCGGGCTCTGTGTCAAAGAAGACGGACTACGTTGTAGCAGGTGCGGATGCAGGCTCGAAGCTTACCGACGCGCAAAGGCTCGGCGTAAAGATAATCGACGAAGCAGAAATGCTTGCTATGTTAAATTAAGATAATCCAATATTCCGCGATAGATGCCGCGTGCGAAGGCTTCGGGGTCGTTTGCCATAAGATTTGCATCCCCCGCGTTTGAAATAAAGCCAAGCTCAACGAGGACGGCGGGCATAGCGGTACGGCGGAGAACGTAGAGGGAAGGACGGGCAAAAACGCCTCGGTTGCGAAGCCCCGTTTCCTCGGTTACACCTTCAACTATATCCTCGGCGAGACGCTGTGCCGCTGACGGTATGGAATATACGAAGGCTTCCGTTCCCGAGGCGGAAGGGACTCCCGCGTTTGTGTGGAGGCTTATAAAATAGTCGGCTCCCCAGCTATTTGCTTCCCTCGTGCGTACCTGCAGGCTTGATGCGTTTGACACTCCGAGCTGTGTCGTCGGTGTAGGGCGGGACAGCCGCACGTCGAAGTTTCCGTTTGCAAGCAGTAGGTCTCGCAGACGAATACCTATTTCATAAACGAGGTCTTGCTCTCTGTAGCCGTTGCCCTCAGCCCCCGCGTTCGGGCTTTCGGGGTTATGCCCTTGGTCTATATAAATTTTAATTGCCATAATAACTCCTTATACTGTTTTTACTGTCAGTATATGTACGGGATTTTTGTGGTGTGAAAAGAGTGAAGATATGTCATCATATATAAGAGAACTGCAAAGACTGCTGAGCTATATCAGGCGTGCGGTCGACGACTACTCTATGATAGAGGAAGGCGACAGGATAGCCGTCGGCGTTTCGGGCGGAAAGGACTCGCTCGTTATGCTTGAGGGGCTGAGTGAGCTTCGCCGCTTTTATCCGAAAAAATTCACCCTTGTAGCCGTAACTATAGATATGGGCTTTGAGGGGGCGGATTTTTCGGATATCCGCGAGTTTTGCCACCGCCGCGGAATAGAATATAAGCTCGTGCCTACAGAGATTTATAAGATAATATTCGAGGTACGAAAAGAACCGAATCCTTGCTCGCTTTGCGCGAGAATGAGGCGCGGTGCTATTCACGACGCGGCAAAGGAAGCAAACTGCAATAAAATTGCACTTGGTCATCACTACGACGACGTGGTCGAGACCTTTATGCTAAATCTTTTCTACGAGGGAAGGATCGGTTGCTTTTCCCCCGTTACCTACCTCTCACGCAAGGACTTAACACTTATAAGACCTATGATATATATGCCTGAAAAAACGGTGCGCGAGTTTGCGAAAAAGGTCACCCTTCCGATAATAGAAAGTCCTTGTCCCGCTGATAAAAACAGTGAGAGGGCGAATATGAAGGCACTGCTCTCAACACTTGAGCACGACAGCAGAGGACTTAAAACGCGCATCTTCGGCGCAATAGCCCGAGCAGGCGTTGACGGCTTCGAAGCAAAAGGAAAGCTGCCGTATAATGAGGATTAGCTAAAAAACGCAGAGAGAAATCTCTGCGTTTTTGTGTATTGTCAAAACTATCCCGCCCACAATATATTGATAAAGAGTCGAGAAATGTCTTGCGAATCTTTTTACTCCTAACATTTGGTATGTTTAGAAATATATTATGCGTGGCAAAAATAAGAGTGTCGGAGATATCCGAACATATTGCATAGCGAAAAGTCGCCGCGCGGCTTTCGCTTTTTGGTCACGCGAGGGATAGTTATGTATGATGATAAAATAAACAGCATAAGACGGGGAGATATCTATTATGCCGACCTATCCCCCGTAATAGGCTCTGAGCAGGGTGGGCTTCGTCCCGTACTTATAGTTCAAAACGACGTGGGAAACAGATACAGTCCCACAGTAATTGCCGCCGCAATTACCAGCCGCCACACGAAAACGAAGCTTCCGACACATATAGATATATCGGCAAAGGGCGTTGGGCTTGCGCGCGATTCGGTCGTGCTTCTTGAGCAGATACGCACGCTTGACAAAAAGCGGCTGAAGGAGCGAATGGGACACCTTGACGACTTTACGATGAACGAGGTAAACCGTGCAATTTCGGTAAGCTTCGGTCTTGGGGTAGTAAGAGAGCAGACAACGCCCGCCCCTCAACAGACGGGGCAGAGATACGTGGCTGAAGGCGGCACGGGCGCGATAGGATAATAAGAAGATAAAAGATAAGAGATAAGAGAGAAATGATAAGAGAAAAGGAAAGAACCCGCTTGTGCGGGTTCTTTTCTCTGTCAGAGCCGTTTATGCTTATTTGCATTTGTCTTTGAGAAGGGATGAGAGCGAGGGAGGACAAAACTCATTTACGGGGAACTGCATATTCTTAAAAATACTGCAGGGGTTGTCGTCGTCGCTCATTACACATTCCTTGTCGGGCACGCAGTATTCGGTAGCGCTTATAAGAAGCTGTGCGGGACGTTCCATTCTTACTACCGAGAAAAATCCGAGCGAAACTGTCAGAATCTTTCCTTCATCTCTGTCACAGAGGGGGGCGCTGAGCGTACAGCATACCTGCTCGGGTATGTCGTGGCAAGAACAACAGCAGCAGGTGCACGTGCGTCTCTCGTGCTCTATCTTTACGCCGAGCACGACGGGGTCAGCAACCTCAAAGACGGCGATGGGCAGGTTTGTGGAGCATTCTGCGCCCGAGAGGTCGGGGTGGCGGCAGAAGCTGTCCTCACTTGAGCTTTTATAAATGCTTACGTTTCCTTCGCTTCCGTAAAGGATAACCTTCTTTTCGACTACCGCAATACCTTCAAATTCCTGCGAATTTCCTTTGCAAACACAAGCTTCAAAGCGGAGCTTTACGTATATCCTGATAGATATCTGGTAAAAACCGCGGTTGAAGTTGATAGGGTCAACGGATATATTCGCCGCAACGACGCAGGCGCTCTTTGCGCGTACCGCACTCGTGCGTTCTATTATCTCTTTTCCGTAATCGGTGAGATATACTACTGTATCCTCAAAGCAGTCCTTGTCTCTGCAGGAGTCAAGCACTCTGTAGGTGTCAATACAAACAGAGTCTCTTGGGATAGAAGGACCGCCGCAGTTACATCTGATATCAGACATAAAATGTCACTCCTTGTGTTAGATTGAAGGATGTTCCTTCCATACCATTTTATGTAGTTTTGTTCGTTGTGTTCACCAAATAAAAATAAAGCACGCCGAGGGCGTGCTTTATTTTTATTTGCCTTTATTCGATTACACCTTTGTTTACCGTGATGCACACTCTGACACCGTAGTTTTTATAGTTCACGTCAGAGCCGCGTGAGACTATCTTTCCCTCGTAGCTTATATAAGCCGCTTGGTTTTGCGTAGCTCCGGGTGAGCGAAGCCAGAAGTTCGTGCCGTCGTATCCCTTTTTCTGATAAGCTCCGCGCGCGAGTGCGTATGCGGTGGGGGTAGATGCGAGAGTTTTTTCGTCAAGCGAGAGCGCTTCGTCAAGCGAGAGTACCCACACCTTGTCGCGAGTTGTCTCACAGCCGAGCGTTTTGTGCTCGTTGTTGTCGGGGTTTTCGTTTAATCTCTCCGCTATAAGTGAGAGCTCGCTCTCCGAGAAGGCGGCGCTTGCAAAGTCCGAGCCGAGCCAGTCCCTTAAGGTAGAGGAACTCCAATAGGACGGCTTTGTTTTAATTTCGTCGTACGGAATACAGTCGAGCACCTGCTTTGATATAAGCGTGAGAGTGTTCTCGTCTGCTTGTATCACGATCCACTCGACGTTCTCTTTTCCGTTTCCTTCGTTTGCGTCCTGCTCGTATTTACCGAACACCACGGTGTCGGAAATATCAAGCCCGAAAAGCTTGTACTTATCTGCAAGGGCTTCTGAATCCTTGTAGCTTCCGAGCGCGCGAAACGTCCTTGCCGCTGCATCAAAATTGCCGTTTTCTATATTTGACAGAGCCGCGCCGTAGCGTATCTCGGGTATGATAAGGGTAAAGGAAAGCACACATAGCAGTATGAGTGCCGTCGCCGCGCAAGCTATGCGTATAATGCTTTTCTTTCTTTTTGATTTTCTGAGCTCAAGCTCGGCACGTCTCTCTCTTGCTTTTTCTGCCGCTTCAAGCCTTTCTTTAGCTTCAAGTCTGCGTGCCTCTGCCTCTTCTTTTTCTTTTCTTTGCGCTTCGAGGTATTTGTCGCGGGCAGAGAGATAGTCGTCTGCGAGCTCCTCGTCTGCGGCTCTCGCTTCCGCGCGGTAGTCGCGGCTCTCCTCCACGGGTGCATTTTCAAGATATGCGATGTTGTTTTTATCCTGCACCTCTGCGATAAGGTCGATTATCGGCTTGCAGTAGGATAAAAAAGCATCGTCCGCCGTCTCAAAGAGCTTTTTACAGTGCTCGTACTCGTAAACGGGCGTCTCGTGCGTTCTCTCGCATGTGAAGGTGTAGCTTCCGTCGTAGTTGTCGGTGTAGCACGCACCGTATTCCGAGAGCACCGCACCAAAGAGCGCGTCTATGTCGGAATCGTCTCTCTTAAGCAGTATTTCGTACATTTTAAGGGCGTTAAAATACTGACCGTCAGAGAGATAAAACTCTGCCTTTGCGTGCATTTCACCGCTTTCCGCGTCAAGCGCGCCAACCTGTCTTTCCTGCTTGCAGATGGGGCAGAGGTGCGTGCCTTCCCCGGTATATTCTATTTTATTTTTGCATCTTAAACAGTAAAGCTCTATCAAAATCCAAACCCCGATTTTTCCGTTTTTTTATAAAACAATTATATACTATAAACAAAAGCAAGTCAATAGAGAGCCAAACGGCAAAATGTAACTTTTTTCTTGGCGCAGAAAAAGCCATATATATTGACAAAGGTGCGCGTTTGTGGTAAAATTTTTAGGATAATATTTCTCAAACCGACCGAAAGGAATACAAAAATGGCACAAGAGAAGAAAATGGTGGAGCAGATAACCTCGATGGACGAGGATTTTGCAAAATGGTACACCGACATCGTTAAAAAAGCAGAGCTTATCGAATATACAAGCGTAAAGGGTTGTATGGTAATACGCCCGTACGGCTATGCGATATGGGAAAATATGCAGAGGATCCTCGACGAAATGTTTAAGGCTACGGGACACGAAAACGTGTGCATGCCTATGTTCATTCCCGAGTCGCTTCTCAATAAGGAAAAGGAGCACGTAGAGGGCTTTGCCCCCGAGGTTGCTTGGGTAACTTACGGCGGAAGTGAGAAGCTTGAGGAGCGCCTTTGCGTTCGCCCGACCTCCGAGACGCTTTTCTGCGAGCATTACGCAAACGTAGTTCACTCGTACAGAGACCTGCCCAAAAAATACAATCAGTGGGTAAGCGTAGTAAGATGGGAAAAGAACACCCGCCCCTTCCTTCGTTCAAGAGAATTTCTCTGGCAGGAGGGACACACTATCCACGCGACCGCAGAGGAGGCTATCGAAGAGACGGAGCGTATGCTTAACGTATACGCAGATTTCTGCGAGAAGAACCTTGCAATGCCCGTAGTAAAGGGCAAGAAGACCGAGAGCGACAAGTTCGCGGGTGCGGTCTCTACCTACGCGATAGAAGCACTTATGCACGACGGACAGGCGCTTCAGGCAGGAACGTCACACTATTTCGGCGACGGCTTTGCCCGTGCTTTCGATATCGAATTTACCGATAAGGACAACAAGAAGACCTTCCCCCATCAGACGTCATGGGGCGTTACGACTCGTCTTATCGGTGCAATTATAATGACTCACGGTGACAACAACGGACTCGTTCTTCCCCCCGACGTTGCACCTATTCAGGTAGTAATTATCCCCGTTGCACAGCACAAGGAAGGCGTGCTTGAAAAAGCGGCGGAGCTTCGTGACAGATTGACGGCGGCAGGCTACCGCGTTAAGCTTGACGACTCTGACAATTCAGCAGGCTGGAAGTACAGCGAGTACGAGATGAAGGGCGTTCCCGTTCGCCTTGAGATAGGCCCGCGCGATATCGAGGGCGGTCAGTGTGTGCTTGTTTCCCGCGTTGACCGTTCAAAAGAGTTCGTGTCGCTTGACACCCTTGAGGATGCGGTAAAGGCAAAGCTTTCAGAGGTTCGCGACGCTATGTACAAGAAGGCTCTTGAAAACAGAGCAAACAAGACCTACGACTGCAAGTCTATCGACGAGATAGTAAGCACTCTTGCTGACAAGGGTATGGGATTTGTTCGTGCTATGTGGTGCGGTGACGAGGCGTGCGAGGACAAGGTCAAGGAGCTTTCGGGCGTAGGCTCGAGATGTATTCCCTTTGAGCAGGAGCAGATAGACGGCAAGTGCGTATGCTGCGGCAAGCCTGCCGATACTATGGTTCTCTGGGGAAAAGCGTATTAAGAGATTTAGTGAATAGTGAATAGTGAAAAATGAAAAGTGAAAAGTGACGGATGAATTTCGCCCGCCGGGCGAAAGTCTTCCTACAATTCTTCATTGTTCATTACTCATCATTCTCTATTCATTATTTTTTAGGAAAGGAGAGAGGATATGCATTCACAGGAAAGCTCGGTGCTAAAACGCTTAAAGCATATTGATTTTACTATTCTTATATGCACGCTTATACTGTCGGCTATCAGCGTCACGGTACTATTTTCGGTAAGAGACGAATACATAGCGCCTATGTACTTCGTACAGGCCGGAGCTACCTTGCTCGGTGTTTTCTTTATGCTGTTTATCTCTCAAATAGACTATCAGGACCTCTGCGACAAGCTCGCGATTCCTTTGTTTGTTGTCTCTATGCTATTGCTTATTGCTACTCTCGTTATCGGTGACGAGGGTGAATACGGAAGCAAAAGCTGGATAAATATTCCCGGCGTTCCGTTCAGCATTCAGCCGTCCGAGTTTGTAAAGCTGTTTTTGATAATCACCTTCGGAAAGCACCTTTCGCGTGTTAAAAAGAGCATAAACCATCCTCTGACACTTCTCAAGCTTGCCCTTCACGCAGGTCCTATTATAATGCTCGTGCTTTTGCAGGGAGACCTCGGTACTGCTCTCGTCTATATGGTAATGATAATCTTTATGATGTTTGCGGCGGGGCTCAGTATGTGGTATTTTGCGGCTATTGCGGCGGTGGTCGTTATAGCTATGCCGTATCTTTGGCCGCTTCTTGACGAGTATCAGCAGATGCGTATCCTCTGCGGCTTTAACCCCGACCTCGACCCCGAATACTACGGCTTTCAGGCGCTTCACGCAAGAGACGCGATAGGCTCTGGCGGTCTTTTCGGCAAGGGGCTTTTCGGCGGTACGAGATATAAAAGCGTGCCGATGGCACACTCCGACTCTATTTTTGCCATAATAGGCGAGAAGTTCGGCTTTGTCGGTTGTATGCTGGTTTTCGTTACCTTTATCGTTTTGATAGTGCGTATAATCTGGATAGCGAGAAGCGCGAGAAAAACCTATAGCGGTTATATCTGTATAGGTATCGCCGCCGTTTTGATATCGCAGTTTATCGAAAACGTCGGGATGAACCTCGCAATGCTGCCGCTCGTTGGAATTACCCTTCCGTTTTTAAGCTACGGCGGCTCGTCGGTGCTTTCTCTCTACCTTATGATTGGAATAGTGCAGAGTATTTACGTGCATAAGCAAAAATACTTCTTCGAGCGAGAGCTTCCCGAATAAGAAGAATATAAAAAGGACTGTCTTTGTAAGGCAGTCCTTTTTATATATATCTTTATTTCAACATATCTTCCATACTGTAAAGCCCGGGCTCGCAGTCTGCAAGGTAGAGAGCTGCGGAGAGTGCGCCCTTTGAGAACACCTCTCGCGAGAATGCGGAGTGGTGGATGCGGATAACCTCGTCCTGACCGGCAAATATTATCTCGTGCTCGCCGACGATACTTCCGCCGCGCACAGAATGTATACCTATCTCGGACTTGCCCCTTTGCTTGCGCTCGAGGTGGCGGTCGTAGGTGTAGCTGATATCTCCGTCAAGCGTATCTCTGACAGCATCCGCTATCATAAGAGCCGTACCGCTCGGAGCATCGAGCTTCTTTGAATGGTGCTCCTCGACTATTTCTATATCGAAGTCCTCGCCGAGCACTGCCGCCGCTTTTTTTGCAAGAGCAATCAGTAGATTTATACCGATAGACATATTGCGCGAGTAGAATACGGCAACCTCATTTGAGCTTTCCTCAATGAAAGCCGTCTCGTCCTCGTCGTGTCCCGTGGTCGATATAACTGCGCCAATTTTCTTTTCCTTTGCGTAGTTCAAGATATCGTATACTGCCGAGTGATGCGAGAAGTCTATTATAACGTCTGCATGCTCGGTCACCTCGGAAATGCTTTTATATACGGGAAAGGGAAGCGACTCGGAGCTCTCTGCTACGTCGATGCCGCACACTATCTCGGCGCGAGGGTCGCTTGCAACAAGCTCACGCACCGCGCGTCCCATACGTCCGCACGCACCTGTGAGAATTATTCTTGTTTTACTCATAATACTATGTCTGCCTTATATGATACCGTATTTTTTCAATGTAGCCTCGAGAGCCGCCTGGTTTTTGTCTTCCATCTCGCAGAGGGGAAGTCTCATTTCAAGGTCGCAGTATCCCATCAGAGCCATGGCAGTCTTTACGGGAATCGGGTTTACCTCGCAGAAAAGCTTGTTTATAAGCTCAAGATACTTTATCTGCATTTTTGCAGCCTCGTCCACCTTGCCCTCAAAGAAAAGCTGGCACATATCGTGCGTCTCATCGGGAAGCACGTTTGAAAGCACGCTTATAACGCCCTTGCCGTCGAGAGAAAGAATCGGAACTATCTGATCGTCGTTTCCGCTGTAAATGTCGAGCTTATCGCCACAAGCTTCAGCTATCTCGGCAACGGCGCTGAGATTTCCCGATGCTTCCTTGGTAGCTACGATGTTTTCGTGCTCGCAAAGCTCACGGTACACCGAGAGAGGAATGTTGCAGCCTGTGCGCGAAGGTACGTTATAGAGAATAGAGGGAATACCTACGTTGTCTGCAACGGCCGAGAAATGCTTAATAAGTCCCTTGGGGGTTGCTTTGTTATAGTAAGGGGTTACGAGAAGCAACGCATCCGCCCCTGCCGCCTCTGCCTCTTTAGAGAGCCAGAGCGAGTATGCGGTGTCGTTAGAGCCCGTGCCTGCGATAACCGGCTTTCTCTTATTTACTCTCTCGCAAGCAAAGCGTATAGCGTCTACGTGCTCCGCATCCGAGAGGGTGGACGCTTCACCCGTCGTTCCGCAAACTACGATTGCGTCCGTTTTTGAAGCAAGCTGCATATCGAGCACTCTGCCGAATGACTCGTAGTCGATCTCGCCGTTTTTGAAGGGGGTGATGATAGCAACCGCGCTTCCTGTAAATACTGTGTTTTTCATTTTTGATCCTTTCCGGTGATAAAAAATAACCGACGCTGCGTCGGTTATCTGAAAAATAAGCAATATGTAAATATAAACTTATAAATCAGATAGCACTCCACCATAGCTAAAATTTGCTCTGATGACAGTCGGGCACATATTCTCTGCCAAACCAGCCGCACTCTCTCCGCAGAGAGCTTGGCTTCGGCGTCGGTACCTTTCTCTTTCGCCTGCGGTGTACGGACACCCACTCGAAGATACTATTTACAAACGCACCTCTATCAATTTGCAGATATATGATACCATAAGAAAAACTATTTGTCAATAGGTTAATGACATCTGAAACGCTTTATGACACGTACTCTCTGACTCGGAGTCGCACGCCTGCTTCGTCGGCTATCCTTTGGCAGATTTCAATATCATCTTCCGAGAGAAAGCCCCGAACTACGCTGAACGCAACGTCGGGTACGTACTTCTTTACCTCGCGGGCGAATTTAAGAATTGCCGTGTAGCTTCCCTCACCAAACTCCGAATGGCATACCGCCTGATATTTTTCGGGGGATGCGGAATTAAGGCTTATTGACACCGCATCAAAGCATCCTTCGTAGAGAGGGGCAGTGTCCGTGTTATATATAAGGTCGGACTGACCGTTCGTATTGAGACGGATCTTTGCGTGGGGGAGCTTTTCTCTCACGGTGCGGCAGACCTCGAGCATATCAAAAAGGCGGCAGGTAGGCTCACCGAAGCCGCAGAAAACAAGCTCGGTAAACTCAGCCGTGTAGTTTTTCTCTATATCGGCGACTATCTCGGGGACACTCGGCTCACGTTCAAGCCACAGAGGGTCAGAGCCGTAAGCGCCGTCGCCGTTTTGGCGTATGCAAAAATCGCAGGCATTCGTGCAGCGGTTGGTAATATTGACGTACAGACCGCTTCCTACTTTATAAGTTATGGTCATCATTTTACTCCGAAAAATCTTTTTGCGTTTTCACGCGTTATATCTGCCATTTTGTCGACACTTATTCCGAACAGCTCCGCGAGTGTTTCGCAGGTGTAGGAAATGAGTCCCGAATGGTTGGTCTTGCCTCTGTATGGAACCGGTGTAAGATACGGGCAGTCTGTTTCTATCATTATGCGGTCAAGCGGGATAGAGCTTGCAACCGAGCGCAAGGTGTTTGCGTTTTTGAAGGTAACGACACCCGTAAAGGAAATATAATAGCCGAGTGCCATAAGCTCACGCGCGCTCTCGGCGCTTCCCGAATAGCTGTGAAGCACACCGTGAACACGGGGGAAGCTCTTTAGCATTTCGAGGGTAGGGCCGTGCGCCTCTCTGTCGTGTATCACAACAGGTATCGAATGCGCCTCGGCAAGAGCCATTTGCGTCCTAAACCACTTTTCCTGGCACTCACGGTCGGTATCGTCGTAGTGAAAATCGTAGCCTATCTCACCGAGAGCGACGAGCTTTCCCGATGTCTTGCCCGAAATAATTATTTCTTCAAGCTCACCGAGCGCCGAGTCCATATCCTCATACTTATACGTGTCGCAGGGGTGAACTCCCGCGGCAAAGTAAAGGCGCTCGTGCTCGTCTGACATGCTCTGTGCCTTGCGAGAGCTTTCGATATCCCAGCCGATGTTGTTTATCGCGTATATATCCCCCGAAAGAAGACTGTGCAAGAGGGCGGATGCTCCGCCCTCAAACTCTTGGTCGTATCTATCGTTGTTATAGTGTGCGTGTGTGTCAAAGTAAAGACTCATCTTATGCGGTCTCCAAGAGGTGTTTCGTCATCGAGGAATATTACTCTTATTTTGTCAGAGCCGGTAGCTAAGATCATACCCTCGGAAAGCTCACCGCAAAGGGTAGCGGGTGCGAGGTTAGCAACGAGTGCCACCTTCTTTCCTATGATATCCTCGGGCTCGTAGTCACGCGCTATTCCCGAGAGCACCTGTCTCTTTTCATAGCCGAGGTCTACCTGAAGCTTGAGCAGCTTCTTTGCTTTTTTGAGCTTCTCGGCTGAGAGCACCTTCGCGCAGCGAAGCTCAACACGCGAGAAGTCGTCTATCTTGATCTCTTCTTCGCAGTCCTCGGGCTTTTGCTTTGCCTTTGCAGCCGCCATGCGTGCTTCCATTTCGGCGTTAAGCTCCTCAAACATCTTCGCCTCGTCTATGCGGGCAAACATCGTGCCGCACGACTTGGTTACGTTACCTGCTTCAAGTCCGCCGAAGCTCTGTATGCTGTCGTAGTCGCGGGCAGAGGTAGAGAGGCTCTCAAGTATCGTCTCGGAGCTTTGCGGAATGAAGGGTGCGAGAAGAACGGCACCCACACGGATAGCTTCAAGAAGGTTGTATATAACCGTAGCAAGTCTCGGTTTATCCTCTTCGTTTTTCGCGAGAGCCCAGGGCATCGTCTCGTCAATATATTTGTTTGTGCGGCGAAGCATCGAGAATATTCTCTCGCTTGCATCGGCGATACGGTACTGCTCCATATACTCGTAGGACTCGCGTACTGCCGCCGCAACCTCGTCCTTCAGCTCGCGGTCAAGCTCGGTTTCCTCTGCGGGTACGGGGATAACGCTGTCAAAATACTTTGCGTTCATCGCAATAGTACGGGAAACGAGGTTGCCGAGGTTGTTTGCAAGGTCGTTGTTGTAACGGGTTATTACGTTCTCGTAGGTGATGCTTCCGTCGTTTGCGTAAGGCATCTCGGAAAGTGCGTAGTGGCGCACTCCGTCAACTGAGAATTTTTCGGCAAGGTAATCAGCGTAGATGACGTTGCCCTTCGACTTTGACATCTTGTCCTGACCGAAATTAAACCAAGGATGTCCGAACACCTTCTCGGGCAGGGGAATATCGAGAGCCATAAGCATTATCGGCCAGTATATCGTGTGGAAACGCAAAATGTCCTTGGCGATGATATGCACGTCTGCAGGCCAGTATTTCTCAAAAAGCTCGGGCTGTTTTTCGTTTGCGGGGTCGTAGCCTAGCGCGGTTATATAGTTCGAGAGCGCATCTATCCAAACGTAGATTACGTGCTTGTCGTCAAACTCAACCGGAACTCCCCACTTAAAAGAGGAGCGCGAAACGCACAGATCCTGAAGTCCTGCCTTGAGGAAGTTGTTTACCATTTCCTTCTTTCTTGACTCGGGCTGGATAAATTCGGGATGAGTCTCTATATATTCAAGCAGTCTGTCTGCATATTTTGACATACGGAAGAAGTACGCTTCCTCTGTTGCCTGATGAACCTCGGCTCCGCAGTCGGGGCACTTTCCGCCCTCTGCCTGAGTCTGAGTGAAGAAGGATTCGCAGGGGGTGCAGTACCAGCCCTCGTAGCTTCCCTTGTATATATCGCCCTTTTCATAGAGCTTGTTGAATATATTCTTTACGGCTCTCTCGTGGTGCTTGTCTGTGGTACGGATGAATTTGTCGTAGCTTGTGTTCATCAAGTCCCATATACCTTTAATCTCGGAAGCCACGCCGTCAACGTACTCTTTGGGCGCTATCCCCGCTTCAAGAGCACAGTTTTCTATCTTCTGTCCGTGCTCGTCTGTGCCTGTGCAGAAGAAAACGTCGTAGCCTACCTGCCTTTTGAAGCGCGCGATAGCATCGGTCATAATTACCTCGTAGGTGTTGCCGAAGTGCGGCTTTCTCGATGCGTAGGCTATAGCCGTAGTGATGTAAAATTTACCTTTGTTTTCCATGTGTACCTCCCGTGAGTGAAATGACACCCACATTGATTTATTTTTCGCCCTAATGGTGAGCGATTATTTCTTTCGTCTGTCGCTTTGACCGAGCATATAGTCAATGCTCGCTCCGTATATCTTTGAAAGCATAATGAGCGTTTGGGCGTTTAGTGAATTTACGCCGTTTTCATACGCCGAGTAGGTGCGTCGGTCGACACCGAGAAGCTCGGCGACCTTCCCTTGAGTATAGCCCTTTTCTTTTCGCAGGTATTTTAACCTTTCAAAAACCATTTCTGCCACCTCGCCCGTATTTTATCTACTATCTTTATATTATACAGCCTTTTTTGCGGTATTACAAGTGCTTTTTGCAAAAAACCAAAGCCGGCGGCAGAGTTTATGCATCTATTGTTCCATCAAAAACAAAAAATGCGGAAAAACGCTTGATATTGCCCTTCTTTTGCGGTAAAATAAAAGAAAAACGGCAGGAGGCGGTGTTGCCATGGAAACCTTTTTTATAATATTAGCGGCTGTTTTGATACTGCTTGCGGGTGCGTTCTTTTACGTTTGCTACCTGCTTTTTGCGCTTGCCGTTTCAAAGGATATTCCAAGGATAATGCGCCCGCTTATGTCGGGACTTCTCGGCGGCTTTAACGTAAACGAGCTTGAAATGACGAAAACGGGGCACGAGTTTTTCGACTCGGCAGAAAAGGAAAAGTGGACGCTTACCTCGCGCGACGGGCTCAAGCTCTCCGCTTGGTATATACCATCAAATAACGCAAGAGCAACGATAATTTTAATGCACGGCTACCGCTCCTCCGCCATGCACGATTTCTCGGGTGTGCTTCCTTTCTATAATTCGCTCGGGCTGAACGTCCTTCTCTGCGACCAGCGCGCTCACGGGGAGAGTGAGGGAAAGTATATAGGCTATGGGCTTCTTGAGAGATACGACCTTCAATCTTGGGCGTGCGAGCATAACCGCAGAATTGGCGAGGGGATGCCGCTTATCCTTGACGGAATATCAATGGGCGGGGCGACGGTGCTTTTTTCAAGCGCGCTTGATATGCCCGAAAACGTCGTTGGAATGATTGACGACTGCGGTTATTACAGTGCAAAAGAGCAGATACAGCACGTTATGCGCCTGATGAAGATTCCCGTATTTCCGTTCTATCACGTTGCAAACGGCTTTTGCCGTGTTTTTGCAGGGTATTCCTTCTCGGAGCTTGATGCTCGGGAGAGCCTTAAAAAAACCAAGATACCCGTGCTTTTCATTCACGGCGGGGCTGATGATTTCGTTCCCTGCGAGATGGGACGCTCCGCCCACGATAGCTGTGCTTCGGAGAAGCGTATATTTATCTCGAAGGAAGCCTCTCACGGTATGAGCTACGTGCTTGAAACAGAGCGCTGTCAAGAGATGCTCCGCGACTTTCTTGACCTGATACTTGAGAATAAAAAAGGTGACTGATAGGGTTTATAAACATAAAAAAGACAGATGCGTCAAGCTGACGTATCTGTCTTTTTGTTATTGTGTTTTACCCCGCAAATCAAAGCTTTGCTATATCGGGGTCGGTTATCATATGGAAGCCTTCCGCTTCAAGAGCCGCCTCTGCTGCCTTATTGTCAGCTACGCGAAGCACGACGTATGCGTGCTTTTCCGTGCGCGACATAAACGCGTAGAGGTATTCCATATTGATGCCTGCCTCGTCAAGAACGCGCAGAGCAAGTGAAAGCTTTCCGGGCGCGTCGCCTATCTTTACACCGACAACGTCGGTTGTTTTTATAAGATATCCTTCCGCTTCAAGAGCCGCCTTTGCCGTGTCGATGTCGTTTACGATAAGGCGGAGTATTCCGAAATCCTCCGTGTCTGCAATAGAGAGCGCACGGATGTTTATATTCTTTTCTGCAAGCATATCGGTGATAGCAACGAGAGCCCCCTGCTTGTTTTCAACGAAAACTGTTAATTGCTTGATTGCCATTGTTCGATATCCTCCTTATATAAGCTTTCTCTTGTCTATTACGCGGACTGCCTTACCCTCGCTTCTCACGATGCTCTTGGGAGCTACGAGATGGACTGTGGGGTTGATTCCGAGCATCGTCTTCATTGCGCTTGCAAGTGATTTTTCAAGCGCGGTGACTCCGCTTACGGTATCCGAGAACTGCTCGGGGTTCATCTCTACGTTTACGTCGAAGGTGTCGTTATTGTTCTTGCGGTCAACGATTATCTGGTAGTTTGGCTGATAGCCCTCGTTCAGAAGCACGGTTTCGATCTGGCTCGGGAACACGTTTACACCGCGGATGATAAGCATATCGTCGGTTCTACCCATAGGCTTTGCCATCTTGATATGTGTTCTTCCGCATGAGCAGGGCTTGCGCGAGAGCACGCATATATCGCGCGTGCGGTAACGCAGAAGCGGAAACGCTTCCTTGTCAAGCGACGTGAACACGAGCTCACCCTTACTGCCCTCGGGAAGAACCTCTCCCGTGTCGGGGTCGATTATCTCTGCGAGGAAGTGGTCCTCGTTTATATGCATACCCGTCTGCTCCTCACACTCGAAGGCAACACCGGGACCCGAGGTTTCGGTCAGACCGTAGATATCGTACGCCTTTATTCCGAGATCCTTTTCAATTCCTCGTCTCATCTCTTCAGTCCAGGGCTCAGCACCGAAAATACCTGCTTTAAGCGGTATATCCTCACCCTTATAACCCTGTTCCTTCAGATATTCGCCGATATATGCGGCATAAGAAGGGGTACAGCAGAGAATGGTAGCACCGAGGTCAAACATAAACTGCGCCTGGCGCTCGGTATTTCCGCTTGACATAGGAAGCGTGAGAGAGCCTACCTTGTGCGATCCTCCGTGAAGACCTGCACCGCCCGTGAAAAGTCCGTAGCCGTACGCAACCTGACAAACGTCGTCCTTCGTTCCGCCTGCCGCAACTATAGCACGCGCACAGCAGTCTTCCCAAAGGTCAACGTCATGCTGCGTATAAAACGCAACTACGCGACGTCCCGTCGTTCCGGACGTGGAATGAATACGCACGCACTCCGAAAGCGGCTTTGCAAGAAGTCCGTAAGGGTATGCGTCGCGAAGGTCTGCCTTTGATAGAAACGGAAGCTTATGAAGATCCTCTATACCGTGAATATCCTCGGGCTTAACACCCTTTTCGTCCATAAGGTTACGGTAATAGGGGACGTTTTCATATACGTGCTTTACCTGACGTACGAGCTTTTCCGATTGAAGCTTTTTAATATCCTCAACCGGCATGGTTTCGATTTCTTTTTGGAAATATCTCTTTTCCACGGGTTTCATCACCTTTCTGGTCTGACTGAAAAATTATATATGGTTAGATTTTGTCTTATTATGCGTGGTAGCCGAGGTCAAACGCGCGCTTGTTCATCTCAATGAACTTAGGTGCGACGGTATTTTCGATTGCCGCTATCCACTTGTCGTAGGGAATGTCAAAGAGCTTTGCCGCTTTGCCCATCAAAACGATGTTTACCGCCTTTGAGCTTCCCGCTTCCTCTGCAAGAGAAAGCGCATCGAGCGCATCTACTCGGACACCCTTAGCCGTAAGCTCACCGAGCACCTCCGTCGGATACTCAGCCGCGCCTATAATTACGGGCATCGGGTCTATTTGCTGCGTATTTACAACTATCGTGCCGTCTGCCTTAAGATACTTTGCGTATCTTGCCGCTTCAAGCTTCTCAAACGAGATTATTACGTCTGCTTCTCCCTCGCAAACTATCGGGGAGTAGACCTTGTCGCCGAATCTTACGTAGGTAACGACGCTTCCTCCGCGCTGGCTCATTCCGTGAACCTCGCTTACCTTTACGTCATAGCCCTCGTCTGTCAGAAGTCTGCCGAGAAGCTTTGATGCGAGAAGGCTGCCTTGACCGCCTACGCCTACTATCATAACGCTTGTAGTCTTATTCATTATCATCGTCCCCCTTACTGTATTGCATCGAAAGCACAAAGCTGCTTACATACGCCGCATCCGACGCAGAGAGTTGCATCTATCTTTGCCTTGCCATCCTTGAGGCTTATTGCAGGACAGCCGAGTCCCATGCAACGCTTGCAGGAACGGCACTTGTCAGCATCGACCGAGAGGGCGGGTGCGTGCTTTACGCTCTTGAGAAGAACACAGGGACGGCGGGATATGATGACCGACGGCTCTTTTGCCGCAAGCTCTTCCTTAATAGCCTTGCCCGTCGCATCAAGGTCGTACGGGTCAACGACGCGTACTCTGTTAATGCCAAGAGCACGGCAGAGAGCTTCAAGGTCGACCTTTGCCGCAGGATCTCCCTTTATGTTATATCCCGTCGTGGGGTTTTGCTGATGTCCCGTCATACCCGTGATAGAGTTATCAAGGATAATTACGGTGGAGTTTGTCGCGTTGTACGCTACGTTGACGAGTCCCGTCATACCCGAGTGCATAAAGGTAGAGTCGCCGATAACCGCAACTGCCTTTCCTTCAAACTCCTCGCCTCTTGCGGTGTTAAAGCCGTGAAGACCGGAGATCGACGCGCCCATGCAAAGAGTCGAGTCAAGAGCGCAGAGAGGGGGAACTGCACCGAGTGTGTAGCATCCGATATCTCCGTGAACGGTTATCTTGTTCTTTGCAAGTGTGTAGAAGATTCCTCTGTGAGGGCATCCTGCGCACATCATAGGCGGTCGGTTGGGAATAGGAGAGTCGGCGGATACGCCTGCTTTTGCTTCCATACCGAGAACTGCCGCTACGGTAGCCTGCGAGAACTCTCCGAGAAGGGAGAACGCATCCTTTCCTATAACGTCTATACCGAGGCTTCTTACGTGTGTCTCGATTATCGGGTCAAGCTCCTCGATTACGTAGAGCTTCTTGACCTTGTCTGCAAACTCGCGTATAAGACGTACGGGCAGGGGGTTGGGCATACCTATTTTAAGTATGCTCGCATTGTCACCCAGCACCTCTTTTACGTACATATAAGACGTGCCCGACGTGATAATGCCTATCTCGTCAGAGTTATACTCAACCTTGTTGTACATACAGTCCTCGGCAAGCTCGCGGAGTGCCTCGGTGCGTGCCTCGACTATCGGGTGGCGCTTAATTGCGTTGCCCGGCATCATTATGTATTTTGCCGCATCCTTTTCGTAGTCGTAGAGGGGTGCGGGTACGGGTTCTTCCGTTTCAACTATAGACTGGCTGTGTGCAATTCTCGTGCACATACGAAGAAGAACGGGTGTGTCATACTTTTCTGAGAGCTCAAACGCACTTTTTGCAAAAGCGTAAGCCTCAGCCGAGTCTGCGGGCTCAAGCATAGGTACCTTTGCCGCTATTGCGTAGTGGCGCGAGTCCTGCTCGTTCTGGGATGAGTGCATTGCAGGGTCGTCGGCTACGCAAATAACCATACCGCCGCGAACTCCCGTGTACGAGAGGGTGAAGAGCGGGTCGGCAGCTACGTTGAGTCCTACGTGCTTCATAGCACACGCAGAGCGCGCGCCTGCAAGAGAAGCACCGTAAGCAACCTCGCAGGCTACCTTTTCGTTGGGTGCCCACTCGGAGTGAAGGTCGTCGTATTTTGAAAGAAATTCGGTGATTTCAGTAGAGGGTGTGCCGGGGTAGCTCGATACTACCGAGAGACCGCCGTCATGAAGTCCTGCTGCTACCGCCGCATTACCAATCATCAGCTTTTTCATTTGTTTTTCTCCTGTATATAAAGTCAAGTTAAGATTTGTTCTGTGAATCAACGAGTCCCTCGCCGCCGTACATCTTACGGAGCTTCGGCTTTTCTATCTTGCCCGTGGGGTTTCTCGGTACCTTTGCGAAAATTATCTTTCTCGGGCGCTTATAACGGGGAAGCTCGTGGCAGAACTCGTTTATCTCCTCCTCGGTACATTCAACACCGGGGACGGTTTCGATAATCGCCGTTGCAATCTCACCGAGACGCGCATCGGGAAGTCCTATTACGGCTACGTCCTTAATCTTTTTGTGAGCCGCGAGGAAGTTTTCTATCTGTACGGGATAGAGGTTTTCTCCGCCCGTGATGATTACGTCTTTTTTGCGGTCAACGAGGTAGATAAAGCCCTCGTTGTCCTGCATTGCCATATCACCCGTAAAGAGCCAGCCGTCGCGCAGAGTGTCGCGCGTCGCCTTCTCGTCGCGATAGTAGCAGGTCATAACACCGGGGCCCTTGAGACAAAGCTCGCCGACCTCTCCTTGCGCTACCTCGCAGCCGTCGGGGTCAACTATCTTGACCTCCCAGCCGTAGCCTGCAACACCTATAGCTCCTACCTTGTGTACGTTTTCAACGCCGAGGTGAACTGCTCCCGGTCCTATCGACTCGGAAAGACCGTAGTTTGTGTCGTATTGGTGATTTGGGAAATATTCGAGCCAACGACGGATAAGCGACTGCGGAACGGGCTGAGCACCTATGTGCATAAGTCTCCACGCACTGAGATCATACTCGTCAAGCGAAATCTCACCGCGGTCAAGCGCGCCGAGAATATCCTGCGCCCACGGAACGAGAAGCCAGACTATCGTGCAATGCTCCTCAGCCGCCGCAGAGAGAATACTGCGCGCCTGAGTGCCCTTCAGAATAACCGCCTTCGAGCCCGAGATAAGCGAGCCGAACCAGTGCATCTTCGCACCCGTGTGATAAAGGGGCGGGATACAAAGGAAGCAGTCGTCTTTGGTCTGTGAGTGGTGTGCCTGCTCCACTCTGCAGGAGTGGATAAGGCTCTCGTGATTATGTAAGATAGCCTTGGGGAAGCCCGTCGTTCCCGAGGAGAAGTATATTGCCGCATCGTCCGATTCATCAAGTGTACATTCGGGGAAGATTCCCGAGCACTCGGAGATAAGGTCGTTTAAATCGTCTGCAAACGCAGGGCAGCCTGCGCCGAAATATATAAGCGTGCATTTTTGCGATATTTTATCGGCAACCGCCTCAACGCGTCCGATAAACTCGGTGCCGAAAATAAGCACGTCAGCCTCTGCAAGATCAAGACAGTAGTCTATCTCGTCTGAGGAATATCTGAAATTAAGCGGGACTGCAAGTGCACCCGTCTTCAAAATACCGAAGTAAATGGGTAGCCAGTCGATGCAGTTCATCAGAAGAATAGCAACCTTTTTGCCGCGACCTATGCCGTTAGCTTTGAGCATGTTTGCAATTCGGTTTGCCTTTTCGTTGAACACTTCCCACGTTATCTCGCGTCTGTAATGACGGCGCGTGGTAGGCTCAACCAGCTCAAACTCGTGCCAGGTCAGACGTCTGGTCTCGGGCTGCTCGGGATTTATTTCGACAAGAGCCGTGTCGTGAGCAAACTCACGGGCGTTGCGCTCAAGTAAATGTACGATAGTCATAATTATACCGCTCCTTAAAAAAACTACCTTATATTTTAACACTCTATATAAAAAATGTCAACCTTTTGTGCGAACAGATTGCATTTTTATAGCGATTTTTGATGAAAAGATTCGTGTTTTAGTCCGTTTTATTGGACACAATCTGTGATAAAATTCTTACAGCAAAAAATAGAGAGACAATAAGGAGTGTAAAACATGAAAACAATCACAGTTAAAGGCACAGGAAAGGTATCTGTAAAACCGGATTATGTCGTTTTGTCAATGTCGCTCGAAACAAGAAATCGCGACTACGAAACGGCAATGCGTGAGGCGGCAAGTAGGATTGATCACATTAACGAAAGCTTATCGTTTGTTGGTTTTGAAAAGGAGTCTGTAAAAACAACCGACTTTAACGTACGCACTGATTACGAAAGCAAGAAGGATAGAAACGGAAATTATTATCGCGTTTTTAATGGCTACGTGGTAAACCACCGCTTAAAAGTATCTTTTGATTTTGATACAAAGGTGTTATCTAAGACTCTCGGAATAATTGCCGGTTGCATAGCCGAACCCGAGCTATCAATTAGCTTTACTGTAAAAGAGCCCTCCGCAGTAAACGAAGCGCTCCTAAAAAGTGCAACAATAAACGCAAAGAGAAAAGCAGAGATTTTATGTGAGGCATCAGGCTCCAATCTCGGTGAACTCGTAAATATCGACTATAATTGGGGCGAGTTAAATATCTATTCCGAAACGAGATATGATATGGAAGATACCTGTATGAAAGCCTGCGCTGAAGCTCCATTTAGTCTTGATATAGAGCCGGATGACATCGACGCCACCGACAGCGTTACGTTTGTTTGGCAGATTATATAAAAACTTGGTATATTACTTGACAATTTATGCAAAATACGGTATAATACAGGTGTGATGATTCCTGTCGTGAGGCGGATATGCTTCCCCCGAGCGATCGGTTCTGTCAAGGATATTTTTCACCCCGTCTTTGAGCGCGACCGCAAGTGTGCGGAAACGCGAAACGTGCGGCGTGGCTTTACTTGATCGAAACGGCAGGAAACTGCCGTTTTTCTATTTTTTAGTTCAGGAGAGTATCAATGAAAAGAATAGCAAGCATCAGCATAATAGTGGAAAAGCCCGAGGCGACAGAAGAGGTTAACCGAATCCTTCATCAGTACTCGAACATCATAATAGGGCGTATGGGCCTGCCCGTCCGTGAATATTCCGTCTCGGTTATCACTGTTTGTACCGTTGCAGAGGATACCGAGATAAGCGCTCTGTCGGGGGCGCTCGGACGTGTTGACGGTGTAAGCGTTAAGGCCTCGTATGCCAAAAAAGAAATAGAATAGGAGAAAAAGAAAAATGAAAAAAACGACTTTTGCAAAAATCATCTCGCTTCTGCTTTGCGCTTTGATGCTCGTATCCTGCGCGGGCACAGCACCTTCTGACACAACGGGTGACACGGGCACTCCTGCAGAGCCGAAGGGCGCGGAAATTAAAATAGCTACCCTCAACGGCCCTACGACTATCGCGGTGCTTGGACTGCTCAAGGGCGATGCTTCAAAGGATAGCAAAAATACCTACGTATACGACCAGATATATGCGGGTGCAGATGCGTTTGCTCCCTCGCTTCTCAAGGGGGATATTCAGGCGGCTATAATCCCCTGCAACGTTGCGGCAACGCTTGCAAAGAACAGCGGCGGCAAGATTCAGATAGCGGCTGTAAACAATCTCGGCGTGCTTTATATCCTTGAAAAAGGGGATAGCATCAAGAGTATAGGAGACCTTCGCGGCAAGACGATAGTTGCGACGGGCGCGGGTACGACTCCGCAGTATTCGCTTGAGCATATCTTAAAGAAAAACGGATTGACACCCGGCACTGACGTAACGGTCGAATATAAGAGCGAGGCGGCAGAGGTGCTTGCGGCGCTCAAGCAGGGCAAGGCTGATATCGCTATGCTTCCTCAGCCCGCCGCAACCAAGGCAATGAAGGCGGTAGACGGTGTCAGAATAGCACTTGACTTAAACGAGGAATGGGGCAAGGTTGAGAGCGAGGCGGCTCTCGTTACGGGCGTTTTGGTAGTCAACACAAAATTTGCTGCGGAAAATCCCGATGCAGTAAAGATACTTCTCTCCGACTACAAAAAATCGTGTGAGATGACAAGCACCGAGCTTGACAAAATCGCGGACTACGTTGTTGAATTCAAAATCGGAGGAATTGAGCAGGCGCCGCTTGCTAAGCTTGCAATTCCGAAGTGCAACATCAAGTATATCGACGGCGAGGAAATGAAGGCTGCCGTCGGCGGATATCTTGATATTCTTTACGCAACAAATCCCGCATCTGTCGGCGGAGAGAAGCCCGCGGATACACTTTACTATATAGCAAAATAATCTCTTTTAGGACGGCGATGAAAGTGAAAAAACAAAACCGACGAAAAATTTTATATACGGCGGCAGCGGCTTTGTTCTGGCTTTTGGTATGGCAGGCGGTAGCTATGCTCTACGGTATGGATTTCGTGCTTCCAAGCCCCATAAAGACAGCACAAGTGCTCCAAGAGAGCGTTTGCGAGCCGTCCTTTTGGCGAGCCGTTTTCTTCAGCGTTAGTCGAATTCTGCTCGGCTTTGCGCTTTCTGCGGCAGTAGGGATAGTTCTCTCGCTTTTGTCGATAAAGGTAAAGCTTATCGGACACCTCTTTTCACCGTTTTGCTCTGTCATTCGTGCCGTTCCGGTTGCAAGCTTCATTATTTTGGTGCTCGTGATGTTCTCTTCGAAAAACGTATCGACGGTCGTGGCCGCTTTGATGGGCTTCCCCGTAGTTTACTCAACTCTCGTGCGCGGTATAGAAGCGGCGCCCGCCGAGCTTGTCGAGGCGGCAGACGTTTTCTCGCTCGGTTATTTCGCTCGGCTTAAGTTCATCTATCTTCCGCACCTTGCACCGTATATGGCAAGCGGTCTTTCGGTTGCCTGCGGGCTTTCCTTTAAAAGCGGAATTGCCGCTGAGGTTATAGGCTACCCGACGGGAAGCGTTGGGGCTGCTATGTATCAGGCAAAGCTGGGACTTGATATGCCGAAGCTTCTTTCATATACCGTCGTTATAGTATGCGTCAGCGTAATTTGCGAAAAGCTGATACTTCTTGTCTGCAAAAAGAAGGGAAAAGGAGAGAGCGTATGAAAAAGCAGATAATAAAGCTTCGAGACATAGAAAAAAGCTATGACGGGAAAGCGGTAATTTCGGGATTTTCTGCCGATATTTCCGCCGACGTAGCAATTATGGGCGAGTCGGGAAAAGGCAAAACTACGCTTGGGAGAATCATAGAGGGGCTTGAGAGTGCGGATAGCGGAAAAGTGGAATTTTCGGGCAAGCCTACGTTTTCGGTAGTATTTCAGGAGGACCGGCTTTTTGAGGATTTTTCGGCTATAGAGAACGTCGCTATTGCGGCAGACAAAAGAAAAGACAAGGCAGAGGCTCGCGTGCAGGCTGCCGAGCTGCTTTCGCTTATGAGAATAGACGAGGCCGAGCAAAACAAACCTGTATCAGCCTTCTCGGGCGGAATGAAGCGCCGTGTAGCTCTTGCGCGCGCACTTACAAAGGAATCGGATATCCTGCTTCTTGACGAGGCGTTCAAGGGGCTTGATACGGAGACACGGCGCGTATGCGCAGAGATTATCCGAGAAAGAGCAAAGGATAGGCTTTTGATTCTCATAACGCACGATAAGACCGAGGCAGAGCTTCTCGGAATCGAGAATATATTGAATTTGTAAAAGATGACCGCTGTGAAACGGCACGCCGTTTCACAGCGGTTTTTGTATAACTCTTGTGAAAAATCATTCTTCGTCCGTGCCTATAATTTCCATAGCCACTTTTGCACCGAGACGGAACGCATATACGAAAATTTCTCTCTCGCTTACACAAGAAAGCTCCGAATAAATATCTTGGAATTTTACAAACAACTCTTTTTGCTTGTCGGAAAGTGAAGCAAAAAGCTCGTCGTGACAGTCGGCAAGATTCCCCATAATCTTCTTTTCTTCCTTTGTGACTTTGCGGCTCGCGTCGTTTGGGCATATATTGCCGTACCATAATTCTTCAAGTATGCTTGTCATAAAGATTCTCCTTGTTGGATGAATTTGTTCTATGAAATTCATTTTAGACAAGTATAGCACGGTTTTTTTAAAATGTTGGATTTTATCTCAAATTGTGATATAAAAATTTTTAGCCTTTTCCTTACCAAAACAAAAATTTCCAAAAAACTATTGACTTATATGCCCGTTTTAACAGATAATAGTACTGTAAAGATCTTTTTCAAAAAAGACTGTCGGACGGTGAGAATAATGAAAGAAACCGAACACAACAACACCTTTGATATTGACGCGGTAAGTGCCGCGGCGCATATCTTTCTTACGGAAGATGAAAAGGCAAAAATGACGGCGGACGTGCAAAAAGTGATTGACTTTGCAGGTACGCTTGAGGGGCAGTGCGGCGACGGCGGCACGTGCTTTGAAGAAAGATACGCACCTCTTCGTGCAGACGAGCCGGAGAGCCGCTTTGCGCGTGAGGATATGTTAGACTCATCTTCGTCTGACAAATGCGGCAAGCCTTACGTTATGCGTGTAGTCGAGGGGGAGTAGTCTATGACGGATATAAAAAACCTCACGCTTACAGGTGCGGCAGAAATGCTTTCCCGCCGCGAGATTTCAGCCGTAGAGCTCACGCAGGCGTTTTTAAGCAGAATAGATGCAACAGATACGGAGACGGGTGCTTTTATTACGGTCGACCGAGAGGGAGCTTTGTGCTCGGCTCGTGAGTCGGACAAACGCAGAGCGGCAGGGGAGAGTCTCGGCATATTTGACGGAATCCCCTATTCACTAAAGGATAATATAAGCACCAAAGGAATTGAGACGACCTGCGCCTCGCGGATACTTCGCGGATATATTCCGCCGTATGACGCAACGGTAGCCGCAAAGCTGAAGAATAGCGGTGCGGTCTTGCTCGGCAAAAATAATCTTGACGAGTTCGGTATGGGCTCGGAGACTGTAAACGGAGCGTATATGCTATGCAGAAATCCGCACGACAGATCAAGGATAGCGGGCGGAAGCTCGGGCGGAAGTGCGGCTTCGGTAGCGGACGGCACGTCGGTTTTCTCACTCGGCTCTGATACGGGCGGAAGTGTTCGTCTTCCCGCCTCTCACTGCGGTGTCGTGGGGCTAAAGCCCACCTACAGCGCCGTCAGCAGATACGGGCTCGTTTCTTATGCATCGAGTCTTGACGTCGTGGGCATGCTTTGCAAAAACGTAGCTGACACCCGCGCGGTGTTCGATCTGATACGCGGCAGGGACATCTATGACCAAACGACGAGAGATTTTTCCCGAAGCTGCGGCGATATATCTCTAAAAGGTCTTCGCATAGCTCTGCCAAAGGAGCTTTTGGGGGCGGATCTAAGCGACGAGGTAAGTATAGCGCTTGACTTTAGCATAAAGATGCTTGAGGCTGAGGGAGCAATTATAGAAGAGGTCTCTTTGCCGAGCATCAAGCAGTCGGCTGCCGCTTATCTTGTACTTTCAATGGCAGAGGCGTCAAGCAACCTTGGACGATATGACGGTATACGCTACGGCCACAGAAGTGAGATGACGGCTGAGACCGTCGGTGAGCATATCTCACGCACGCGAGGTGAGGGCTTCGGTGATGAGGTAAAACGGCGTATTCTCGCAGGCACGTATTTTCTCTCGGAAAACGGGCGGGAAAAATACTATAAAAACGCTCTTTCGGCAATGAATTTGATTTGCGCCGAGTACGCGGCTCTGTTCGAGCGCTTTGATGCGATGATATCCCCAGTGGCAACGCGGAGCGCAAAAAAAATCGGCGAGAAAACGACGAAGGCAGAGGGATACAGAGAGGATGAGTTTACCGTGTGTGCAAATCTCACGGGTATTCCTGCAATTTCCGTTCCGTGCCCGTGTGTGTCGGGTATGCCCGTCGGGATTCAGCTATCGGCATCCCACGGCAGAGAGGACGTACTGTTTTCGCTTTCCGATGCTATCGAGAGGGGGACGGGAAAATGAATCTTTATAAAGGCTACGAGGCGGTGATCGGCATCGAGATACACGCCGAGCTTGCGACAAGGTCAAAAATTTTCTGCTCTTGCCCTACCGATTACGGCGCTGAGCCAAATACGCAGGTATGTCCCGTTTGTATGGGACATCCGGGCACGCTTCCCACGCTTAACCGCAGAGCCGTCGAGCTTGCGTGTATAGCGGGCAAGGTGACCGATTGCACTATCAATTCTGTGTCGAGGATGAGCCGAAAAAACTATTTTTATCCGGATCTTCCGAAAGCCTTTCAGATAACACAGTCAGAGCGGCCGATATGCGAGGACGGATGGGTAGATATCGAGCTTGACGGAAAGCGCAAGCGCATAGGCATTACCCGTATTCATATCGAAGAGGATGCGGGCAAGCTTATCCACGAGGGAGATAAGACCTACATAGACTACAACAGATGCGGACTGCCTCTTATAGAGATAGTGACCGAGCCCGATATAAGAAGTGCCGACGAGGCGGCAGCATTTCTTGAGTCACTTCGCTTGAGACTGCTTTTTGCAGGAGTTTCGAGGTGCAGGATGAACGAGGGAAATTTGCGCTTTGACGTGAATTTGTCGGTGCGAAAAGAGGGAGACACTGCGCTTTACACCCGCACAGAAATAAAAAATCTCAATTCCTTTGCAAACGTACGCCGTGCAATAGAGCTTGAATTTATGCGGCAGGTAGATACTCTTGAGGCGGGAGGCAAAATCGAGCAGGGAACTCTTCGCTACGATGAGGACGGCGGCCGCGTTATTTTTATGCGTGAAAAGGAAAACGCGCACGGCTACAGGTTCTTTGATGAGCCGGATATTCCACTTGTCCGTCTGAGTGATGATGAGATAGAAAGTTTATGCGACAGTATCCCGAAAATGCCCGAGGAGCGCGTGCGAGAGTACACGGAAAGCTACTTGCTTACGCGCGAGGATGCGGCGATACTGTGCTCTCACCCGCGTATAGCGGACTATTTTGAGAGCGCGGCAAGTATTTCTAAATCCCCAAAATATACGGCTAATCTCATAATAGGGGAGCTGCTTCGCTTGACGGGAGCAGAGACTATTTACGAGGATTTTCCGCCCGAGCGTATGGCAGAGCTCTCTGATATGGCGCACGGCGGCGAGATAAACTCGTCAAACGCGAAAAAGCTCGTAGGACTTTTGCTTTGCAAAGCGGTATCCGCACGCGAGTACGTTTCTGATCACAATATGCTGTTGATTCGCGACGAGAGCGTTCTCTCGGAGTACGTAAAGGAAGCGATAAAGGAAAACGAAAAATCGCTTGAGGACTACAAAAAGGGCAAGGTTACCGCTGTGAAAGCAATATTCGGCGCAGTTATGAAAAAAAGCGGCGGAAACGCAGACCCTCTGACAGTAGAAAGACTGCTTTCAGCGGAGCTGAGAAGGATTATTTAATACATAACCGTAAAACATTGGGAAAAGAAAAACCGAACACAAGACACTTTGCTTGTGTTCGGTTTTTTTCGTTAAACTTTTATTTTTCAGTTACACTTTCTTTTTCTTTAGCAAGCGCTGCTTTTCGTGCCTCTTCCTTTTCCTTTGCAAAGAAGTATATCTCCTCTGTTGCAAAGCTGAGCTTGGTTACGGCATCGCGCTTCGTTAGATAACACCAGAAGCTGTCATCAAGGTTGGATATATCAACGCAGTCACCGCGTCCGAGATAATCGTATTCAATATGCAGACTGTCAAGGGCAAGAGCTGCCTTTTTGACCGTCGTTTCTTCGCCGTAGATGTTGCCCGTGATAGTAGTTCCCTCGGGTGTTTGTATCAGCTTACCTTTGCCGTGCTTATAGAATTTAAGTGATCCCGGCAGAGTCTCTATCATAACGTCATCCTCAAAGTAGTAGCTTCCCGAGCGTACTTCCTCTCTTACGCACTCGCGCTCCCACGCCGACCACGACGGAATATGACCGTTAAACTCTGTCTCACCTTCCTCAGCGTGAAGAATCCCAAGCTCGTCCTGATGCCACTTCTTGCCGCATTCGTTGCACCAAAGCGTATCGCCTGCACTGTCCATCTTGTGCTCGGATAGACACTTTGGACACTTATAAAGCAAGCAGTGAAGCCCCTTCGCTCTTTCGGGATGATCTATTTTTATATTCTTTTCTATTTGCCACGTGTAGTCGTCATACTCAAACGCATCAAGTATGCGCGCATAGATCTCGTCTGCAGACAGAGTTTTCGTTTCCTCTGCAGTCACTATCTGCTTCATATTCGCTTCAACGTAATTGAATACGTTGATTTTGCGCCATTGCGGGTTTGTGATAAAGTTTCCGCGTATCTGGAGCACGGCAACCGGTACCTTCATGAGCTTTACAAGCCCTGCAGTAGAGGGCGTTATATAAGAAGTATGCCCGTCAAGCGAATATCTTGCCTCGGGGAAGAGAACGAAGATGTTTTTGAGGGTATGAAGCGAGTATTTTATGTTTCTTATAAGAGTTACGTCCGAGACGTATTTTCTCTTTCCTATAACACCGAGGGAGCGCATCAGAGGCTCTGTATAGGTATTGAAGCCCTCAAGCGACATTACGTTATTTACGCGGTAAGGGTGGGTTGCCGCAAGCATAAGGTTAAAGTCGACCATAGAGGAATGATTGACAAGCAACAGATAAGGCTTTCCTTCAAGCTCCTCCATATTTTCCTTCGTTATTTTAGCGTTTCTCTTTTTAAGGTCGGGGAATGAGATGATATTTTTCGCGATGCTCATTATAAAGCTTGGGTTTTTCGGTTTCTTTGCAAAGTCAAAGTGCTTTATCTTGTTTTTGTTCATAGTAAAGTCCTCAAAGCAGACAAAATCAAGGCGAAAAAAGCAAGATACGCCTCGTTTTGTTTCGTATTTAATAGTATTTTACCACACAAAGAAGAAAAGATAAAGAGGTATTTTAAAATAAAACCGGGAAAATAGGGAAAAAAAGCACAAAAAACCGTAAATAGTCGAAAATACACCGAGAGGCGAGCATTTTGAAACGAATTTTTGCATATATTTTTATAAAAACTAACAAAAAACGCGGAAATATACACGGCAGGGCATAAAACGGACAAAATAAAATACACCGGGCAGTGACGGTTTTAAAATTGATTCTTTACAGCTGAAAAATAAAAAAAGAACAATTGTATAAGCTCACGATTTCATTCGTTTGCCTATAAAATTTGCCTGAGAAAACGAAAAATTGCACTATAAGACAAGCATAAAGTGAAAACATTAAATGACACTGTGTAAAAAACAAGAAAAATTTCGAAAAAGAGAGACAAGAATTTAGGACAAATATTAGAAAAACAACAAATTAGACGATAATAAAACAAAGCGAGAGATCAATCAAATGTACAAGTTATAGTACATATAGCAAATCAGACAAAACGTCTTGACTGAGAGGGCTTTTTACAATAATTAGCAAATTAAGACATAAAGTTATATTTGCAACTTGAGGTTGCAAATATTAAAAAATCCATAAAAAGAAATATAAAAAAAGAAAATAAATAAATAGTTTAATGAAATTCTTTTGTAAAAAAATTATTAAAAAGCTCAATAAAAAGGTAAAAGTCGTTAAAATGGAAAAAAAGCTATAAATTATGGCAAAAACAAAATAAAATTTAGTTCATGATGAATACAAATAAAAATCACGTATCATAAATTAATACACAAAATAACACATAACAATAGAACTAAAACGGCAATTATACGGTTTTTTATATGTAACCAGCGGTTGCGTAAATAAAAATCGAAATTTGCGATTTGATTTTTATTTTATAATGCGCGTCCGGTGTTAAGCTGATTTGTGCTGCCAAGGCATACTATTGTAGTCATGC
>JAZORU010000012.1:0-53919 GCA_045656765.1 Eubacteriales bacterium
AATATATATGGCGCATGCCAAAAGAACACGTTTTTGCAACAAATCTCCCAAAAGCGCGGCACCGTTAAAATTTAGGCATAAAAAATTATAGTATTTTTGTGCACTGTTTACAATGATGGCTTTTTGGGCTTGATAATAAACGATACAACATCTCTTCGTATTTTTATTGAAGCAAAGGAGATTGATAAAACAATTTTCGACTGCTTTGATTTTCAACCATCTGTATAATCGCCCTCGGTTTTGACTGGTAAAGGAGTAAAGTGTTAATTTCAAAAAAGAATTTTTCCTTTGCTTTTGGTATATGAAATCAATAAAAAAGTCAGCCCCTCTGGGCTGACTTTTTTACAACAAAATTTCTACCTAACCTTATTTAGCTTCTATAACCGATTCGTCCCACATCTCAGGTGCTTCGTATCCGAGAAGGTTTACGACTGTTGCCGCTACGTTTGAAAGACCGAACTTTCCTTCGTCCGCCTTTACCGTGTAATCGCATCTGCCGCTTCTGTCGTAGATGTAGCAGGGAACAGGGTTGAGAGTGTGGCTGGTCTTCGACTTCATGCTTCCGTCCTTGCCCACCTTAACTGCGCCCGTCTTCTTGTCGGTCTCGTACATCTCGTCTGCGTTTCCGTGGTCTGCCGTAATAACGGCTACACCGCCGAGACGGTCGATGACCTTGAGGATTCTTGCAAGCTGAAGGTCAAGCGCTTCCATAGAGCACTCTGTTGCAAGGAAGTTACCCGTGTGACCTACCATGTCGCCGTTGGGGAAGTTTACGCGCAAGCACTGATATTTGCCTGACTCAAGGCACTCGATAAGCTTGTCTGTTATCTCCGCGCATTTCATCCAAGGTCTCTGCTCGAAGGGAACTACGTCAGAGGGGATTTCGATATAGGTTTCAAGCTCGTCCGAGAACTTGCCCGACTTGTTTCCGTTCCAGAAATAAGTTACGTGGCCGTATTTCTGCGTTTCTGAAATTGCGAGAACGCTGATTCCCGTGCCCGTGAGATACTCGCCCATGGTGTTGGTTATCTCGGGGGGATTTACAAGATATCTTGACGGAATATGAAGGTCGCCGTCATACTCAAGCATACCTGCGTATACTACCTTGGGAGCACCCTGACGGTCGAACTTGTCAAATACCTCGTCCTCGAATGCCTTTGAAATTTCAATACTTCTGTCGCCGCGGAAGTTGAAGAAAACGACGCTGTCGCCGTCAACTATTTTGCCTACAGGCTCGCCGCCCTCTGCTATAACGAAAGCGCCGAGGTCCTGGTCGATAGCACCCGTTTCTGCTCTGTATGCGGTAATAGCTTCCTCAGCTGACGAGAACTGTCTGCCCTCGCCCTTAACGTGAACCTTCCAGCCGCGCTCAACCATTGACCAGTCAGCTTCGTAACGGTCCATGGTGATGTTCATTCTGCCGCCGCCGGATGCGATTCTTGCATCAAAGCCTGCGCAGTTGAGTGACGCGAGAAATTCCTCGAAGGGACGAACGTAATCGAGAGCCGAGGTCTCGCCGACGTCACGGCCGTCAAGAAGAATGTGCACTCTTACCTTAGCCACACCCTCGTCCTTTGCCTTTGCTATCATAGCTTTGAGGTGGTCGATGTGTGAGTGTACGTTTCCGTCGGAGAAAAGACCGATAAAGTGAAGGGTAGAGTTCTTTGCGTTGTCAACTATCTCGCGCCAAGCCTTGCCCTCGAACATCTTGCCCGACTCTATGGAGTTAGAAACGAGCTTTGCGCCCTGTGCAAATACCTGTCCCGAGCCGAGTGCGTTGTGTCCTACCTCGGAGTTGCCCATATCGTCGTCGGAAGGAAGACCTACTGCGGTTCCGTGAGCCTTGAGTGCAACCTTGGGGCAGGTAGCTTCAAGCATATCGAGTGTGGGTGTGTGCGCCGCCAAAATAGCGTTCGACTCGTTCTGCGCGCCTATTCCCACACCGTCCATAACTATGGTAAGCACGGGATATTTTGCCGTTTCAAATTTTGCCGATTTTTTCAGTGTTTTTGCCATTTTTTGTTCCTCTTTTATATGATAATTTTTTATAATCCTTTATTCTTTTTCCGCTTCTTTAAATATTCTCTCGCAGTCGCGCGGTGTAAATACGTATTTTTTGTCGCAGAAGCGGCAGCAGACCTCTATCTCCTCTTCTTTGCCCTCGTCTCTGCATTCCGAAAAGATTTTGTCCGCTTCCTTTTTGCCTATGGCGCGTATAGCGGCTGACGTTCTTTCTCTTGAACAGTCGCACAGGTACGCCGCCTCTATTTCGTCAAAGGGAGAGAAGGGGATTCCCTCGAGCACTATTTTTGCTATATCGTAATTTGACATTCCGTCACGGAACATCTCGGAAACCTTGGTGAGCTTCTTCGCGTTTTCTTCGAGCTTCGCCGCTACCTCTTCGTCGGCAAACGGAAGAAGCTGAACGAGCACTCCGCCTGCCGCAAGACAGGAAAGATCTCGGTCAACAAGCACCCCGAGAGCCATAAGCGTGGGCACCTGCTCGCTTTCCGCATAGTAGTGCGCGAGGTCCTCTGCTATCTCACCCGAGATTATATTGACCGTTCCGACGTGCGGCTCATCCCCTCCGCAGTCGCGTACGACGCGAAGCATACCGCCTCCGACCGCCGCACCTACGTCAAGCTTGCCGTTTGTCTTTCTCGGCGGATCGGCGTATGGGTTTTCTATATATCCCTTGACGTTTCCATAGTAGTCTGCGGCGGCTATAAGCTTGCCGCATTCGCCGTCACCTGCAACCGTCACGGAAATACGGTCGTCACGCTCGCCGAGAATACATCCCATCATCGAAACGCCTGTCAGCAGTCTGCCGAGTGCCGCCGTAGCGGTAGGGGCGGTATCATGGAAGCGTATCGCCTCGTTTACCATATCGGTTGAATTTATAACGTGTATTCTTGCAGACCCGTCATCTGTCATTGCACGAAAAATACTTGCCATTTTTATATGTTCCGTTTCTTTTGTTCTGTATTTATTTTTGTCTGTTTCTGCACACAAAATACCAACGCTCGTCGGTATCCTTTGCAGGAGTTTTTTCAAAGTCCGAATATACTGCCAAGGTATCAAAGCCGCACTCGGAAAGAATATCTCTCATCTCGCTTTGACCGTAGCACAGCTCTGTCTGCTCTGCATCGGTGCGCGTGTATCTGCCGTCCTCGTCCTCTTCAAAAACAGAGAGGCAAAAGTGCGCGATCCCCTCGTCCTCATCGTAGAAATTCTGCCATCCGCAATAAACACCCTCATCCTCAAGAATAAAGTCGTTTGAGCCGTAAAAACTCTTGAATTTATACGGAGTGTTTATATCAAAGACGAAAACTCCGTCGGGTATGAGATAGCAACGGTGCAAAAGGTCAAGAAAGGTCCTGAAGCTTTCCTTGTCCTCTATATGATTTACCGAGTCGAGCGTGCATACGACCGCATCGACCGTGCCGTAAAGCTCAAGCTCCGAGAGGTCCTGACAGAGAAAGAGTATGCTGTCGGACAGTCCCTTCTGCGCGGCTCTTTCGCGTGCGACCGAGAGCATATCCGCTGACAGATCAACCCCCGTCATATCGTATCCGCGCAAGGCAAGCTCTAAGGTCATAGAGCCTGTTCCGCAGGCGGCGTCGAGTATAAGAGAAGGCTTCGTCTTTGAGTTTTCTAAAATTACGTTCTCGCAAAAGTCACCCCAAGCCTTGTAGTCTATCGAGCCGTTTATCGCGTCGTAGAACTTAGCCATAACGCTGTATATACCGTCACTTGACATAAGAGCCTCCCCCTTATCATAATTTCCCAAGTATATATTATAATAAATTTTTTACATAAAGTAAATAGAGAAACGCAAAAAAACAAACAAATTATTCCACTTTGCGCTCATATATTGACAAAGCTCGGGCTTAGAGTTATAATATTATAACTATTATAAGACATTATAGTGGGTTTTTAGGTTTTTGTGTCGAAAACGCACACGGTTGGCTTGTATGCCTGCCGAGTAAGGATTTAGAAAATATCATACGGAGAAACAATGGAACTAAGAAAGATCAAAAAAGGTGAAAAAAGATACCGACCGACAAGAAAGAGCAGAGCTAAGACGTACGTGCTTCGCGGACTTGTCGTGTTTTTCACAGTGATACTCGTGGCAATAGTCGCACTTTTTGGTGTGGTTGCAACGGTTGCACACGGACCGAGCGTCACCTTCCGCGACCAGCTCGTGCAAATGGCAATGCAGGCAAGTGCGACCAAGTGGGTGCCGGGACTGTTTCTTGACAAGGCTACGGTAGATGAAATAATTGCGAAGGGCGCAGAGGTAAAAAAGGAAGAGCTGTCTATTGACAGCTACTTAGGCGGAGGCTACAAGCCCACCCGTCCGGATAACCCCATAGTCGTTCCGAATGCGGACGATGAAAAATGGATAGACGGAATGTATCTGCAGGAGCTTTTCTATCCCCAATTTAATGCCTACGTTCTTCTTGTGAAGGATCCGTCGAGAGTATACGTAGGAACGTCAAGCGACTTTACCGACGAATCTGTCGAGGGAGTTGATATTTTTCAGATAGCGAAAAAAGAGGGGTGCGTTGCCGCTATAAACGGCGGAGGATTCAACGACCCGGGCGGAGTAGGCACGGGAAATACACCTTTGGGTGTTACGTATTCAAAGGGACAAAACGTCTGGGGAACGTCAACAACGAAGACGTTTATTGGTCTGAATAACGAGAATAAGCTCGTTGTATACGACAGCATGACTACGGATAAAGCAAATGAGCTTGGCATACGCGACGGTGTGTGCTTCCAGACGGGTAGTATAGAGAATATTCTTATCTCCAATGACGGCACGAACGTATCTATACACAGAGTATCTGATGTTGCAGCCTCGCAAAGAACCGCGATAGGTCAGCGAAAGGACGGAACTCTTATATTTCTTGTTACTACGGGAAGGGACATAGGTGGAGACGGTGTTGGAGCTACGTATAATGATTGCATTGACATCATGATAGAATTTGGAGCTATCACTGCGGGAATGCTTGACGGCGGCTCGTCATCAATGCTTTATTATGAGAATTTTTGGGACTCATACGGCGATACATTCAATTACGACTCGCTTGACAGATGGCAACAGAAAGGGCTTGTAAACGTCTACAAGGCGTTTACCCAACCAAGACAAATACCCACGTTTTTCTGCGTTAAGCCTTCCGTGTGAGGCTTCGATAAAAGACACTGATAAAGGAAAAATAATGAACGATAAAGAACTGAAACAAGGCGAAGAGCAAATCCCCCCCACGCCTGCCCAAACGCCAGAGCAGAGAATTTTGGGCGGGGATGAGCTTGATTGTGCTCTTGCGGACAGCGGCGCAAAGGCGCAAAAGCAAGATAAAAAGTGCGAGCCGCAGCAAAGCTACAGAAAGAGCTGTGCCACACGCAAAGGCTTTCCGTATTTCTGGGCAATATATGCGGCCCTTCTCGTGATTGCCGTTATAGCGATATTCTGTGTATGCGGCTACGTTAACACACTTCTTGCCGAGTACGAGCTCGTGCAGCCGAAATACAAGGCAGACCAGGTATTTGCCGAGCATTTCGAGAATCCGGATATAGAATCTCTTATGAATTTCACGGACGATGATTTCGCAGAGTTCGAATCAAAGGAAACTGTTGTAGCTTATATAAAGGAACAGTTAAAGTCAGCCGAGATAACCTATGCCGAAACTATGAAAAATGCGGACGGAGAGCGTATTTATACAGTTTACTCCGGCAACAGACGCTTTGCGTATTTTACGCTAAAAGAAGGAAATGAAAGCACCAAGCACGGCTTTAAGTATTACGAGCTTGCGGAAATGAAGATGCAGTTCGAGCTTTCGTCAGGTAACTACCTTTTTGTCCTTCCCGACAGATACACGCTATACGTAAACGGAATTTCCGTTTCGGATAAGTATAAAACGGGCGAGACGCATCCAACGGATGCCTATAAAATATCGGGCGGGAAGTGCGGTGTCAATTACACGGAATATCTGATAGAGGGATTGACTACGGCACCGACTGAAAATACCTTTTCCGTAAAGGATGAGACGGGAGAGACGGCGCCGCTTTATTGGGACGAGGACAGAGGCGTTTATACGGTTGATATGGCACCGCTTACGATTCGTATACCCGGTGGATATCTGTTATATTTAGAGGGCGGTGCGGTGAGCGAAAGCTTTATCTCGACAGACAAGGAGCCTGCACCTTCAGCCTACAACAAGTTCCTTGCGGAAGATGCCGAGGGTATTAACTACGTGGAATACACGATAGGCGGTATCTATTCGGGCGAGCAGCCGAATATAACGGTTAAGAGTGCCGACGGATACGAGGGTCGCGTTTACTATATTGAAAAAGAAGCTGTCTACGAAAGCTCACCTGCGTATAATACTGCGCTTATGGATGAGTATTCAGAGAGCATAAAGGAATTTTTCAGACAGTACACGCTCTATCTTCAGTACGTAAACGTAACCGCTGACGGCGAGCCTACGGATTATATTAAAAAATCAGAGCTCAAACCTTATTTTGATACGAGCAGCCAGACTTGGAAGTCGTTTAATTCCATATCGCCGAGCTGGAACTTTGAGCCTACCAGATACGAATTTATCGGCGAGAGCGTAGATGAGTTTATCACTTATCCCGACGGTACTTTTTCTTGCAGGGTCAAGCAGACCTACAACAGCTGGAGAAAGAACGCAACTTACTCGCAGGATATAGATAAAACCGTATTTTATAAAATATCGGGCGGCAAAATTCTGATATATGAAATGACTAATACCAAAGCTGTTCAGGGTATCGGACAGCCATTAGTCGAAGGATGATAATATGTGGACTGCACTAAACACCTTTGAGCTTGGAATTCTTGATTTTATCCAAAACACCTTCAGATGCGGATTTCTTGACGTGTTTATGCCCTTTATCACGGCATTCGGCGAGCACGGAATATTCTTTATTGCGCTTGCGGTAGTGCTTTTGATTCCCAAAAAGACGAGAAAGGTCGGCCTTTGTATAGGCGCGGCACTTCTTATGGGATTTATAGTCGGAAATCTGACGCTTAAGCCTCTGCTTTCGCGTATGCGTCCCTACGATTTTAACGAAGCCTTCGATAAAACGACGATGCTTGTTGCGGGACTAAGCGACAAATCCTTCCCGTCGGGGCATACGCTTGCCGCTTTTGAAGCGTGCGTGGTGCTCTTTATAACGCAGAAAAAGTATATAGGCATACCCGCGCTCGTTTTCTGTACGGTTATAGCTCTTTCAAGACTTTATCTCTATGTTCATTATCCCACCGATGTTCTTGCAGGCGCCGTTCTTGGTACGCTTTTTGCGGTGCTTGGTACGAAGCTCGTGAATTTCGCTTGGGACAAAATAGCAGAGAGAAACAAGAAAACGCAATAAATAGAAGCGAAAATATAAATCCTGTGCAAAGGCACTGCCTTTGCACAGGATTTTTGTTTGTTTAAAATCAAAATAAATTAAAACATCGTTTTCCAATCGTCCAACATCTCTTTGAAGTAGGAGCTATCATATTCGTTAAGAAGAGGCGTGACGTTGATTTGACTTATCCATCTGTTGTGTTTGTTGCACCATTGAATAACTTTTGGGTTGGCTTCATACAGCGGTGGCTCGATCAATTCAATAATTGCTCCGTTCTTTGAAGCATAGCCGTCTATGAAGCCGAATGCATATAGGTCGCTTTCCTTGTCTAAAGGATACGGACTGATAAAGGTAAAATTAAATTCTTTTGATGCTTGCATAAATTGCGACCTAACTTTTGCAAATATATCGGGATTCATTTTGCGTTCTCTTTTCTTGATTTTTATAATTTACTGTATCACACTTTTCCAAACAAATCAAGGCGCAGCCTATGTCCCAAATGAAATATTTGCAAGTTTTTAAAATTATGATATAATTATGGTAACAAAGAAAAATTTTCAAAAATTTCTTTCTTTTTGTAAGATATTGAATCTGCTTTTCGACTATATGGGTGAAAGGCCTTTAGGAACTGTGCAAGGAGGTGACTATATGGAAGATAAAAAAATCGTTGCATTATATTGGGAACGTGATGAAAACGCTATTCGGGAAACTGATATGAAGTATGGCAAATACTGTTATACAATTGCTTACAACATTCTTCACTCTCAAGAAGACTCAGAAGAGTGTGTAAACGATACTTGGAACGGAGCGTGGAATGCTATGCCGCCTGAAAAGCCGACCAAATTGCAAGGCTTTCTTGCACGTATTACTCGCAATATTGCCATAGACCGTTATCGTTACGAAAACGCACAGAAGCGCGGCACAGAGGTTGAAGCTGCTATTGATGAGTATTGGGAGTGTATTCCCAACAGAGAAGCTTCAATTGAAGATGAGCTGGTAATGAAGCAGGTAATCAATTCTTTTCTTGCAAGTCTTGATACCAGAACCCGCGTCATATTTATGCGGCGGTATTGGTATTCGATGAGTGTAAAGGATATTGCCGAAGGTATGCGTCTTTCGGAAAGTCACGTTAGTGTAATTCTTCATAGAACCAGAAACAAATTCAAAGATTATCTTACGAAGAAAGGGGTATTTGTATGAAGAAAAAGAATTGGTATAAGGGTTTAAGCCTTGCCGATGATAAATACGTTGCCGAGGCTCACCCCGATAATATAATCAGACCGAAAAGGAATAGGGGATTCATTTCTCTTGTGGCAGCTTGTGCGTGCTTTGTGCTCGTCATTTGCAATTTGTGGCTCTTTATTCCGTTTAATACCACTCCGCCCGATGTATCGCAGTATGCAGACAGTGAGTATTACGGACTCATTCAGAAGTTGAACGCACTCACTTTTGAGCGGCCAAAGTACAAGAACAATGCAAAAAAGTTATGGACATGGCTCAAAGAAGTTTCGTTGGGCAAAACGAATGATGTGATGTATGATGCGGTATATGGAGAATTGGAGAAAGCACCCACGTCTGAAGGCGAAGCAAGCGGAACAGGCAGTTACCAAGAAATTACCGACAATCAAGTGGAAGGAATTATAGAAGCTGACCGTATCAAACGAAGCGATACACACATTTATTATCTTGATAACGATGTATTGCGTATCTTCTCTATTGATAAAGAAAAATCAACGGAAGTTGGAAGTTACATTCTCTATGAGGAAGGTACGGAATCTTACATGAATCAGTGGGAATTTTATCTTTCAAGTGATTGCAAAACCGTAACGGTAGTTACTCAGAAGTATAAGAAAACCGATAACAAATCAAACTGCTATGTGAATTTAATATCGCTTGACGTCAGCGATCCTGAAAATATTGTAAAGAAAGATGAGTTCAGCATTACGGGTGAGTATATGTCGTCCCGTATGACAAACGGAAGCATTCTGCTCTTGACGGGATTTGTTATTAACAAACAAGAGATTGATTTCGATGATGCGACTACCTTCGTTCCTCAAATCGATGAAGGAAACGGCTTGTACTGCATTCCGGCGAACGGAATCGTTTCTCCCGATAACTTAAGCAACACTCGTTATACGGTTGTTATGAAGCTTGACGAAAATACGCTCGAACTTCAAGGAACTGCGGCATATCTCTCATACTCTGAAGACGTATACGTTTCTTTGGATCACGTATTCTTAACTCACGTATTCGCTGATAAGGAAGAAAACGAAGACAGAACAATCACAAGAAACTCTATGACCGAGATTTCTTGTTTGACTTACGGTGGCAACTCATTCGAAATACAAGGAAATGTGACTGTAAGAGGTTATGTAAAAGACCAGTGGAGTATGGACGAGTATGAGGGGATCCTTCGTGTCTTTACGACCACTAATGCAACTACCGTTCGCGAGCAAATATATGATAACGCTAACGTTTCCGCAGATGTTCTTTTAACTGAAACAGGACAATCTAATGCAAGCTTGTATTGCATTGACCTTTCAACGTTTGAAATCGTCGCTTCGGTAGTTGATTTTGCGCCCCCGCGTGAAGAAATTCAGTCGGTAAGATTCGATAAGGAATCAGCATACGTTTGTACCTCTATTAAACTGTCTGACCCCGTATTCTTCTTTGATCTTTCCGATCTGAACAATATTACCTATAAGGACACCGGCACGATTGAGGGCTTCTCGACTTCCCTTATTAACCTTGGCAACGGTTATCTTCTTGGCATTGGCAGAGGTGGAAGCTGGAATAGCTTTAAGATTGAAGTGTATGAGCAAACAGAAGACGGAGTTCGTTCTGTATGCTCGTATGAACTTGACAATGCAGAGTATTCTACCGATTATAAATCTTATTATGTAGACCGTCAGAATCAGCTTGTGGGTGTTGGTATTGTAGATTACAACTATTATGACAATGACACAGCCGGATATTCGTCCGAGAAGTTTAGATACATTCTTCTTCACTTTGATGGATATGACCTCTTAGAACTTGTAAATGTACCGCTTTTCGGGAATCCTGCAAATATGCGCGGTGTTTATATTGACGGCTATATGTATATGTTCGGCAACAAGGATTTTAAGGTTGAGAAGGTATTTGATTAATATCGGACAAAATCAAAATCCCACCCAAAACAAAAAACCGATGCTTTCGCATCGGTTTTTTGCTTTGCGTTAAAGAGGATAAAAGGTGTCTGGATTTTATTTTTCTGCATCCAGATAAAGCAAGATTGGATTAACTCGTTTCGGAAATCCATTTCTTAGCCCAAACAAACAATGCTTCGGACATTGAATTGAAATCTACCGTTCCGCCATTTTTTAAATTCAAAAAGGTGTCAACGATAACCATTTCATCGGTTGAAACAACATCTCGCAATTCATTTTGATGTTTTACATATTTGCCTGTTTGCTTAAAAGCGATAGCCTGCACAACAAAAGAGGCAGATTTATATAATCCTTTCAAAATATCCTCGCTCTTTTCGTGCACCATATTGTGAACGCATCCGTGGTAGATGTTGCAAGCGCTGATTTTGATTGCTTTGTTAACAGCACTTTCATCAACAACTTCCACCACATCCTCAAGGCTTCCCTTGATTGATGTAGTGTCATGGCAAAATTGAAAAAGGTCGGAAGGCTCCCAATTCAAAAGCTCATCCTTGCCCGAAACAAAGCCGCAAATCAGTTTTCTATTTGGAAGGGTATCTAACATGGTATTGTATCTTTGAATATCAGCAGCGGACAGTTGATCGAGTATAACGACGACATCAATATCGCTTGTTTCGGTTGCTTCGCCGCGACCGTAGCTGCCCTGCAATCCAACAAACCATACGCGCTCTCCAAAAGTATCGTTTAAGACCTTAAGAAATCTATTTATCCAGTCGTTGATATCGATCATTTGGCGTTCTCCTTTAATGTTTTACAACTTGCAATCAACATTCTTCTAATACGTCCGCAGAGATTTCTGTGGTTTTTATACGTATCTTCATCAATGCCATTCGTGTTAAATAACAACTGCAACCAACCTTCAGTTTCACTACATTCTTTTAAAGCAATCTCAAATTTAGAAAGCATATCAGCTTTACTCTGTCCGTAATTAGCTTCGCTAATATTAGCATAAACGCTACTCGAACTTTTACGAATTTGGAAAATTGTGTTTGATGATGCTTTTATATTTTGGCAAAGTAACTCTATTTCCGTTGCAAGTTGTTCTGAATATATCAACAGATAATTTTTAGCCATAATATCACCTATTCAAATACATTATATCATATTTCGATAGTAATTTCAACAGACTTTGGAGTCTCGCTTCCAAATCACGCCAAAGGCGTGTATATCATCCGCAGCTTGTTGCGGTATATCATCAATGCGAAGCATTGTATATACCTTCGGTGAATGACGGGCTACGCCCTTATTGCATCAAGCCGCAGGGAGATGCACACTGGCGCGTGATGAGATACAAGGGCGGTTTTCCGCCCTTGATGATATGCACCGCACTTCGTGCGGCGATGATATGCCAAGCCTGCGGCTTGGATAAAAAAATTCCGAGAACAAAGTTCTCGAAATTTTTTGGCAGGGGCAGAAGGACTTGATTCTCGTCGCGACACCGCAAAGCCGAGGTAGTAATTTCGGCTTTGCTACGCTCCTCGGTCCGCTCGGATCTGACAGTCCCCCGGACTGTCATTCAACGCCTCGCGTTCAAGTCCTTCTATCAAAATCCCACCCAAAACAAAAAAACGATGCTTTTGCATCGGATTTCCGTTTTGGCAGGGGCAGAAGGACTTGAACCCACGACCCATGGTTTTGGAGACCAGTACTCTACCAACTGAGCTATACCCCTGTGTATTGTTGACCGATATATTATATCACAGGCAAACGGGATTTGCAAGGGCTTTTTTGATTTTTCGGCAAAAAATCAAAAAAATTTTCTTTTGATTGTTTTTTGGCTTGCCAAAGCGGTTGTTGGAAATCTTGATTAATTTTTGAGAAAAAGATAAAATTTCTATGTTTTTAACAATACAAGCACAAAACCTTTGTTGAAAATCACTAAAAAAACAAAAATAACTTTGGAAAAGTTATTATTTTTGACGAAAAAGTGTTGAAATTTGCGATAGTATATGTTATAATAACTATGCTAGACGCAAAGGAAGTGACCGCATGTTTCGTTTTGATACAAATAACCTCAAGCTTGCCGTAATTTTTATAGGAACTAACAACGCGGCAAAGGACCAGTTTTTTACCCGTTATTTTGACGGTGCTTATATACGTATTCTTCTATCGCAGCTTATAACAAGGCAAAGAGAGCATTCTGCTCTGCGTCAGTGCTATAAGCACGGGGATTCTTTTGTTATTGATAATGACAATTTGACTGAAAAGGACCGTGCAAGATACATTCCCGAGGCAAAGGAAGCGGGGTACCGTATTATAGGGTATTACTTCAATTTCGATGACCGCATAGAAGAGAAGCTCGCTGAGCCGTTGCTTAACAGAGACCTTTTGCGCGCCTACAATAAGATGAATACAAAGGCAGAGTTTCCCGGTTGCAGAGAGGGTTTTGACGAGATATATTCCGTAACTTTGCAGAGGTCGGGAGAGTTTAAGATAGAGAAGATATAGGCGAGAGCCGTAGCTAAAAGAAAATAAAAAAGCTCGATCAAATCGAGCTTTTTTTACATCCACTTTTTACGCGCCGTATATCTGCTCGGCATATCTTACCGCTTCCATGGCGTCGCGAGCATATTTGTCAGCGCCTATCTGCTCGGCGTACTCCTCGTTAAGCACAGCCCCGCCGACGACTACCTTGACCTCGGGCAGCTCACGGCGAAGCAGCTTTATCGTTTCTTCCATTGAGGGAACGGTCGTGGTCATAAGGGCGCTCAGTCCGACTATGCGGGTGTTCGTCTTTTTTGCCGCATCGACTATTACGTCCGGCTCAACGTCTCGGCCTAAATCAAGCACGTCGAAGCCGTAGTTTTCGAGCAGCAGCTTTACTATGTTTTTGCCGATATCGTGTATGTCGCCCTTGACGGTTGCTATAACGAAGCTTCCGCGCTCGGCGGAGCTTGAGCTTGCAGTTGCACATCGAATCACCTCGAAGGCAGACTTAGCCGCCTCGGCACTCATAAGCAGACTCGGCAGATAAACGGTTTTATTCTCGTACCCGATACCTACCGTATTAAGCGCGGGGATTATCTCGCCGGATACTATGTCAAGCGGCGCTTTCGTTTTTATAAGCTCGCCCGTCAGCTTCGCCGATAGCTCCCGCATACCGCGGATAATTGCCTCTTGAAGCTCGCTATCACCGTGAAGCGCGCTTTTTTTCTCGGTCGGCTGTGCCGTTACGTGAGAAGCCTCCCCGAGATTTGATGCAAAATCAATATATTCCGTGCAGCTTTCGTCTTTTCCCTTGAGTGTCAGATAAGCACGGTATGCCCCCATCATCGCCTCGCTGTGAGGGTTAAGAATTGCGGCGGAAAGACCGTTTTCAAGGGCAAGCGTGTAGAAGGTACTGTTTATAATATCTCTGTGGGGAAGTCCGAAGGATACGTTTGACACGCCAAGCGACGTGTTCGCCCCGAGCTTCTCGCTTATCAGCCTGACCGCGCGAAGCGTCTCTTTTGCCGCATTTGTGTCGGCACTTATTGTAAGTGCGAGAGGGTCAAAGATTACGTCCTTTTTTGCGATGCCGTATTTTCCCGCTTCTGCAAGTATCCTCTCGGCTATTTCAAGACGACCTTCCGCGTGTTCGGGAATGCCTCCCTCGTCAAGAGTCAAAGCAACGACGACACCGCCGTACTTTTTCACAAGCGGGAATATCTCTGCCATGCTCTCTGCCTTGCCAGATACCGAGTTTATCATAGCTTTGCCGTTATAGATACGAAGCGCCGCTTCCATAGCCTCGGTATTTGACGTGTCTATCTGCAAGGGAAGAGGGCTTACCCCTTGAAGCTCGCGTACAGCGCAAGAGAGCATCTCTGCTTCGTCTATCTCGGGCAGACCCACGTTTACGTCAAGCACGTGTGCTCCCGCTTCTTCCTCGGATATGCCTTCCTTCAGAATATAATCTATGTCACGGGCGCGCAGAGCCTCTTTGAGCCGCGCTTTGCCCGTCGGGTTTATTCTCTCACCGATAAGCACGGGACTCTCGCCGAAGAATACCGCACGGCTAAAGGAGCTTACAATAGTGTAATTTTTCTCTGTAATTCCTTTGGGAGTTATTTCTTCTGCCTTTTTTGCAAGGGATGCGATATATTCGGGTGTAGTTCCGCAACAGCCTCCCGCTATAAGCACGCCTTGCTCCAGCAGCTTTGCAACCTCGTGTGCAAACTCGTCGGCGGAAATATCAAACTCGGTCTTGCCCGAGACGCTTCTCGGCAGTCCTGCATTGGGCTTGAGAAGCACGGGAACCGATGCGTATTTCAGATATTCAAGAACGACGGGCGAGAGGGCTTTAGGCCCTAGCGAGCAGTTTACGCCTATCGCGTCTGCTCCCATTCCTTCAAGCATCGCTACCATAGCGGCGGGGGATGCTCCCGTCAAGAGCTTTCCGTCCTCGCCGTACACGTTTGAAACGAATACGGGAAGGTCACAGTTCTCCTTTGCGGCGAGCAGAGCCGCCTTCGTTTCGTAGCAGTCGTTCATTGTTTCAATAAGTATAAGATCAACGCCGTATTTGACACCGAGGCGCACCGTTTTTGCAAAGGCTTCAACCGCTTCCTCAAAGCCAAGCTCGCCGAGTGGTGCCAGCATACGTCCGCTCGGGCCTATATCGAGAGCTATCCACTTGTCAGATTGGCTTTTGCTCGCTTTCTTTGCGGCATTTGCGTTCTCTATTGCCGCGCGTACCGTTTTCTCAAGCGTCTCCTCGTCCATTTTCAGAATATTCGCGCCAAAGGTGTTCGTTGCGACGATATTCGAGCCTGCATCAAAGTAGGCTGTGTGTATCTCGCGTATTATCTCGGGGTGGGTTATATTCCACTCTTCAGGCGTCTCGGGTGCTCTGAGCCCCCTCGCCTGCAAAAGCGTACCCATGCCTCCGTCGAGCAGGGTAATTTTGTTTTTAATATGATCTGTCAGCTTCATATTTTACTCCGTAATTCCGATTATAGCGGTGACCGATTTTGTCGGCGACATCAAAAAGCTTGATGTGAGCGTCAGTCCTATGCGCCTCTCGCAGTCAAGAGCAGTGAAAATATCCTTTTGCAGCTCTATCGAGAGATCCCCGTAGCCTGCACTGAATCTTGGACGTGATTTCTTGCCCTCTGTCGCTTCCGCTTCAAGCCTGTCGCAGAGTGCTTCGATACGCTCGCTCATAAGTGCGTCAAGCACCACGGCGCGCGAGGGGGAGGTGCGCGTGTAGCGGTAAATGAGCCTGTCCGCTTCAGCGCCGAGCGTGCAGGCGAATAAAATTATTTTTTTGCATCCTGCGAGGTTTCGCGACAGGTCTTTTGAGCATACCTTCGAAAAGCCGAGGTCAAGCTCGCCGCCGTTTTGCGATATTTCGTATTCTCGGTATATAGCGCGGTATGAAAGCTTCCCCGAAGCTTCCTTGACAGCGTCCTCTATCAGAGAAAGTGTTTGTGCATCCGCTTTCTTTGCACCGAGATACCGAAGCACCTCGGATATATCGGGCGGCGGCAACTCTGCGTAGTTCTTTTGCGTAATCTCCGTGCTTGCCATTATCTTTCTATAATGTCCGAGAGATTGTCGAGAATTTTCTCTGCAACGTCGGGTTTGTTCATCGAGTAGACGTGTACGTTCTTTATACCGTTTGCGAAAAGGTCTATTATCTGGTCGGTCGCGTAGGCAATTCCCGCTTGCTTCATAGCGGCGGGGGAAGTGCCGAACTTATCAACGAGCGCTTTGAAGCGCACGGGCATAAAGGAGCCCGAGAGCTTTATCGCGCGCTCTATCTGATTGCCGTTTGTGATAGGCATAATTCCCGGAACTACGGGCACGGTGATGCCCGCTTCTCTTATCTTGTAGAGGAAATTATAGAGGAGATTGTTGTCAAAAAACATCTGAGTCGTGAGAAAATCCGCACCCGCCTCTACCTTTTCCTTGAGGTATTTTATGTCCTCTTGCTGATTTTTGCTTTCCGGGTGAATTTCGGGATAGCAAGCACCGCCGATGCAAAAGTCCCCGTGCCGCTTTATCTCGCGGATAAGCTCGGATGCGTGGCAAAAATCCATGCCCGAGCGGTCTTTTCCTTCAAGCTCGGGGGTAAGGTCGCCGCGGAGCGCCATAATATTCTCTATCCCCGCCGCACGCATATCCTCTATTCTTTTGATAACCGTTTCCTTGGTTGAGGAAACGCAGGTCAGGTGTGCAAGCGTGGGAACACCGTAGCTTTCCTTGATGTTTTTCGCTATGTCAAGCGTGTATCGGCTCGTGCCGCCCCCGGCCCCGTAGGTCACCGACATAAAGGACGGCGAGAGCTTCGCTATCTCTTCCGTCGCGTGCTTGACACTGTCAAAGTTCGAGTCAAGCTTCGGCGGAAAAACCTCAAATGACAGCGTGTGTCCGCCTTTTTCAAACAGCTTTGTCAGTTTCATAAAAGTCACCTCTAAGCAAGCTTCTTAGCTCGGCATTTTCATCCGAACTTATAACTATATAATTATATCACTTTTCCCCGCGTAAATCAATATGTTTATTATCCGCAGCTTAAATTTCGCGTAATGACTAAAAAAGGGATATAATATTTGTTTAATATTCTAAATTGAAAAATTACGGATATAGGCTTATAATATAATTGACAGTAAATGAAAGGAGCTGAGTTTAATTGAAAATTAATGTTAGGTCAAAGTTATACGCAATTATCGCTTTGACGTTGTGCGTTGCGTTTTTGATTGTATTATCGGGGTGCGGCGACAGCAGCTCGGCTCAAACGACGGATACCTCGCAAGAGACAGACAAGATAACGAACGGCTCGGCTCAAACTACTGTAGTCCCGACCGAATACGAGGATGCTATTGATGATTACAAAAAGCTTGTTACGTATCTTTTCTCGGAAGAGCGAGAAGAAGACTTAAATAACGGCGAGCTCAACATTCCCGAAGCAGTAACGGTTAGGGAAGAGCAGTCAGAAGATTGGTTTTATATGGCGGCAGACGCAAGACAAGGTCTTTACAATGCGTCCCCCGAATCCTTTGGGTATGCTCTCTATGATTTTGACGGCGACGACACAGACGAGCTGATGCTTCTCCGCGAGGACTGTTTTGTGCTGGCTATATATACGATAGAGTCGGGAGAGTCGAAGCTTCTTGATGCGTATAGCTACAAAGACAGAGCTATCCTTTTGGATGACGGACGAATTTACAACAGGATAAGCGACGGTGCTGAAGATTTCAGTATCCGCTTGCTTGAGGTATGTGATCAAAAGCTTGTGATGACAAGTGAGTTTGGGTACAAACAGGAGTCCGACCGCTATTATCCCTATAAGACTGCAGACGGAATAGTGCAAGAAATAACCGAGGGCGAGTTTGACACGCTGAATGCCGATTATGTGGGTATATATGAAGCTGACAGTATAAAAGATACTGTTGCAAAACTCGGAATAGAATTCGTGTCGTTAGCTGACGAGTATATAAAAAAAGCTAAAGCAGTGATCTTGGAAAAATACGGCAGTTTTGAAGCGGAAGAGTTTGAAGCGGAGTACGATCCGAAAGAAGAGAGCTGGCATATTTACTCTGTAGCCCCGCCTGACAGACTCGGTGGTGTTGGGCACGCTGTCATCCGCCAAAACGGTGAAGTGATTTCGGTTTGGATGGAAGACTGATAACAACATAACGCATATACAAAAACCAAACCGGCTCCTGTTCGCAGGGGCCGGTTTTTTGGTTTGCAGAAGATGGCTTTTATCTTTATAAACCGTGAGCTTTTCTGTATTCGCTCGGAGTATATCCCGTCTTTTCTTTGAAAAGCTTGCCAAAATGATATATGTCACGGTATCCAAGAGTTAAAGCTATGTCCTTTATTCTTAATTTTTCACTGAGAAGCAATTCCTTTGCACGTTCTATTTTAAGGGTAAGAACGTACGCTTTTGGCGTCGTGTTGTATTTTCTCTGAAACAGAAGCTCGAAATAGCGTCGGCTCATCCCTGCAATATCCGAAAGGTTCTCAATACGGAAGTCGTTGTCAAGATAGTTTTTGAGCAGGTGGCGCTCGGCGGCTTCAAGAGTGCCAAACTTGGATGACGGTTGGGATGATGAGAGCTGCTTTGAGAGCAAGCTTACTATTTTATAAAAATAGGATTTACACTCGGGGATATAATTGGGCTTTTTACGCGACCATTTTGTTTCTATGTCCTGAAAGCAGGATTTTATAACGTTGATTTCTGAAAAGTCTATTCTGAACGGGGCGCTCACTTCGCCGTTTGTTTCAAAATCGACCGTTATAACGATGCTTTTTTCCTCGTTGAAGGTGATCTCGTAGCTTTCGCCCTTGGGGATGTATAATACCGAGCCCGGTACAGCCTTTATGGTGCGGTCTTTAAAGTGGTACGTTTCTGTGCCGAGGATCGTGTACAAAAGCCCGTTGTGATATCTGCCCTTGTTTCTCATTGGGTAACTTTCTTCTAGGGTGGTGTACGTATTAACGAAGGTAATATCACGCAGAGACAGATTGTTTAAAAAAATTCTGTTTTGCAGTTTTTCCATTGAGATACCTCGCTTGCCTTTGTTTTTATTATTTTAACACACAAGAAAAAGTCGTGTCAATCGGTTTTTAAAAAAATGTTCGCAAAAACACTATTTTTCGCAAATCAGCATTTACAACGAAAGCAAAATGATTATACTGAAAGTACAAGGAGTAAAACAAACGGTTTGCTTCGATACACATTTTTAAAGAAGAAAAGAGAAAACAATGAAAAAAATACTGTTGATCGGCGACTCTATCCGAATGGGTTACGACCGTTACGTAGAAGAGAGTCTTAAAAACGTTGCAGAAGTATTTTACCCTGCGCAAAACTGCATGTCCTCGCCAGTTGTTTTGAGAACGATTCATACCTGGGCTGATGAACTGAAGGTTTATGAGGCTGATGCGGTTCACTTTAACGCAGGACACTGGGACACGGTCAGAATATACGGCGACGAGCCGCTTACACCGGTTGATGCGTATGCAGATAACATTCGGAGAATTGCCAATAGAATACGCTTCCTTTTCCCGAATGCCAAAATCGTTTTTGCAACGTCTACTCCCGTTTACGAAAAAGAGTTCCTCCACGAATTTGAGGAAAGACGTAACAGCGACGTAGAAAGATATAACGAAGCTGCATGCAAGGCGCTGGCTGACATGGACGTAACTATAAACGATCTTTACGGACTGATGAAGGATAAGCCGGACAGCTTGTTCTCGGATCAGACGCATTACTACACGGCAGAGGCTACCAAGCTTCTCGGCGGCCAGGTAACACGCACACTGTGCGAGCTGCTTGATATTGATCAATCTCTCGTTACCTATCCCGATGCTCAAAAGTATGACCGCAGAGGAGAGTTCACTCCCGATAAGGAACTGTACGAAAAGAGAGGTCATATATATGTCCAGAAATAACAGTGTAGTCAGCACGGCTGCCCCGAGCTTCTGGAGCAAAAAGAAGAACGTAGCCTTGATGTCCATCTTCTACACATTTCTTTGGGGAAGCGCATTTCCTCTCGTAAAGCTTTGTGTAGAGGGCTTTGCTATAGCCGACGGCGACAATATGTCGAAATGTCTGGTTGCGGGAATCAGATTCTTCTTCTCGGGATTGCTTACGCTTTCTCTTTTCAGAGTGGTAGAGAAAAAACCGCTCAAGTTTGAAAAGCCGCATATAAAGTATGCGTTTGTATACGGCATTTTAGGCTCGGCTCTGCAATATGCCTTTACTTATATAGGACTTACCAATATAGCGGGAGCTAAAGGCGCGGTGTTCGATCAGCTTGCGGTTTTCTTCATCGTTCTTGCGGGTGGTATCTTTTTCAAGGATGACCGCTTGAACGCATTCAAGGTGATCGGCTGCGTGGTAGGCTTTGCAGGCATTATGATTACCAATATGACAAAATTGGAATTTACGTTCTCCTTTGAAGGAGAAGGGTATATGATACTCGCTGCTTTGTGCAACGCATCTTCTTACTTTATAGCTAAGAAATCGGCAAGCGGCATGTCTGCTATGGCACTCGTAGGAGGCGGACACCTTATCGGCGGCGCGCTGCTTTGCGTGTTCTCGCTGATTTGCGGCGGCAGACTAACGAGCGTTAATCCTACGGCGATTATAACTATGGTGCTTCTCGTTGGAATATCCTCGATTGCATACATACTGTCGTTGATGCCGCTGAAGTATCATCCGGCATCCGAAACTTCGTCCTTCCAGCTGCTGATAACCGTGTTCGGTGCGGTAATGTCGGCGTTGCTGCTCGGCGAGAGTATACTTCGCTTCAATTATTTGCTGGCTTTGATCCTTGTTGGACTCGGTATACTCCTTGTAAACAAGAAGCCGGCCGCTAAAAACAAATAAAATAAAATTACAAATACAAATACAAAAAATTTTTAAGAAAGAAATTATGAGGTGTTATTATGTTGTGGGGAAGATTTGATAATGAGCGCGCAGGTCTTAACATTTGTGACAATCCGAACTTCGAGCCCGGAAGCGGCATAAACGAGGTTGGTGCTGTTGTTGATGCGGCAAAGAAGCTGTTTGAATCCATGAAGGGAGAGCACCACGCTATAATCAAGGCGAAGGAAATGGCTTTCCTTCTTGACAATGCTGCAATCGAGGTTAATCCTGCTGACTGGTTCGGATTTAACTTCTGCGGTTGGACTACCCGTCACAAGACTGAGGCTAAAGAGGGCGCCTTCAGACCTCTTGCATTTATGAACAGAGCATGGCTTGAGGAGCTTGACCTTAACGCTCCCGAGTCCTTTAAGAGAGCAACCCGCGGAAACGTAACTCAGTCCGGCGGCGGCGACGGCGCACTTGAGTACTGGCCTGACTACGACCACAGCGTTCCGGACTGGGATTCGGTTATCGGACTTGGCTTTGTAGGCTTGCTTGCACGTGTAAAGGACGCGCATCAGCGTAAAATAGCAGACGGAAGCATTACCGAGGAGCAGGAGATCTACTACACTACTGTTGAGATGGCATACGAGGCTCTGCTTCGTTTCTGCAACCGTCTTTTAGAGTGCGCTAAAAAGCATGCTGACGAAGACGAGAAAATGCCTATCGTTATCGAGGCTCTTGAGGTAATGTGCACCGATAAGCCCAAAACGCTTTATCAGTTCCTTTTGATCGTATTCCTCTACCACTTGGTTCAGGAGTTCGTCGATCTTATTCAGGTAAGAACTCTCGGAAACCTCGACGTAGACGGATATCCCTTCTACAAGAAGGATCTTGAGGAGGGACGCCTTACTCGTGAGCAGGCTAAGGAGCTGTTCAAGTACTTCTTCGAGCGTTTTACAAACGAGGCTCACCTGCACGGACAGCCGCTTTACTTCGGTGGTATGGACGAGAATGAGAACTCTCTCATAAACGACCTGTCCTATCTTATGCTCGAGGCATACGACGAGTCTGCTGACAAGGGCCCTATGAATATGAAGATATTCCTCAAGGTTATGCCCAATACTCCCGATAAGTTCCTTAAGGTTGCATTGGATATGCTTCGCCGCGGTAACAACTCTATGGTTTTCGTAAACGAGGAGCTTGGAGTTAAGGCATTCCGCAAGATGGGATGCACCGAGGAAGAGGTACACCGCTTGGTTGCTACAGGCTGTAACAACTTTGCGACCAGAGGACACGAGACTACACCCGAGCACGTATACGTTAATCTTGCAAAGGGTATAGAGCTTGCATTTAACCAGGGTATCAGCCTTGCAACCGGAAACAAGGTAGGATGCGATACGCCTCCCGTTTCCGAGATGAATTCCTACGAGGACTTCCTTCGTGCATACATTGCACAGGTAGAGTGCCTCATCGGAAAGGCTTTCGATATTTCAGACTTCTACGATGCACATCTTTACGACATCAACCCTGCACTCTTCTATTCGGGAACTATGCCCGAGAGTGTTGAGAGCGGAAAGGATGCATATTGGAACGGCGTTAAGTACTGCAATACCGATATGTTCCTTAGCTGCCACGCTACAGCAGCAGACTCCTTGATGATGATAAAGAAATACGTTTTCGATCAGAAGCGTATCAGCTTGACCGAGCTTCACCAGGCTCTCCTTGCAAACTGGGAGGGATATGAGGAGCTCAGAGAAGAGATTCTCAACGACCCCGAAAAGTTCGGAAACGATATTGACTCTGTAGACAGCATTGCAGTATCCTTGATGAACCACTTTACTTCTATAGTAACTAACCGTAAGAACGTTCGCGGCGGACATTTCGTAGTTTGCGGCGAGTCGATCTGGTGGGCTCACCGTTGGGGAACTCTCTGCGCAGCTACACCCGACGGCCGTGCAACAGGAGATTCCTTGTCAAAGAACATGGGTGCTACAATGGGTCAGGATCGCCGCGGTATCACGGCATTGATCAAGTCGGTTACGAAGCTTGACGCTACTAACACCGCATACGGTGCACCCTTTGACTATATGCTTCATCCTACGGCTGTTAAGGGTGATGACGGCTTGGATGCTATGCTCGGCTTGCTTCGTACCTTTATGAAGCGCGGCGGATACGGCTACCAAGGAAACGTATTGGATTCCAAGACCTTGCGTGACGCACAGGTACATCCTGAAAAGTATGAAAATCTTCAGGTTCGTATTTGCGGTTGGAACTGGTACTTTACGAAGATGGATAAGGTATTCCAGGATGAATTCATTAAGAGAGCAGAGCTCGAGGAAATGGCAGGTTAACCGATATGGCAAACAACACCGGCGTAATATTTGAAGTAAAGCATTTTGCAGTTCATGACGGACCGGGAATCCGCACTACAGTATTTTTAAAGGGATGCCCGCTTAAATGCGTTTGGTGTCATAATCCGGAGGGAATATCCAAAAACAACGAGCTCAGCTACTTAGAGCATAAATGTGTCAGCTGCGGCAGATGTGTGAGCGCTTGTCCAAACGGCGCTCACACAATCGACGAGTTGGGCAAGCACCACTTTAACCGCAGTGCTTGTACCGCTTGCGGCAAGTGCGTTTCTGCGTGCTTCAAGGGTTGCCTTACCCTTTACGGAAGACAGGCTACAGTAGACGAGCTTATGGTTGAGCTGCTTGAGGATAAGGATTTCTATGACTCTTCTGCCGATGGCGGCGTTACGCTTTCGGGCGGTGAGTGCCTAATGCAGTCGGATTTCTGCCTTGAATTGCTCCGCCGTCTCAAAGAGGAAGGCATACATACGGCAGTTGATACCTGCGGCTTTACCTCTAAGGCGATCTTGGATAAGGTTATGCCTTACACGGATATTTTCCTTTACGATTTAAAGGCTATCGACGAGCAGGTGCACGTTGAATGCACGGGACAGTCAAATGCTCCGATTCTTGAAAATCTTAAGTACCTTTCATCGAAGGGTAAGAAGGCTGAGATACGTGTTCCTTACGTTCCGAATTATAACTCGGGCGAGATAGAGAAGATCGGAAAATTCCTGCAGGGAATGCCCGGCATAGTAGGCGTCAGAGTATTGCCTTACCACAATTATGCAGAAACGAAGTACGTTTCTCTCGGTATAGAGAGTACTCTTCCGAAGGTTCTCCCGACCGATGAGGAAATGAAGGCGGCTGAAGAAACGTTGAAGCAGCTTGGCATAACCGTACTTGATTAAGACGGGCACGCCCCAAATAAAATAGCATTGTACGCTGCAACTTCTAATAAAGAAGGCGAAAAATCATTCGTTTTTTTGAAAGGCAGATAGCACCAATGCTTGACAAAAATTCCATATAGTGATATAATAAAGAGCGAAAAAAAGAGTTTTCGCTCTTTATTTTCATTTTAGTTATTTGATATTCGTATGGCCGCGGCAGAATGCGCAAAAGCGGAACAAAAAACGATAATGAAGGCGGCTTTTGTAAGACGTTGCATTATAATTTGTAGGTATCGGTTAATAAAATAACCGTCAAAAATATTTAAGAATTGGAAAAGGAGAGCAATATGCAATCAAAGTTTCCCATTACAGGTACGTTCATCGACGAGATAAGCTATGATATTCCCTCGTCAAACTGGTCCTATGAGGATTGGTCAAGAGAATTGGATTATATGAAGGGTGTCGGAATTGATACTCTTGTATTTATCCGCGGCGGATTTGAGAACAAGATGACGTTCCCGTCAAAATGCTTCCCGAACTATATGGATCACGATTTTGCAGGCTTTATTTTCAAAGAAGCTCATAAACGCGATATGAACGTCTTTATGGGACTGTATATTTCCAATATAGACTGGAATGGCGGAGACGTAAAGGGCGAGATTCGCAAGAACAAGATGTTTGTAGACGAGGTAATAGAGCGCTATGGCGATATTCCCTCCTTTAAGGGATGGTACCTGCCTCACGAAGCGTGCAGAAACGAGTTTAACATAGCCGAGGTTATGGGTGGACTTTCGAAGCTCTGCAAGGACAAGGCTCCCGATAAGAAGGTTTTGATAAGTCCCTTCTTCCCGAGTGCAGTAACCTCGCCTCGCTGCCCCTTAAGCCCTGAGCGCTTCCGTGACGACTGGGAAAATCTCTTCTCAATCTGCGGCAAGGAAATTGATATTTGTGCTTTCCAGGACGGCTCAGCTCCCATCTATCAGATGGAAGAGTACCTCAAGTATTCGAAGGAGCTTTGCGACAAGTACAACATAGCTCATTGGGTAAACACTGAGACCTTTGAGCGTGACCCGAGATGCGTTTATTATCCCATTACGTTTGACCTTCTGAAGAAAAAGCTTGATATAATAGAGAACCTGGCTGAAAAGACGATAACCTTTGAGTTCTCACACTTCCTCAGCCCTCAGTCTATTTATCCTTCCGCACACAATCTCTATAAGAGATACGTGGAATATTACGGCAACAAGTAATTTGATAATGAATTAAAAGAGTAAGAAAAGAGAAGGCTTAAAAAAATGAAAAAGACATATGAAAAATTCAGAAGCGAGCTGCTTGATTCTTGTGTGCCCTTTTGGATGAACAACGCGCAGGACAAGGAAAACGGCGGAATTATAAACTGTCTGGACCGCAAGGGAGAGATATACTCGCTTGACAAAAGCGTATGGATGCAGGGAAGATGCGGCTGGATGTTCTCATACATATACAACAACATCGAAAAAAAGCCCGAGTATCTTGAATTTGCAAAGAGCTGTATAGATTTTGCAACCAAGAATTGCATTGATGCAGACGGCAGAATGTTTTTCACGGTTACACACGACGGAAAGCCCTTGAGAAAGCGCAGATACTGGTTCAGCGAGACCTTCTACATTATGGCAAACGCTGAGTATTATATGGCGACAGGTGATAAAAGCTACCTTGACAATGCTGTAAAGTATTTCAAGTTTGTTTTGGATATGTATAAGGATCCGTCAACCGATCCATTTAAGATCACCCCTAAGGGATATGCCGAGACACGTAACACGAAAACTCTCGCAAATCCTATGATAATGCTTAACGTAACGGGCATTATGCGCGATGCAGATCCGGACAATTACGATTTTTACAACGACGTTATCACTGCTCTTATCGCAGATATAAAGTGCTTCTATAAGCCCGAGTACAGAGCAATGTTCGAGAACATTTCGGCTATCGATAACAGTGTGATTTTGGACACTTCGACTTGCAGAGTAATCAACCCCGGACACGATATAGAGTGCTCTTGGTTCTTGCTTGAAGAGGCAATAAAGCGCAATGACAGCGAGCTTGTTGAATTTGCTAAAACGGTCTTCGACGATGCGTTTGAATTCGGCTGGGACAAGGAATACGGCGGAATAACCTATTTCAAGGATATTCTCGGCAAGCCCGTTGAAGCGTATGAGCACGATATGAAGCTTTGGTGGCCTCATAACGAGACGGTTATCGCTTCGCTTATGCTTTATAAGCATACGGGAGAAGAGAGATATAAGGAGATATTCGATAAGGTCTGCGACTATGCCTTCGAGCATTTTTCGGACAGAGAATACGGAGAATGGTTCGGATATCTTCGCCGTGACGGAAAACCCACCGAGCCTCCGTGCAAGGGACATACCTATAAAGGCCCCTTCCACGTAATGCGTATGCTTGCAAAGTGCTTGACTATGCTTGAGGACTAATATTGCATTTTAGGATTTTAAAAAAATAAATGCGAAGAAAAAGACGAGGCGACTGCCTCGTCTTTTTTTGCTTCTTTAAATTGGATGAAAAAACTTTGTTCGATTTTAAATTTTTTCTTGAAAAATCTTGAATAAATACAAATAAAGATGTATTATTGTAAAAGATGATTTTTGTGAGGTTTGTTGTTGTGGCAGTTTTAAGATTCTTTAAAAAATATACGGTTTTTTGCATAGCGTCAATAGCGGCGGCAGTTACCTGCTTTTTCGTCGCGCCCGACGCTCAGTATGCAGACTACTTTGACTGGAGCACGCTTGCGTGCCTCTTTATGACGCTTGCAGTCATTTGCGCTTTGCGGAATATTAAGTTTTTTACCATAGTTGCAAGACGTCTGGTGCTTTTTTCGGGGAATTTGAGAAGCCTGTTTTTCGTTTTGCTTTCAATTACCTTCATAGGCTCGATGATAATTGCAAACGATATGGCACTGATAACGTTTTTGCCGCTTGGGTATTTTGCAATTACCGTGGCGAAGCAGGAAAGATACGTCCCGTATCTTTTCGTTTTGCAAAATATTGCGGCAAATCTCGGCGGAATGCTCACCCCGTTCGGCAATCCGCAGAATTTGTATCTTTATTCCTATTTTAACATCCCTACTGCCGAGTTTTGCGGTATAATGCTGCCGCCTTTCTTGCTTGCTATCGCGATGCTTACGGTATGCTGCTTTTTCGTGAGGGCGGATAAGCTTGAGCTTTGCGAGGAATTCGGCGAGCGGCTGAGTGCGCCGCGCACGGTGCTGTATCTTTCGCTTTTTGCGTTCTCCTTGCTTGCGGTATTCAGAATAGTGCCGTTCTGGATATGCCTCGTGCTGATTTTGACGGTGCTTCTGTGGGTGGACAGGGAAGCGCTTTTGATGGTTGACTACGCGCTTCTCGGTACGTTTTTCTTCTTTTTCATCTTTGCGGGAAATCTCTCAAGAATAGAGGCAGTAAATACCTTTATTTCCTCGCTTTTGGAGAAGGATACGCTGCTTGTATCTGCTATGTCCTGCCAGGTGATAAGCAACGTACCGTCAGCTATATTGCTCTCGCGGTTTACAGTGAACTACAAGCCCCTTCTAATAGGTGTCAACATCGGCGGCACGGGAACGCTCATAGCTTCTCTTGCGAGTCTTATTACGTTCAGCGAGTTCCGTATTTTATATCCCGGACACACGAAAAAATACTTTTGGCTCTTTACCCTCTTAAACGTAATTTTTCTTGCCGTGATGATAGTTGCGTCAAAGCTCTTTTTTGTGTAGAGGTGATGAAAAGCTCGACTTTTGTTCTTTAAAGCAACTCAAAGATATTTTTTTGAAGATTTCTATGACGGTTATATATTGTTTATAAAGGAGAGAATATTTTGAAAAAAGCAATCTTATCTTTTGTGTCAGCAATAGCCTCGCTTCTTGTTTTGACAGGATGCAATGGGAACGCGTTGCCCGAGGGCTCTTATATCAACGGTATAGAGCTTTCAAATTTCGTTATAGTTTATGCTGATGACGGAAACGGATATAATCTGCGTGCGGCGGAATATATCAAAACTGAGATTAAGAAACGCACCGAGATAGATCTTGGGTTACTTGAAGATGATGCGGCAGCGGCGGAATATGAAATAGTCGTCGGAGAAACTTCAAGGGGCATATCCACACGTCTTGACGCACAAACCGAGGGAATGCAATTCTCTATTCTCGCAGAGGAAAAGCAGGTAGCACTCGAGGGCAACCATTTTATTATAGCGGCAGCTGCGTACTATTTTATTGATACGTACGTTCCTGCGGATAATTTCAAAGCGGAAATACCGAAAGAGACGGCAGTTCACGATCCGATAGTTAAAGAGGCTAAAAACTTTATCCTTCTTATCGGTGACGGTATGGGGCCGAATCAGACCAAGCTTTTTGAAACGATGAAAAACGACCGCGAGTTCGGTGATGGCGAGGATCTGTTCTACGGCTATTATTTCCCCTATCAAGGATTTTCTAAAACCAACAACTATAATAACGAGGTTACCGACAGTGCCGCGGGCGCAACGGCTCTTGCTTCCGGCTACAAAACCATAAACGGATTTGTAGGTCAGGATAGCTCACGCAATAGTATAAGGTCGCTGACTGAGCTTGCGGGGTCTCTTAAAAAAGGAACATGCATTATGTCAACCGAAGCGTCGACAGGGGCAACGCCTGCCTCCTTCACGGCTCACGCATATAATCGTGACGATACAGATGATATTTTGGTTGATCAAAAAAACCTCAAGAGAAACTACAAAACGACGATTACCTGTGATTTCGATAAATATACGCAAGACGGAATTCTGGATATTGAAGAGAAGATCAACAGAAACCTGATGAAATTTGAAAATAATGAAAACGGATTTTTCCTTATGTACGAGGAAGCTCATATCGACAAGCACTGTCACAACAAGGATATAAAAAGCACGTTTTCGGCAATGGTTCGCTTTAATCAGGCGATCGCTACATTTATGGAATACGCCTTCTATAATCCCAATACGTTTGTTCTTGTAACGGCAGATCATGAGACGGGGGGACTTGTCAAAAGTAACGGAAAATATGTTTATACCGGCTCCGCTCATACGGGCGTTGATGTGCCTGTGTTTGCTTTTGGTTGCGGAGCAGAGCTTTTTGACAGTGTTACTGTCGAAAACATACAGATCCCTCAAACGATAGCTGTTCTTATGGGCGCTCCGCATGAATTCGGAGATCCGCAGAGATACGAACCTTTGATAAAATAATTGAATACAAAACGAACCGCAAGGAAGAGCGCCTTGCGGTTTTTGCTTTTGTGTGAGCTAATTAGGCTTAATGAATGTTGACTTATAAAAAGCGAAATGCTATAATATATTTGAATCAACAAATCAATATTTTTTGATTTCAAATTCAATTTAATCAGAGGTTTAAGATATGGTCTATTTATCAAAAGGAAATCTGTCCGCCGCAATATCCGAGGCGGGTGCAGAGCTTAAAAGCTTCAAAAAGGACGGCGAGGAATATATATGGTGCGGCGACCCTGCGGTATGGTCGGGCACTGCCCCTATACTTTTTCCGATAGTGTGCACCTTGAAGGATAACACGTATACGCTTGACGGAAAGGCTTACAATTTAAATCCGCACGGATTTGCAAAGGATGCGGCGTTTGCAGTTGAAAGCGCAAGCGATGACTCGGCGACGTTTCTTTTGACACACAGTGAAGGCACTCTTGAGGTATACCCGTTTGAGTTTGAGTTTCGCGTAATATTTACGTTGACCGATACCTCTTTGACGGTAGAGTATAAGGTAAATAACCTAAACGACAGAGAGATGTATTTCTCGGTAGGAGCGCACGAGGCATACGCGACACCGGGCGGCGTTGAGGACTATGACCTTATTTTTGAGCATAAGGAAAATCTTGATACGGTGCTGCTCAACGGCAGAGTGTTGAGCGAGAACACTATGACAGTCGGTAAGAACACAGAGTATTTGCCGATATATGAAAAATATTTCGCACTTGACACCTTGATTTTTAAGAATCTTAAGTCTCATTCGGTCATACTTAAAAACCGCAAGACCGAGAGAGCTGTTAAGGTAGATTTCCCTCATTGCAACTATATAGGCATCTGGCATAAGCCTGACGCTCCTTATCTTTGCATAGAGCCGTGGGCAGGAATACCGGATAACGATAATACCGACGGCAATATAAAGACTAAAGAGGGAATAGTTACCCTCGCTCCGCGCGGTGAGTACAGAAATATTCACACGATTACCGTTTTGTAATGCCGAAAGCCGTTTTTGTCGATTTCGTGCAGAAAAAGCTTGAAATAATTCAAATTCGGCGAAAAACAGATGATTTTCGCTATCTCTGTAAGTGTGGCACGTCCGCACTTGCCCGCGTGAAGTTTGACACGGGGCGGAAAATAAGGTACAATATAAACGTACAAGGCTTTGGTACGTAATCAAAATAAAAATAAGAATATAAAGGAGAAAAAACTATGTTAGGAATATTCGCAATAGGCTTGGTTATAGCAATGGCGGCAGGTATAGCCGTTGTGGCTTTCTCTAAGTCAACAAACAAAAAGGGACTGAAGACGGGTATTGCCTGCGCCGTTATTTTGGTGGGTGTCGGTCTTTGCGGTATCGCTTGTGTCCGTACCGTTCCTACGGGACACACGGGTATCGTTACGACCTTCGGTAACGTAGAGGACTACACCTATGAAGCGGGCGTTCATATAACTGCCCCCTGGATCAGCGTTATCAATATGGACAACAGAAACCAGAAGGCATCGGTACCCCTGCTCAGCTTCTCGTCAGACATTCAAGAGGTAAGCGTTACATATTCGCTTAACTACCAAATAAAGAAGGAAAACGCGCAGGATATATACCGTACTATCGGTATTTCCTACTACGACACGGTAGTAATGCCGAGAATTCAGGAAGCCGTAAAGGGTGTTATAGCAAAGTATACTGCAGAGCAGCTTCTTGAGATGCGCGCAGAGCTTTCAAACGAGATAAAGAACATTCTCGTTGCGAAGCTTGATGCGTACAACATAAACGTGCTTGACGCATCTCTTGAAAACCTCGACTTCTCTGATGCTTTCACGACGGCGGTTGAAGCAAAGCAGGTAGCTGCGCAGAAAAAGCAACAGGCAGAGATAGAGCAGAGCCAGGCTCTTATGGAAGCCGAGTATCAGAAGAACATCGCCGAAACAAAGGCGAACGCCGACGCTGCAGTAGCAAAGATAGCGGCACAGGCAGAGCTTGACGTAACGAAGATCCAGGCTGATGCTGCCGAGTACGCAGGTCAGAAGGATGCGGCTATAATCGGTCAGGTAAGAGACATTTTTGCAAAGGATCCCGAGAATCTTACAAACGAGGATATAGAGGCTCTGCTTCTTTATTACTACGTACAGAAGTGGAACGGAGTACTTCCCGAAACCTATATAGGCGCCGACGACTTCTCGAAGCTTCTCTCGTCGCTTGTAAAAGAATAATTTGGTCAGAGTGCATAAACAAACGAAACCCCGTCCGAAGATTTTCTTCGGACGGGGTTGTTTTAGTTATCGCTATTTTGTTTTGGTTTTTTCTTTTGGAAATACGTGCGGCTGTTTTCCTTTATATATTTTTCCGCTTCGTCTATTATCGAGTGATAGTTTTCAAAAAGAATCGTTTTCGCTTCCTCCGCTGTTACCCATTTATACGTGGATATTTCACTTTTCTGTATCACGGGTGCTTCTCTAACCTTGGCAAGATAGAGAATTATGCTTTTGTGCACGGTGTTTGCGATACTGTAGCGTATCTCGTGGCGGAAATTGCGCGCAAGATTTACCTTGTAGCCCGCTTCCTCTTTTACCTCGCGGATAGCAGTTTGGCGCTCTGTCTCAAACGCTTCCATGTGGCCTTTCGGGAAGGACCAGGTGTGAGACTTCTTTTGCAGAAGTATCAGATATTCGTTCTCACCGTTTATATTTCGGTATATGACGGCACCGCAGGATTTCTGGTAGAGTGCGTCTACGCTCGTTTTGTAGTACTTTTCCTGAAAATGAACCTTTGCCGCTATCTGTGCCTGATTCAGTATCAAGCCGTGTGGGGCGCAAACGAGCTTGTCTTCTACATCGTTTTCACGGTTTACTATTCCGATAACACGTCCCGTAAAGGTTTCGAGCGGTTCCTTGGGGCCGAGAACGTAAACGTCAAGCTCCTCGCCGTCACCGCCGATAACGTCCGGGATATAACCGTAGTTTATCTTGTATTTAAGGGTATATTTATCTTTTTTGTGTATATATCCGACAGGTCTGTCTATTTTCACAGTAACGGTTTTGCCGAGGAAAGAACGCACCTGTTTTTTTCTTTGCTGATAAGTCACCTGATTGCCTCCGAGTACGTGCCGCCGCTTGTGCTGATGGTTCGCTTGAATAGTTCTCTTAATAAGTATAACACAATTTTTATCTATAATCAATATTATCGGTACATTTTTTTGCGTGAGGTAATATTCTGTAAATGAGAGCTTAAAACGCTCTCAAAAAACAACCAAAAGGACAAAACACATGGCAACATTTACAAACAGGGCAAGCCTCACCTTTAACAGCACGACGATAAACTCAAACATCGCTGTGGGTGAGATTGTTGAGGTTTTGACAGCGACTAAAACTGCGGTTGTTGACACCTACGGAAGAAATGACAGTCTCAGCTACGTTATAAGTCTCGTAAACAGCGGCGAGAGCGCTATAGGTCCGCTTACCGTGACGGATAACCTCGGCGCTTATGCGGTGGGAGAGCAAAGCTACGTGCCGCTTGATTATATAGACGGCTCTGTGCTCTTTTTCGTAGACGGTGTTGAGCAACCCGCGCCTGCAGTAGCAGCAACAAACCCTCTTACCTTCACGGGTATCACACTTCCTGCAGGCAGTAATGCCCAGATAATATACAGCGCAAGGACGAACGATTTTGCGCCGCTCGGTGTGGACGACACTATAACCAACAGTGTCAGCGTGTCAGGCGGGGGGCTGAGCACACCCGTCACGGCAGAGGAAACGGTTACCGCCGCGGCAGAGCCGGATCTTTCTATAAACAAGAGCATCTCGCCCGTACCCGTAGCGGATAACGGAAGGCTCACCTACACCTTTACGATTCAGAACAGCGGAAACACGGCAGCTACTGCGGCTGACGATATAGTTTTGAACGACCTGTTCAATCCCATACTTTCTAACCTCGTGGTTACCTACAACGGTGTGACCTGGACGGAAGGGGTAAATTATATCTATGACGAGGCGACGGGACTCTTTACGACAGTCGGCGGTCAGATAACGGTTGATGCGGCTACCTTTACGACGGACCCCGACACGGGGGCGGTTATAGTAACGCCCGGTGTCAGCGTGCTCACGGTAACTGGTACGGTTTAAGGCTGTATCAAATAAAACCGACAAAAAATCCGAGGCTCAAAACTGAGTCTCGGATTTGTTTTTTGTGTTGCGTTTAAGAAATTACAGTAACGCTTACCCTGTGCGGCAGGCATACTATACTTTCGCCCGTCTCGGATATTTTCCCTGTATGAGTGCACAGTCGGTCCGGACAGTCAGCATCTTTTATATAAGCACACCCGTCCTCGATGACGAGGGTGTTGCTGCCGTGCTCGGTTATTATCGGTATCTCTCGGTCTTCTCTGAGAGAGTACATGCCAAGCGTTTGAGAGCCGACCTTAACTGTTATCTCTGCGCCCTTTTCTTTTGATATGAAAAATGCAAAGAGCAAAAGAACCGACAGGGTAATCACACACAAAACAAGCAGAAGGTCGCTTTTTTTGAAAAATCTGTTTTCGTTTTTCATAAAAGAGTGCCTCCTGCTTTGTTTCTTAGTCTTGGTATCTGTGAATACCGCTCATATCCCATATCTTTATACAGTCAACGGGGCAGGCGATAGCACAAGCGTTGCACTTTACGCACTTTGAGTAGTCTATCTCGGCAAGGTTGTTTATTACGTGAACTGCATCATGCTCGCATGTTCGCTCACACTTCTTGCAGGCAATACAAGCGTTGTCGCACGCTTTTTTCGCAGCCGCGCCTTTTTCTCGGTTGACACAGGTAACGATGACCTTTTCGGTATCCGAGATAAGCTTGATGATGTGATTTGGACAAGCTTTGGTACAAAGACCGCAGCCCGTGCATTTTCTCGTGTCTACGTGAGCTATTCCGTTCTCTATACAGATAGCACCGTTCGGGCAAGCAACCACGCAGTCGCCAAGCCCGAGACATCCGTGCGCGCACGCCTTCTCCCCGTTCCAGAGAAGATTTGCCGCCGCGCAGCTCGATATAGCTCCTGTGTAATCGTATTTTTTCTTTGCACTGTTGCAGTCTCCGAGGCACGCAACGAAAGCGACCTGCTCGACTACGTCCTCGAACTCAACGCCCAAGGTGTCGGATATCTGACGTGACACACCGTCGCCGCCGGGAATGCAAAGATTGGTTTTAGTTTCCTTGCCCTGCGCGAGAGCCGCCGCATAACCGTCGCAGCCCGTGTATCCGCAGGCGCCGCAGTTGGCACTGGGAAGACAAGCACGGATCTGCTCTTCCGTTTCGTCGCGCTCGACTGCCATAAATTTTTCGGCTACGGCAAGCACGACCGAGCAAACGAGGCCTATTGCGCCTACTATTCCTACCGCAATTAAAATTTCCGTCATACGTCTACCCCCTTATCTGAACAGACCTTCGGCAATACCGCCGAAGCCCATGAAAGCGAGTGAAACTATCGACGCCGCAACGAGTGTTATGGGAAGTCCTCTGAAAGCCTTCGGTATATCCGAGGTTTCCATAGTTGAGCGTACTCCCGAGAAAATTACCATTGCAAGCAGGAAGCCAAGCCCGCATCCGAGCGAGCTTACCATAGACTCGGCGAAGTTATAGCCGTCGTTTATGTTGTTTATCGTAACGCCGAGAACCGCACAGTTCGTGGTTATGAGAGGCAGATAAACGCCGAGGGATGCGTGAAGCGAGGGAATAAATTTCTTGAGCGCCATTTCCACGAACTGAACGAGCGCCGCAATGACGAGAATAAATACTATCGTCTGCATATATTCCATTCCGAGAGTGTTGAGAACGTACATCTGCAAAGGGTAGGTAACCGCAGTTGCAACGAGCATTACGAAGGTGACTGCAATTCCCATGCCGGTCGCCTGACCGAGCTTTTTTGATACTCCAAGGAAAGGACATATACCGAGGAAGCGAGAGAGAACGTAGTTGTTTGTAAGAATACCTGCAAGCAGGATAGTAACTATATTTTGTACCGTCATATTACGCCGCCTCCTTATCCGAGCAGGTCTCTCCCGAGAGCTTTCCGCAGACGTGAGCCTGAGGACAGCCGGAGCATCCGAACTCTTTTTTCTTTGTTGCGCGGCCGCCCGTCAGTGCGGCGAGCATAGCCATAAGCGCTCCGAATACGAAAAATCCACCGGGTGCCTGAGTGAGCACAGGTATCTTGTAATTTGAGATAAACGGTATTTCGATACCGAACCACGAGCCCGCGCCGAACACCTCGCGTATCGTTGCCATAGCGAGAAGGGCAAGGGTAAAGCCTATACCCATACCGACACCGTCAAGAGCAGAGTCGAGTACCTTGTTCTCGCGTGCGAACATCTCAGCACGACCGAGAATGATACAGTTTACAACGATAAGGTCAAGGTAAGAGCCGAGCAGAACGTCGATATCGGGCAGGTACGCCTTGACTATCAGCTTTACTACCGTAACGAAGCCTGCGATTACTACTATGTAGCAGGGAATACGCACGCTGTCGGGGATTATCTTGCGAAGCGCAGATATCGCCATGTTAGAGCAAACGAGCACGAAAAGCGCCGCGATTCCCATACTGACCGCTCCGAGAACGCTTGACGTTACCGCAAGCGTAGGACAGGTGCCAAGCACGAGCACAAGCACGGGATTCTCTTTAATTATACCCTTTAGAAGAATTGACGTCTTGTTTTCTTTCATCTTATCAACCCTCCCTCGTAATTATTGTAAAAGCAGAGAACGCATCTGCTATCGCCGCGCGGAACGCGGTCGAGGACTTCGTTGCACCGGATATAAGATACGTGTCTCCGTTGAGGTGCATGCTCTTGTCTTCGCCGATATATCTGTTTGTATAGTCGCTCTCTGCGGTTTTACTTCCGTAGCCGGGAGTTTCAGAATGTGAGAGGACTGTAGTTCCCGTGATCTTTCCGTCAGATGATATTCCGCACATTATCGTATATCCTGAGGAAAATCCGCTCGTTACCATTTTGAATACGTATCCGCCGCCCGCTTCCTTGTATATTGCTTTAACAGATGCGGGAAGAACGCTCGGAAGCTCTATCTCTGCAAAGTCATTTCCTTCGGGCATTACGGCAAGGCACGCCTCCGCCGCTTTCTTTGCCTCGTGTTCTTCTATGACGGGTTTTGTCACCGTGTTTACAGCGGCAAGAAGCAGGGAAGCAATAAGACATATAAGTGTCAGCACCATAATGGGCTTTATCATATTTTTCATTATCTCTTACCTCCTGTCGCGCCAAGCGGACGTCGGCGGCAAAGCTGCTCGATATAGGGGGTGAGCAGATTCATAAAGAGGATTGCCATAGACACGCCCTCGGGATATGCGCCGAACCGTCTGATAATGAAGGTTATAAGACCGCACCCTACGCCAAATACGGCACGTCCGAGCTTTGAGGTGGGCGTCGTTGCGTAGTCGGTCGCCATAAACACCGCGCCGAAAAGAAGGCCCCCCGAAAGAATGAGGTAGAGAGCGTCTGTCAGATTGCCGGTCGATATAAGCGACAGCAAGAACACCGTACCTACGAAGCACACGGGCGTGTGTGCCGTGATGACTCGGCGGAAAAGCAGGTATAAGAAGCCAAGTATTATAGCTATACCGCAAGTCTCGCCGACAGCACTCGTCGTATGGTTGCCGAGCAGCATATCAATAAGTGACGGGGGTGTCTCTCCTTTTGCCATTATCGCAAGCGGGGTAGCACTTGAAACAAGCTCGGGGGAAAGTCCCGGGTGAGAGCCGCAGAAAAGGCTGTGGCTTATCTCTCCCATGGTAGCGGGGAAGGTTACGAAAAGAAGGATTCTCGCCGTGATCGCGGGATTAGCAAAATTCTGTCCTATTCCGCCGAACAGTCCCTTTACCATACACATAGCAACGACCGAACCGAAGGCAAGCTGCCAAAGCGGAAGTGTTACGGGGACGTTTAGCGCTAAAATGACCGCCGTTACGACTGCCGAGAGGTCGGATACCGTGCACGGTTTTTTTACTATAAGGTTAAAGAGAAGCTCGCTGAGCACGCATGAGACGGATGCAACCGCCAAAAGAAGCAATACTCTTGCACCGAAAAGCACGACCGACGCGATACACACGGGAAGCAGTGCTATTATAACGTCGAGCATTATCTTCTGCGTTGTCTTACCGCTCTTTATATGAGGTGAGACGGATACGCCGAGGTTCGTGCTTTCATTTACCGACTGTGTCATTTCGCACTCTCCTTTCTTTTGTTTTGTTCCTCACGAAGAAATACCTTTGCGAGCTTGTGGTTATGTACTATCGGACGTGCGGCAGGGCAGGCGAAAACGCAAGCGCCGCATTCCATGCAAAGATTGACCTTCAGCTTTTGGAGCGTGTCTGCGTCCTTTTGCTTGAACGCCTTTGAAATAGCAGGGGGATCGAGGCGCATCGGACAGTGGTTTACGCAGTTTCCGCATCTGATGCACGCGGTTGTTTTTGGAAGTGTTGCATCCGCTCTGTCAAAAGCAAGGATAGCGTTTGTGTTTTTAAGCACGGGGGACTCGTCCGAATATACCGCAATTCCCATCATAGGTCCGCCGTAGAGTATTTTCTTCGGCTCGGACTTGTATCCGCCGCAAAACTCTATCAGGTCCTTTATAGGCGTTCCTATCGGGGCAATAACGTTTTTAGGCTCTTTGACTGCGCTTCCGTCGACCGTCACGCATTTCGATACGAGCGGCATGCCCGTTTTTATATAGCTTGCGACGGCACAAAGCGTAGTGACGTTTATAACTATAACGCCTGCATCGATCGGAAGCTTGCCTTCTTCGATTATCTTGCCCGTCGTGTTGTAGGTGAGCACCTTCTCAGCACCTTGCGGGTACGCGGCGGGAAGTGCGTCTACTCTGACCGTCGGGTCGTTTTTGAAGAGCTCTTTAAGTGCCTTGATGCACTCACTCTTGTTTGATTCAACTCCGAAAACGATGCTTTTTGCCGAGAGGAACTTTTTGAAGAGCCCCACTCCGTAGAGAAGGTCGTCTCCGCGCTCAAGCATCGTGCGCGTGTCGCTTGTGATATAAGGCTCGCACTCGGCGCAGTTGACGACGATATGCTCAAGCTTCGAGAGATCCTTTACTCCGAGCTTGACTGCAGTGGGAAATCCCGCACCGCCGAGGCCAACGACACCGCTTTCGCGTACAGCCGAGATAAAGCTGTCGAAGTCGGAGAGCTCTATTTCCTTTCCCTCTGCGTACGGTGTCATCTCTCCGTCGCTTTCAATTATAATCGAATCGACCGTCTGACCGTTTGATATAAGCATACCATCTATCTTCTTGACGGTACCCGATATGCTTGCGTGCACGGGACTTGAAACAAATCCGCCTGCCTCGGCAATTTTCTGACCGACAAGCACTCGGTCTCCCACCTTCACGATAGGGGTGGCGGGTGCGCCTATGTGCATTGACATAGGGATGCTGACATAGCTCGGACAGGGCATCGCCACGCTCTCTGATTTTGCCGTGCTCTTTCTGTGCGGGGTATGCACTCCCTTGATTTTTCCGAAAAGCATTTTTTGCTCCTTTTTAAAACCTTTTTGTGTTTTTTGTTCGTATATAATAAATATATTTAGTGTGTGTTTTTATATCTACATTATTAAAATACGACAAAAACCAATATATTTAGATTATATTATAAAGTACGTTTTAAGTCAATAAAAGTTATTTTATTAACAAACTCTTTTTGATAAATCTATTGTAATACGGATAGTTTTATGGTATTATTAAATTGAGTAAAAATGGGTAATTGTTGTTTTTACCGAAAAGGCAGGAAAAGATTAATGCAAAGAAAAAAAGAGCTGCTCTCACCGGCGGGCAATTTTGAGAAAATGAAAGCGGCATTTCTCTACGGGGCGGATGCAGTATACCTTGCATCGCAGCGCTTCGGTATGAGGGCGGCGGCGCAGAATTTTACCGATAGCGAGCTTGATTCGGCTATCAGCTACGCTCACGCTCTCGGCAAAAAGGTATATATCGCCGTCAACGTAATGCCGAGAGGATATGAGTACAAGGCTTTGCGCGCTTATCTCAGACGGCTCAGAAAAAATCCGCCCGATGCATTTATAGTAGCGGATATCGGTGTGTTTTTTGAGGTAAAAAGCATACTTCCCGACGTTGATATACATATCTCGACTCAGCAGAGCCTTTGCTCTGCCGAGGCTTGCACCGCTTGGTATAAGCTCGGAGCGAGCCGTGTGGTTTTAGCGCGCGAGCTTTCGCTTGAAGAGATAAAAGAGATACGCAAAAACACCCCGAAGAAGCTTGAGATAGAGGCATTCGTTCACGGCTCTATGTGCGTTTCCTACAGCGGTAGGTGTCTTCTTTCAAACTACTATACGGGAAGAGACGCGAACCGCGGAATGTGCGCCCAGCCGTGCAGATGGGACTACGAGGGATGCTCGCTCAACTTCTCTGAGATAAAGCGCCCGGGCGACATACTTTCAGCCGAAGAGGACTCGCGCGGAACCTATATTATGTCGAGCAAGGATATGTGTATGATAGAGCATATTCCCGACCTTATGGAAAGCGGCATAGACTCCTTTAAAATTGAGGGAAGAATGAAATCCGCCTACTATGCATCTGTTGTCACAAATGCTTACCGCATGGCGATAGACGAGTATAACTCGAAAGGCAAGGGTGGGTATAAATACGACGAGAGGTGGCTTTGCGAGCTTGAATCGGTCAGCCACAGAGAATACGCGACGGGCTATTATTACGACGACCCGATGAAAAACGCCCAGCTTTGCGAAAATCCGGGATATATAAGAGAGAAGGCGTATATTGCAACCGCGCTTTCCTATGATGCTGAGACGGGCATGGCGTGCTTTATACAGAGAAACAAGGTGTGCTCCGGCGAGGATGTTGAGCTTATCTCCCCAGGTATGTGCGGAAGACGCTTCAACGCAGGACAGATATATTCGGAGCAGGGCGTGGCAATAGAGTCAGCTCCGCATCCCGCTATGTATTTTTATATTAAGGTTCCCTTTGAGGTAAAGGCAGGGGACATAATTCGAGGAGTATAATATGGTTGATTTTATTGAACTTTTAAAATCCTTTTTCGTAGGTATAGTACAAGGCATTACCGAGTGGCTTCCCATAAGCTCTACGGGACACATCATACTCGTAAACGACCTCTTTCCGCTTAAGGTCTCGGTGGATTTCTGGAGCATGTTTTCGGTGGTAATACAGCTCGGCTCTATTCTTGCGGTGCTTGTGCTTTATTTCTCGAGACTCTGGCCTCTTGAAAAGAAGGAGGGTAAGATAGGGATAAAGAAAAGCGCCGTCGGTATATGGACTAAGGTCATCGTTGCCTGTATTCCCGCGGCGGTGCTCGGTATATTTATCGACGAGTGGCTTGAGGGAATGCTCTACGAGGATGAGATGACCGTAGCCTTTGCAGGTGCTATGGTTATCGCTTTGGCGCTTATAATATACGGCGTTGCATTTATCATAATCGAGCACAGAAACAAAAATAAGACCTTCGAGGTAAATACCGTCGAGGAGCTAAGCTACAAAAAGGCACTCGGAATAGGACTTTTCCAGAGCCTTGCGCTTATCCCCGGCACGTCGCGCTCGGGCTCTACCATTATGGGCGCATCGCTTCTCGGAGTATCGAGGACCGTGGCGGCGGAGTTTTCGTTTTTCCTCGCCGTGCCCGTTATGTTCGGGGCTAGCGCACTGAAGCTTGTCAAGTTCTTTTTGAAGGGCAATACGTTTACAGCTCCCGAGCTTTTGATACTTGCGGTAGGATGTATTACCGCGTTCGTTGTGTCGCTTGCGGCTATCAAATTCTTGATGAGCTTCGTTCGCCGTCACAGCTTTGCGCCCTTCGGCGTTTACAGAATAATACTCGGTATCGTAGTAATAATCTACTTTGTTTTGAGGTAATAATGGAAGAAAAGAAGTTTAACGCGCACCTGTGCGACGGTATGACTCTTGCATATCTCGGGGACAGCGTTATGGAGCTTTATATAAGAGAGAGGCTTATACGCTCGGGTATCACTCGCTCGGGGGAGCTCAACGACCGAGCGCACGAAATGGTGCGGGCAAGCGGTCAGGCAAAGGCTTACCGCGCGATTGAAGGTATGCTTACCGAGGAGGAGTCGGAGCTTTTCAGACGCGGCAGAAATTCGGGACACCTCAATCCACCGAAAAGCGCGAGTATGTCCGAATACCGCACGGCGACGGGGTTTGAGGCGGTGCTTGGATATCTTCACCTCACGGGGCAGAGAGAGAGAATAGACGAGATTCTCTATGCGGCGTACGGGATATAGTGCGTGCGAGGCTTTGATAATATGAGAATATATATAGAATCACATAAGCCCGTGCATCAGGGCGCGGGGGTAAAAATTGAGCTTGCTCTCGAAAACGAGGAAACGGGCGAGAGGGCGGATGCGAGTGTTACCGTGTCCTTTGACGATTACTCTGATATGTCGTCTTTTATAAAAGCGGGCGAGATAAGTGAGGAAGTGCTAAGCGTCCTTGAAGAAAAAGCAAGGATATACCAAGCGTACTCATACGGAAGCTATCTGCTTGGATTTGGCGAGTGCAGCCGCAAAAAGATGGTGTATAAGCTTGAAAGAAAAGGTCATGACAGAGAAAGCGCCGAGCGCGCCGCCGATATGCTCGTGCAGGCAGGCTACATAGATGAGTTTGAGCTTATTCACGAAGCAATGCTTCACGCGTGCCGCGATAAATGCTACGGAAGAAAAAGGATAATCTCCGAGCTTTACGCAAAGGGCTTTGAGCGCGATGATATCCGAGAGGCGTTCCGTCTGTACGAGTGCGAGCTTGACTATGATGAGGCAAAGCGCCGTCTTATCTCTCGTAAATACGGTACGGATAAGCCCGAGTTTTCGGATATAAAGGAAAAGCAGAAAATGCTTGCGATGCTCTACAGATACGGGCATGACGCGGGCTTTTGACATAGTTGAAACAGGAAAGGAAGAAGGGCAGAGTGCCCTGTCGGGAATATGACGAAAGTAGGATTTGTGTCTCTTGGGTGTTCAAAAAACACGGTTGATACCGAGGTGATGCTTCACAGGCTCATGAGCGCGGGATATGAGATAACCCCCGAGCCTACCGAGGCTGATATAGTTGTTATAAATACGTGTGCATTTATCGAAAGCGCAAAGCAGGAGTCTATTGACAATATCCTTGATATTGCGTATCTCAAGGAGCATCACTCGCTTCGCGGAATCGTCGTTTGCGGGTGCCTCGGTGAGCGCTATGGGAAAGAGATATTAGAGGAGATGCCCGAGGTAGACGCCGTGCTCGGCACAGGCTCTTACGACGATATAGTCGAGGCCGTGAGGGCAGTTGAGGCGGGCAAAAAAGGGTACTTCTCGCACAAGGATAAAAACGAAGCGGTGCTCGGCGGTGAGCGCGTGCTTACTACGGGCGAGAGTATTGCTTATCTTAAAATTGCGGAGGGGTGCGACAATAAATGCACCTACTGCGCGATTCCTTCGATTCGCGGAAGATTCCGTTCAAGAAGCATGGAGGATATCGTAGCCGAGGCGGTAGAGCTTGACGGCATCGGTGTGCGAGAGCTTAACATAATAGCACAGGATACCAGCCGCTACGGGCTTGATCTGTACGGTGAATACAAGCTCGCAGAGCTTGTCGAGAGGATTCTTGAAGCTACAAATATTCCTTGGATAAGACTGCTCTATCTTTACCCCGATAAGATTACCGACGAGCTTATCTCGGTAATTAAAAACAACGACAGAGTAGTAAAATATGCGGATATTCCCGTTCAGCATATATCGGATAATATGCTTTCTGCTATGAACAGACACGGAGACAGCCGAATGATTCGCGATGCAATAGCGAGACTCCGCCGCGAGATTCCCGATATTACCTTGAGAAGCACCGCAATAGTGGGCTTTCCCGGCGAGAGCGAGGAGGATTTCTGCGAGCTTTGCGAGTTTATAAAAGAGGTAGAGTTCGACCGCTTCGGTGCTTTTACCTATTCTGCCGAGGAAGGTACTGCCGCCGCTCTGCTTGAAGGTCAGATAGACGAGCAGACAAAGCAGGACAGATACGATATCATAATGAGCGAGCAGCTTTACATAAGCGCACGCAAAAACGAAGCGAAGGTGGGAAAAGAGATACGCGTGCTTTGCGAGGGGTATGATCCCGTTTCTGAGACTTACTTTGGCAGAAGCGAGGCGGATGCACCCGACGTTGACGGAAAGGTGTTCTTTACCTCGAAGGAGAAGCGCTCCGAGGGAGAGTTTGTGACTGTTAAGATAAACGAGGCGCTTGACTACGACCTCGTAGGCTGTGCCATATAAAACATTTTTTGGGAGACATAGAGATGAAAAATGAGAATACGAACAAGAAAAAAATGAATCTTCCGAACAGGCTTACGGTTTTACGTATGTGCCTCGTTCCCGTGTTTATGGCAATAATGCTTTTGCCTATCGGAAAGCTTATGCCGAGCAGTCTTTCCTGGTGGCTTCCGAGAGTTCTCGCGGCAGTCGTGTTTATAGGAAGCTCGATTACCGATATGCTTGACGGCAAGATAGCGAGAAAAAGAGGGCTTATTACCGATTTCGGCAAGTTCCTTGATCCTTTGGCAGATAAAACTCTCGTTATAGGTGCGCTTCTTGCGTGCACCGTCGCTTACTGCGACCAGATAGGCTGGGCTCTTTCCTGGGTAACCTTTATCGTTATTTTCCGTGAGTTTGCGGTAACGAGTATGCGACTTGTCGTAGTAAACACGTCGGGCATCGTCGTTGCGGCTTCAATGCTCGGTAAAATAAAGACGGTCTCGCAGATAGTAGGCATCTCTATAATCCTGCTTGAGCCGGTAGTTCTTACCCCCGTTGTAAGACTGTTTTTCGAGGGATATCCCGAGTATTGCTTAAGCTACGTGGGTATGATAGTTATGACCGTGACTACTGCAGTTTCAGGCTATGATTATATTAAATCTTATTGGAAATACGTGGATTCGAACAAATAAATCTTCAGTAGTCAATTATGAGCGAAAACAAAAAGAAAAGACTGCTTGACAGACTGCTTGACCTTATATTCGTGCCGAAGTGCGCTTCCTGCGGTGAGATCCTCTCGGACGGCGAGAGGGTGCTTTGCCGCACGTGCAATATTAAATACGATATGCTTTGCCACCGCAAGTGCAGAGCCTGCGGTTGTGATATCTGCTCGTGCGACTGTACGAAGGATGGGATCGCCGCAAACGGTGTTTGGCGTCTGTCTAAGCTTTGTGCGTATATTCCATCACAGGAAAACTCACCCGTGAAGGCGATGCTTTATAGCTTCAAGAACAACAACCGCGAGTCTGTGCGCGAGTTCTTTGCTTGTGAGATGTCCGAGATGATACGCAAAAAGCACCCTGAGTATGCCGACGGATACACTCTTTGCTACGTTCCGCGCTCGTCGGCTTCCTACAGAAGCTACGGCTACGACCATATGAAAGAGCTGTCGCGTGAGATATCGAAGAAGCTTGGTATTCCTTATGAAAGCATCTTTTGCCGCGCGAAAGGTGCGATGGTACAAAAGGAGCTTAGCAGAGCTGCCCGCTTTGAGAACACGCAGAGAAGCATACGCTTGCGCCCCGAATACGAAAAGGGCGGCGACGGGTTTTTGGGCAGACGATTTATACTCATAGACGACGTATGCGTTTCGGGTGCGTCTCTTGGAAAATGTGCGTCATTGATTATATCCGAGGGTGCCGTTGAGGTGAGATGCTTCGTTATAGGTGTAAGGCCGTAAAAAGAAAAAGGAAAGACAAACTATGTTCAGTGTGATTTTTGATATGGACGGAACTCTGCTTGACACGCAGCGGATATGTATACCCGCTTGGGAAGCCGCAGGCCGCGACCAAGGCATAGAGGGAATGGGTGAATATATCCAGCATGTTTGCGGAATGAATAAAGCGGGATATCTCGGTTACGCTAAAGAAAAACAGCCGTCGCTTGACGTTGACCGCTTCTATAGCTTCACACGGCAGTATATATACGATAATTTAGAGGTGCGGTATAAAAAGGGGGCTGTCGAGCTTCTTGAATTTCTGCGCGCAAACGGTGTAAAATGCGCCGTTGCATCGGGCTCGTCCAGAGAGTCTGTCGAGCATCATATAAAGGCGGTAGGCGGAGAAAAGTATTTTGAAGCTTACGTTTGCGGAATGGAAGTCGAGCACGGCAAGCCCGCGCCCGATATATTCCTGCTCACCGCAGAGCGAATGGGAGCACGTCCCGAGGATTGCTTCGTGTTCGAGGACTCGTCAAACGGAATCATATCAGCCCACGCCGCAGGTATGCGCCCGATAGGTATAGCCGACGTAGCTCCGTTTGACGACCGTGCAAAGCCGCTTCTTTGGCGGGAGCTGTCCCACATGGGCGAGGCGGTTGAGATATTCAAAGAGATAATGAAAGAGTATAGATAGAAAAAATCACTCGTCGGCAGACGAGTGATTTTTTACTATTTTAAGTGCATCCTTTTTGAGACACGGGACAATTATTTTTTGGAATTTTTCTTTTTCATTTTGGCTATTACAATTGCCATGATCGTAATTGCCGTTATTGATGCAGCTGAAACTGTTATCAGTATTATTAACAGAACGGTGTTAATGCCGTCCGTATTTTCGCTATCTTTCGGTTGAGATGTGTCTCGATCCTTGTCTTTTGACGCAGTGTCTTTCGTTTCCTTTTTTTCTGTCGTCTCATCGGGCTTTGTCGTCTCATCGGGCTTTGTCGTCTCGTCGGGATCTGTCGTCTCGTCGGGGTCTGTCGTCTCGTCGGGGTCTGTCGTCTCATAGAAGTTAGGCCACCATATACCAGGCAAGGTTCCTTGCTCATCGGCAAAGATTAAGGTGCCGAAATTAAGAGTTGACGAAAAAGGCCTTGCCTCACCGTTTGCAGTATTAACGTTCCAACGGTATGCTTCACACATATCACTCTGACCCGAGATACCGTCGCTGTACATAAACTCAAGTCCCATAACGTCGCCCACGCTTGGTGTTGCAACCGTATAGGAAAGAGCACCTTCCATTATGTACTTATTATAGTCTACCTTCTCAACCTTGAAAGCTGCGTTTGTCTGTGCGTTTTGTCCTTTATGTACACCTGTTACTATCTCGCCCGAAACTTTGAAGCGCGTTTGAGAGTCATTAGGCTCGTAATAGGTTGTCTTTGCACAGTTCTGGTCGAGATATACTTCAAAAACGTCATACTCCGCGTTGAAGCTGTTATCTTCAATTACTGCAAGAAAGTAGATATGGTTACTGTCCCAAAGCATCTTTACCCGTACTATTGAGGTTGATTTGTTCGTTCCCTGATGAGGCTTGTCTACGAGTGTCCATTCAGCGTTGTCCCATACACCGTCGATTGTTGCATCTATTATCGGCGTTCCGTACGGAGCGATATACATACGTCCGAAATCCGCATTTACCGCAGGAATCATCGAAATAATCAGCGCAAAAAGGATCATTGGTAAAAGAGTTTTTTTGAGAAGTTTCATATTGTTATTTCCTTTCTTAATGTTAGTGTTATTGATGTTTTTGTTTTGTTTGCTTTTTCACTCATTTCATTGATTTTTATAAAAACACCTCCTTCGTAGCTTCGTTGTAGTTTTTTGTTTTCTGAAAAGTATATAAAAAGATGTTTAGAGGAAGAGCTTAAGGGGTGGAGCTTAACGGATTAGCGTCACTCAAAATGTTTGCTCAATATTCGAATGTTCCTCAAAAACAATATCCACGAAATCATAATCACCGTATTTAACATTTATCTCGACATTATCTTCTTTTGTTAATTCGAACTCTGTTGTACTGCTGTAATCATCAACCGATTGATTGAAAGGATTAAATAAATTAACAAACTTGTTCCAAAAGGTTGGTGCAGGGCATTGATCAGTAACAGATATTATGTGTTTTCCTTCCTTTAGTGCCAAAGACTTTGTAATATCCGAACATTCAGAGTGAAAATACTCACCATCAATTTCTATATCAAATCCCGTTGCCATAGGTAGATAGACAGTTAGCTTCATAAACCTGCACCTTCTTTTGCCTTGATAAGACGGTTATACTATAAGGACGATTGGTTTGCAAAGTTAAACAAGAAATGCTTTTTACCAAGGCAAAAGCTATATTGCGATTTCGTTTGCACGGCTTTGCTTATTAATTGCGTTTCCATACGTAGTCACTATGCAGGAACGTGATGTACATAACCGGTTTGGCAACACCGTTATTAAAATCAACAACACGGATCTGAGTGTCCCAAGAGTCATACAGTGCCCAACCGCTGTATATTTCAAATGTTACAGTTCCGTCACAACCCGAAAAATTTCTGAAGGCGTTTTTTTCTATTTTTGTAACGCTTGCCGGAATAACGATACTTTCACACGCTACACAATCCGCAAAGGCTTCTTCTCCTATGTAGGTTACTTTCGCAGGTATTGTGATCTCCTTCAGATTTTTGCATCCACAGAACGTGTAAGACAATATTTTTTTAATATTACTCGGCAGATTGACGCTTTCAAGGTTAACGCAATCCTGAAAAGCTCCCTCTCCGATTATCGTTACCGTTTCGGGAATTCGAATGCTTTTCAAATTGTTGTTCCATGCAAACGCGTAAGCTTTTATCTGAATTACCTTTTCTCCGTTTGGAGAACAATCGGGAATAACGATATTCTCGTCTGTACAATCTCCAATATCCACAGTACACGTTCCGTTGCCGTTAGACATATAAAGCAATCCTTCGCTGGGTTGCTCTTTGCCGCAAGCTATACATTTTCCGCTTTGAAATTGGTGGTCAAGCATCTCCGTGCTTCTTCGTGTTCGAAGGACCTCTTCGTTACACTTTGTACAATAAACGACCTCGTCATACGAGCCCTCTGCCGTGCAGGTGGGAGCGACCTCGTTTTCCTTAACGCTGCTTGACAAAGTATGGGCAAGCTTTGCCGCACTTCTGGTTGTACGTAAGATTTCCTCACTACATTCCGTACAATAAACTACCTCGTCGTACGAGCCCTCTGCCGTGCAGGTTGGGGTGAGCTCGTTCTCTTTAACGCTGCTTAATACAGTGTGGGTATGCACTTTGTTTGGCTGGTTGTTTGTACTCTTCACGATTTTCATTATTACACAAACCACCAATATAACAAAACAAATTACAGGTATCAGATACCAGTAAGAATGTTTCTTTTCTTTTTCTGTTTTTGCTTCAACTGCAGGAAGATGTATCTCACCTTCATAATCATCATTTAATAAATAGTCCGTAGTTACGTTAAACAGCTTGCTGATACGCAATATGTTTTGTGCATCGGGCAGTGCCGTTTCATTTTCCCAGCGGCTGATCGCTTGCCGCGATATATCCAGTTTTTCTGCAAAATCTTCTTGTGACCAACCTTTTTCTTTTCTAAGCTCTATTAGTTTGTCTGAGAATTTCATAGTCTGTCTCCTTGGTTTTGTGAATTCATTATAGCAAAGCAAGCCTCAAAACACCACCGTTTTAACATTACAATTGCGCAACAACACTTTACAAATCATAAAAATATTGCTTTTAGATATATTTTATCTTTGATTTTGATTAGTAGTTCGTGAGGTTATTATACCACGCTTTTTGATGATTTTCAATGCTTTGAGGGATTCGGCGTTAGCCACAATGTTATTGCAAGCGCGTTTTTGCCGAAGGCAAAATGTTGGTTGGGCGCAAGCCCACATCGTTTACGGCGTAGGAGTAACACTGTTTTTGCGGCGAGGTATATAAGAATGAAGCATCGCTATGCGATACGAAGCGGCGGCGCTGCCGCCATGAAGCACTCGCTGCGCTCGTATGAAGCGAAGCGCATGCAAGCTTCTCCGTGAGCCGAAGGCTCGCTTCATAGGGCGAAGCCCTGCTTCATTTTTCATGCACCGCAGGTGCGCTTCATTGAAAAAAGCAAGTCTTTCGACTTGCTTTTTTTTGGCCTGCCCGAAAGGATTCGAACCTTCGACCTTCAGAGTCGGAGTCTGACGCGCTATCCAGCTGTGCCACGGGCAGATATGGTGTTTTTGAGAGTGTTTTTTCTTACCGTTATATTGTACTACGAAACGGAAAATAAAACAACCCTAATTTTTAAAAAAACGCAATTTGTTGCCGTGACGGTGCAAAACGGTTAAAATCCCTTTTTTTACACATACTAAATCTGCAACTTTTGTAAAACGGAGGATCTATGCTCAAATTTACCGAAAACTACCGCGAGAATATTGCGGCAACAGACAACTATTTATCAGTAGGGGAAAATTTTGATATTTTAAAAAAGACGCTTAAAATCGGCGAGCGAGACGAGCTGACGCTTTATTTTATAGACGGCTTTGTAAAGGACGCGGTCATGCAGAAGCTGATGATGCACTTCTCATCGCAAAAGGGACTCGGAAGGGGAGAGGACGCGGCAAGGACGTTCTCTGACACCGCTGTTCCGTACGTTGAGGTGGACGTGACCGAGAATACCTCGCTGATGGTGCAGATGCTTCTCTCGGGCGCTACGTTGGTGCTCGGCTCTACCTTCGGGCGTGCGGCTATAATCATCGACTCACGAACATACCCTGCCCGCGAGACAGCCGAGCCCGAGAGTGACAAGGTACTGCGCGGAGCGCACGACGGATTTGTCGAGACGCTTATCTTTAACACCGCGCTCGTCCGCCGCAGAATTCGCGACGTCAGCCTGCGTGCCGAGTATAAAACTGTCGGACGGGCATCAAAGACCGACGTCGTTTTGATGTATATGGACGGCCGTGCTGACGAGAAATTAGTCTCGCATATAAGAAAAAAGCTGGATAGCCTTGACACCGACTCGGTTTCTCTCGGGTTTCAGTCGCTTGCCGAGAGTCTTATAAAATCAAGGTGGTACAACCCTTTCCCTAAAATTCGGACAACCGAGCGACCGGACGTTGCCAGCGCCCAGCTTCTTGAAGGCTCGGTTATCGTGATAGTGGACAATTCCCCCGAGGTAATGCTCTTGCCTACGTCTATCTTCGACTTTATGCAGCAGACGGATGACTATTATATGCCGCCTTTCACGGGTGGATATCTGAGGGTACTGCGGCATCTGACCTTTCTTCTCACGCTTGTGCTCACGCCACTGTGGTATCTGCTCGCGACACACGCCCATCTGCTGCCGCCCGAGTTTGCATTCGTCGTCCCCGACGATGCTAAAATTCCGCTGATAGCCCAGATACTCGTCGCCGAATTTATGGTGGACGGCTTGAAGCTCGCCTCGCTCAATACCCCAAGCGTGCTCTCAAGCTCGCTCGGTGCTATAGCGGGACTTATACTTGGCGAGTTTGCGGTAAATATCGGATTTATGTCAAGTCACGTTATTTTGATAATTGCCTTTGTAGCAATAACAAACTTTACTCAGGCATCGGTCGAGCTTGGCTTTGCCTTTAAGTTTATGCGCCTTATATTGATAATTTTATCCTGGCTTTTCTCGTTTGCCGGATTTTTTATCGGGCTTGCCCTTATTTTGCTTCTCGTTGCGACCAACAAAACGATAAACGGAAGACACTCCTACCTCTACCCGCTTATTCCTTTTAACAGAAAAGCATTCAGCCGTCTGCTTTTCAGACATAGCAAAAACAACAGATAGCGTGGCAATTATAACTTTATGCTTGAAATTATTTATGTAATGTAATATAATTAGTTTAAATTCATTTGAGCTTGAAGAACTTTATATCGCCGTTTGCCGACGCTCTGTCGGCAAACGTATAAGGGGATGGTACATACGAAAAAGAAACTGAATATTTCACCCTCGCGGCTGATAACTCTCGGATTTCTTGCGCTTATACTGATAGGTACGGCTCTCTTGAGCCTGCCCTTTGCCTCGGCCGACGGAAAGGGAATACCGCTTACCGATGCGCTCTTTACCTCGACCAGTGCCGTGTGCGTGACGGGGCTTGTGGTGTTTGACACGGGAACGGAGCTCTCTGTTTTCGGGCAGACGGTCGTGGCGGTGCTTATACAGCTTGGCGGACTCGGCATTACTACCTTCGGTCTCGGCATTATTCTTATGTTAAGAAAAAAAGCGGGAATCAGAGAAATGGTACTTGCCAAGGAATCCTTCAATCAGTCAACGCTGAAGGGGGCGCTTGGACTTATAAAAACGGTTATTCTCACGTCCTTCGCTTTTGAAGCGGTAGGGGCGCTGTTATGCCTCCCCGTGTTTTTGGAAAGATACAGCACCGCAAAGGCAATAGGCTACAGCTTCTTTCATTCGATTGCGGCGTTCAACAATGCGGGCTTTGATATTTTCGGCACGGGCGACAGTATGTACGCCTACACCGACCACGTATATCTGAATATAGTTACGATGCTTTTGGTCGTGCTTGGGGGACTTGGATTTTTCGTTATGAGCGATATAATAACGAACAAAAAACCGAGAAGGTTCAGTCTGCATACGAAGGTCGTGCTTTTTATGACGGTTATTCTCACGCTTGGCGGTGCGCTTTGCTTTAAGCTCACCGAGGGTGAGGGGATAAGCTGGCTTGAAGCCTTCTTTACGAGTGTAAGCACGAGAACGGCAGGCTTCGCTACGAAGCAAATGAGCACCTTCTCGAATGCCGGTGTTATGATAATGAGTGTCCTTATGGTAATCGGCGCATCCCCCGGCTCCTGCGGCGGCGGTATTAAAACGACTACCGCATTCGTGCTTATAGCGCATCTTTTTGCGTACTCAACAAATTCCGAAGCGGAAGCGTTCAAGCGAAAGATTCCCGACGATGCTATAAAAAAGGCGTTGTCGATACTTATGCTTGCCGTGACGGTAATACTTGCGGTCACTACCCTGATAACCCTGTTTGAGCCGCACCTGCCGTTTTCAGACGTTATTCTTGAGGTCAGCTCGGCTTTCGGTACTGTAGGACTGTCTGCGGGAATCACGGGTACGCTTGGCTTTGCAAGTAAGATAGTTATTATATGCACTATGTTTATCGGAAGACTCGGTCCTTTGACTATTGCTACCCTGTGGATAAACAACAGAAACACAGGAATATCAAGAGCAGAGGAAACAATACAAATAGGTTAGGGGAAAAAGAGAATGAAGAAGATAAATAAAAAAACCGAGCTGTCGGCGGGATTCGGCTCAAGAAAAAAAGCATCAAAGCGTGAGCTTTTCTGTATAATAGGGCTTGGCCGCTTCGGTATGGCGCTTGCGGAGAGCTTATCGGCTGAAGGCAAGGAGCTTATCGTTATCGACTCGAACAGAGATAAGGTAAACTACGCCGCACAGTTTTGCGAGAACGCATTCGTGCTTGACAGTCTCACAAGAGAAAATCTTGAAAAGGTGGGGGTCGGCGAGTGCGACACAGTCATAGTCGGTATAGGCAGAAAGCTTGATATAAGCGTGCTTACCGTGCTTAATTTAAAAAATATGGGAATTGAGCGCGTTATAGCAAAATCTACGAGTGCCGAGCAGGGAATGGTGCTTGAGAAGCTGGGAGCAGAGGTCGTATATCCCGAAAAGGATATGGGCGAGAGACTTGCAGCGCGCCTTGCCCGTCCGAACGTGCTTGAATATCTGTCACTCGGTCAGGACGTTGATATAGTCGAACTTTGCGTAGGCAGTCGCGCAGACGGCAAAAAGGTATCCGAGCTTGATCTGCGCCGCCGTTTTTCGCTTAATATGATAGCTATCAAAAAAGACGGTGCCGTAAGCGCGGATATAGGGCCTGACACCGTGGTTTCACTCGGAGACAGGATAACCGTTATCGGCAGAGCCGAAAACATAGATAAGCTTGCCGAGTGGCTCGAAAAGTAAAACCGTTCTTTAAATGCGTTTTGCAACTTTTTTAAAAAAACTTTCATTTTTGGCAAAAAATCTTTCGCGAAATATTGACAAATACCGCGCGTGCGTGATAAAATCATACATATTATGAAGTATTAAAAAATAAATACTGCAAAAACAGAAAGGTTATAATATTATGAGCTTGAAAAATCAGTATCTTATTGACCTCGTTGAGAGAGTCAAGGCAAGAAACGCAGGTGAGAGCGAATTCCACCAGACAGTAGAAGAGGTTCTTGAATCTATCGAGCCCGTAGTTGAGGCACGCCCCGAGCTTGTCCGTGCAGGCGTTATCGAGAGAATGGTAGAGCCCGAAAGAATAATCAAATTCCGCGTTCCGTGGGTTGACGACAACGGCACCGTTCACGTAAACCGCGGCTTCCGTATCCAGTTCAACAGCGCAATCGGTCCTTACAAGGGCGGTCTTCGTTTCCACCCCTCTGTAAACGAGAGCATTATCAAGTTCCTCGGATTTGAGCAGACGTTTAAAAACTCACTTACCTCCTTGCCTATGGGCGGCGGTAAGGGCGGCTCCGACTTTGATCCTCAGGGTAAATCAAACGGAGAAGTTATGCGCTTCTGCCAGAGCTTTATGACAGAGCTTGCTAAGCACATTGGTGCAGATACTGACGTTCCCGCAGGTGACATTGGTGTAGGCGCGCGCGAAGTAGGTTATCTCTTCGGTCAGTACAAAAGACTTCGTAACGAATTCACAGGCGTTCTCACCG
>JAZORU010000013.1:0-43253 GCA_045656765.1 Eubacteriales bacterium
GGAGGCGGGTCACGAAAAGGGTCGTCATTTTCATCCACTAATAAATCATAATGAGTAATTACATCCATAACACACATAAGTCGGATCGTAGCCATGTCGTTCTGTGAGCCAACGAGTTGTAGCTAAGTGTTGTCTTCCTAAGACCGCTTGGCCTCCGACTTGGAGGCGGGTCACGAAAAGGGTCGTTATTTTCATCCACTAATAAATCATAATGAGTAATTACATCCATAACACACATACCTACAAATTCAAGTTTATCGAATTGATTGCATTATACCATAAATTATTCAAAATTTCAATGTTTCCACAATCTTCATGAGTTATAACGATTCTTTATAGAATCTTTATGACTCTTTTTCTTTTATATAAGACTCTTTATAAATCTTCATGATTATATAAGAATTATGAGTCTTTATCTTAAACATAGAGTAATTGAGAGTTATCAAAGATTAACATAAGAGAAGCTACGAATAAGAGTCTTGAAAAAAACACGGTGCTATGATATACTAAAAACGGAAGAAAGGCGTCCTTTTCGGAAGCTTCGTAATGAGGGGAAGCGGCGTGTGTGAAAACGTGGCGACTGCTGCATGATTTATAATAGGAGAATAGCATAATGAAAATAAGACTGCTGGTTTGGATAGGGGAGCTGCTTTTAGGTGAGAAATTTTCGGGTGACGGGCCTAGAGCGGATATGTTTTTGCCCATTTGGCTGCTTGCGTTTTCGATAGTTTTGCTGGTTGCGGGGGCTGTTGCGGGGATATATGCCGCGATAAAGCTTTCCTTGATTGCACTTGTTGCAGCTGTTGCCCTTGTGGCTTTGGGCGTTGCGGCGCTTTTGTGCTGGAGAAACCAAACAATAAGGATGCTGTCGGACGATTATTTTGAGTATACTACCTTTCTCGGCAAAAAGACCGTATACCGTTTCAGCGACATCAAAGGACTTAGAAAAAACAACGATTCTATGACGTTGTTTGTGGCGGACAGAAAGGTACATATTGAAGCATGCGCGAAAATGACCGTCAGGCTTCTTGACAGAATCAACAGGCAATTAGAGGTAATATACGGAAGCGGGCAGTAAATTTTATTTTATAATCTTCGAAAACGACGAGGAATAACAGAGGTGGCTCGAAAATGACAAAACGGGAATTTCTTGAATATTGTATGGATACCTACGGCACGTCTCCCGACTATCCGTTTGAGGATGATTTTGAGACGGCGGTACTCAGGCACTCCGATAACCGCAAGTGGTACGCACTTGTGATGTGGGTGGCGAGAAGCAAGTTTGGTCTTGAGCGCGACGAGCTGACCTGTGTGGTAAATCTCAAGCTTCCGAGCGAGATGTTCGGCTCGTTTGGTGCAGCAGACGGCGTATACCCGGCATATCACATGAACAAGCTTCACTGGATATCCGTGATACTTGACGACGTGTCAGAGGAGCTGCTTCATTTTTTAGTGAACGCAAGCTACGAAGCAACAAAACAAAAGAAAAAGCGCAAAACGGCGCGGTGAAGTGAATTATATAAAAAGAGACACCCTATGACTTTTTCGGTCATAGGGTGTTTTGCGTTGTTATAAAAGGAAACTCGGGTGGGAGCAATTACTCCTTTGACAGCTTCTTTTTCTGCCATGATCTTTTGTGGCATTTCGGGCATTTCATATATCTCGTTCTGTTTATATGCATAGCCCCAAATACGCTTTTGTAGGCGGGAACGTATCGGTGTCCGCACTTTTGACATTCATAGTATCCTGCAATTTGCTCTATTTTCAGCATAAACGGAGCGGCAACGAGAACGGGAATAAACCCGATTAAGATAAGTGTTGCTCTGAGCCATTCTTCCATTTCAGCGAGTGATGCAACTGCTATTAAAGAGAACATAATGGAGAGCATCAGCACGCCAACAAAGATCTCCAGAAACAATAACCGTTTATCTGCACGTTCCTTTTCTTTTACCATTTCAATTAAGTTTTTTTCTAATTCCTTGTTGTAATTATCCATTGTAACTACCTCCCCGCAAAGTAAATCGTTTACCGTAATTTGAAGAATACCGCACAGCTCAAGCATGATAGAAGAATCGGGCATAGCCTTGCCTCTCTCCCATTTTGATACCGCCCTGTCGGTGATATTCAGCATTTCTGCCAACTGCATCTGAGTCAAATTGACCTTCTTTCTGCGGTCGGCTATGAATTTTCCAATCTTTACTTGATCCATACTCGGTCTCCTTTCCTCTCAATTTAAGTATAAACGAAAATGCATGTAAAATCCACAAACCGTTGGTTGAGCGGGGAGCTATCAACTAACGGAAGACTCATTTTCGTGGATTTGTATTTGCGGATACTGAAAATATTGTACCACAATTAATTTTAAAATACAATAATTATGATAGCTGTAATAAAAATACAATAAGTGATTTTGACTGTTGAAAAATGGTAACGCTTGAGGTATAATAATGCTGTAAGACAATAATGAAAGGTGATGTGGAGCAATATGCTTTGGATAATTGCAGCGGTGCTTTCCGCAGTTTTTGCGGGGCTTACGTCTATTCTTGCCAAGTGCGGCATAAAAAAGACGGATTCCGACCTTGCGACGGCACTTCGCACGGTCGTGGTTCTGGCTTTTTCTTGGGTAATGGTATTCGTGGTAGGCTCGCAGGGAACTATATCGGGCATCAAGCCTGCGTCGCTTTTATTTTTAGTTTTGTCGGGGCTGGCGACGGGTGCTTCTTGGATGTGCTATTTCAAAGCGCTTTCTGTCGGCGACATAAACAAGGTCGTGCCTATTGACAAATCAAGCACTATACTCACCGTTCTTTTGGCGATAGTCTGCTTTGGTGAGACTACGAATATTGCCGCAAAGCTTGTTGCTACCGCCATACTTGGTGTTGGGATTTTCTTGATGGTCGAAAAGAAGAAGACCGAGAGCAAGGCAGAGGGACGCTCTTGGATGCTTTACGCTGTGCTGTCTGCGGTTTTTGCCGCACTTACGTCAATACTCGCGAAGGTCGGAATCTCTGACGTTGAGTCAAATCTCGGAACTGCTATCCGTACCGCCGTCGTTTTGGTTATGGCGTGGTGCATCGTTTTTGCCCGCGGCAAGCACAGAGAGCTTCGGTCGCTTGACAAAAAAGAGCTGCTTTTTATATCCCTGTCGGGTATAGCGACGGGGGCATCCTGGCTTTGCTATTACTACGCTATCGGGCACGGGCTTGTAAGCGTGGTCGTTCCTATTGATAAATTAAGTATAGTTGTTACGGTTGCTTTTTCATATATCGTTTTCAAGGAAAAGCTATCGAGGAAGGCTCTGCTTGGGCTTTGCCTTATGGTCGCGGGCACGCTTCTTATGGCGTTCTTTAAATAAATGGAATAATATCAAAACGCCGATGAGATTTTTCCCTCATCGGCGTTTTGTATGGGCGCTTGACACGGAAAGAGCCTCGGTGAGTGCCTACGTGAGCACAAGTCACTTTTATTTTGAGTTGGCGCGTGGTATAATAGGGCATATAAAAAGAAAGGAAAGATATTATGGAGTTATCCGAGAAGATACAAAATCTGCGGAAAGGACTGGGGCTTACGCAGGAGCAGTTTGCAGAGCGGTTGTTTGTGTCGCGCACCGCCGTATCAAAATGGGAAAACGGCAGAGGCGCGCCGAGCATGGACTCGCTACGCTTGATATCAAAGCTCTGCTCGGTGACGCTTGACGAGCTTTTGTGTACCGATGACGTGATACAAATCGCCGAGAGGGAAAAGAGAGAAAGTATTGCCCGCTTTGCCTTTTGCGTTGACGGAATATTTAATATATTGGCAATACTCAGCTTGCTTTTGCCACTATACAAGGCGGAGTGGGGCGGTGTATATTACTGTGTTCCTTTGTATCAGTGGCATGGGTGGCTCGCCGCCTTTTACTTGGCTTTACCCTTGACAATGGCACTCTGCGGTGCCGTGGAGCTTTTGCTATGCAAAAGCGAGAGGAAAGGGCTGAAGGTGGGAGTGCTTTGCGGAGGATATATAATCAACGCAGCCGCAATTATTCTGCTTATTTTAAGCGGACAGCCGTATCCCGCAGTTATGTTTTTTGCGCTGATTTTAATAAAAGGTACGGTAGGGCTGATAACGAAAGACTGACGCAACCCAAGGTATCGCACCCGTGAGCGCACGGCTCTCGCTTTTCGGTTTGCTTTCTGTTATGATTTTTTCAAAAAGAAAAGCATACAAGGAGAGCAGGCTGATGAAAAGAAAGGCTAAAATTGAATTTATACTCGGCATATCGCTTTTTGCGGTGTTTATACTCTACACTCTGTCACTTCGGATAGTTGACGTGCAGCCGATAGGGCCGAGAGGGGCGCGGGTGGCATACGCAACGCTCAACCGAGCCGTGCACGAGGCGTTTGGGGTAAATATGACTCTTTACAATATAACCGACTGGGCGGGTGTTGCGGCACTTTTGGTTGCGCTCGGATTTGCTGTACTTGGACTTTGCCAGCTAATAAAGCGCAAAAGTATATTTAAGGTTGACAAAAGCATATTGATACTCGGCGCGTTTTACGTGCTCGTTATCGGGGTGTATCTGTTCTTTGAGCTTTGCGTTATCAACCGCCGTCCCGTGCTTATCGACGGAAGACTCGAAGCCTCGTATCCGTCATCGACGACGATGCTTGCCACGTGTATTATGCCGAGCGCTATGATGCAATTTCACGCCCGTATCAAAAATGCAGCTTTGAGACTAACTGTAAACAGCTTATGCGGTGCTTTCACCGCGTTTATGGTAATCGGACGGCTCGTGTGCGGTGTGCATTGGTTTACCGATATACTCGGCGGCTTGATTTTCAGCGTGTCTGCACTGCTTTTATACAGCTCTGCCGTAAAAATGTGTAAAACCACTTGACAAGAGTTTTTCTCGGGGTGTATACTTATGGAAAATAAAATGCAACGTTATTTTAAAGGAAGTACACAACCCATGAAAGAAAGATTCTCAACCAAAAAAATCGTTATCACGGCGATGTTTGCTTCGCTTGCCTGCGTAGCGACGATGATAATAAAAATACCCTCCCCCCTCAAGGGATACATAAATATAGGCGACTGCGTCGTTTTGCTCTCGGGCTATGCGCTCTCACCCGTATACGCATTTGTTGCGGCGGGGCTTGGCTCGGCTTTGGCTGACCTGTTCTCAGGGTACGTGGTGTACGCACCCGCGACGTTTATAATCAAGGGCTTGATGGCACTCGTTATGTGTTACGGCTGCCGACTTTCGCACAAAAAGGCAGGCAAGGGCATTTTGTGTATTCTCTCGGCGCTTTTGGCAGAGCTGATAATGGCGGCGGGATATCTGACCTTTGAAGGATTTTTGTACGGCTTTGCGGCATCGGCTGTAAACATTCCTGCAAACTGTGTTCAGGGTGCTGCAGGATTTATTTTAGGACTTGTTTTAATAAAGATATTTGAAAAGTGCAAAATAAGCTTTTAGGACGAGTCAGGACAAAACGGCAATCAAAGACATAGCTTGAAAAGAATCGCGGCAAACGCCACGGTTCTTTTTTTGTTTTAAGCGAGAAAGCAAACTGTGTAAAAATACGTCTTGAAAAATTCATAATTTTGTGGTTAAATAGAGATATAAAACCGAAAAGAGAGTTATTATGGAAAATACGGACAAGAACATCGGGGCACAGACGCCCATTACCTTTCGGCAGAAGGCTGAAAACTTTTTATATCACAATAAATTCTGGGTTATTGCGGCGGCTTTTCTTATATTCGTCTTTGTATGGATGATAGTGACGGGTATTGGCAAAAACACGCAGGAAGCGTATCTCGGCTACATAGGAAACTATGCTTATACTACGAAAGAGGAAAGCGAAAAAAGTGAGATGATATCAAAGGCTCTGTCTGTTGACCTTGAGGGGCACGGCAAGAGCGAGATCGCTTTTTACGCGAAGTCTTATCTGAGCGAAGCACAGATAGAGGAAAAGAGCAAAGAGGTAGAGAGACAGGGAGACGTTTACGTATATTCACCCGCGCGCAACGAGTCTAACTACGAATACTTCATAAAAGAGCTTGATATGGGCGACACGGCGGTCTGGATAGTGTCGCACGAGGTATACGAGCGCCTTGACAAGAGATATCTTTTGCCGTCTGCTGAGGCTTTGGGGTATGAGCACGATGCCTCGGTTGACGAGTATGCGCTCGACTGCTCGAAGCTCGATTTTTGCACCGAGATGATGCGCGAAAACTGTCTTGGCTCATATATCATAATACGCGCACAGCGTCAATATTCGAGCCTTATGGGAACCGAGGAAATGAATATACAGGACGAAGAGGACAGACGTCTTTTTAGGGCTGTGGTTGAGTACACAAAATAAAACGTGTCACATAAAAAAGCGAGCATCATAAGATGATAACAGAGAGCGATAAGCCCTCTAAACAGAAATTTACCGAACAAACTATCGGAGGTTCATCTTATGAATAACAACTGCTTATGCAATCTTTTTGACAGCTCTAACTGCTGCACATGGCTTATAATCCTTGCTATAATCATCCTCTTCTTCTCCGGCTGCGGCTGCGGATGCGGTTGAGTTTAATTTAAGGCATAACCGATAATTCAAAACAAAAAAGCTCCGTCTCGTATGAGACGGAGCTTTTTGTTCGTGCGTTAGTCGGTTTCAGATCAATAGCATATCTTTGATTCCCATAGCATAGATGCAAGCTGCCAGTTTATTAAGCGGAAGAAGCTGTCTATATATTCGCTCTTGCGGTCGAGGTTGTCGAGGTAATACGCGTGCTCCCACATATCAAGCGGTAGAACAGCCGTATAAATATGCGGGTCGGGGCGTGTGTGATTTTGCATCGGGAGAATACGCGGCTTTCCCGTTCGGTCGCGGCATAAAAATATCCAGCCCGAGCCGCGAAGCGACATAGCCTGTGCCTTGAATTCAACGGCAAACTTCTCAAAAGAGCCAAAGGTCGATTCGATAGCTATGAGCAGAGCACCGACAGGGCGGGGAATAGCGTCGTTGAGCGACGGGCAAAGCATGGCAAAATACAGGTTGTGGTTGTAGACTGCACCCGAGAAAAAACGCACGCGCTCGCCTAACGCCGCATTTTTGTAGTTTGCCGTATAAAGCTCGGTCAGGCTCATCTCGGAAAGCGACGGATGCTCTGATATAATGCCGTTCAGAGAATTTACGTATCCCCCGAGATGCCGCGTGTGGTGCACCCTTACCGTTTGCTCGCTTATGTAAGGCTCAAGCTCGGCATAGCCGTAGGGAAGCGGCTTTAATTTGAATTTGTAATGCTCTTTCATATTACGCCTTTCGTTATGTGTTTTTGTTGTTTGTTTTACTATTTATTTTATGCGAGAGGTTGCATTGTGTTTCCAAAAAAGCACCCAAATGCTTTTGGGTGCTTTTTATCATTACAAAAACAGCGGTCGTAGCTGTGACTGCTTTTTTGCGCTTTCGTATGCTTGCAGAACAAGCGAGAAGTCGCAAACGAGAGAGTGGGGCTTGTTTATCGGGTCATCCTGCTTCATAGGCACGAAATATACGCTTTTACGCATGAGCATGGTTGAGATGCTTTTGAGGTTTGCCGACATTGAGTCGTTCGATGCAAGGGCTATGACTGTAGGTCTGTCTGCGCGTAGATGTGCTTTTGCAGCCATAGTTACGGGGGTGTCGGTTATGCCGTTTGCCATCTTTGCAAGCGTGTTTCCCGTGCATGGGGAAATTATCAGCGCATCGAGCTTTATTTTCGGACCGAGCGGCTCTGCGTCCTTTATAGTGTGAATTATTTCGTGAGAGCAGAGCTTTTCTACCTCGCGGCGAAAGTCGGCTGCGAGCCAAAAACGTGTGTCGGTAGAATAGACCGCGTCGCTCATAATGGGAATAATCTCGTCCTCCTGCTCTTTGAGTTTGCGCAGTACGTCAAGTGAGTGCGAAAGCGTGCAGAAGGAACCGCAAAAAGCGTAGCCTATCATTTTGGTTTTATCACTCCTTTATCCCGCAATAGCTCAAGCACACAGTCGCATACGATATTTGCGGCGGTAAAGGGCGCTACCTTTCCCGGCAGAGACAGTGCCCAGATGGTTTTTATACCGAGACTCTCGGCTGCTGCTCTGTCAACTCCGCCGTCGTCTCCTGCTAAGTCTATTATAAGTGTGTCTCGTCTGAAGCCTTCAAGAACCTCTTTTGTAAATATTCTGTAGGGAACGGTGTTGAAGATAACGTCGCATTCGCCAACCGCACGAAGCGGCAGGGGGGCATCAGCGGTTTTTTTGAGCGAGACGGGGGTGCATCCGTCAATTTCAGCGTAAGCTAACTGCTCGCCCGAGCGTGCCGCTACCTTGACCTTTGCTCCCATTGCTCGCAGAAGCTTTGCAACCGCCTTTCCTACTCTGCCGTATCCAACAACGGCTATATCCGAGCCGAAAATAGTTATCGGAAGCTCGTCGAGAGCTATTGCGATAGCTCCCTCTGCCGTCGGTACTGCGTTTTTTATCTGAAGCTCCTCGCACTCAAAATAGTCGATGAGAGTTATCTGCTTTTTGGTCGCGCTTACGGTAAAAGCCGCGTCGAGCTTGCCGCCGAGAACTACCGTGTCTGCTTCGGTTTTTGCTATGACGTCGGTCAGGCGGGGTGCTTCGCCTCGGTAAAGGGGGCAGTTGAGCGTTACGCCGTCGCGGCTAACGGGCAGAGGAAGCACCAGGGCATCGGCTCCGCGCATTGCATCCTCTATGTCGGCGCACCGCACGCTCTCGCCTATACTGCAAGCCTTTCCTATTCCCCAAATTGCTATCTCAAATCCTTGGGCAGAGAGTCTGCGCGCGAGAGCCGCCTGTCGCATATCCCCCCCGAGAATACCTATTTTTATGTTTTCATACATAGCTTTAAATCCTTCTTGTTATGGATTTTAGTTGTAGTTTACTTTTTAGGGGACAGTAAAAACGCTTGATCCCCTACGTTGTCATTTTATGTTGCTTAAAAATGTAATGATACATAAAAACGGCATAGCAAACAATACTAACATATAATAGATAATAAATGGAAAGGAAAGAGGAAAGTGCTGTGAAAACGCTAAAGCAAAACTTTAAAAATGCGGCAATAATACTCTTCGGATGTGCGCTTTACGCTTTTGCCCTTGACGTTTTTCTTCTTCCGCGTGAGATAGTAGTGGGGGGAGTAAGCGGAATCGCAACCGTTCTTTTCGTGCTGTTCGGCTTGCCGGTCGGGGCTATGATTTTTCTGATAAACATTCCGCTTTTATGGTTAAGCGCCGTGCGGTTTGGTAAAAGCTTTGTTTTACGCACCTTGATAGGCGTGGCTTTAACGAGTATTTTAACAGACCTGTTCGTTTTTCTGCCGAAAAGCGAGAGCGACCCGTTCGTGTGCGCCCTGCTCGGCGGTGCTTGTCTCGGCGGCGGTGTGGGGATAGTTTTACACTACGGAATAACGACGGGGGGAACCGACCTCGCGGCGCATCTTATAAAGCTGCGAGTCGCAAGATTTTCGATAGGCAGGCTTATTTTTATTATAGACGCGGCAATTATTCTCGTTTGCGCCGTGGCACTTGGAAGCTACGACGGTATAATTTATTCCTTCGTTGCGTGTACAGCCACCGCATACTCGCTTGATGCGGCGGCAAAGGGAATGAAGCGCTCAAGCATGCTTATCGTAATAACGGATGCGGCGGAGGAGCTATGCAAAACGCTTTCGGCTGACGTAGGCAGGGGTGTGACGCTCCTTGACTGTACGGGCTGGTATTCACAGAAGAAAAAGCAGGTGGTTATCTGCGTCGTAAAGCGCAGGGAGCTTTTCTTTGCAAAGCAAAAGATACGTGCGGCAGACAAGGGAGCTTTTATTATTACGGCAGATGCCGAGGACGTAAACGGTCAGGGGTTTGATGAAACTTCCGAATAAAAAACGAGGCTGTAAAAACCTTTGCGGTTTTACAGCCTCGTTTGCCTTTTGTTTTTAAAGTATGCTTGAAAGAACGGTGTAAACGCCGAGTCCCACAGCCGAGAAGGTGGTTATGAAAAGCAACACCAAAAGGGTGACATATCCTGCCTTTGATAAGCTGACCGAGCTTTTCTTTTTGGGCTCTTCGGGGGGCGCTTCTTCAAGAATTTCTTGCCCTGTGATTATCCAATCACAGCTGACACCGAAGCTTTTGCACATAAGCTCAAGCTTGTCGACGTCGGGAAATGCTTTGTCGGACTCCCACTTTGATACCGACTGTCTCGATACACCGAGCACAGAGGCAAAAGCCTCTTGCGAGAGGGAATTGTCCGAGCGTAATTTCTGTATTCTCTGTCCTCTTGTCATCATTTCAAAAACCCGTTTATAATTTCTTCTTCTGCCTCTTTTTCGGTAAGTCCGAGAGTCATAAGCTTAATGAGCTGCTCGCCCGCTATCTTGCCTATTGCCGCTTCGTGAATGAGAGAAGCGTCTATATGGTTTGCCTTGATTTCGGGAACTGCCGTAACGCACGCAGAATCCATGATAATAGCATCGCACTCGGTATGTCCCGAGCATGCGTTATTTCCGTTTATTCTTGAAATAAACTCCTGCTTTGACTCTCCCGTAGCTACAGAACGTGAAACCACGTGAGCACCCGAGCCCTCGCCGTTAAGGTCAAGAGTAAACTCGGTTTTTGCAAACTGCGTGCCGTGAGTCATTATCTTTTCTTTTACAACGAGAGTTGCGCCCTCGGCAAGTGTTGCCGTGGTTTTTCTGTCGGTTGAATCTACGCCCTTTATCTGCGCCGTTTCCATTTCCATATAAGAGTCGGGACCGAGCACGCAAACTGTCGTCGGGTTCATAATATTCTCACCCGTACCATCGCCCTCGCCGTAGTGCTTTTCGATATATTTGACCTTCGCACCGCGGTCAAGATAGAAAGCGTGAATACCGCTGTGCTCGCTTGCCTCGTCTCCTGCGTTGTGTATTCCGCAGCCTGCGACTATCGTAACGTCACAGTCCTCACCTATATGAAAGTCGTTGTACACAAGCTCCTTGAGTCCGCTTTGAGAGAGAATTACAGGGATATGCAGGCTTTCCTTTTTCGTGCCTGCCTTGATATAAATATCAATTCCCGGCTTGTCCTCTTTTTTCTCTATGACTATATTTTCGCTTGAGTTTTTGCCGTACATCTCGCCGTTTATGCGAAGCGAATACGCGCCCTCGGGAACTTCGTGAATACCTGCTATCTGCGAGAGCAATTCCTTTTGTATCTTATCCATTTATTACTCTCCCTTCGTATAACGGCATCCCGTGCTGAACGAGAGAAGCTCGGGCATTATCTCGTCCTTTGTGCCTATCTTTGATATTCCGCCGTTAGCTATTACCACTATTTTGTCGGCTATGTCAAGTATTCTCTCCTGATGCGATATTATAAGGATAGTGCCCTTCGTGCGCTCGTACATCTTCTCGAAAACCTTAATAAGATTGTTGAAGCTCCAAAGGTCGATTCCCGCTTCGGGCTCGTCGAAAACAGAGAGACGTGTGCCTCTCGCGTTTATCATGGCTATCTCTATTCGCTTAAGCTCACCGCCCGAGAGGGAAGCATTTACCTCGCGGTTAATGTAATCCTTGGCGCAAAGACCTACCTCGGAAAGATACGCGCATGCCTCACCTACCGACATCTTCTTTCCCGAGGCTATCGAGATAAGGTCCTTTACCGTGATTCCCTTGAACTTAACGGGTGCTTGGAAAGCATAGCTGATTCCCATGTTTGCACGCTCGGTTATAGAAAGGTCTGTTATATCCTCACCGTCAAAGATGATTCTGCCGGACGTGGGCTTTATGATTCCCGCGACGATCTTTGCAAGAGTACTCTTTCCGCTTCCGTTGGGGCCTGTAATTGCGACGAAGCGCTCATTTACCGAGAGCGAAACGTCGCGAAGTATTTCGTTTCCGTCAACCGTGTAGCTGATGTTTTTTAGCTCTAACATTTTACTTCCTTAAAACAATAAGTTAATCTATAAGGCATTAAAATACCTTACATTACAATATAACATATTTATTGCCGTAACACAACACCTTTTTCTTATTATTTTGAAAAATCTTCTTGATATACCAAACAAACAGGTATAATTTCCGCTACGGCAAATATAAATATATTACTAACATTTGTCTGAGGTGAGGGTTATGTTTATTTATTCGGTAAAGGCAAGCACGCTGAAGTTTGCGGCAATTATAGTGGTGGGTATTGCCGTTTTTACCACCCTGTTCGTTATGATACCCCCGTATGAAGATACGGGTGATGGAAGTGCTGCCGTAAGTATAAATTACGATAAGGTAAAAACAAACGAGGACAGGCGGGGCTTTCTATCCTCTCTCGGATATGAGGTCAGCGCAGAGCCTATCGAGGTTGCAAGCGTTAAGATACCGAGTGAGTTTGATAAAATATACGCAGGCTATAACGAGATACAAAAAACACAAGGCTTCGACCTTTCAAAATACAAAAGCCGTGAGCTTGAGCGGTATACATATACTGTCAACAACTACGAGGGCTATGACGGTACAGTGTACGCCAATATTCTACTTTACAGGGGTAAGATTGTCGGTGGGGATATTTGCTCTGCTTCTGCGGAGGGCTTTGTTCACGGTTTTGAGAAAATTTAGCCAAAGCAATGCAACTTGAATCAGCTTTTTAAACGATGATTTTCGTTACTACTGCGTCAAAATACTCGTGAATACATCTGTATTCACTCCGTTTTTTCCTTGTATTAAGCAAAAATCCTCTGTTTAAAAAGTCTTCGACCCAAAAGGGACAGAATTTCGAGATTGTTTTGATGCAGAGGATGCAGCAATACGTCCGTATTGCAAAGACGATAAGTTAAAACAAGCCGAAAAGCATAGCGGTACTGCCCTTTTGGGCAGGTTCAAGTTGCAATGCTTTGGCTAAGTAAAAAGCAAGCTATACTGATCAGGACAGAGAATTTTCATTCTCTGTCCTGTTTTTTAATTATTTATATATATAATTATAAATATTGAGCTAATTTTTACTTTTTATGTAACCTTTTTCTTTTTTTTGGTATTAACATTATGTTAGCCAAAGGATTGGCAAAAATAAACCTTGATAAATACCTAGGAGGAACATAAATGGCAAATTATATTATTATGACCGACTCATCGAGCGACCTTACCCCTGCTCTTATAGAAGAGACGGGTGTTAAGAGCTTAGCTCTTTCATTTTTGCTTGACGGAAAATCTTATAAAAACACACCTGACGGAAGCGATATTCCGTTTGACGTTTTCTATGCGCAGCTTCGTAACAAAAAGGAGGTTAAGACCTCGGCTGTAAATCAAGAGATGTTCCGCGTTTTTATGAAAACAGAGCTTGACGCGGGAAACGATATCCTTTATATCGGATTTTCCTCGGGACTCAGTGCTACATACAACTCGGGTGCTGTCGTTGCACGTGAGCTTTCCGAAGAGTATCCCGAGAGAAAAATATACACGGTAGACTCACTTGCGGCATCGCTTGGACAGGGACTGCTCGTTTACCTTGCGGCAAAGAAAAAGCAAGAGGGCGCTACGATAGACGAGCTCTACGCTTGGTGCGAGGGTATAAAGCTCAACGTCTGCCATCAGTTCACGGTGGACGATCTTATGTTCTTGAAGCGCGGAGGCAGAGTCAGTGCGGTAACGGCAGTTGCGGGCACTATGCTTTCAATCAAGCCGGTTCTTCACGTAGATAACGAGGGACATCTTATAAGCATTGCGAAGGCAAGGGGCAGAAAGGCTTCGATCCACGCGCTCTTTGACAGAATGAAGGCAGGCTTCAAGCCTGAATATAAGGACGTATTTATTTCCCACGGCGACTGCATAGAGGATGCTGAATATCTCGCTTCTCTTATAAAAGCAGAATGGGGAATCGATGCTGTTATCGGTTACGTAGGCGCCGTTATCGGTGCTCACGCAGGACCCGGTGTTCTTGCACTTTTCTATATAGGCGAAGAAAGGTAATTATAAATGATCAACTTAATTGACGGAAAAATTTATACGGATATGATAGTGTCGGGCGCAAACCAACTTGAAATAGAGAAGGAAAGAATAAACGCGCTCAACGTCTTTCCCGTGCCCGACGGAGACACAGGCTCGAATATGTCGATGACGATAGGCGCCGTCAGAGAAAGCGCGGCAAGATTTGACAGATCTATCGGCGCTTGCGCTTCAGCCGTTGCAAAGACGATGCTTATGGCGGCAAGAGGAAACTCGGGAGTTATTCTCTCACTTTTCTTCAAGGGAATGGCTAAAGGGCTTGAAGGCGTAGATGCGGCTGATGCAGAGGCTATGGCAGAGGCATTCTCGCGCGGAGTTGAGGCGGCTTACGGTGCGGTCATGAATCCCACCGAGGGCACTATTCTCACCGTTATGCGCGTTTGTGCCGAGGAGGGCAGAGAAAAGGCAAAGGGTGAGTATAAGGACGACCCCGTAGGACTTCTTTTATATATGCTCGGGGTAGCTGCGGATACGCTTAAGAAAACGCAGGATATGCTTCCCGCGCTTCAGAGTGCGGGCGTAGTTGATGCAGGCGGCTCGGGATTCGTTTGCATACTTAAAGGAATGAACGAGGCGCTCGACGGTCACGCGGTCGAGTACAACGGTACGGCAGACGGCTCGGGCGAGAGCAGAGCGCGTGCTATGTTTGAGGAGATAGACACCGAGTCTATTAAGTTTTGCTACTGTACCGAGTTTATCGTTGAAAAATCCGAGGAGTGCGACGGTAATACTTCCTCGTCTCTTAAGGAATTTCTTTCGGGCATCGGCGACAGCATAGTTTTTGCCGAGGACGAGAGTATTATAAAGGTGCACGTTCATACGAATGCACCCGGCGAGGTGCTCTCTCGCGCGCTTGAGTGCGGAATGCTTTTGACGACCAAGATAGAGAATATGAAAAAGCAGCACACGAGTCTCGTTTCGGAAGCCGAGGCGAAAAAAGCGGCAGAGCCGAGAGTAAAATACGGCTTTATAGCGGTTGCAAACGGACACGGTGTCTGTGATACCTTCGTGAATCTCGGCGTGAACGAAATTGTTTCGGGCGGTCAGACGATGAACCCGAGCATCGAGAGCCTTGTAAACAGTATAGAGAAGATAAACGCGGACAATATATTTATATTCCCGAACAACTCTAACGTAAAGCTTGCGGCTGAAATGGCGGCTAAAAGTGTAGAGGATAAAAACGTCATAGTTATTCCGACAAAGTCATTCCCGCAGGGCGTTACCTGTATGTTGAATTTCTCGGAGGATGCAGAGCCTGAAGAAAACAGAGAGGTAATGTGCGCGGCGATAGATACGGTTACTACTATTTCCGTAACGTACGCGGTGCACGACTCGGATATAAACAACCTCGGCATCAAGAAGGGGCAGATGTTAGGACTTCTCAACGGTGAGGTGGTTTGTGCGAAGGACACGAGCGTTGCGCTTATCGACTACTTTGAGCCGCAGATATCCGACGCATCCTATATAACGGTGTATACGGGCAAGGACGCGGACTCGCGCAGTGCCGCAAAGATACTTGAAAAAATAAAAGAGTACGCACCTATGGCAGAGCTGGTTGAAATAGACGGTAACCAGGACGTGTACAGTTATATTATAGCTTGTGAATGATAAAAACAGAGCAAATCCGCAAAAGCGGATTTGCTCTGTTTTTGTGTATAGCACAGAACTTTTTTTGTTTTCTTTTTCGTTAGATCTGAGCAACGCCCGTTTTGCGAGCAGTCGCTATAACAGCCTCGGCAACTACCTTTGCAACTCTCTTGTCAAGTGCGGTAGCGATAATGTTTTCTTCGGTTATCTCGTTGTCGGGTATAAGCGAAGCGAGTGCAAAAGAGGTTGCGACCTTCATTTCCTCGTTGATGCATTTAGCGCGGCAGTCAAGAGCACCTCTGAAAATGCCGGGGAATGCAAGAACGTTGTTTATCTGGTTCGGGAAGTCGGAGCGTCCCGTGCCGACAACTCTCGCGCCTGCCGCCTTTGCTATATCGGGCATAATTTCGGGTGTGGGGTTAGCCATCGGGAAGAGAATAGCATCACTTGCCATGCTGCGCACCATATCCTCGTTTACAAGGTTGGGGGCGGATACACCTATAAATACATCAGCCCCTGCGAGAGCATCGGCAAGAGTGCCGTGCTTGTTTTCGAGATTCGTAACCTTTGCAATCTCTTCCTGTGCTACGTTGTTGTTAGTGTCACCTTTAGATATAATGCCGAAGCGGTCGCAGAAGGTAAGATTCTTTACACCGATGTTCATAAGATGCTTTCCGATAGCGATACCTGCAGAGCCCGCACCGTTTATAACTACCTTGACCTCGCCTATCTCTTTTTTAACAAGCTTAAGTGCGTTAATAAGTGCGGCAGCTACAACGATAGCAGTACCGTGCTGATCGTCGTGGAATATCGGAATGTCGCATATCTCTTTGAGCCTTCTTTCTATTTCAAAGCATCGGGGAGCTGAGATGTCCTCAAGGTTGATTCCGCCGAAGCTTCCCGAAAGCAAGTAAATGGTGCGGACTATCTCGTCTACGTCCTTTGATTTTATGCAAAGAGGGAACGCATCTACGTCTGCAAATTCCTTAAAGAGCGCGCACTTGCCTTCCATAACAGGCATACCTGCCTCGGGGCCTATGTCACCGAGGCCGAGAATTGCGGTTCCGTCTGTTATAACGGCTACGAGGTTAGAACGGCGTGTTAAGTCGTAGGACTTTGACACGTTACGGTTTATTTCAAGGCAAGGCTCTGCAACACCGGGGGTGTATGCAAGCGAAAGATCCTCGCGGGTGTCAACCTTTACGCGAGAGATTACCTCTATCTTGCCGCCCCATTCATAATGCTTTTTGAGTGATTCTGCTCTGATATCCATCCTTTAATCCTCTCGTGGAATTTTATCTTCAGCGTCATTCAAAAACAAAAAACAAGGCTACAGCTTTCCGCCTGCATTCCTTGCTTTTTGAGTTCACAACGAAATCATTTTATTATAAAAGAGGATAAAAGTCAATAAAAAATAATAAAATAATTAATCACGTTACCATTATAAAAAGTATGTTCCAATACTAAGGAATCGAATCGGATATGGGATAAATCGTAGGAAGGCACACTCACCACCCGAAATCGCACGTTTTTGCGTACATCCTTTGCCGAAAATGTTAAAACGAGTTGGATTACGAAAAAGTTTCGAAAAATATATTTAAATTTGATATCCAAAAAAATGTTTTTCTCTTGACTTTAAATGCGTGAGCGTTTATAATAAAGATGCAATAAACTAATTTTTGTTCTTTGGCTTAAGATCCTAATTGATGCAAGGAACAAAACAGAAACAAGAAAGGAAAAAACACATGAAAAAACGCATTCTCTCCTTATGTTTGCTTTTGGTAATGGTATTGCCGGTTATGGTTGCGTGTGGCGGCTCTAAAGAGCCCGTAACGACACAGCCTCCAGTATCGGGTGGCGATGGTTTGTACGTAGCCGAGTATCTTCCTACCGATATGGACTTTGGCGGATATGAGTATCGTATTCTCGATATGGAATACAATGTCCAGCTCGTTGACGCAAACCCCATTACTATCGTAGACAACGCTCTCTTTAAGCGCAACGAATTGGTAGCAGGCAGATATAACCTTGTTTTTGCTGGTCAGAGCTATGCTAACTGGTGGGACGTACCTGCAGTTGTTAAGCGTTTGGCAGCAGCAGAGGCTGCAGAGTTTGACCTCATCACACTCCCCTTTATGTCTGCGTATGAGGACGTTATCTCCGGAAACTTGGCAACAGGTACGGATCTCGTGAAAACCGGATACGTTGATATGTCTCGTCCTTGGCACAAGCAGTCGTTCAACGACTTCGTAACCTTTGACGGAATTTCACTTTTGGACTTTACGGCATTCGACATTCTTCCCGGAGGAAGATGCCTTATATTCAACAAGGAAATAGTTAAGGAATTGAACTTTGATGATCCTTATGATCTCGTAGAAGCAGGAACCTGGACATACGACGTTATGTGGCAGATGATGAAGGCTGCTGCAGACAACACTGTTGACGGAGACCCCAACGAGTGGACTGAAGACGACAGATACGGAATTATTTGTGATTTTCACAGCATGACCTCGTTTATCAATACCGGAACGGGCAACCTTCTCGTAAACACAAGCAACGGAGTACCCGAGCTCAACAAGTCTGAGGCTCTTATCAATACATATATCAACGCTATGGACCACATTTATTCCGAGGGTGCATATCTGGAAATATATGAGCTTTGGGATCAGACCACAGAAGCTTTCGTTCAGCAGGCAAACAAGTTTATAAACGGCAACGCTATGTTTATGTTGGGAAGCACTGCTGACCTTACTTCGTTTGGTGATATGGTAGACGGATACGGTGTACTTCCTTACCCGAAAGAAAATGCTAGCCAGGAAAGATACTACACACCTGCTACCGGTGACATTGCTCTTCCGTTGTCCTGCCATCCCAGCCTTGAATACGTTGCTATCGTTAAGGAAGCTTTGTCGGTAGAGGCGCTCAACTACGTATATCCTGCTTACTATGAGCAGACGTTGAAGAACAGATACCTCAGAGAAGAGAGAGACCTCAAGATACTTGAGATTGTTACCGACTCTGCAGTAAACGACCTTGGATACACTATCTGGTGGAATGACATCAGAAACACTTGGGCAGACGTTGTTCACGAAGAAAGCACGAACTTCGTATCTGCTCTTGAGAAGAACGATTCCAAGACCAAGACTCTTATCAACACACTCAATGCTTTTGTAGCTGAGAAGAAAGCTGAAAACTGATCAAATAAGAGAACAGTTCAAGCGAATAGCTTAAATTAGAATTAAAGCGGTTGTTTGTTACCCTAAGTAGCAAACAACCGCTTTTCTATTTATTTTGGTTTGCTTTTAAATATAAGCGAGCATAAAAACGCTGCGGTCATAGCGGCGGCAGTTCCTGCAGATGCGGCGGTAAGCGCTCCCGAGAGAATACCGAGCGCACCCTTAGAGTCTATTGCTTCCTTCACACCCTCTGATATAATATAGCCGAAGCCTGTCAAGGGGACGGTTGCGCCTCTTCCTGCGAACTCAACGAGGGGCTTGTATATTCCGACCGCTCCCAAAAGCACGCCTGCCGTGACGTAGAGCACGAGTATTCTTGCGGGTGTCATGGCGGTCTTATCAATCAGTATCTGCGCGATTACGCAAAACAGTCCCCCTACTGTGAAGGCTTTTATATAATCAAGAAGAATTTCCATTGGCTTGTCCTTTCTTTTACGGTGCTTCAATTTTTAAGAGGTGGCAAATTCCGAGAATCGACTGCCCCTGCTGTATGCTTGCGGGGTTCATGAGTGCGCCCGTCGGACAGAGGAGCATTTTTTTGATTTCTCCCGAACGGAGCTTTGGAAGAATATACGAGCCGAAAACTATCCCCGAGCATCCGCAACCGGATCCGCCGCAGTGCACGTCCTGCTTGTCGCGGTGATAAATTATTCTGCCGCAATCGTTGTGCACTCCCCCTATTTCAAGCCCGTGCTTGTGAGTGAGGAGCTTGAGTAGCTCGCTTCCTTCAAAGCCAAGATCTCCCGTCAGTATCAGATCGTAGTCGGCAGGTGAGTCGCCGCTTTCACTAAAGTATCGAAGAAGCGTGTCAGCCGCAGCAGGTGCCATTGCCGCCCCCATATTGTTTGCATCCTTGATTCCTCCGTCGGTTGCAATACCAACCAAAGCAGAGGATACATGAGGGTGCGGGGTGTTGCTTTTGCAGGATAGTATATACGCGCCCGCCCCCGTTACAGTCCACTGTGCCGTAGGGGGACGCTGACCGCCGTATTCAAGAGGGAATCGAAACTGCCTCTCAGCCGAGCAGTTATGTGAGGAGCAGGTTGCGGCACATAAATTTGCAAGTCCCGAATCGAGCATTACAGATGCGAGAAGCATCCCTTCGCCGAGAGTAGAGCAGGCGCCGTATATGCCGAAAAAGGGGATTTCAAAGTCAACCAAGCCAAAGCATGAGCCGACGCATTGATTAAGCAGATCTCCTGCGTAGAGGGCGTCTATTTCCGTACTTGAAATTCCTGCTTTTTTTATTGCCGCACCGAGAGCCCTGCGTTGCATTTCACTCTCCGCCTTTTCCCAAGTATCAGCACCGAAGCGGTCGGTCTTGTCGATGCAGTCGAATATCTCGCCGAGAGGCCCGTCACATTCCTTTTTGCCTGCCGCGGTTGCCGCGCTGATAATGCTTATTTTGTTTTTGAAACGAAGAATACCCATTACGCCGCACCCACCATACCGTATATATAGTAGATTATTCCGTAGAGCACGCCCGCGAGCGTTCCGTACAAAAGAACGGGACCGGCTACTGTGAATATTTTAGCTCCTACACCTAAAATATACCCTTCGGCTTTCGTGTCGATTGCGGGGGAAACCACTGCGTTTGCAAAGCCCGTGATAGGAACGAGCGTTCCCGCGCCTGCGACCTTTGCTATATTGTCAAAAACTCCGAGTCCCGTGAGAAGCGCCGCCAAAAAAACGAGCGTCACGCTTGCCCAGGTGCTTGCATCCTTTTCGGGAAGTGCGAGGTAGGTAGTGTATATATTGTATAAAAGCTCACCAAGGGTACAAATAAGCCCACCGAAAACGAAAGCGAACAAGCAGTTTTTGGCGCACGGGGATTTCGGTGCATGGCTGTTTGCAAGCTCTGTATATGATTTTTTATCTATACGCATATTTTACTCCTTTTGCATTTTGTTAGTATTTTGCACGGCAAAAGGAGCAATCATACCTAAAAATCGGTCAAAAATCGAAGCATTTCCTCGGAGCTTTGAGCCGCGACGAAATAAACGCGCTTTCCTTGTCTGTTTACCTTTGCATCCGCCGCGGCTTCAATATCCGACTCCGAGTCGAACTCCTGATTTGAAAGGAACTCTCGGCGTCGCTCAAATACAGCTTCAACGTCACGAGCAGAGGAGTACGTGCGGCACTCTACCGCCCACGCTTCGCATATACTGAGATCCGAAGCGCAGAAAAACGAATATTCCCCGCAGGCTTCTATCTCGGCAGGAATACTCTCGCCGTCTCCAAGCAGAGCCGCAATAAATGCAGAGTCTATATACCCGTCCTCGCCTTCAATCATACGAGAGGAATATACCTTCACGTTTTCAAGCGAGGACGAAAATTTGTCCTTTAAAGAAGATATCTGTGTGTAGGTGCTGACCTCTTTTCTGTTGCATGAGCAAAAGAATAAAGCAAAAAAGCAAAGAAGAAGAGCGACGAGCTTTTGCGGTTTGGATTTCATTATATCACCTCGTGTGCTTGTTTGTATTATTTATACGAAAGAACACGGGCGTTTAATGCATAAAAAATCAGTCCTGCGGTATTGCCGCAGGACTGATTTGGTATAGCGTATTTAAATAAAAAACCTTTTTCCGAGAGCTTCTCGCAGGGGCTTGCATATCGCGACGCAAAGAAGCGCACTGCCTACGATAAATGCAGACACAGCGGGATAATATGACCAGAGCAGGTGTGTGCGAATATTAAAGGATATGTTTAAAAACGTTTCAACAAGCATACACGAGCCGCCGAGTGCATATACGATTCCCGACCAGATGTAGAGACGTCCTCGCGGAAGGTATCTGAAAAGCGTGACCGCTGCCGTTGTCAAGACACCGAACAGACAGCACATCGGGAAAGCAAAGGTCATAAACCAATTTCCCGAGAGGAAATATTCAATATAGAGCAGATATCCGCCCGCCGCCGCAAAATCAATGGGAACGAATATTACGGGATTAGGCTTTTTAAACCATACGGGCAATACTGCTACGGCATACAGAAGGATTATGCCGAGTGTCGCAACTCCCGACCAGGTTATACTGCCGCTCAGTTTCAGGTCTATAAAGGACAAAAGCAATAACGGGATTATGAAAATAATGCTTAATATAAAAGCAATTCCTTTGCGGCTGATATGCTCTCTTTGAGTGTTGACCGCAGGGAAGGGTGGCTGTGTAAATCTTAATGGCAGCTCGGGGTGATATACTTTTGTTTCGCAAAGCGGGCAGACCTTTTCGCTGTCTGCGAGCTTCACACCGCAATTTATACAATACATATTATACCTTTTTGAAATTTAATAATTATGAATTCTTCGGGGGAAGAGAAGATGCGTTGCTCTCGACGGTTATATCAAGTCCCTGTTCTCTGAGCACTTTATAAAGCTCATACTCGAAGCTTGGGTCTTTGCTTCTGCGGTTAAATGAGAAGTAAAGGGTGCCGTTGTATGAAAGCATTCCGCTGTTGACGGGAGAAGCAGAGGGTGCGCCGAGTATAAAGTCCACGCGCTCTGTCATTTCCTTCATCTCGGATGGCATCTTTACGTCTCCGAGATTTGAAAGCGTAAGACAGCAGGTACGCTCACCGACCATATTGAACACGAGCTTCATGGCGAAGTTCTTTATAAACAGGGGCACTATTTTAAGAAGCCATGATTTTTCACTGTTTACGTTTGCGGTAAGACGCGAGCGCATCTCTTTTTCGGTAATAAGCATTTTTAGCTGGTGGTGAACGCTGTGGCATATTTCATCAAAGGTCCACTCGCCGAGCTTCTGGTTTATTTCGGGGGTAACGTAGAGAGCAAAATTACGCACGGTGCTTGAATTGAACAGAGGACGAAGATTTACGGGAATCAAAACCTTTATCGGCTTGTAACGGCGGGGATCCTTGACGTTTGCCGCCTGAATTCTGCAAAGCGCCTGCATCTCTGCCGCGCACATATACGCGGTGAGCGTTACGCCGCGTTCCTTTGCCTTTGCAAGCGCCGCGTTTGCATCAATAATAAACGTCGTGTAGTGGGTGTAGCTTTCTCTCTCAAGCTCGCCCGGGATCTTGTAGGCAACGCTCTCGCGGCGGCTTTTTGCAAAGTCGGATGCGTTTTTAAGAAAGCTGTCCTCAAGCTCGCACTCGCTCGGCTCCTCGAGCCTGTCAAGCACGCCGTCTGTGGCGGGTACCTTGACAGAGTATTTTTGTAAGAGATATTCCGCAACAAGACTCTTTAAAAACATCATACCGCCCGTGCCGTCGGTAAGCGCGTGGAAAAACTCGACTGCCACGCGGTTTTTGTGTACGATAACGCGAAGCGCGCCTTGCTTTATCTCACGCTTGCTCATGCGGGACGTAGGGTGGCTTTTTTCATCGGAGATCATAACGGCACACGGCATCTCTTCAAGATAGTACCAAAACAGTCCCCTCTTCAGCCGTACCGATATAGACGGAAAGCGCCGTGCCGTCACATCAAGCGCGGACTGCATAACTATGCGGTCGATATCATCCCTCAGCGTCATGCTGAGTCTGAATACGTTCGACCAGTTTCTGCGGCGCGCGGCGGGATATATCTTTGCCGCGTTGTCAAGGCGCATCCAGCGAAGCTTTCTTTCATAGGGAAGTATCTTTTTAAGAAAAGCGTTTATATGCGAGAAATCGTCTCGGTTTTCCTTTAGACAGAACAGCACGTATCCGTGCCACATACCTTCCTTTATACGTATGGTGCTGTCAACACCCGCTTCACAGAGACGTCTGTGCATCTCGGTACTGTCTCCGAGCATTATCTCGTCCCCGCCTGCAAATATAAGCGAGGGCGGAAGTCCCCCAAGGTCTGCAAAAAGAGGGGAAACGAGAGGGTCAGTTCTGTCCGAGGTGTAGCAATCGGCAAAGAAGGAAAGCCTTTCGCGAGTCATCGACGGGTCTTTTGACTTGTTTTCCTCATACGACGGGGAAGAAGCCGTAAGATCTGTCCAAGGGGAGATGCCTATGACACCGCTCGGGCAGGGGATGTTTTTTTCTTTCAGTTTAAGGCAAAGCGAGTACACAAGTCCCCCGCCCGCGCTCTCGCCGCACAGAACGATTCTGTCGTGGCGCACGCCCTCACTCAGCAGATAATTGTATGCTTCAAGCGCATCCTCAAGAGCCGCAGGATAGGGATTTTCGGGTGCTGTACGGTAGGCTATGCAAAACACCTTCATACCGCACTCAGAAGCAAGAACAGAGCCAAATCCGAGCGAGTAGTCAAGGCTTCCGCAGGTATATCCGCCGCCGTGAAGGTATAGGATAACACCGTCGCGGGTCTGATCGTTTGGGGTTACCCAAGCGGCCTTGAAATTAGAAAAATTCTTAAAATCAAGCGTGACCTCGCGGCGCCTCGTATATCTGAGAAGCTCCCCCATTTTATCCTGTCCTTTTCTTGCCGTTTCAAGAGAAACGCCGAGAAAGATCGGACGGAGTAGGGCAAGCTGGCTCCTTATGAATTTACTGCTTTGTGCCATACTATATCACCTTATCGCTCTGCTTTTAAACGTATATTATATCTATTTTACCTTATTTGGCGGGATATGTCAACTGTTTTGAATATGAGAGTTGCGGTTGCAATTTTGACTGTTGAGTTAAAGGGCAAATTTTATTGACAAAATCCGACTTTTGTGCTATAAGTATAGTAGTAAAAATTTGTTTATATAAATAGTATTTATATAAAACAGGGCAAATGATTTGCTTTTAGAGCTTTAAGGAATATAGATTATGAAAATATTAATCACGACTGACCTATATACGACAGACACAAACGGCGTAGTTACGTCAACGAAAAACCTGCGTGATGCTTTGATAGCAAAGGGGCACGAGGTGCGTGTGCTGACTATCTCCGAGAACAGAAAAAGCTACGTCAAGGACAGCGACCCGTATATAAAATCAATGTCGCTTGAAAGAATTTATCCAAACGTGCGTATGCCGCTTTCGTATAATAACAGGTACATAAAAGAAATAATCGAATGGAAGCCGGATATAATTCACAGTCAGTGTGAGTTTTTCACGCTTCAGTTCGCGCTTAAGGTATCGAAAAAAACGGGAGCGCCTATCGTTCATACGTATCACACAATGTACGAGGAATACGTAGGCTACGCGATCCCCGGAAAGCGCTTTGGCAGATGGGCTGTGAAGAAGTTCACTCTTGCCCGTATGAAAAAGATAAAGACGGTTATCGTTCCCACCGAAAAGATAGAGAAGTTGCTTTGCGGCTACGGAGTTCCAAACGAGATTGCAGTAATTCCGAGCGGAATCAAGCTTGACAGACACAGGGTACGTATCTCAAAGGAAGAGCGAATAGAGCGCCGCCTTGCATTAGGTATAGGGGAAGGGGATCGCGTGCTTATAAACCTCGGCAGACTCGGTACGGAGAAAAACATCGAGGAATTGATCGAGGGCTTTAGTGAGCTTGCGACGGAGTGCGAGAGCCTTCGCCTGCTTATCGTAGGTGACGGGCCTGCAAGAGAAGGGCTTGAGAAGCTGACACACAAGCTCTTGCTTGACAAAAAGGTTATCTTTGCAGGCATGGTAAAGCCCGCCGAGGTAAGCTCATACTATCAGCTTGGCGATATTTTCGTCAGTGCGTCCACAAGCGAAACACAAGGGCTGACCTATATTGAAGCCGCCGCGAACGGACTTGCGCTTATCTGCCGCCGAGACGACTGTCTTGACGGTGTTATAGAAGAGGGCGTAAACGGCTATCAGTATTCGGATAAGGCTGAGCTTGCCGATCGCGTGCGCGATGCAATATCAGACTCCGAATGGCTAAAGAGCGCAGGGGTGCGCTCGGCTGAGATAGTTTCGAAATTCGACAACTCTTATTTTGGTGACTCTGTTGAAGAGGTATATAAAAAAGCCTTGAAAAACAAATAAAAAGCATAGGGCTGTAGAGGACGGGGAGAGCTTTTACAGCCTTTTTTGCTATTCTACTTGAAATATCCCCATATATATGGTATTATATTAGAAAGACTAATTATTGATCTGAACAGTAAAAAGTAAGGTGATAGCTTTTGAAGGATATTATTTTTTTCGGTTATATAGCATTTATATCATCTCTCAGCGTAGTGCTTTGCATATACGATAAGATAGCGAGCAAGTACGCACGCGGAGCGAGAATACGCGAGAAGACTCTTTGCCTTTGCGCGCTTGCGGGCGGTGCTCTTGCGATGCTTCTGACGATGACCTGGATAAGACACAAGACCAAGCACACGTGGATAATGGTGCTTTGCGGAACGGCAAGCGTTATATGGATGCTCATATACGCAGTTGTTTTTATAGCCTTTATACTTTAAAACAGCACTCGAATACGGAATTTGCTGTATTACCTACAGATCCAAAACGGAGTTTTTTATGCTTTGCAGAGAAAATAAGCTGACACAAATACTCTACCGCTTCTACAGCTCAAGCTGGTACTTTTTCGTATGTATGCTTGTGGCAGTTGCGGGAGTCATATCGAGCCGCGAGGTGACGGCTTCCGCTTTTCTTATACTTTTTGCAAGCGGTCAGCTTGCCACTATGCGAGAAAGTGCGAGAATGTTCTATCCTGTGCTTCTCGTTATATCCCTAATGATGAACCTTACGGGCACTGGCATCAGCGAGGGCGGAATTTTGCTTGTGGGTATAGTTCCGTTTTTCGTTGCATTTTTCTATAATATAATCAAGCAGAAAAAGCGCTTTAAATGGAACTCGGTATTTTTGCCGATGATAGCGGTCTCTGTTGCCGTAAGTCTTGGCGGAGCGTTCTTCCTTGAAGCTGCCGACCAGTTCGATATCAGTAATATGTTCTACGTCGTTTTCCTCGGCTTTGGAATGGTAGGCGTTTGCGCTCTCGTCTTTACCCTGTGGGACGGTGAGGACACCGAGCTTTTGCAGGGTGAGTTTATACGCGCTATAGCTCACAGCGGAATGCTCGTCGCTTTTATAATGTTCTTCTATTATATAGATAACTTCGTTGAATTTTCAAAGACGCATCAAGTGCTTGAGGGATTAGCTCACAATCCATTCAGAAACGTTGCGGTGTCCTACTATATCCTCGCGATGCCGTTTGTGTTCTTCTGCTCGAGAAAGCGCCCCGTATATCTGCTCGGCGGACTTTTCGTGTTTGCCGCTTGCCTTATCTCAGGCTCAAGAATGGGATTGCTTTTCGGATGTGCTGAGTTTCTCGTGTGTATTTTGTACTTTATAGCAACGTCAAGAAAAAGACGGCTTCTTTACAGCTTTATCTTGGCGGCGGTGCTGATAGTTATTGCGTTCGTTGCGGATGATATATTGCGCTTTTATTTAGGCAGGAATGAGTTCGGAGAGGGTTTTTTTCGTTCGTCAGAGGCAAGAGTTGAGTTTATGCGCCGCTCGGTAGGCGACTTTTTCAAAAATCCCGTATTCGGCACGGGCTTCGGCTACAGAGGAAACGAGGACTGCTATGTGCCGAGATTCCTCGAAATGCACTGGTATCATAACTTTATTTGTCAGATAGTAGGAAGCCTCGGTATTGTGGGCGTTCTTTCTTACGCATACCAATACTACGTAAGACTGCATCTGCTCTTTAAGCGCCCGACAACTTTCGGCTGGCTTATAAGCCTTATGTATATAGGCGTTTTGATGGTCAGTCTCACCGACACGGGAATATTTACACCGTTCCCGACCGTCTTCTTGCTGAATGCCGCGTTTATGCTGATAGCCAAGCAGCTAAAGGAAAATAAGGGTGTCAGCTTGCCTGAATAAAAAGAGAAAACGCTTGACCGCAAATGCGGCAAGCGTTTTTAGATAATTGTAGGAACCCCGACGAGAACCCCCCAACGATACGTTGTATCATTTGGGGAACCCCGACCGCGAACCCCCAAACGATGCTCTGCATCATTTGGGGAACCCCGTTCCTCGACGGTCCGTAAACCTTGTCCATACAAAATTTCATTTTTATAAAAAAACACTTGTAAAATACAGGTAATAGTGGTATAATAAACGGGCTACACAATTTTCATAATTCGAGATAGCGTACGTTGGTAAAAACGTAGGCTTTGCTTGTCATATCTATCTCGATGTGAAATTGTGTAGCAACAATGAGCGAAACTGCGTTTTTCGGTGCGTAGTTTCGGCTACGCACCTTTTTTGTTTGAACAAATTTTAGGAGGAAAAACAATGAAAAAAACACTATCAAAGCTTACGTTCCTGTTTGTGTTTGTAATACTTATAGGCGTATCAATCAACGTAGGGGCTGCTAAAGCAGATGCAGCGACATATTCCGGCGCGTGTGGTGCTGAAGGTGACAACGTAACTTGGTCGTTTGATACCGACACGGGCGTGCTTACCATATCGGGTGAGGGAGATATGAAGAACTATAATTCATCTGCTCATTGGACCGAACGCCCTTACGAAATTAAAAAGGTCAACATAGAAAAAGGTGTCACGAGTATAGGCGATTCTGCTTTCTATAACTGCAGTAGACTCGAGAGTATAACTATCCCTGACAGTGTGACGAGCATAGGCACTTCTGCTTTCTATGGCTGCAAGAGTCTTACGAGTGTAACTATTCCTGACAGTGTCACGAGCATAGGCTCTTCTGCTTTCTTGGACTGCAGTAGCCTGACGAGCGTAACAATCCCCGACAGTGTGACGAGCATAGGCAGGGGTGCTTTTTTTGAATGCAGCAGCCTGACGAGCATAACTATCCCCGACAGTGTCACGAGCATAGGCGTGAATGCTTTCTCGTACTGCAGTAGCCTGACGAGCATAACTATCCCCGACAGTGTCACGAGCATAGGCTGGGGTGCTTTCGGTAGCTGCGATAGCCTTAATTATAACATATATGATAACGGCAAATATCTCGGCAATAGCAACAATCCTTATTTGTATTTAGCTGATACCGTATCCGATACTATAACCACATGCAATATCCATTCGCAAACAAAAATTATAGGCTATAATGCTTTCTATAACTGCAGTAGCCTGACGAGTATAACTATTCCCGACAGTGTCACGAGCATAGGCGAGGAAGCTTTTCAGGGCTGCCGTAGCCTCGAGAGTGTAACGATAGGCAACGGTGTCACGAGCATAGGCGAGGATGCTTTCTATAACTGCAGTAGCCTGACAAGTATAACGATACCCGACAGTGTGACGAGCATAGGCACTTCTGCTTTCTATGGCTGCAGTAGCCTGACAAGTATAACGATACCCGACAGTGTGACGAGCATAGGCACTTCTGCTTTCTATGGCTGCAAGAGTCTTACGAGTGTAACTATTCCTGACAGTGTCACGAGCATAGGCGGTTCTGCTTTCTCGGGTTGTTCATCTCTTGAGAGTATAACTTTGCCGTTTGTTGGCGGTAGCAGAAAAACTGCATCGGATACCTATCAATATCCGTTCGGATATATATTCGGTACCTCAAGCTATACGGGCAGTACGGCTACAACACAGTATTACTATGGCTCAAGCATTTACTCTACAACGTCTAATACGTACTACATCCCTTCGAGCTTGAAGAACGTAACGATAACCGGCGGTAATATCCTGCGCGGCGCATTTTACAACTGTGGAAATATTGAAACAATCAATATCCCTGACAGTGTCACGAGCATAGGCGATCGTGCTTTCTATTACTGCAGTAGCCTGACGAGCATAACTATCCCCGACAGTGTGACGAGCATAGGCTCTTCTGCTTTCTTGGACTGCAGTAGCCTGACGAGCGTAACAATCCCCGACGGTGTCACGAGCATAGGCTCTTATGCTTTCGAGTACTGCTATAGACTGACGAGCATAACAATCCCCGACAGTGTTACTAGCATAGGCTCTTATGCTTTCTCGGGTTGCAGTAGCCTGACGAGTGTAACGATACCCGACGGTGTAACGGGCATAGGCTCTTATGCTTTCTCGGGTTGCAGTAGCCTGACGAGTGTAACGATACCCGACAGTGTCACGAGCATAGGCGAGGATGCTTTCTATAACTGCAGTAGTCTCAAGAGTGTGACGATAGGCAACGGTGTTACGAGCATAGGCAAGGGTGCTTTCTCGGGTTGTTCATCTCTTGAGAGTATAACTCTGCCGTTTGTCGGTGGTAGCAGAAAAACTGCATCGGATACGTATCAATATCCGTTCGGATATATATTCGGCACTTCAAGCTATACGGGCGGTAGGGCTACAACACAGTATTACTATGGCTCAAGCATTTACTCTAAAACGTCTAGTACGTACTACATCCCTTCAAGCTTGAAGGAAGTAACGATAACCGGCGGTAATATCCTGTACGGAGCATTTTACAACTGTGGAAATATTGAAACAATCAATATTCCCGACAGTGTGACGAGCATAGGCGATTATGCTTTCTATGGCTGCGATAGCCTCGAGAGTATAACCATCCCCGACAGTGTCACGAGCATAGGCGAGGATGCTTTCTCGTACTGCAGCAGCCTGACGAGCATAACGATTCCCGACAGTGTGACGAGCATAGGCTCTTCTGCTTTCTGGGGCTGCAGTAGCCTCAAGAGTGTACATATCTCGGATATAGCAGCATGGTGTAAAATTGATTTTAGTTACTCTAGTTCAAATCCTTTGTATTATGCAAAGAATCTTTACCTTAACGGAGAGCTTGTAACCGAGCTTGTTATACCTGAAGGAGTCACGATCATAGGCGATTATGCTTTCTCTGGCTGCAGCAGCTTGACGAGCATAACGATCCCCGACAGTGTCACGAGTATAGGCAGTCATGCTTTCGATTGCTGCAGTAGCCTGACGAGCATAACAATCCCCGACAGTGTCACGAGTATAGGCAGTTATGCTTTCGATAATTGTTATAAATTGATAGAGGTCATCAACCACTCATCTTTGAATATAACAGCAGGCAGCACAAATAACGGACTCGTTGGATACTACGCACAGATGATTCACAGCGGAGAGAGCAAGATACAGAATATTGATGATTTTATTTTCTTTGATACGGAAAAAAGAGTTTACCTGTTAGGATATATAGGCGATAAAACAGATATAGTTTTGCCCGATATTGATAAAAACTACAAAATATATAAATATGCTTTCGAGAACTGCGATGGCCTGACGAGTGTAACTATCCCCGACGGTGTCACGAGTATAGGCTCTTATGCTTTCCGGTACTGCCGTAGCCTGACGAGCATAACGATACCCGACAGTGTCACGAGCATAAGCGATTATGCTTTCCCTTACTGCACGAGCCTTACGAGCATTGCGGTATCGTCCGGCAATTCTGTGTATCACAGTAGCGGTAATTGTCTTATAGATACCGAAAATAAAAAACTTGTTTTGGGGTGCCAAACGAGCGTGATACCGAATGACGGCAGCGTCACGAGCATAGGCGATTATGCTTTCGATTACTGCAGTAGCCTGACGAGCATAACAATCCCCGACGGTGTGACGAGCATAGGCTATTTTGCTTTCAGGCGCTGCAGTAGCCTGACAAGTATAACTATCCCCGACAGTGTTACGAGCATAGGCAATTATGCTTTCTCTTACTGTTATAACATAAATCTGTATGTATATAAGAATTCAGTGGCACATAAGTATGCAAAAAACAACTATATTAACTATAGCTTGCTAAGTGGAGAATGCGGAGATAATCTAATTTGGCGTTTTGATAAAGTTACAAAAGAACTTACCATAACCGGTACTGGCGATATGTACGACTATACGAGAAGCTCAATGCCTTGGTATCAGTTCAAGAATGCTATCACAGCTGTATACCTTGACACAGGCGTAACAAGCGTTGGTGCATACGCATTCTACAACTTCGGTGACATCGCTATCACAATGAACGGTGTAACAGGCGTTGGTAAGAACGCATTCAAGGGAACAAACGTTCCTGCAGGCGCATGCGGCGCGGGCCTCTCTTGGAAGTTCGACGCATCTACAGGCATTCTCTACATCGGCGGCACAGGCGCTATGTATGACTACACCAGAAGCTCGATGCCTTGGTACTCTATCAAGGACGCTGTTAAAAGCGTTGAAATAGCTGACGGCGTAACGCACGTTGGCGCATACGCATTCTACGGCTTTGCTAACCTCGAGAGCGTATCTCTTGGCAACGCTACCATCGGCAAGAACGCATTCAAGGGCACAAAAGCTCCTATGGGTACTTGCGGTGAGAACGTAACATGGGCATTTGATGCAGCAACAGGCAAGCTCACTATCGCAGGTGAGGGTGAAATGGCTGACTACACCAGAAGCTCGATGCCTTGGTACTCTATCAAGGACGCTATCACAAGCGTTGAAATAGCTGACGGCGTAACGTACGTTGGCGCATACGCATTCTACAACTTCGCTAACCTCGCTGAAGCAAACTATGCTGAAGGCACAGAGCTTGGCAACAAGGCATTCTTCGGAACTGCTATAGTAGAGGCGTAAGCTAAGTTAAAATTCACTTAACCGTGATAAATAAAAAGGGACGGCTCAGCCGTCCCTTTTTGTTGTATAGCGCGAAAACCGCGCGATAGTCTCGTGGTTTTCACTATACAACAAAAAGAGCAGACAACGTCTGCTCTTTTTTGCTTTGTGTCTTTAAATTTTTATAACAAGTAGTCAGGCAAGTTTGAACGGTGGAGGGCAGAATCAGAAGTGCTTTCGGGTTTGATAGCGGAAGGTTCTTGGATTTGACGACGAGTTGAGGAATGAGTATTAATGCGCTTTTTGTTAGATGTAACTGCTTCGTTATTACGGGTATCAGCAAAAGGCAAGCCGCTTTTTGAAAATGCCTTGGCAGAGATACCGGTTACACGTTTAAATGCGGTAGAGAAGTAAGGTTGACTTGAAAATTGCAGCATCTTAGCGGTACGAGTTATGCTGCACCCCGAAGCCAAGAGCTGTTTTGCTTTATTAATTTTCAACATCAGATAATATTCGTGAACGCCAATGCCGGTATATTTTCGAAAAATGCGCTTCAAATTTGAAAGACTGACCCGCAGCATATCTGCCAGATCTTCAACGGTAATCGTTGAGGCGACGTATCTTTCCATAATAGTTATAGCCTTTGAAAATATGCGAGCCTTTTCATCTTTTAATGTAGTTGGATTAGAATCCAACTTGCTGCATTTGTTTATTAGAAGCTTAAGCATCAATTCTTGTTGGAATTTGTCTTGCTCGGCAAGCAAGGCATTTGCCAAATCAATAAGAGGTAAATCCAATTTGATGATTTTATCTACAGAACTAAAATCATATAAACCGCTTGATTTGAACTGCACGGCAGTATACTGAGCAGAATCGCTTTGGTCAATATAATAAAAGTCATCGGGGGAAATAAATAACAAATTTTGGGGTGAAAGAGGATATATTGAACTATTCACAGTAACGGTAAGAGCTCCGCTATGCAAATATAGTGCCTGCCAATCACAATTATCGTGGGACATATTAAAACGATTGATAGTATTCGATATAGAAACTATTTTAACGGAGCTTTCAGACATTTTAATTCACCTTCTGACCTAAAAACGAATAAAGCAAATAACCAAACTATAAAAATATAATTACGGCTCACATAAATTATAACATTATAAAGTTAAAATGTCAATAGAAATAATTTTATAAATGACAAAAATATCACCCCGCACTTAATGTGCGGGGTGACTTGATATTGTTCTTTTATTATTTTACTATTCTTACCTTAAATCCGTTACCTATGCCTGCGGCATTAGCATCATCGGTGTCAATGTGCATCTCTAAGCGGAATGCTTTATTAACGCGAACCTGAACGTCGTAGAAGGTTGTTCTACGTTCACCGTTAACCTCAACCGTTACGTAATCGCCGTCATTAAGTCCGAAGATCTTACCTTCCTCGTCACTCATATGAATGTGGCGGTTAGCAATGATGCAACCCTCTTTCAAGGTTACAATGCCTTTAGGTCCAACTATTGTAATAGGTGCAGATCCTTTAATGTCGCCTGACTCACGTACAGGGGGCTTGACCTTTAATGTAAATGAGTCGGTACGAGAAATCTCAACCTGAGATTCTTTACGGACGGGACCTAAAACTCTTACTCCCTCAATGGGACGGAGCGAAGGCCCGATGATAGTTAACTGCTCTTTACAAGCAAACTGTCCCGGCTGTGACAGATCCTTAATAGGTGTAAGCTGATAGCCTGCACCAAAAAGTGTTTCCAAGTCCTCTTTGCTCAAGTGAATATGGCGATTAGAAACGCCAACCGGAACTGTATCGTTAGTAGAGCTTGAACCGTTTGAGCATTGAGCCATAATGCGATTAACAATCTCAGCAACTAATTTTTCATCATAAGCCATAATTTTACACCTCTTAAATGATACGGAAGCTGTCAGCCATTACACAACGGCGCTGACGGGTGAAGCTTCTTGCTGAGGTAATACCCTCACCGGTAGGACCTGCAATAGTAAACGTTGCATGACCCTCGCCGCCGAAGCCGATGCCTGCATAAGAGGGAGCATTTTTAACGAATATCGTTGTTTCAACCGCACGGGCAAATGCCGAGAGATTATCAATATTCTTGGAATGCATATGAGCGGTGTGGCGGTTGCCATGCTCTGCCTTTACAGCAAGCTCAATAGCCTCTTCAATGTTATTAACACGAACGATAGGCAAAATGGGCATCATAAGCTCTTCCTGAACGAAGAGATGATTGAAATCAGTCTCGCAAATAATGCAACGGATATCGCTGCTTACGTTAATACCGATCTTTGCAAGCAATACTTGTGCATCACGGCCAACACAGTCACGGTTAACAACAAGTCTTGTGTTGCCTTTCTTATCCTTGGTTTCAACAAGAACTATTTTAGCTAATGCGTCAGCTTGGCTTGGTGTAATCATATAAGCACCGTTCTTAAGCATAGCCGAGATGAGCTCGTCAGCAATATTGCGGAATGCAAAAACTTCCTTTTCAGCAATGCAGGGAAGGTTATTATCAAAAGTACAACCGTCGATAATGTCCTTGCCTGCCTTCTTGATATCAGCAGTATCGTCTACGATAACAGGAGGGTTGCCTGCACCGGCACCTATAGCCTTTTTGCCCGAAGAAAGTACCGCCTTTACAACACCGGGACCACCTGTACAAACGAGCAAACGTACCAACGGGTGCGACTGCATGATTGCGGCAGATTCCAAGGTAGGCTTATCCATTGAGCAAACCAAAACATCAGGGCCGCCTGCAGCTTTGGAAGCGCGGTTTACAAGGTCAACGGCGTAGTTAGAGGTAGCAATTGCGTTGGGGTGGGGGTTGAACACAACACCGTTACCTGCGGCAATCATACCGATACTGTTGCAAATTACGGTTTCACTCGGGTTGGTACTCGGAGTAATAGCACCAACAACGCCGAACGGAGCCATTTCAACTAACGTCAAGCCGTTGTCACCGGTGCGAGCATTAGAAACAATGTCCTCGGTACCGGGAGTTTTATCAGCAACCAAAAGATGCTTTAAGCGCTTATGCTCAACCTTACCCATACCGGTTTCGCTAACGCCGAGCTGAGCCATAATGGGAGCTTCAGCACGGGTCAAACGGCGGATCTCGGTAATAATTGCTTCACGCTGCTCAACTGACATAGCGCGTACCTTTAAGTATGCTTCCTGAACGGCTGCGATAGCGTCATTCATATCTGAGTAAACACCGACAAATTTTCTGAGACCGTAATGTGTACTGTCCCAGTCAGAAGTGTCGCTTGTTTTCATTTTGTTTAATACAAGGTTAACAACCTCACGAATTTCACTTTCAGAAATATTAGGCATTGTTAATTACTCCTTACAAAATTTCAAAGTATCCAAAGCAATCATATATTCCTCGTTAGTGGGAATAATCATTGTCTTAACTTTTGCGTCGTCTGATGAAATATCCTTTTCAACACCGTGTAAATCCTTGTTTAACGTCTTATCGATTTTAATTCCGAAGAAGTCCATATCTTCGCAAACCGCTTCACGCAAAGCGGCGTTGTTTTCGCCAATGCCTGCAGTGAAAACAAGAACATCAATACCGTTTAATTCGGCAACGTAGCTACCGATAATCTTCTTAATGCTGTTAACAAGAATTTTTTGAGCAAGCTTTGCTCTGTAGTTGCCGTTTTCGGCAGCCTCGTTAATCTCACGGCAGTCGTTAGAAATACCGCTGACACCCAAAAGACCGGATTTGCGGTTAAGTAAATCTTCAACTTCATCAGGTGAAAGATTTTCGGCTTTCATAATATAAGGGATAACGGTCGGGTCGATCGAACCGCTTCTTGTACCCATTGGCAAGCCTTCCTGCGGGGTAAAGCCCATAGAAGTATCAATGGCAATGCCCTTATCAACTGCAGTGATGGAAGAACCGTTACCCAAATGGCAGGTAACAATCTTTAACTCCTCAATCGGCTTATTTAAAAGCTCTGCGGCTTTAGCGGAAACGTAGCGGTGAGAAGTGCCGTGGAAACCGTAACGGCGAATTTGGTATTTAGTGTAAAACTCATACGGAATGGGGTAGATTGTGCGGAAGTCCTCCATCTGAGAATAGAAGGAGGTATCAAATACGGCAACCTGCGGTACGCTTGACATCAAACTTCTGCAAGCGGTGATACCCTTGATAGCAGGAGGTCCGTGCAAGGGGTTGATCGGCACAATGCCTTCGAGGTACTTTATAACCTCGTCATCAATAAGAGAGGAAGCCTTTAGCTTTTCTCCGCCGTGGGCTACTCTGTGTCCAATAGCATCGATTTCATCGATACTTGAAATAACGCCGTGCTCGTCGCTCGTAAGCAAGTTAAGAACGATTGAAAGTGCTTTTTCATGGTCTTCGAGCTCGGTCTCGATAACGTGTTTATTGTCGGCGTACTTATGGGTTACAGAACCACCCTTACCGCCGATGCATTCACAAAGTCCTTTAGCTAAAACATCGCCGTTGTTCATATTGAATAACTGATATTTTAATGAAGAACTACCTGCATTTAAAACGAGTATTTTCATTTGTTTTTTCTCCAGTCAGCTTTATTAGTAAACCAATTCTACTTCTTTGTCACGGCAGTACTCGATCCAGCGTTCTGAGGGAGCTTCATCGGTTACTATTGTGTCAATGTCATCCAGTCCACAAACGTGAACAAATGAAATTTTATCAAATTTGGTTGCGTCAACCGCCAAAATTTTGTGGTTGGCGGCGGCAAATATCGCACGCTTTATTTCGGAATCCTTTTCATTGGAATCGGTAACTCCCATGTTCATATCAATACCCTTTGATGAACAGATCGCTAAGTCAACGTGGAAGCCTTTGATCATACGTTCGGCAGAGGTGCCAACTAATGACAAAGCACCTTTTTTCAAGGCACCGCCCGTAGAAAGAATATTCCAATCTTTCTTGTCAGACAACTCCATTAAAACTTCAATCGAGTTGGTAATAATAGTAATATTTTTAAGGTGAGCAATGCTTTTAGTAACGTAAATTGCAGTAGAGCTTGCGTCAAGCATTATATAGTCGCCGTCGTGTATCATTGTGGCGATTTTTTCTGCAATTTTTATCTTGCGGTCAATGTTTGAACGCTTACGTACGTTGTAAGGCAGGTCAACGTTCAGGTTTCTGTTTGCCACTGCACCGCCGTAGGTCTTGGTTGCAAGACCTTCGGTGTCAAGCTTTTCAAGGTCACGTCGGATAGTTTCCTCCGTAACGTCAAACTCACGGCTTAAATCGGTAACAATAACCTTGCCTTCAGCGTTTAACTTGGCAAGAATGGCATTGCGACGTTCAATAGCAAGCATATTTTTATACTTTCCTTATAAATTTTTAAGTTTATAGAATCTTGCTCCAGAATTTCTCATCCGGACGGGGTATAACGGCACTGTCGAGGAACATTCCTTTATCACCGGCGCCTTGCTTTGCGCGTTCAATTGCGGCTTCGACAGCGGCGATCTCACCGGTAAGCAGTAAGTAGGACTTGCCGCACATACCACGTGCCAAGCGAAGCTCAATCAAGTCGACCAAAGCAGTTTTGGCAGCTATGTCGGCTGCTACAACTGCGGCAGAGGCTGAAAACGTTTCAAGTATACCGAGTGCGTTGGGGGTTCCAATGTTGCTTGTACCGTAAAGTGCTGAGAAGATTGAATCGTGTGGGTTTCCAAGCACGAATGTGTCGATCAACTGCTCTTTATCGGCGTTTGCAGCAGCTTCAACTGCGGCATTAACAGCACTTAAATCACCGCTGATCAATGCTAAAAACTTGCCGGGGCAAACTGTGTCTGCCTGAAGCAATTCAACGTCTGCGGTTTTAACCATACGGTCAGCCGCACGCATTCCGGAGGAAACAGTCTTCAATTCTACCATACCAATTGCTTTGTTCATTTTCGGGTCTCCTCCTATTCTACAGATATAATAATGTGTTTATCGTTTACGGCTAACACTGTACCGTTAAGCGGTGCGTGTATGCCTACACTTAATGCGTTCTCCTGAGGCTCTGCAATAAGCTGATTTGCAGTTACCTTGTCGCCTTTTTTAACAACTGCTTTAGCAGGAGCACCTATGTGCTGTGAAAGAGCAATCACAAGACGTTTTACCGGTACGTTCTCCTCAGTAATCGGTGCGGATTTATTGTAAGGGTCAAGTCCCAATCTTGCACGAAGTCTGGAAATCGGAATCATTCTTAAATCGCGAGTCTCGTCAACGTCACGCATGTTTGGGTGTTCAGGCGGTTTAATGCCGTTTTTTCTCAACGATGCTTTGGTTGCGCTAAGCAACGCTCTCGGTGAGAGACTTTGGTTACAAGAGTATGCCTCACAAAGCCCGCATTCCGAGCAGAAAGCTGCATTAAGGTAAGGGGAGGTGTCGCTCGTGACCGAATGTGCAGCTGCGTTCATTAATGCACTCGGGTCAATTGGGTGACCTAAAAGGTGTCTTGGACAAAGACTCGTGCAGTAATTACATTGACAGCAAGCCGACATCGCACGTCGTATATCCACAGAAACCTTGGTTTGCTTTCTTTGAACCAACGGTAAGCTTTTGGGTAAAACGATTACCGCATTTGTGGTTTTTGTAACGGGTAGTGAAGGAGAGCCCAAGGTCCCCATCATCGGTCCGCCTATTATGTAAGCAGGGTCAGATGTTGTAATTCCGCCTGCCATTTTTATCAAGTTTTCTAAAGGTGTACCGATCGGTGCCAAAACGGTAACTGGGTTTTTAACCTCACCGATAACGGTAACGTATTTGTGGGTAACCGGCTCTTTGTTCAGGGCTTTATAAATGTTGTAAACGGTTTCAACGTTAAGTACGGTAACGCCCACGGATAAAGGAATTTGGCCTGCAGGTACAACCCTGCCGGTCGCTTCATAGGTAAGCACAACCTCATCGCCTGCAGGATAAACCTCAGGCAACGTGCAAACCTTCATATTTTCAAAGAAAGAAATTTGACCGTTTATAGCATCAACCGTTTCTTTATAGGAAGCCTTGATGCCTATAATAACGTCTTTTATTCCTGTTAATTTCGAAATTTCATTAAGAGTACTTAAAATCTCATAAGTATGAATCTTAAGTACCTGACGGTGCAAGCGTAAGAGTGGCTCGCATTCCGCACAATTTAAAATCAAAGTGTCAGCCTTTTCGGATAACTTTGCATAGGTCGGAAAACCTGCGCCGCCTGCACCGACAACACCTGCTTCGCGCAAAGCAGTTTTTAACTGTTCCAAATTCATTATTTAATCACTCCGAGGCCTGTATCGTTATCAACGATACCTACAATAGCGGCATCTACGGGAGATTCAGCCATATTACAGCCAATTCTTGCTGCACTGCCTTGTGCTACCAATACCATTTCGCCGATGCCGGCACCGATATTGTCAATAGCAACCAGTTTTTTGCTTGAGCCGCCGAGTTCAGTGATAGGCTCAATAACCATAAACTTACAGCCGATAAGATTTTCGTTTTTTCGTGTGGAAACTACTGTTCCGACAACTTTTCCGACTATCATCTTTGTCACCTGTTCTTTCGTGTAATTTGGTTAACCGAGGGGGAGGGGACTCCCCCTCATGAGTTAACAAGTGATTTTCCTACTGCAATTATTTAAGAGTAGGAAGGATTTTTTCCACGTCTTCATGGGGACGGGGAATAACATGGGTAGCAACCAATTCGCCCAAGCGAGATGCAGAAGCTGAACCTGCTTCAACAGCAGACTTAACTGCTCCAACATCGCCACGTACCATAACAGATACGAGTCCGGATCCGATTTTCTCGGTGCCGATGAGCTGAACGTTAGCAGCTTTAACCATTGCATCGGCAGCCTCAATAGCAGCTACCAATCCTCTGGTTTCAACCATGCCTAATGCTTCAAGTGCCATTTTTGTTTCCTCCTGAATTTAGTAATAATTTGCAAATTATTTCAAGGCGGGGAGAATTTTCTCCACATCACCGTGAGGGCGGGGAATTACGTGAGTAGCAACTAACTCACCTAAACGGGAAGCGGATGTCGAGCCTGCTTCAACTGCAGATTTAACTGCACCAACGTCGCCGCGAACCATAACGGTTACGAGTCCGGAGCCGATTTTCTCGGTACCTACGAGTCGAACGTTAGCAGCCTTAACCATTGAGTCCGCAGCCTCAATAGCGGCTACCAAACCTCTGGTTTCAACCATACCTAATGCTTCAAGTGCCATTTTCTTTACCTCCTTTTTGGGTGTTGTAACTTCGGTTGTTTCAACCGTTTTTACTGTAGTTTGTGCAACGGGTTTTGCGGTGGTCTTTGTGGTTGTAGATGTCTTTTTCTCTGCCATAAAGATTACCTGCCTTTCTGTGCAATTCTGGCAGCACTAATTTGTAAAATACGCCATGTTTCTTCGTGGGGACTTGCAATAACAGCGTGGGAACAAGGCTTTACAATACCGTTTGCTACGGCATTCTCGACTGCGGCAGTAACCGCAGAAACGTTACCTTGAACGACTACCGTTACAAGTCTTCCGCCTAATTTGCGTTCCCAAGTAACAAACTCAACGTCAGCCGATTTGCACATAATGTCTAAACAATCTATCGCACCGGTAACGCCCGATACTTCAATCATTCCTAATGACTTCATAGTGCGTTCTCCTAAGAATCAATTAAAACTTGGGGAGAATCTTCTCAACATCCTCGTGAGGACGGGGGATTACGTGGGTAGCAACCAATTCGCCAAGGGTAGACGCAGTAGCTGCACCTGCCTCAACGGCAGCCTTAACTGCACCAACGTCGCCGCGTACCATAACAGATACGAGTCCCGAACCGATTTTCTCGGTTCCGATTAATACTACCTCAGCAGCCTTAACCATAGAGTCTGCTGCTTCGATTGCTGCGGTAAGACCGCGGGTTTCTATCATACCAAGTGCTTCTTTAGCCATTTTTATTTCCTCCGATAATATAAAAATTAATTCTTATCAAATGCATTGAGTTTGAGCATCGGCTCAGTATCCGCTTCTGTGCGGGTAATAATGTGTGAGGTTACAACACCTGAAACCTTTTCTGCTGCGAGCTTTGCAGCTTCAACAGCGGCTTCGACGTCGGTAACGCTTCCGCGGAATTTAACTGCTACAATCAGCGGAACATCCAATCCATCGGGGTTACCGGGTTTGTTCTTGTCAAAATGCTCAACCGTAACGTTAGCTGCCTTGCATCCGGCATCACACGCTACGAAAGCTGCAACAAGACCGTAAACCTCAACTATACCGGTCGCATTTCCCATAATGAAAACCTCCCGGATTACTTGTTAACAATAGCAATCTTCAAACCTTCCATTTTAAGATTGGTTTGGAGTGCTTGGTTGATTTCTGACAACGGATACTTATGAGTAATAAGCTTTTCCATCGGAAGACCGATGCCCTTAGCACGCTTCAAGAAGTCAAACGTGGTAGCATAGTCTCTTAAAGTGTATACCCAAGAACCAACAGTAGTGATTTCCTTGGCGCAGATATCAAAGTGCGGGTTGATGGTTGCATCGCCGCCGTTGATAAAGAAGCCTAACTCACACAAACCGCCGCCGTTGCGAATGAACTTGTAAATATTGCTGTGAGCAATCGGTGAGCCTGTGCACTGGAAAGCAAAGTCGGCATAATAACCGCCGAAAGCATCCTTAACAGCTTCACTCAAAGCTTCAATTCCCTTGTGATCCTTGAAGTTTACGGTGTGGTCTGCGCCCATTTCCTTTGCAAAGGAAAGTCTTTTTTCTTCGCCGTCAACCGCAACAATGTTTTCGATACCCATTGTGCGTAAAATTGCGATACAGATAAGACCGATCGGTCCGCAACCCTGAACAACAACGCGGCTGTTGAATCTAAGGATTCCGGTTGTTTTTGCACGCTCAACCGCGTGGATTAAAACAGCGCAGGGTTCAATAAGAATTCGCGAATCCAAATCAAGATCGCTTACGTTAAATACGGTTGAACCGCCACGAACCAATATGTAATCACTAAACCAACCGTTTAAGTGAATATCGTCGTCCGGTAAAAGTCCGTAAACGTCTGCGCCGCCAACATTCTGCTTGTTCAAGTCATACATTGTAATGTCAGGGTTATCCTTGAAAATCATACAGGTAACGACCTTATCGCCAACCTTCAAAGGCTTGCCTGCAGAGTCTTTAGTAACATTTTTACCTACTTTGACAACCTCGCCGGTGCCTTCGTGACCGAGTGCTACCGGGATAAGTCCAAACGGATCGCGTTTAAATTCGTGTGCGTCGGTACCGCAAACACCGCAACCCTCAACTTTTACGAGAATGTCGTCATCGCCAACGGTTGGCATGGGGTATTCTTTAATTTCGAATTTTTCCAAGCCTGTCAGCATTGCAACGTGTGCAGTTGAAGGAATTGCACTGCCACAAGAGACGGAAGAGGATGCCGAAGTACCCTTCATATCGCCCAAAACCTGACGTACAATTGCTTCAATATTAGAAGAATTGATATCCATACTACTTACTGCCTTTCTCAAAAACTAATTTTCCGTATTCCGCCAAAGCGGTGTCCTGCTCTTCTTTACCGCCGCTTACACCCAAACCGCCGATTATTTCGCCTTTACTGTTACACAAAGGCTCTCCGCCACCGAAAATAACAATTTTACCGTTGTTGGTGAACTGTATTCCGTAAAGCGAACCGCCGGGCTGGCTTAAGACCTTAAGAGCAGAGGTGGACATTTTAAGTGATACAACCGTGAACGCTTTATTGACTGCAATATCGTAGCTTGCTATAAACGAATCATCCATACATTCAACAAGTATAGGGTGACCGGCTTTGTTTGAGATAGCAACCACAGCGTTAACGCCCATTGCTTTTGCCTTTTCACGAACCTTTTCGCTTAAAACTCGTGCATCCAAAAGAGATATATCACTTTTGGTGCTTACCTCGCGGATAACGGCATCAACTATTTCGCGTAAAGAATTGGCGTCCATCAGTGACACCTTTTATTTGCCGAGCTGCTCAATAACGCGACGGGTAATTTCTGCAACCAAATCAGCTTCGCCGTGGTGACCGCAGTTACCGCCGCAACCGTGACAGCTGGGCTTACCGTCT
>JAZORU010000014.1:0-59512 GCA_045656765.1 Eubacteriales bacterium
ATGCATGCGAGCGAAGCGAGTCGTAGAGGAACGCAGTGAAGTGAAGAATCTTGTTCTTAACTTGGTTGCTTTTTATAAAAAGAATGTTTGCTAAAAGAACACCTCATCCACCGCCAAAGCGAGCCGCAAGGGCTCGCGCGGTCCCCCTTCCCCCGCTGGGGAAGGCTAAGATTCTTCCCATATCCTGCGAAAATTTCAACACACAAAAATCCTCTCTCTGCAAACGCAGAGAGAGGATTTGGTTTTGCTTCTATATAATTTTTACTCAGCGGCTACGGGAGTAATTTTCGTAACCTTTTCAAAGGTACGGTCGAAGATAACTCCACCCTTGTACTTCTGGAGTCCGCCGTTTGCCTCAATATAGCTGTTAAGGCTTTCGAGATATGAAAGGCCGTACATTGAGAGAGTCGAAGGATCGGTTATACCGAGAGAGGCGTAGAACTGCTTGCCTTCCTCGTATTCAGCCTTTATAAGCTCCTTTGCTTCTGCGTCTGAAACACTTACACCGGCAGCCTTAGCACAAGAGTAAAGCACAAGATTGTCCTTAAGTGCCTGCTCTGCTTCGGGCTTAACTACTGCATCCTTGAATGCTTCAATAGAAGTATATCCCTTTTCTTTTGCGTATTCCTTGAGAGTCAAGGGAACGGACACCTGCTGACCGTTTACCGTTTCAGTGTTGGCTGCTGCAACCGTGTGCTCGTAGTAGTCCGTATAAGTCTTGATGTACTTGTCGAGCAGTCCTGCAGGGTATTCGCCTGTAAATTTAGCGTTGTCGAGCGCATATTTCCAAGCTGCGTTTACTATTTTGCCGTTGTTGTCCTTTTGAGCAGACTCGGACTTCTCTTTCTTGAGATGCTCGCGGTAAGCGGCAACAGTCTTGATGCCCTCGTTATGCTCGTCGAATATCTCGGGGTTGTCTGCTACGAGAGTGTCGGTAAGCTCTTTTACGGTAGTTCTCTCTATTTTATCAAGAGTAACCTCGAAGTTTACTTCCTTGCCTGCAAGGTCAGCGTTGTTCGGGTAAGGATCGGGGAACTTAAGGTTGAGCGTTTCGGTCTTGCCAACGGTCCAGCCAATAAGTCCTGCCTCGAAGCCCTCGATGAAAGAGGGTTTCTCAAGGTTTATCTTGAGCTTGTAGTCGGTGGCACTTCCGCCTGCAAAAGCTTCCGTTTCGCCTGCAAGAATTCCCTTGTAGTCGATAGTAACTGTGTCGCCGTCGGCTACGGTTGCGGTCTCGTCAAGAGCAACCGGCTCTGTGAAGTTCTTTTCCATAACCGACTTGATCTCCTTGTCTATATCCTCGTCGGTGGGAAGAGCCTCGAGCTTGAGTCCCTGAGTGTAGTCACGGGTGAGGAAATCCTCGGGAAGCGTGACGTAGGGGGTAAGGTCGTTGTTCTCAAAATCGTAATTTGTGCCCGAGCAGCCCGTAAGAATCGAGCCGAGAGCGAGCGTGAGTGACGTAAGCATCACAAGTGCTTTCTTTTTCATGTTCGACATCCTTTATCTAAAAAATTCTATATTGAAAATATAGGTGTTTCTAATATGTTATCACAACAGAGCCGAAAAAGCAAGATGTTTTTCCTCAAAATCACGCACTTTTCACAAAAGAAAGCGGCAGACGAGGTAAAATTTTTAACTTAGTCACAATTCGGTCACAATTATGATGTAAACTATATAATATTGTAATTATAATTCCGAAAAAATTCAAGAACGGGGTGCTGATTTTTGATTAAGGTAAGCAATCTGAAAAAAAGCTACGGAAGCTTTCGTGCTCTGCACGGCATAAGCTTCACGGTCGAGCGCGGGCATATCTACGGGCTTCTCGGCCCAAACGGTGCGGGCAAGTCCACGACCATGAATATTATCACGGGGTGTCTTGCGGCAAGCGGGGGAAGCGTCAGCGTAAACGGCCACGATATCTTCAAAGAGCCGTCAGAAGCGAAAAGATGCATAGGATACCTGCCTGAGCATCCGCCGGTATATCCCGATATGACGGTTGCGGAATATCTTGATTTCGTCGGCAGGGCAAAGGGACTGCGCGCCGACGAGCTTTACAGAGAAATTGACCTGGTAACCGAGCAGACGGGGCTCGGGGAGGTCTATAGCCGTCTTATTAAGAATCTTTCAAAGGGCTACCGCCAGCGTGTCGGAATAGCACAGGCTATGCTCGGCGACCCCGACATTATTATACTTGACGAGCCGACGGTCGGTCTTGACCCTATACAGATAATAGAGATAAGAGAGCTTATAAGGTCGCTCTCACAAACGCACACGGTCATTCTCTCGAGCCATATATTAGCCGAGATAAGCGCCGTATGCGACAGAATCATGATAATAGCAAACGGAAGGCTTCTTGCAAACGACACGATAGACGGACTGCTTGATACCTACGCATCTACCCACTCGCTTGAGGTGCTTTGCCGTTGCAGTACCGAGAGAGCAAAAGCGACGCTTTCCGCGGTCAAGGGCATAAGTGAGCTTGAGACTTCGGACACGGAGGATGCGGGCGTGTGCAGAGCCGTGCTTTACTACGATAAGGAAAAGGACACCGCCGTGCGCGAGAGCGCGTGGAAGGTTCTTGTAGCTTCGGGCATCACGGTGCTCGGAATAATACCGAGAAAAATGACGCTTGAGGACGTGTTTATATCCTTGACCGAGGGCGAGAGTGCGCCCGAGTACGAGGGCGGCGGGTGTTTTGCGGGAAACACGCAAGAGGACAACGAAGATGACGGCGAGAACGGCAACGGCGGATATACGCCGCTGTTCAGCTGAGAGGAGGCGGGGATATGAGCAGTATTTACAGAAAAGAGCTTCGCTCTTATTTTACGAATATGCACGGATATATCTTCGGTGCGTTTATGCTTCTTATGTGCGGTATTTTCTTTTACGTAACCAACCTCGCGGGCAGAAGCGCGCAGTTTGAATACACTCTTCAAACTACCTCGTTTATCTTTCTTTTGATAGTTCCGATAGTGACGATGAAATGTATCGCCGAGGAAAAGCATCAGAGAACAGACCAGCTTCTCTATTCGCTTCCGATAAGCACGACCGATATAGTGCTCGGAAAGTTTTTTGCGCTTTACACGGTATTTTTGGTTCCGCTTGCGATAATGAGTCTTTATCCGCTTGTGCTTTCGCTTTTCGGAGAGATAAATTTTGCGGGAACCTACAGCTGTATGCTCGGATTTTTCCTGCTCGGCGGGGTGCTTCTCTCGATAGGAATATTTATCTCATCCCTGACCGAAAGCCAGGTCATCGCGGCGGTAGTCAGCTTTGCGGCGGTGCTTTTGATGTATCTCGCATCCAGCCTCTCTACGCTTATTCCCGCGACCGAGATGGCGTCTCTCGTTGCGTTTGCCATTCTGTTTATTATATTCGCTCTTTGCGTGTACGTGCTGACAAAGGATGCGTTTATTGCAGCGGGCTTCGGCGTTATCTTGGAGGTCGCGCTTATTATATGGTATATGAACGCAAGAGCGTCCTTTGCGGGACTTTTCGCGAAGGTGCTCACCTCGCTTTCGGTGTACGACGTCTACTATCAGCTTTCGGTTGGAATATTCGATATCTCAGCCGTCGTGTATTTTATAAGCGTTATGGCGGTGTGTCTGTTCTTGACCGTTCAGTCGCTTGAGCGCAAGAGATATAACTGACGGGGGGCACGGATATGAAAATGAAAAAAATGAAGCTTGGCGCCGCGGCAGGCACCTATTCTGCCGTTCTTACCGCTATAGTTGTTGCGGCGGCAATAGTGCTCAATCTCATAGTGGCGGCACTTCCCTCGAAGATAACGAAGATCGATACGACAAAGGAAAAGGTATATACCTTCTCTGCCGAGACAGAGAAGTTTATATCCTCGCTCTCAAAGGACGTAACTATCTACTACGTCTGCGAGGAGGGAGCCGAGGACACTTATCTTCAAAAATCGCTTGATAAATTCAAGGAAATGAGCTCTCGAATAAAGGTGGAGCAGGTCGACCCTGCAACAAATCCTGCGATAATCGAAAAATATACGACCGACACCCTTTCCTCGAACAGTCTCATCGTTGTCAGCGGAGATACGTCAAAGGTCGTTGCGTACGGGGATATATATTACGTTCAATGCGACGTGCTCGGCGGGGAAGTTCCGATAGACGATTTTGACAGCCTCAATCAGTACTATATCAATTACTATCAGGTGTCGCTTGAGCAGTATTATTATCAGACGACCGGCACTAATCTTGAATACTCGGTGAATTTTGCGGGTGAGGGGGAGATTGCAAGCGCTATCGACTACGTAACCGCGGATGACCTTCCGAAGATATACGTGCTTGGGGCAGGCGAGACTGTTTCGCTTAACACCGTGCTCACTTCCGCATTCGAGTCGCAAAACTATATTGCCGAGCCGCTTGCGCTCTCGGAGAGCAACAGCGCTCTCGGTCAGTCGGGCGTTACCGTAAAGGACGTCCCCGCCGATGCCGACGCCGTGCTTATGCTTGGCGTTTACGCGGATATTACGGCGGAAGAGCTTGCAACGCTTCAGCGGTATATCGCTCAGGGCGGAAATTTAATAGTTGCAACAAACTACACCTCGCCTAAATACGAAAACCTGCGAAAGCTCGCTGAGTCCTTCGGGCTTGACATTTCGACGAGCGTGGTGCAGGAGGAGGACGTAAACTGCTACTCGGGTGCTAAATTCAAGATAAAAGCATCAAAGGGCGGTATTTTCTCGGACTTCCCGTACGATATTATAGTGCCTCAGGCGCACGGTATCAGAATTGCCGAGACTATGCCAGAGGGAATGAGCGCGACCGAGCTTCTCTATACGAGCGGCACGGCTTATGCAAAGCCGCTCGGCGCTGACACCTCGAAGCTTGACAAGGCAGAGGGGGATATTGAAGGAAAATTCGCGCTTGCCGTAGCCGTCAAGTGCGAGGGCGCGGGCACTCTTACCTGGTTCTCTTCGGACTATTACCTTGTAAACGATATCCCGAGCTATAATAACGAGTATAATAATTCTGGAATTTATAATACTGCTTACGTTCAAAATATCGCGACTGTATGCGGAAAGGTCGAGACCTTCTCGGTTGATGCGACAGAGCTTTCCGACGGATATCTTACCGTAACCGAGGGAAGCGCAAGGCTGTGGGCGGTAATCACTATAGGAATTATTCCGCTTGCGTTTATCGGTGTTGGATTTGCGGTGTGGTTCCGCCGCCGCTCGAGGTAGAAGCCGTGAACAAGAAAAAGATCGGACTTATCGTAATGGCTCTCGTGCTTTGTGCGCTCGTGGCGACCTTCCTTCTTATAAACGGAAGATACAACGAGTCTGAGAGCACCGACACGGGCAAGCAGAATACCGTCCATACGGTAAATAAAATCGACGCGTCAAGCATCAAGGAGATATCCTACACGAATGGCGGGGGGGAGTACACCTTCACGCTTGACGGCTCGGAATGGAAATACGCCCGAGACGAAAAGTTCCCGCTTGACACAAAATCGGTGAGCGAGCTTGCGGAGGCACTTTCCGAGATAAGTGCAGATAAGGTAATAGAAGGCAAGTCCACCGACAGCGCGGAGTACGGGCTTGACACTCCCGCGCACACCGTGCGCGTAACCTGCACGAACGGGGCAGAGCACACCTATAAGATAGGCGACTATAACCGCCACAGCGGACTTTATTATCTCGCATACGATAAAAGCGACAAGGTATATATGGTTTCTTCGTCCTTTGCTTCGGTGTTTACTCTTGAAGAGGAAGATTTTCTCGTGCTTGAGAAAATTGACTCGATAACCGCTGACTCGGTAAGTGAAATTACGGCACAAGGAACTTTCGGGAAGATAACGCTTACCGTATCCGAGCAGGACGGAAAGAAAATATATACCCACACGAATGCCGAGGGCGGTGAGCAGACGCTTGACGCCGAGGGGGCAGTTAAAATAATAAAGGCACTCTGCGCCCCGGCTCTTACAAAATGCGCCGATTACTGCGCCGAGGGTGAGGAGCTTGACTCCTTCGGTCTTGGTGAGAGCGAGAGGGTAGCGGTAACGGTAAGCTATACCGCAAAGCTGACAAGTACTACGGCCGGCGGCGGAGCGCAGGTGGTTGAGCAGAAAAAGAGCTGCACCTATTATATAGGAGAAGCAACCGTCGAGGTCGAGGGAAAGGACGGCGAAGAGCCTGAGCAGGTTGAGAAGACCTACCTTGTGCTTGATAATTCGAGCATGGTGTTCGACGTGGATATGAGCGGAGCAGATGCGTTTTTTGAGAAGTAAAAGGTAAGAGGTAAGAGGTTAGGTAGATTTTCGCGGTGCGAAAATCCGGGATTTTATTGATTTTTACCCGAAAGCCGAAAAATTACGGTTTTTTCAAAGCGAAACACGAGGGTTTTTTCGGATTTTTCAGAGCCTGATTTTCGCTTTCCGCTGCTACTTCTGCGAGGATTTTAAAACAGATTCATTTTTGTGCAAAAATTACAAAAACAAAAGCCTGACGGGCATATTCCGTCGGGCTTTTTTGTGCATTTTATATAAAATTTAAACAAAGTCTAAACAAGACAAAATCGCTCGAAACGGCGTTTCTTTTAGTGAAAATACACAACGAAACGGGTGCGATTTTAAAAAAAGTATAAAAAATATACAAAAACTTTTGAAAAAAGTATTGACAAACGAAAAAAGGTATGCTACAATGTAGACACAAGGGAAGAGTAAACCCGAAAAAGATAAAAGAAGAAAGGCAGGTTGAGTCCGAAGAACAAGGCGATGTAACGTGCGATAAAGGCGGAACGGCTCGCAGGTTTGGAAATGAGTTCCGATTCAGTAAATACGGCAATATGCCGAGGCAGCCGAGACAGGTTGCTTGAAAGGCAGGTGCGATTAAGTTGATTTACACGAACGTTTTAATAGGAGCAAAAAGGAAAGAATAAAACGGAGGAGATAGTCCAATGAACAACTTCGCATCCGAACAAGTCGGAGAAAATGGTTTTTAAATCTAAACGGAGGTAAGGTCCAATGGCAAGGTAAGTGAGTGTTGGGATAACACACGGGAAAACTCAGCAACGAAGTGCACCAAAAGTATGGTTGCGACGTATCAGAGCCAAATAGGCTGAATGTGATTTTAAGTGACGTCAAGAGATAAACAGGGAGATTGGTGCAGGGTGATATTACAACTTCAATTGTCAAATTGAATCTTATATAGATTTTAATTCGTTTTACAAAACTTGGTGCAAAGAAAAGGAGATCTGCTTTCAAGTAGTAAATTAAATCTGACTTTAATCAAACCCCACTGAAAAAAACAAAAAAGAGGTAAACAATTTAATATGGAACAGTTTTGAGACGGAACGGTGTTTAGAGTAAATACCGTTCCGTCGTTGTTTTTGATGTTTTTCATTTTTTCAATTGAATCAGGCGCAGAAATAGTGTATAATTGTTATAAAGTAAGAGAGCAAAATCACGGGCGGTGATGAAAATGGACGATATTTTTGAATACGTGAAGGAAGAAAAGGAAGAGGTGCTCTGCAAATACGGGAACGTCGAAGCCCGCTTAAAAGAAAAAGGGCGCGGGCAGTATCTTCTGCCGGGGACTCTCTCGGGGCTCTTTTTGTGTATTGCGGCGGCTCTTTTCGAGGGCTTTGAGATAAGCCGTCTCACGCTTCTCGTCACTCGCGGTGTCGGTGCGGCGGGCGGCGTTATAATTGCGTCGTCGCTTCTTTTTTATGCGATGTTCGTGCGGCAGGCGAGGCGCGCCGGCGGAAATTTTCTTTATATAACGAACAAAAACGTAGTATGGTGCGATAAGGGAAGATACGCGAAAATGCCGCTTTCGGATATCTCGGACGTGCGCGTGGAGAAGGTTGAGAGACTGTCTTCCATTCCCTTTGATATGTCCGAGCTTGAGGGGGAGTGTCTTGTGCTCTTTTATCGGGGGTCGGATATGAGGATACCCTATATCGATAACCCTGCCGACGCCAAGGACAAGATAAAGGCGCTTATCGGTTGACAAGGCGCGTATTTTTGTGATAAAATATAATGATAGAAAAATTACTCACACGGCGGAGAGAAAAATGAAAAGAATTATAAAGAAAACGGCGCTTTTGCTTTGCGCGGCAATGCTTTTTTGCCCGCTTTTAGCGAGCTGCTCAAAAAACAAGGACGAAAATAACATACCCGAGGACGAGTGCGTGCTTAAGGCAAACGGCCACGACGTTTCCTACGGACTGTACAGATATTTTTTCTTGAATCACAAAGAAAATTACAAAGAGGAGCTTAAAGCCGATGCGGCAGCTGCCTACTCTAAGATAGAAGCGGAAGTTTTTGAGGATATAAAGGGCCATTATGCCATGGTAGATTTATGTGCGGAGAACGGAATCAGCGTAGATTCTCCCGACATAAAGGCAGAGGTTGACAAAACGGTAAACAGCATAAAAGAGCAGTATATAGATGCGGAAAGTGACCCGAAGGGCGAAAAGGGCTTTGCCGAGAATCTCAAGGCGAATTTTATGACCGAAGAGGTTCTTCGTTTTATGGCGGCGCTTGACGCATGCGAGCGCGCGCTTTTCACAAAGCTCGTGTCTGAGGGAAAGATTGTAAACGATACCGAGACGATCAAGGCGGCTGTCGAGGGTGAGGAATTTATCCGTGTCGTTCAGATTTATATAGATGCAGACAACGGCGCTTCCCGCGATGAGAACAAGGCGCTTGCCGACTCTGTTCACGCGAAGGCTGTGGGCGGAGCGGATTTCGACGAGCTTATCGGCTCTTACTCAAACGACTATTCTATGACAAAGGACGGCTACTATATTTGCCGCGGATATATGAACGAGCAGTTTGAGGAGCTTGCCTTCTCGCTTAAGGCGGGGGAGATCAGCCGAGTTCTTGAAACTGAGGACGGCTTTCATATAATCAAGCGTCTTGAGAAGGATGCGGAGTATCTTGAAAAGAACTACGATCGGCTCGCAGAGCAGTATCAGTCCTGCATTTTTTATGAGCAGGCAAACCAAAGAGCAAGAGCGATGTCGGTAACGAAAACAGAGAAATTCTCACAGATAGACCCGTCGCTTATATCGCTTGGGTAAGCGCGCGAAGCGCGCAGCTATGATTGCCCTTCGGGCAAGTTATGAGTTATGATGCGCCGTCGCGCAGTTATGATGTGCCTTCGGCACAGTTTGAAGATACAAGGCAATCATATCATAACGCGAGGCGCAGCCTCGCTCATAACGGCAAGCGTAAGCGCGCCTTATAACTCTAAACTCAAAATGCTTACGCAAGCCTGAAAAGGAAAGAAAAAACAAGCGCGCGAAGCGCGCAGCTATGATTGCCCTTCGGGCAAGCTATGACGTGCCTTTGGCACGCGATATGTTTTAAAAGGAAAGGAGAGGGGCGGAAATGAAAAGAAGGATAAGGCACTACAGACACGCGAGATACAGAGCGCTGAGAAAGCCGATAAATAAGACCGTGCTTATCGCTATTATCTCGGCGGCAGTCATACTTGCCGTAAGTATTGCGCTTGGCTTATATTTATCAAAGATATCCGCGCCCGATCCGATCACGGACGAGGGGACGGTCGAGTCGAGCAAGCCCGAGAAAAAGTACGGCGCATACAAAAAGATTAAAACAGACCCCGTCTCTGCCCTGCCTTTGCCTGAGGCGGCATACGGGAGCGACGAGGATGCTGCGGGTGCTATACTGAGAGCAAGCGGTGAGCTTGCGGGTGCGCTTTGTGTCAAGCTTCTTGACGGGGGCGGTGCGCCGAGCTACAAGAGCGAGGTATACAGCCGTGTTTACTCAGCAGAGCCCGACGGCTTTGACTTGAAAGCTTTTGCCGAAAAAGCGGCGAAAAGCTCTATTAAAACAGTGGGAGTTTTTTCTGTCTTTTCGTTTGGTGCGGAGTATGCGGACGTAAAAGCGGCACGCCAAGCCTACGAGATATCGCTTCTATCCGAGGCATACTCATACGGCGCTCGCGAGGTAATCTTGACGGGACTTGAGGAAAGCTCCCCTGCAGAGCTTTATTCCTTTATGAAAGCGCTGAAGCGCGAGTGTCCCGAGCTTGCGGTGGGAATTCTTCTTTCGGCAGAGTCGGCATCCGATACGCTTTTGTGTGCCGAGCTTGACGATATTTTTGATTTTATTTCGTTTGATTTGACAGCGTCTTTTGAAAACACCGTCGAAGGATACGACCCTGATGCAGACGAGCAGGAGGATGACGGGGAAAAGGACGAGGCGCAGGATACAGAGCAAGAGTCGGAGCCTCCAAAAAGCGAGCTTTACCTTGAAATTGAGAGCTTGCTTGTAACGGTTCAGCGTTTTGGAGCAAGAGCTTATATAGACGTCGGAGACGGCTGCGAGCATTGTCTTAAAACGGCAAAGAGCGCTCTCACCTCTCTCGGAGTCGAGAATTATATGCTCACTCTTTCCGCCGCACATCATTAAAAAACTAACCCATTCACAATAATCACAGACAGGAGGCGGGAGCTTGCAGTCCTTCGAGGATGTATACAAAGAATATTTCAAGCGGGTCTACGCTTTTTTGTACAAGCTCACTTCTGACCCGCATATAGCAGAGGAAATGGCGCAGGAAACCTTTTACCGAGCCTTCGTCGGCTTTCACAAGTATGACGGAAGCTGCGAGATATTTACCTGGCTTGCCGCGATAGCGAAAAACGTGTTTTTCAAATATCTGTCAAAGCAAAAGCTGCAAACGCTTAACATCGACCTTGTAATCGAGTCGCAAAGCGCCGATCCGTCGACCGACCCCGAGGCAGTGCTTGCCCGAAAGTTCGAGGCTATTTACGTAGGCGACTGCGTGAAAAGGCTGCCGCCGAAATACCGCGACGTCGTGTTCTTGCGCATTTACGCGGAGCTTCCGTTCTCTCAGATAGCGGAAAGCCTCGGTATTACCGAAAACTCGGCGAAGGTCGTATATTACAGAGCCAAAAATATGCTTAGAAAGGATTTGTTCAAAGAAAATGACAAACTGTGAAATAATCGAGGACCTCATTCCCCTTTATAGCGACGGGTGTGCAAGTCCTGCATCCAGAAAAATGATAGAGGAGCATCTGGCGGAGTGCGAGGGATGCCGCGAATTTGCAGCTTCCTACGCAAGAAGCTCAAAAATTCGCGCGTCAAAGGCGGGCGTTACCCACGAGGTCGATTTTGACATCAATCTGCCTTACCGCAACCTCGCAAAGAAGATTCGCATACGCCGCCGTATAAATACCGCGTGTACGATAGGCGGAGTTATTGCCGCCGCTATGCTTCTTGCCTTTGCGGCAGACAGCTACCAAAAGGACAGATAAAGGCAGGGGTGCTTAAAATTATGATGATAGTATTAGCATCGAAATCCCCGCGCAGACGCGAGATACTTGACGAGCTCGGGATTGACTTTGAGGTGCTCAGCGAAGACGTGGACGAGTCCTCTGACATAGAGGACCCTGCCGTGCGCGTGCAGGCAATAGCGCAAAGAAAGGCAACTGCCGTTCGCGATATGCTCGTGTCTCACAACGTAGACGTAAACAGTCTTTGTATAGTCGGAGCCGATACCGTAGTGTATTGCGAGGGCGAATTTATGGGAAAGCCCCGCGACCGCGCGGACGCTTACCGTATGATAGAGAAGCTCTCGGGCAAGGTGCACCGCGTGTGCACGGGAATTGCGGTTGTGGTAGGCGGCAGAGTCGAGTGCGGCGTGAGTGTGAGCGAGGTGCGCTTCAGAGAGCTTGAGCGCGAGGATATAGAAGCGTATATCAATTCGGACGAGCCGTACGACAAGGCGGGTGCTTACGCAATTCAGGGAAACGCGTCACTGTTTATCGACGAGATACGCGGGGATTATCTCGGGATCGTGGGACTGAGCGTTCGCACGCTTGACAAGATCCTTTGCGAGAAATTCGGCAGAAAGCTCACGTCTATGAAAAGGAAGGCGTAGAAGTATTTGCCAAAGGGACAAATTTTGCTTATTTTGTTGACATAGAAGCAAGTTTGTGGTAATATAGTTGACGGAAAAATGAAAACGGAGAAAAATCAATGCTCGGAAAATTACTTTCGGTATTCTTTTTATCAATGGTGCCGTTGATCGAGCTTCGCGGAGCCGTAATTTTAGGCTACGGCTTGGAGCTTGAGTGGCTTTCGACGTATATTGTCAGCGTTATCGGAAATATCCTTCCCGTACCTTTTATCCTGCTCTTTGTGCGCGCCGCTTTCAAATTTATGAAAAAATGCGGCGGAAAGCTTGAGCGTATAGCGACTAAAATAGAGGAAAAGGGAATAAAAAAATCCGACAAGGTAACGAAATACGCGACCTTTGGTCTGTTTATCTTCGTTGCTATACCGCTTCCGGGAACGGGTGCGTGGACAGGCTCCCTTATAGCGTCGCTTCTCAATATGAGATTCAGAAACGCGTTTTTGTCGGTAGTTGCAGGCGTTTTGTGTGCAGGTCTTATAATGACGCTTGCGTGCTACGGTCTTGTTGAGGGGCTCACGTTTTTGTTTAATTAATTTGTTTAATTAGAATAAAGTAAGAATAAAAATTTATATCTTATCAAGAGAGGCGGAGGGACTGGCCCTGTGAAGCCCGGCAACCTATTCGACAGAGAATAAGGTGCCAATTCCATGTCAGATGAGAGTTTGTTTCGGCTCGCTCTCAAGGCGGGCCGTTTTCTTTTGAATAGCATGGCGTGCAAATATATTTCGGGCGAGATGCTAAACAATGGCGCCTCTGTCATTCTGAGCTTGTCGAACTTTTCCGTCGTAAGATCCCGTCTGCACTCCGTTTGACGCTGCTTCGCAGTTCGATTCCGCTCCGCTCCACTCAGGATGACACGACGGAAAAGCACGAGGCGGAGCCGAGTGGAATCTTAGAGGCGCGTTTTGAATGTCAACGGAGATAGATGATTTGTTAACTGCGCTTCGTATATTCAAATAACATTATCATTACATACAAGGAGATTTAAAATGAAAAGAGAATTTTTTACAAGTGAATCGGTAACAGAAGGACATCCCGATAAAATATGCGACGCTATCTCGGATGCGGTGCTTGACAGTATACTTGAACAAGACCCTATGGCACGCGTTGCTTGCGAGTGTGCTACTACAACGGGACTTGTGCTCGTTATGGGAGAGATAACGACTACGGCAACTGTTGACGTGCAGAAGATAGTCAGAGAAAAGGTAAGAGAGATAGGCTACGACCGCGCGAAATACGGCTTTGACTGTGATAGCTGCGCGGTTATCAGCTCTATTCACGGACAGTCTCCTGACATAGCTCTTGGTGTTGACAATTCGGCTGAGGCAAAGAGCGGCGAGCATACCGACGGTATGAATACGGGCGCGGGCGACCAGGGACTTATGTTTGGATATGCCTGCAACGAAACCCCCGAGCTTATGCCGCTTCCGATATCCTTGGCACATAAGCTTGCGAAGAGACTTACCGAGGTAAGAAAGAACAAAACTCTGCCGTATCTTCGTCCCGACGGAAAAACGCAGGTAACGATAGAATACGCAGACGGTAAGCCCGTGCGCGTTGACACAATAGTCGTATCGACTCAGCATGCGGACACGGTTGCTCTCGTTGACATACGCCGCGACATCATCCGCGAGGTAATTACGCCCGTGGTCGATGCCGATATGATGGACGAGGACACCAAGATCCACGTAAACCCGACGGGCAGATTCGTCGTAGGCGGACCTAACGGCGACAGCGGACTTACGGGAAGAAAGATAATAGTTGATACATACGGCGGTTATTCCCGCCACGGCGGCGGTGCTTTCTCGGGCAAGGATCCGACGAAGGTTGACAGAAGCGCATCATACGCCGCAAGATATATCGCGAAGAACATAGTTGCGGCAGGACTTGCCGATAAATGTGAGGTACAGATAGCGTACGCTATCGGCGTAGCGAAGCCCGTATCGGTGCTCGTCGAGACCTTCGGCACGGAAAAGGTAGATGCAGAGCTTATATCGAAGAAGATAGCAGAGCTCGTAGACCTTCGCCCTGCGGCTATAATCGAGCGTCTCGGTCTTCGCCGTCCGATATATGCGGCACACGCGGCTTACGGACATATGGGAAGAGAGGATCTCGGCTCACCTTGGGAGCAGACAGACCTTGTGCCCGAGCTTTCGAAGCTTCTCCGGGCATAAAAAGAAAACAAACGATTTCGGCGGAACGCTCAATTGGGCGTTCCGCCGAAATAACAGATGCGCGGTCTGACGACGACCACCTACGGTATGTGTAAATTCGGGCGGACCGTCGAGGACGCTGTCCCCCTGCCATTCTCACATCAACACCCTTTATCATAAACTGACAAAAAGGGGGGAGTGAGAGATGAAAGAATTTCTTGAAATAATGCTTTGTATGTTCGCAACCTACGGTTTCTACCGCTTTATACACGGGATAAAGGCACTGTGCGCCCGCAGAGCGCGGATAGTGTTTGCTCTGCGCGCGGAAGAGGACAAAGGAAAGATTCCGTTTGAGTGTAAGTTTGGGCAAGTAGCCTCGGCGGCGGTAAATTTCGGCAACGCAGAGAGCGAGCCTGTCGTTTTGTGCGAGGATACGGGTACTGCGGCAAAATTCAGGGAAGAAGGATATTCGGTATACGTAGCGTACCGAAAAGACTAAAACCATAATGCAAAAGAAAGGAAGCGGGAAGAATGGAAAAACAAAATAACGACTCAAGAGTTCTCGCACTTTCCGGAAGCATTTACGGAATAATATATCAAAACGAAGAAAACGGCTACACCGTGCTTGAAATAGATGCGGGAGACGATATATACACCGCTTGCGGTATATGTCCGACCGCCTGCGAGGGCGAGGAGATAACGCTTTACGGAGCTTGGTCGCATCACCGCGATTTCGGACGTCAGTTCAAGTTCGAGCGCTTTGAAAAGCACCTGCCCGCGACCGAGGCGGCTATATTGAAGTATCTTTGCTCGGGCGCGGTCAAGGGAATAGGACCTATCACGGCGGCGAGAATCGTCGAGGCGTTTGGCACCGACACCTTCGAGGTGCTTGAAAACAAGCCCCATTGGCTTGCTTCCGTAAAAGGACTGTCTCTGTCGAAGGCAGAGAAGATAAGCGAGGAATTCAAGGCGGTCGCAGGTATACGAAACGTTATGATGTTTTTCCGCGACTACGTATCGGCTGCAGTCTCGCTTCGCATTTACAACAAGTGGGGCTCGGCTGCGGTGAAGCTTATAAAAGAAAACCCGTATCTCTTGTGTGAGCATATACGCGGGGTAGGCTTTGAGAAGGCGGACGAGATAGCGCGCGCGGTTGGAGCTGACAGAGGCTCGTTTGAGAGAATATGCGCGGGCGTTTGCTACGTGCTTAAATATAACGCGGCACAAAACGGGCACACCTGTATGCACGCGACCGCTTTGGCGGGCGAGGCGGGCGAGCTTCTCGGTCACGGAGAAGCCGTAATTTTAGCGGCAATAGAGCGAATGTGCGAGAGCGGTGCGCTCATAGCCGCAAAGAAGGGGAAAGAAAAGTACGTCTTTTTGCCGAGGTTTTACAGGGCGGAGGAATATATTGCAAAAAAACTCTGCCACCTGAAGCGCACGGCATCCGAGATGACCGCGGGGGATTGTGCGCGGCTGATAGAGAAGACAGAGCTTACCGAGGGCATCAAATACGAGGGCTTGCAGAGAAAAGCTATTTTTGAAGCGATGTCAAGCGGAGTTTTTATACTGACAGGCGGCCCCGGCACGGGTAAGACCACGGTTATAAAGGCGCTGATAGGCATCTTTGATTCTATGGGAATGCGCGTGAGTCTTTGTGCACCTACGGGCAGAGCCGCAAAGCGTATGAGTGAGGCGACCTCGCACGAGGCGTTTACGGTTCATCGCTTGCTTGAGATGGAATACACCGACGGGGATGAGGCGCGCTTTATTAGATGTGCAGACAACCTGCTTGATAGCGACGTTATAATAGTGGATGAAGCATCAATGCTTGACGTGCTTCTCACCGAGAGCTTGCTTTTGGCAACGCGCGCGGGCGCAAGAGTTATCTTTATAGGAGACAGAAACCAGCTTCCGTCGGTGAGCGCGGGAAACGTGCTTGCAGATATAATTTCCTCGGGAGCGTTTGGGTGCGTAGCTCTTGAAAAAATATTCCGACAGGCTGAGCAGAGCCTTATAGTTACGAACGCCCACGCGATAAACAGAGGCGAGATGCCGGATATTTCGCGCACAGACAGCGACTTTTTCTTTTTGCGTCGCGAGAGCGACGAGGAAATATCGCGTTGCGTGTGCGAGCTTTGCTCGGTCAGACTGCCGAGAAAATACGGAGAGGCGGCAAGGAGCGGGCTTCAGGTAATTTCCCCCTCGCGCAAGGGCGCGGCAGGTACGGTAAACCTTAATCTTTTGCTCAAGGAGTGCCTTAACCCCCCTCACCCCGACAAGAGAGAGCTTTCGTGGAGAGGTATAATATACCGCGAGGGTGACAAGGTAATGCAGACGAGAAATAACTACGAGCTTATCTGGGAAAAAGAGAACGGCGAGGAAGGAAACGGAATCTTCAACGGAGATATCGGAACTATCGTCACTATCGAGCATAGCCGCGAGTATATGACGATAGCCTTTGACGAGCGCGAGGTGAAATACGACTTTTCACTTCTTGAGGAGCTTGAGCATGCGTATGCGATAACCGTACATAAATCGCAGGGAAGCGAATATCCGACCGTAGTCATTCCCATATATTCTTGTCCCCCTATGCTTCGCACGCGAAACCTGCTCTATACGGCACTCACGAGAGCCAAGAGCATGGCGGTGCTCGTCGGGCGCGAGGATATACTTGACTCTATGGTAGAAAATATAATGCAGTTGTCCCGTTTTACAGGACTTGCGGATATGATAAATAATTTTGACAAAGACTAACTATGACAGAATTTAAAGAAAAAGAAAAAAAAGAAACCGCCGTTTCCTGCGGCGGCAAAAGCAACAAAAAATCAAAAGAAAAAGAAAACCGACGGATAATCGCGCGCGCGTTTCGTTTGTCACTGCCCGTCTTTTGCGGGTATCTCTTTCTTGGAGGGGCGTTCGGAATAATGTTCTCGGCGCTCGGCTTCTCACCACTCTGGGCGGGGCTTACGAGTATTCTCGTATACGCAGGCTCGGGGCAGTTTGCCTTAAGCTCGATGATAGGCGCGGGTGCCGGATATATCACCGTTTTTCTGACCAGCTTTTTCGTTAACAGCCGCCATATATTCTACGGCATATCCTTCGTTGACGAGTATAAGCAGATGGGTGCGCGCGGAAGATATATGATGTTCTCGCTGACCGACGAGACGTATTCTGTGCACTGTGCCATGAAGGACGCAAGCGAGGATTTGCGAGTCTGGTTTTTCGTTTCGCTTTTCGACCATATTTATTGGATACTCGGGGGAATGCTTGGAGCGTTCGTCGGCTCTGTCGTTCCCTTCGATTTCAAGGGGATAGAATTTTCGATGACCGCCCTTTTTGCAGTTATTTTGGTTGACAGGATGCGCGCGGGCGGCAAGGCAGCGGCAAAGATGGCGGCAATGGGTGCCGCGATAGCCCTTTGTTTGCTTTTTGTTATCGGAGCTGATGGATTCCTTCTTCCGTCGATGGCGGTCAGCCTTGCGTTAGTATGGGCAACGTCGAAAAAAGACGGGGAGAACGAAGGTGGGGTGAGTGAGCGATGACGAGAGAATTCTGCATCTATGCTCTTATATGCATACTCGTCAGCGGCGTGGCTACTGCTTTGACGAGGTTTATACCGTTTTTTATATTCGGCAGGGGAAAGGGGATGCCCCCAAAGCTTAAAAAAATAGCCGACGTGCTTCCGTCTGCAATAATTGCGGTGCTCGTCGTATACGGGATAGGCGGCCAGCTTGCGTCATTTGATATGTCGACGGTAGCGGCACTGGGTGCACTTGCCATAACCGTGGCGCTTCATTTATACAAGGGCAACACGTTGCTTTCCATGTTTGCGGGAACGGCTTCTTATATGTTGTTTATATATTTGATAGGATAGGATGATTCAAATGAAAAAACTAAAGCACAGCGAGTATATCGAAAATACCCGTGACGTCGCAAAAAAGCTACTTGATGCGGCTTTGTCCTGCTTTGAGTACGCTTCGATTTTGTCGGTAGACTCACAGGGAAAGAATTATCTTGTGAAAAACGCGTGGACAAGCGCAAACGACCAGCCGCTTTACTGCTCGCGCGGTCACGTTTTACGCTTTGTTTTAGGTGGGCGCATATACGAATACGCCTTTTCATTGCTTACTGAGGATAACGTCTCCGAAATTTTAGAGCGCGCAAAAGAGCTTTGTACCACCGACGGCGTTGTGGCTGAGAAAGGATCGAGCTATACTCTGAAAGAAGAAAAATACACTCTTTCTGAATCGACCGAGTATGAGCTTGACCCTGAGGAGTACGGTGAGGACAGAATACTTGCCGAGCTTTCCGAGGTGCGCGAAGCGGCAATATCGTCAGATAGCCGCGTGTTTGATGCAATCTGCCGTCTTGCTTACAGAAAACACACCAAGCGCTTCCTTTCCCGCGACAGAGATATGACCGAGAGTGTGATGTGGACGACGGCGGCGATAAATACGCTTTGCCGTGACGACGAGAAAATAAAGGACAGCTATCGTTGCTACTCTAACCTCGGAGGTGCCGAGATAATGAAAAGACTTGCGTGCGAGGGTGTGCCCGAAACGGTTAAAACTGCGTGCGAGCTTCTCTCTTCCGAGCCTGTTCCTGCCGGAACGTATGATTGTGTGTGCTCTCCCGACGTTACGGGTATGATAGTGCACGAAGCGTTTGGACACGGCGTTGAGATGGATATGTTCGTGCGCGACAGAGCAAAGGCGCGCGAATATATGGGAAAGAAGGTAGCAAGTGAGCTTGTTACCATGCACGACAGTGCTTGTGCCGTAAAAGAGGCGGCTACGTTTTTCTTTGACGACGAGGGAAATCTTGCCCGCGACACCGTGGTTATAAAGAACGGAATTCTCGTGGGCGGTATGTGTGATGCGGCGGCGGCGGAGGTGCTCGGTGTCTCGCCTACCGGAAACGGACGGCGCGAGAGCTTTGACAGAAAAGCGTATACGCGAATGACAAACACCTATTTTGAGGCGGGCGTGGATTCTCTTGTGGATATGATAGGCTCAATAAAATACGGCTTTTTGCTTGAGGAGGCAAGAAGCGGCATGGAAGACCCGAAAAACTGGGGAATTCAATGCGTGGTTGCGGTGGCAAGAGAGATTCGCGACGGCGCCCTCACGGGTAAAATTTTCTCGCCTGCAGTGCTGACGGGATACGTGCCCGACCTTCTTCAGTCTATCAGTATGATGGGTAAGAGCCGCGAGCTTTTTGGCGGCGGTTTTTGCGGAAAAGGGCACAAGGAATGGGTAAAGGTATCCGACGGCGGTCCTTATATCAAGGCAAAAATTACTCTCGGGTAGGTGAGTGCTATGACGGATAGAATAAAAAGACTGCTTGCAGATGCGGGTATTGATAATTATCTTATAAACGAGACGAAGCGCGAGTGCGTGGAGCTTTATTTCGTGCGACGTGTGCTTGACGAGAAAAGAGCAAAGAGCATATCGGGATGCACGGTTACCGTATATCGCGATACGGTGCGTGACGGCGAGAGTCTGCGAGGTGCCGGAGAAGCTCTGATATTTCCGAATATGACAGATATGGAAATCAAAGAAAAGTTTCTTTGTGCCTACGGCGCGGCTGAGTATTCATACGCGCCCGAGTATCCCCTGTGCCCGCCCTGCGAGTCGGGAAAAAGAGCAGAGCAAAAGCAAAAAGCCCCCGACCTTGAGAGCATGGCAGGACAATACGCTGCCGCCGTTTTTAAGTATGAAACGGGGGAGGCGGGATACGTCAATTGCGCCGAGATATTCTGCTCACACGTATCACATCGCACGTCAAACTCTCTCGGGCTTGACGTAAGCTATACCGAGTGCCGCTGTGACGGCGAGCTTGTAGTTGCTTCAAAGGCGGGCGAGGATTCGGAGCTGTTTGATTACTTCTCGTATACAGGCGAGCAGTATGAAGCTCTTTCTCTGCGCGTGCGCGAGCTTCTTTCGGCGGTACAAGACCGTTCTTTCGCCACGAGAGATCTTCCCTCGGGCGAGTATGACCTTATAATCGAGGGAGACGCATGCCGTGAGCTTTTCGGCTATTATTTGTGGAAATCCGATGCGCAAAATATCCATACGGGCTATTCACAGGCAAGGATAGGCGACACGCTTACTCCACCCGACAGTGTGGCGGCAAGCATTACGTGTGCTGTAACGCACCCATATAGCCGAGAGGGAATACGAATGAAGGACACCTCTCTTACAGAAAACGGCAAGCTCTCGTCATACACGGGCGGTATGCGCTTTTGCTCTTATATAGGGGCGGAGGCTACGGGTGAGTACGAGCGGCTTTGCGTGCGCGAAGGTGCGCGCAGTATAGAGGATATGAAAAAAACGCCCTACCTTCACGTCGTCAGCTTCTCCGACTTTCAGTTCGATCCCTTTGACGGATACCTCGGCGGCGAGATAAGGCTTGCTTACCTTTTTGACGGCGAGAGGGTACGCTCGGTCACGGGCGGCTCTGTCAGCTCGAACATATCGAAGCTTAAGGACTCTGCCGAGTCAAGTGCCGAGACCTACGAAAGCTACAACTACAGGGGCCCGCGCTTCCTTAAGATACGCGGTGTTAGTGTCAGCGGAAATAAGTAAGAAGAAAAAAGCTGTAAAAACAGTCGTCTGTTTTTACAGCTTTTTATTTGTTTGTTTGCTTTTTATTTTTCAATTTTACCCGAGCACCGAGCGCACGGCTCCCATTACTCTGTCAGAGACCTCGTCTATCGTTCCGTCGGCAGAGACGCGGACTATATTCTCGTCGGGCAGATGCTCGAAAACACGCAAAAACTTCTCTCTTACCGAGCTTGTTTTTACGTCGGGGCGCTCGAAGATCTCGATAGCCTCGCCGCGAGTTTTCTGTCTTGCGGAAGCGACCTCGGGGTCAAGGTCAAGGAATATGCACAGGTCAGGCCGAGTGATATCGGGGCAGTTGATATTCTGTTCAATTACCCAGTCAAGATCCGAGTCAAGCCCTTGATACGCGCAGGAAGAATAATAATACCTGTCGCATATAACGCAGTACCCTTCGTCAAGCATTTTCTTTATTCCGAAGCTTTGGTCGGTGTTGTGGAGCACTCTGTCCGAGAGGAAAAGTGCCGCCATACCGGACGCTGTCATCTCAATTTTACCGAGAAGCACGTCGCCTATAAGCGTGCCTACCGCCGTCGGTGCGTGTCCGCTTGCCTTGCAGGTCGGCTCGCTTGTAACGAATACCCGTTTACCTTCACTCTCAAGGCGCTCTGAGAGCAGCTTTATCTGCGTGGTCTTGCCTGCGCCGTCAACGCCCTCAATTACTATAAGCTTTCCTCTCATCATACCCTCACAATGCTCTTATGACTTTTGATAGGTCGTGCCCTGTGCCGTGTCGGTCAGAGTAACACCGCGCTCGAGCAGCTCTGCTCTTATCTTGTCGGCAAGAGCATAATCACGCGCGCGCTTTGCCTCGGCTCTTTTTGCGATAGCTTCGGCTATCCACTTATCCTCTTCGGGAATCTCGGGGGCAGCCTGTGCCGCCTCGGTTGCCGCTTTTTCTGCCGTCGCCTTTGCTTTTGCCGCTGCTTCGATAAGTCCTACGCTGAGCACTCGGTCGAAATCCTCGATAAGTGCGAGCTTCGTTTTGCCGTTTGTCTTTGCTTTAAGCACGTCGTAGAGGCAGGTGACTGCCATTGACGTGTTTATATCGTTATCAAGAGCCGCTGTAAACTTAGCTTTAAGCGCGTCAAACGCCTCGGTATCAAGCTCGCCCTCGTCCTTTATCTGCGCTATCTTTGCCGCAAGCTTCTCGTATGCGAGCTTTGCATTGTCAAGTCCTTCCCAAGAGAAAACGAGCGACTTTCTATAGTGCGAATTCAAGCAGAAATATCTGTATACAAGCGGGTCGTACCCCTTTTCTTCAAGCAGGGAAACGGTGAGAAATTCACCCTTGGATTTAGACATTTTTCCGCCCGTCGTGTTGAGGTGATGAACGTGAAACCAAAAGTTGCACCACTTGTGTCCCGTGTACGCCTCCGACTGCGCTATCTCGTTTGTGTGGTGGGGAAAAGCGTTGTCGATGCCACCGCAGTGAATGTCAAGATACTCGCCGAGATGCTTCATCGAAATGCATGAGCACTCGATATGCCAGCCGGGATATCCGATACCCCAGGGGGAATCCCACTTAAGCTCCTGGTCCTCAAACTTCGACTTTGTAAACCAAAGCACGAAATCACACTTGTTGCGCTTCTGTGTGTCCTCTTCAACACCCTCGCGCACGCCGACAGCCAGGTCGTCCTCGTTGAAATTGTTGAAAACGTAGTACTCGCCGAGCTTTGAGGTGTCAAAGTAAATGTTTCCGCCCGCCTCGTACGCGTAGCCCTTTTGAAGCAGGGTGCTTACCATGTCGATATATCTGTCAATGCAGTTGGTTGCAGGCTCGACTACGTCGGGCATTTTTATGTTAAGCTTCGCCATATCCGAGAAAAACGCCTGCGTGTAGAACTCTGCTATCTGCATAACAGTCTTATGCTCGCGGCGCGCTCCCTTCAGCATTTTGTCCTCGCCCGTGTCGGCATCCGAGGAAAGATGTCCGACGTCGGTTATGTTCATAACGCGCGTTACGTCGTATCCCGCATAGCGAAGATACTTTTCAAGCACGTCTTCCATAATGTAGGTGCGAAGATTTCCTATATGGGCAAAGTGATATACGGTAGGACCGCAGGTGTACATCTTGACTTTGCCGGGCTCGTTTGTATAAAACTCGTCTTTGCTTCTCGTTGCTGAATTGTAAAGTTGCATCGTTTATATTCCTTTTTGTATTTGGTTTTTTATTCTTCGTCCGCGTCGAAAATATCGCGCAGCTCGGGGTCGTCTACGTCAATCTCGCCGACACCGTCTATATCGACCGTGTCGGGCGATATGTCGGGTGTTGTATTTTCGTCATTTTCCGTGTTTTCTATATCAGAAAGTATCCGCTCAAGCTCGTCAACGCGGCGCTTAAGCTCGTTCATCTCGGCTGAAACAGGGTCGGGAATGTGTATCTGGTCAAGGTCGGCGTTTACACGCTTGCCTGCCGTTTTAACTACCTTCGCAGGTATACCTACTGCGGTGGAATTCGGGGGAATCTCGGTCAGCACGACCGCGTTTGCGGCAATCTTCGAGTTGTCGCCTATCTTAAACGGGCCGAGCACCTTTGCACCGCACCCTACCATTACGTTGTTGCCGAGTGTTGGATGTCGCTTACCCTTGTCCTTGCCCGTACCGCCAAGCGTTACGCCCTGGTAAAGCGTACAGTTGTCGCCTATCTCGGTCGTCTCGCCAATAACAACGCCTGTTCCGTGGTCGATAACGAAATTCTTTCCGATTGTAGCACCGGGATGTATCTCGATGCCCGTTATAACCTTTGCTGCCTGTGAAATTGCGCGGGCGGAGAAGGTGTGACCCTTTTTATGCAGAGCGTGCGCCGCCCTGTGCGCTATAACCGCGTGAAATCCCGAATAAAGAAGCGCAACCTCAAGGTCGGAACGCGCTGCGGGGTCTCTTTCTCTTACGGCGGCAATATCCTGCTTTATTTCAGACTTAGCCGCCAGAATACACTTTTTCGTGCGTCTTGCCGCGCGTTCTACCGCGTCGGCGAATGAGCTTGTTTGTCCGCCTGATTTTTTGTCTTTATTATTCACAGTCCTGCCTCCTTTGCCGTTTCATTCGCAGTCGATTTCATTTTTTGTCACTATATTATATTATTATATTATAAAAGTTTTAAAATGTAAATAGCCCTCGGTTATTTTTTTGGAGAAAAGTACGGTGCAATTTCCGACGCGGTGCGTGTGCCCCCTCAGACGACAAAGAAACGGAGCCTTCCGACTCCGTTTCTTTTGTTTCTTTTATGCTGTTTTTATCAGGTGTATTGCTCGCATGCTACGAGCATTTCGCTTACCTTGCCAATGTCGCCTGCGCCCATAATAAGCAGAACAGAGTCTTCGTCTATATGCTCGCGAAGATGCTTGCATATCCCGTCAAACGAGTCGATAAATACTGCCTTTTCCCCGATAGAGCGAGCCATCTGTGCGCTTGAAACGCCATAGGTGTCGGTTTCTCTTGCGGAGTAAATATCCGCCATAATCACCTCGTCAGCCAAGGAAAGAGAGGTGACGAAATCCGAGTAAAGCTCGTGCGTGCGCGAGTAGGTATGGGGCTGGAAAACCGCAACGACACGCTTGCCCGAAAAGTCGCGTATGCTCTTGATGCTTGCGGAAAGCTCTGTCGGGTGATGAGCGTAGTCCTCGTAAAGCTCGGCGCCGTTGAGAGTACCCTTATATTCCATGCGGCGCTTGCAGCCGCCGAAGGAAGAAATGCCCCGAGCCGCTGCCTCTCTGTCAGCCGAGCAGATATCGCATACGGCAAACGCCGCAAGCGCATTGTAGATATTGTGCCGTCCGACGACGGTGAGCGATACGTGCGCCGCGCACTCGCCCCCGTGCATTATATCGAAGCTTGCGCGTCCTCCCGTGTAGCTTACGTTTTCCGCTCTGTAGTCAGCATCGCTCTCTATACCGAAGCTGACGAGCTGCGCACCGCTTCCCGCAACGCTTAAGCGCGTTTTTTCATCATCCGCGTTATATACGCAAAAGCCCCCCTTGCACGCGGTGCTCAGGCGAGCAAAGCTACGGAAGGATTCGTAGGTCTGGTTTATGTCCTTGAAGTAGTCGCTGTGGTCGTATTCGACGTTCAAAATTACCGAAATGCTCGGATAAAAGGAGAGGAAATTGTCCATATATTCGCACGCTTCGAAGATGAAATGCTCCTCTCCGCCGACGCGGTAAGCACCGCCCATCTCGTCAAGCACTGCCCCCGAAACTACCGTCGGGTCCATGTCCGCGCACATAAAGGTGTGGGCGAGCATTGAGGTGCAGGTGCTCTTTCCGTGAGCGCCCGAAACGCCTATTCTCGTCTTGTATGCGCGCATTATATAACCGAGATAATCGGCGCGCGATACGGTGGGAATTCCGTTTTCCTTTGCGTATTTATACTCGGGATTGTCCTCGGATATTGCAACCGTGTAAACGGCAAGGTCGTAGCCGCGTATGTTGTCCTCGCTATGCGAGTAGAATATCTCAATACCCTCGTCGGAGAGCTTGCGCGTGAGGGCGCCCTCACTTCTGTCAGAGCCGCCCACACGGTATCCCTGCTCGTGTGAAATATGTGCAAGGCTGGACATACTGATGCCGCCGATGCCTATAAAAAATATATTCTTTTTCCCTTCGAGCATAAGAGAAATGCCCTCGTATCCGTGTCGGGTGTTATGTACTGACATATTTTTCTCCTTTTTTGCAAAATACCGCAAAATTTCCGATAATTGCGACCTTTTTCGAGCTTTCCTTAACAAAAAGTATATAAATTGTTAAAGATTTACTGCTCATTTAGTTATATATTCATTAACATTTTTAATTTATAATTGACTTGTAAAGCAAAACGATAAAAAACAATAAAATCAGCCCACCAAGGAGGAACTAATCATGGAAATCACAGATATCAAGGTCAGAAAGCTTTTTGACGAAGGCCCAATGAAAGCTATCGTTTCGGTCACCTTTGACGGTCAGCTCGCGCTTCACGACATAAAGGTAATTTACGCACGCGACAAGTATTTTACAGTTATGCCGTCACGCAAAAACCCCGACGGAACCTACCGCGACATCGTACATCCGATAAACGCGGGCTTCCGCACGATGCTTGAAGAGGCGGTTATAGACGCCTACAACAAGGAGCTTGCCATCCAGGAGGCAAACGAGGCGGAAGAGGCCTTTATCTCGGAGGGTGCGGATATTCCCGTATAAGAACCGTTTTAACTATATGCCGTCGGCTTGCCGACGGCATTTTTATTTCGCTTTTTATTATATCACCCCAATAGCCGCCCTGTCAACAAGAATTGAGGGCAAATACCCCGTGTGTCAGAGAAAGACGTTTTAGTTTAGAGTTATGAGGCTCGCTTACGCTCACCGTTATGAGCTTTGCCAAGACAAAGCGTTATGATATCATTGCCAAGATTCTTCAAACTGTGCCGAAGGCACATCATAATTGCGCGACGGCGCATCATAACTCATAACTTGCCCGCAGGGCAATCATAACTGTTTGTTGTCCCTCGCGGGACAACAAACCCACCCGTCGGAGAGTCTGAGGGCAAATCTTTTTTGCACCTTCGTCTTTATCCTGCCGCGCCGAGCAAGACGGCAGGAAACCTCAAAGAGAATACACCCCTCGCCCGAGCAATAAAGGCGTTTTTTCTTCTTTTGCTTTTTTGCTTTTGCAAAAGGGCAGGTATGCTCTTTTAGCTGTCCGACGGGCGAGATATCCACGCTTATCCTGTACGGATAAAAGCGCTCGCCGTTTGAGAGCAAGGCATCGTATTCGGCGCAGCAACGCGCAAAATACCTGTCCTTTGCTTCGCCGAGCGTATGCTCAAAAAGCCCTCTCAGAGTCTCGCTTGCGCGCTCAAAAAAGAGGGAAGATTCCCCCTCGGCATCCGCGCATGGAAGGCTTGCCGTGACACTCAGAATAAGCACGCACCGCCCGCAATATTCAAAGTTTTTTTCCTTTATTTCCCGTTTGAAAATCATACGTTCACCGCAATTTTCCGTTATATAATGTTGCTCTATATAAATAAATTATTATAATATAGAATAAAACTCTTTACAATTATACTGATGTTTGTTATAATATATTAATAATGCGCTAATATACCCATTTTCACAGATCGGCATTTTCGGAGAAAATATGAACACAACGCAAGAAAAATATTCCCCTATTCAAAAAACGACGCTCTCGACTGCGGGAGCTTTCATATACGCGGCGGCGGCAGTTATCTTTTGTACTCTTTGCTCGTCTTTTTTAAAAAACACAGCCGAAGAAGCGGTGCTGTCTTTGCTTTACCCCGTGTTTATGTTTGCGGCAGGCTGCTTTATGGCGGTGCTTGCATCTCACAGAAAAAACGCGCTTTTCTATACGAGCGCGGCTCTCGGAGTTGCTCTGTCGTATGCGCTGACGCTCGATATACTTCGCTCGCTCGTATGTCTCGGTGCGTTCTTTGCCGCGTTTTTTATCGCGCGCGTAAGCGAGCGCGCGAGCCTCACGCAAACGGGCGCAATTCTTGCCGTTATAGTAATATATTCGGCTTTTATCCTCTATGGCTTCGGAGTTCTTTGTTATCAGAAATATTCCGCGGTAAACCTTGATACCATCGGGAGAGCGTTTGACAGCTTTTGCAACGTGCTGCTCAGAGCCCCGGAGAGCGTGCTTGCTCAGATGAAGGAGCTTTACGCATCCGAGCCTGCATACGCTTCGCTTATAACCGATTACGAAAAGACGGTGGGACTTCTCAGACAAGCTCTGCCGATGACGGCGTATTTTATCCCCTCTGCATTTTTATATATATGCTCTACGGGAGCTTTTATAACAGTATTCCTCGTGCTTAAGCACAGACGTATGCAGGGACTTGAAAATCATCTCGGTGCTTTTTCGGTGAGCATCGTCACGGCGGTGGTTTATCTTATCGCAACCGTCGTATCCATATTCGCTGACCCGCTGAGTCCTCTCGGCATAACGCTCGGCACGGTATCCGCCGTTCCGTCTCTTGCGCTTGCGCTTATCGGCGCGGCTTATATCAGACAGAGAATTCTCATGAGCCCGAAAAAGAGAACCTTCATAATGCTTTCGGTGCTTGCTCTCATCTTTATGACGGGGGCGGTGCTTTCGGTGCTCTCTCTTATCGGCGCTTACAAATCTATTCAGCTATACCTTTTCCAAAGGCTGAAAGACAAATTCGACAAAAACAATCTACAATAACCCTTTTAAGCGGAGGTAAAAATGGCAAAAAAGCTTTATACTTCTAACACACGCGCACTTCTCTTTGACATAGTCTATACGCTCGCAATATCGGCGGTGGCGGCAATCGTGTATATACTCGGCGTGTCGCAGAACCCCGCGCAGAGTGCGTATTTCGGGGTGTTCGTTCTGCTTGCTTACATCTTCTTTACGGTGGTAGGCGTTGCTATCCGTTCCGAGCTTTCCCGCCAAAGAGTAAAGCGCGGCTCTAAAACGGAGCTTAGCAATATCGGCATGCAGTTCTTCGGAAAAATGCATCTGCAGCTTGCCGTTATCAACTCAAGCGGCGAGATAACCATAACAAACGACGCTTTCCGCGAGAGCTTTCTCAAAAACGAGCGCCGCCAAAAGATAAGCATATACGACATCTTCAGATTTCCCGCAGGGGAAAACCATATACTGTTCGACCGCGAAAATGCAGACTTTTTCTGTGAGTTCGGAGAGCAGCTTTTCAAGGTAACGCCAAATTCGCTCGGCGAGAGCGGAAACTCGGTTCTTATATTCGAGGACGTGACCGAAAACAGACGTCTTATCCGTCAGTATGAAAATACGAGAACGGCTATTTCCTATATAGAGCTTGATAACATATCCGAGCTCACGGGCGGCTCTGTTGCTTCAAGAAACAAGGCGGCACTTGATGCCTTCGACTCTTGCGTGAGAGTGTGGGCAGAGGAGCGTGGTGTCGTTTTGTGCGAGCACGAAAACTACAAATATCTTGCCGTTATGACGGAGCAAAACCTTAATTCTCTTATGGCAGAGGGCTTCTCAAGCCTGCTGACGCCTATATCCGAGATAACCGACGACAGCGGCGTGCCGCTTTCCTTCTCGCTTGGCTCGTCGGTCATTACCGAAGGGGATATGAGCACGAGAAACACAAGCGCACTTTCCGCCTTTGAGATGGCGGTAAACCGCGGCGGTGCTACGGTTGCAGTAAAGACGGACGGAGATATTGAGTATTTCGGCGGAAGTGTAAAGACTCAGCCGAAGCGCCAGAAAAACAGAGCGCGCTATAATGCAAAGCAGCTCGAGCGTCTTATAAAGGACGCGGACAACGTGCTTATTATGGGACACGCATCCCCCGACTACGACTGTATCGGTGCTCAAATGGGCATCTACTGCATTTGCCGTGCTTGCGGTGCGGATGCGAACATCGTAAACAATCCGAGCACAAACTACAATATAACCGAGGCGCTTCCGATAATCGACCGTATGAGAGGGCAGGGAGAATACCGCGATGCCTTTATTACGCCCGATGCGGCGCTTGATAAAAACAGCACGGGAACGCTTCTTATTTGCGTCGACGTATCTAACACCGATAAGATGGAAAATCCCGACCTCTTTGAGAACGTACCGAGCACGGTCATTATCGACCACCACAGAAAGCACTCGGAGTTCGATAAGACCATAGAGCTTGAATATATCGATGCCTCCGCATCGAGCGCATGTGAGCTCGTGGGCGAAATGATAGAGCTGCTTGACCTTCCCGCAGGGGCACTTACACGCGACGAAGCGACGGTAATGCTTTCGGGAATATATCTTGACACCGACAATTTCAGAAAGAGCACGGGAACGCGTACCTTCTCGGCGGCATTGTTCTTGCGAGACAAGGGAGCTAACGTCGACACGGTAAAGAAGCTCTTTGACATATCGGTAGCGGAGCTTGAAGCGGAAAGCCGTATTTCAGAGAATTTCCAAATGTACGGCGATATAGCGATAGTTTGCTACGATACGCGCGGCGAGAGCCCCGATGCAAAGACACGCGCAAGGGTAGCCGACAGCTTCGTGCGTGCAAAAGAGGTTGAAGCGGCGTTCGTTCTTTGCGGCGAGCAGTCGGGCCCCGTTTCGATATCTGCGAGAAGTGCGGGCAACGTCAACGTAGAGCTGGTTATGAAGAAGCTCGGCGGCGGCGGAAGCTTTGACCGCGCGGGCGGATACGTGACCGCGAGCCTTGATAAGTGCCTTGAGCTTCTCTGCTCGGCAATAGACCAGACGGCGCAGGATTCGCGCGAGCAGGTCGGAAATTTACAGTAATACGTTATTTTTGAGATACACAGGATAGGAGAAAGAAAAAATGAAAGTAATTTTACAGGCAGACGTAAAGGGACAGGGAAAGAAGGGACAGGCTATAAACGTATCCGACGGATACGCGCGCAACTTCCTGCTTCCCAAGGGCCTTGCTATAGTAGCTGACTCGGCGGCAATGAACGACCTCAAGAACAAAGAGGCTTCCCGCCTTCACAAAATAGAGGTAGAGCGCGCGGCGGCGCGCGAGATCGCGGCAAAGCTTGAGACTGTCGTCGTAAAGATAGGTGCTACCTCGGGCGCAGACGGAAGGCTTTACGGCTCGGTCACCACGAAGGAGATCGCGGCAGAGCTTGAGACTCAGCACAAAATAGTAATAGACAAGAGAAAGATAGATATGCCCGACCCGATAAAAGCGTTCGGTACGTACAGCATCCCCGTAAAGCTTTATACCGACGTCTCGGGCAAGATAAACGTGGTTATCTGCGGACAGTAAAATTGCCCGCGTGATATGAATTCCCTTGCGGGATTCGCAAGATGTTTGCCTTCGGCAAACGTGAGAGAACACCCCTGTTTTACAAAATTTTCAGTCTACGGAGATTTAACATGGACGATATGCAAAGAAAGCTTCCCTTCGCACTTGAAGCGGAGCAGTCGGTTCTCGGAAGTATTTTGCTCGACCCCGAATGTATAGCGGTGGTTGCCGAGCTTATAACCGAGGAGGACTTTTATCTTGAAGAGCACAAAGCGATATATACTGCTATGCGCCAGCTTTTCGTTAAAAGCCGCGACATTGACGTCATTACCCTTATCTCAATGCTTGAGGAGGAGGGAATATACGACAAGAGTGGCGGAACACAGTATATAAAGCTTATAGCAGAGATAGTGCCGACGGCGGCAAACGCAAAGGACTATGCGAAAATCGTCAAGGACAAGAGCACTCTTCGTAAGCTTATTTTGGCGTGCTCTGATATTACCGAGACTGCTTTTTCCGAGCAGGGTGCGGTTGATTCGCTTCTCGGAAATGCCGAGCAGAAGATATTCGACATAGCAGAGCAGCGCGACACAAAGCAGTTCAGACACATCCGCGACGTTCTTGAAAACGTCTATGACCAGCTTGACCTTCTTGCTACTGACAAGGATGCGGCGGCGGGAACGCCTACCGGCTTTTCGGGGATAGACCAGGTGCTCGTCGGAATGGGTAAGGGTGACTTTATCATAGTAGGCGCGCGCCCCGGTATGGGAAAGACCTCGTTTACGATGAATATAGCGACCAACGTCGCAAAGCAGACGGGCAAAAAAGTTGCGGTATTCTCGCTTGAGATGTCGGCTGAGCAGTTAGCTTCAAGAATGCTCTCAAGCGAAGCTATGGTAGACAGCTATGCCCTTCGAAGCGGCAAGATCGAGGACGAGGATTGGCAAAAGCTCGCTCACGCGGTGCAGAATCTCTCGGGCTGCGAGATATATATAGACGATTCAACGGGACTTACCATAACCCAGATGAAGAGTAAGCTTCGCAGAATGAAGAACCTCGGACTTATAGTTATCGACTACCTTCAGCTTATGCAGAGCGACAGGCGCACTGACAACAGAACGGCAGAGGTAGGAGATATTTCGAGAAATCTGAAAATAATGGGCAAGGAGCTTGGAGTTCCGGTTATCTGCTGTGCTCAGCTTTCGCGTAATCCCGAATCGAGAACAGGCTCTGCGGGCAAGCGCCCCATGATAAGCGACCTGCGTGAATCCGGATCTATCGAGCAGGATGCCGACGTTATCATATTTTTGTACCGCGACGATTATTACGCAACCGACAAGCCCGACGAGGCAGAAGCGAATATTTGCGAGGTAATCGTTGCAAAGAACCGTCACGGTGCTACAAAGACGGTAAAGATGGGATGGATACCTCAGTTTACGAAGTTCCGTTCTATTGACACGGGCAGAGAAGAAGAATAAAACGCGGGAAAACGAGTCGTATGAAAAACGAATTGAAGGAACTGCTCGCCCGCACAGAGAGCTACGCCGATTCATACGGTATGCTTGATTGCACGGGCATACTCGTCGGATTCTCGGGCGGCTCTGACTCGTCGCTGCTTTTAGCGGTCTTGTCGGAGCTTTCGAAAAAACGCGGCTTTTCTCTTTATGCCGCGCATATAAACCACATGCTTCGCGGTGAGGAGGCGGATTCTGACGAGGAATTTTGCCGCCGTACCTGTGAGAGACTCGGTGTTCGGTTTTTTTCAAACAAAACCGACGTTGCTGCGCTGGCAAGGTCGCTTGGACAGAGTGACGAGCAGTGCGCGAGAGACGTGCGCTACGCTTTTTTTGAAGAAACAAGACGCGGGCTTGAAGAAAACGGCGAGAGGGTATATATAGCGACGGCGCATAACGCGACCGATAACGCGGAGACGTTGATATTTAATATCACGCGCGGAAGCACTCTCTCGGGAATGTGCGCCATTCCCCCGATTCGCGACGGCCACATTATCCGTCCGTTGCTCTGGCTTTCGAAGGCAGAGGTCGAGGGGTATTGCCGCACGCTCGGTATTGAGTTTGTAACCGACAGAACTAACGCCGAGATACTTTATACGAGAAACAAAATAAGACACAAGGTTCTCGGAGTGCTTCGCGAGATAAATCCGAGCCTTGAAGCATCTGTTTTCCGCGCTTGCGAAAGCGTGAGAGGGGATGCGGAGTATCTTGACAGAGAAGCCGAGCGCATTTACGAAGAGGCACGCGTTGAAGGGGGACTTTCAAGAGAAGCTCTCGTCTCTCTTGACGGTGTTATTTTGAGCCGTGTGCTTTGCAAGCTTGCCGACGAGCAGGGGGCGGGATACGAAAACGTTCACGTAAACGCTTGCATTGATAAGCTTCGCTCGGGCGGAGATTTTTCGATATCGCTTATCGGAAAGAAAAAGCTTTGCGCCGAGAGGGAAATTATATCGGTCAAGGATGACACGAGAGAGAAAAAAGAGAGCTCTGCGTGGATGATTGCTCTCAAAGAAGGCAAAAATGACCTTGGCGGAGGCGCAGCTATCTACCTTTTTTCAAAAAAAGAGGATGCAGAGCGAATTAAAACACAAAATGTTTACAAATTATTTATACAACAAACACTATCAGGTGATACAATAAATAATGAATTTTGTGCGCGTCAAAGACGAGAAGGCGACGTTATTTTCAGCGGCGGGCATACGCACAAAATAAAAAAGCTGCTCTCGGATAAAAAAATGCCGCGCTCGGAGCGCGACAGAGTGCCTGTCGTTTTGCGTGACGGAGTGCCCGTGTGGATAGCGGGCGTGCGTAGTGCCGACGGCGAGGGCAAGGACCAGGAGAGACGTATTTTTGCAGTATATACTATAGACGGAGGACATCGCTTTGACGGATAAAATAGACGACGTTTCAAGAATACTTGTAACAAAGGAAGAAATTGACGAAATAACCACCGATATAGCGGCGCGCATATCGAAGGATTTTGAGGGCGAGGAGCACGTCGTGCTGCTTGGACTTCTCAAGGGCTCGATGCCATTTATGGCAGACCTTATGCGGAAGCTGACCATTCCCGCCGAGATAGATTTTATGAAGGTATCCTCTTACGGCTCGGGCACGGTTTCCACGAAGGAGCTGAAAATAACTCTTGACATTAACAGAGATAATATCGCCGATTGTGCCATAATAATAATTGAGGACATTATCGACAGCGGACATACGCTTAAAAACGTAGTGGCGCACTTGAAGGCAAAGGGAGCAAAGAGGGTAAGCATCTGCACGATGCTTGATAAGCCCGATCGCCGCGAGGTCGATATGTCAGCCGACTACGTGGGCAGGGTGATTCCCGACGAGTTCGTCATTGGCTACGGACTTGACTACTCAGAGAAATACCGCACGCTTCCTTACGTTGGCGTGCTTGACCCGAAGGTATACAGTTGAGGCTTGCCGACGGGGCTGATGATAAGATGATAAATACAGGAAAGGACCGCACTATTCTATAATGAGAAAAAGCAATTTTAAGACCGTGATACTCTACGTTGTGCTTATAGCCGTCGTGCTCGTAGCTTCAACGCAGATGCTCTCGGGTTCAAACAAAGAGGAAATTACGACGAAGGATATTTTCGGATATTTCCAAGATAATAATGTAAAGAGCTTTGAGCTTGACCAGGATATGAACCTGAAAATTACCTTAAAACAGGCAAACGCTCAGGGCAAAACCGAGCTTAGCTACAAGCTTCTCGACTACCAGATGTTCTACGAGTGTATATATTTAGATCTTATACACGAGGGGCTAATCGAGGTTGAGAACTACAACCTCGAAGAGCCCACGCAGATTCCGTGGTGGGTGGATTTCCTTCCCTTTATAATAATGATAGTGCTCTTCATCGGCTTCTGGATCTTTATGATGAACCAGACAAACGGCAAGGGCGGAAAGATAGGCGGCTTTGGCAGAGCAAGAACCAAGCTCGGCTCTGCTGACAAGGTCAAGGTAAGGTTCAGCGACGTTGCAGGCTGCGACGAGGAAAAGGCAGACCTTGAGGAAGTAGTTGAGTTCTTGCGTGACCCCGAAAGATACAGAAAGCTCGGAGCAAAAATTCCGAAGGGCGTGCTTTTAGTAGGCCCTCCAGGTACGGGTAAAACGCTTCTCGCAAAGGCAGTTGCGGGCGAGGCGGGCGTTCCCTTCTACTCTATTTCGGGCTCTGATTTCGTTGAAATGTACGTCGGTGTCGGAGCTTCCCGTGTGCGCGACCTCTTTGAGACCGCAAGAAAGAATCCTGCCGCTATCATATTTATCGACGAGATAGATGCGGTCGGCAGACACCGCGGCGCAGGTCTCGGTGGCGGTCATGATGAGCGTGAGCAGACGCTTAACCAGCTTCTCGTTGAGATGGACGGCTTTGACGGTCGCGAGAGCGTTATAGTAATTGCGGCAACGAACCGCCCCGATATACTTGACCCTGCACTTCTGCGCCCGGGACGCTTTGACAGACAGGTAACCGTAAACTACCCCGACCTTCGCGGCCGCGAGGAAATACTCAAGGTGCACTCAAAGGGCAAGCCGTTTGAAAACGGCGTTGACCTTCACAGAATAGCGCAGACCACCGTAGGCTTTACGGGTGCGGACTTGGCGAACCTCTTAAACGAGGCGGCACTCATTGCCGCACGCAAGAGAAAGCTTCTTATCGGCATGAACGATATCGAGGAAGCGTCTCTTAAGATTATAGTAGGTGTTCCGAAGAAGTCGTATAAGATAAAAGAGGAGGAAAAGCTGAAGACGGCGTACCACGAGGCAGGCCACGCGATAATCGCGCACGTGCTTCCCACCCAGGACCCCGTTAAGCTTATTTCTATCGTTCCGAGCGGAAGAGCTCTCGGATATACTCTCACACCTCCTACCGAGGATAAGTACAGCGAGTACAAAAACGGACTTAAGGAAGAGATTTCAATGCTTCTCGGCGGAAGAGCCGCAGAAAGCATCATATACGAAGACGTTTCGGGCGGTGCTTCGAACGATATTCAAAGAGCAACCGCTATCGCTCGCAAGATGGTAACGCGACTCGGTATGAGCGACGAGCTCGGTCCTATCCTCTACGGCTCGGAGCACGGCGAGGGAGAGGTATTCCTTGGCCGCGATATCTCAAGTGAGAAGAACTATTCGGAAGAAACTGCGGCGAAGATAGATGCAGAGATAAAGCAGATAATCAAGACTGCATACGAGCGTTCTATCGAGATTCTGCGTGATAATATTGACAAGCTTCATTTCGTTGCGAAGTTCCTTCACAAGAACGAGGTAATGGATGCAGAGCAGTTCGCGGCGGTTATGGCAGGCGAGCCTACCTTCGAGGAGCTTGAAGCTATGACGGCAGAGCGTGACCGCATCAGCCGCGAGGAAAACGAGCACAGACGAAAGATAGAAGAGGAAGAGGCTCGTGCGCGCGAGGAAGAACGCCGCAAGTTCGAGGCAAGAGCATATAACGAGGGCGGATTCAGTGCCCCTGAAGCACAAGGCTCAAGCGAAGAGAAAGATGAAAACCAAAACGACGCTGACTCTTCCGACTCGGATACCGATAACGAGGAAAAGTAAATAGAAAAAAGGGACTGTCCTGATAAGACAGCCCCTTTTTTATCCTTTTGTTACTCACGTCTGCCGTGATAAGAATTACGCAGGGGGCTTTGTCATACGGACAGACACTTCCCACGCCCTGCGTAAATACCAACACAAAAAATCCCCTCTCTGCGTTTGCAGAGAGGGGAAGCTGTATATTAGCTTTCTTCTTACGCTTTGTCAACAGAGCCGAAGAGACGCATTTTCTCTTCAACGGTTTCCATGATAGCAGTGCAGCCGTCAGCGAGAAGCTTTCTCGGGTCAAAGCCCTTGCCTGTGAGGTCCTTGCCTGCTTCTACGTACTTACGCGTAGCTGCGGCAAAAGCGAGCTGGCACTCGGTGTTTACGTTGATCTTGGAAACGCCGAGAGAAATAGCCTTCTTAATCATATCCTCGGGAATACCCGTACCGCCGTGGAGAACGAGAGGCATAGCGCCCGTCTTTTCCTGAACTGCAGCAAGAGTGTCAAAGCTGAGTCCTGCCCAGTTTTCAGGGTACTTACCGTGAATGTTACCGATACCTGCGGCAAGCATCGTTACGCCGAGGTCTGCAATCATCTTGCACTCGTCGGGATCAGCGCACTCGCCCGATCCTACAACGCCGTCCTCTTCGCCGCCGATAGCGCCTACCTCAGCCTCAAGAGAAATACCGAGCTTGTTCGTCAACTCAACGAGAGCCTTGGTCTTTTCGATATTTTCCTCTATCGGATAGTGTGAGCCGTCAAACATTACGGATGAGAAGCCTGCATCGATGCACTTAAGAGCACCTTCGTATGAGCCGTGGTCAAGGTGAAGGGCAACGGGAACTGTGATACCGAGCTCCTCTATCATGCCGTTAACCATACCAACAACGGTCTTGTAGCCGCACATATACTTTCCTGCGCCCTCGGAAACGCCGAGAATAACGGGAGAGTTGAGCTTCTGTGCTGTGAGAAGGATGCACTTTGTCCATTCGAGGTTGTTTATGTTAAACTGACCTACGGCATAGTGGCCTTCCTTTGCTTTTGTGAGCATTTCTTTTGCTGATACTAACATTTTGTTTTCCTCCGGATATATACTTGTTTTTATTATTATCCATACCGTCTTATTTTAACATATTTTTCTTCAAAATGCAAGTATAAGACGGAAATTTGCCCTAAATATTTGACTAATACCTGAAGCGTTCTACCGAGATGCAACGGTGCTTTGAGTCAAACTCAAATATAGCACCCATAATATCTGCATCGCCCTCGGCAGTCTCAAAGCCGCCCGTCTTTTTCGTGAGAAAAAGCTCAAGCACGCACTCAGCCCTCACCCCTATTATAGAGTCGCGAGGGCCTGACATACCGATGTCGGTGATAAATCCGCAACCGTCTATTACACGCTCGTCGGCGGTCTGCACGTGCGTGTGCGTGCCCCAGAGAGCCGATATCTTATCCTTGAAGCAGTAGGCAAGCGCCGCCTTCTCACTCGTCGCTTCCGCGTGAAAATCGACTACCGCCATATCGTAGTTACCGCGCTCAAAGGAAAGAATCCTCTCAAGCTTCTCAAACGGGCTTACTGCACAAAGTCTTTCAAGCCCAATGCTTCCTATAAGATTGACAACGAGCACTCTCACTCCCGCCGATTCTACTATGGTATATCCCGAGCCGTGTGCCTGAGGAGCAAAGTTTGCAGGACGAAGCGCTCTGTCGCAGTCGTCGGTCATTTCCTTCATCGACGTGTATCTGAGGGTGTGGTTTCCCCCCGTTACGACGTCAGCGCCCGCGCCAAGTATACCGCGTACACTGTCAGCTTCGCATCCCGATGCCCCGTCAGCGTTCTCGCCGTTGACGATACACAGGTCTATTTTGTTTTTTCTTTTAAAATCGGACAGCGTCTCTCTCAGCTTTCTTTGAGCCGCCTCTCCGAATATATCGCCTATTGCAAGTATTCTCATTGTTTTTCCTCTTGCTATCAATAAAACAAAATTTAATTGCTAAATGTCAGTCTGATTGCCTTTCACTATACAACCTTTTTAAACAAAAATAAGGGCCGCCTTATAGAGACAGCCCCTACCTTTTTATAAAGTTTTGTGCGGTTGGGACCCTATTGGTTCCTGTTTATTTAGCGTAGTCAACCACTCTTGACTCTCTTATCATATGTACCTTTATCTGTCCGGGGTAGTCAAGCTCGGTTTCTATCTTCTTCGCTATATCGCGAGCGAGAAGCTTCATCTTATCATCGTCAACCATATCGGGCTTAACCATAACTCTGATCTCTCTGCCCGCCTGAATTGCGAAGGTCTTCTCAACACCCTCGAACTCGTTCGCTACCTCCTCGAGCTTCTGCAGTCTCTTGATGTAGTTCTCGAGGTCCTCGCGTCTTGCTCCCGGTCTTGCGGCGGATATAGCGTCAGCCGCCTGAACTATCAGTGCTATTACGCTCTTCGCCTCAACGTCACCGTGATGAGCCTCGATTGCGTGGATAACTTCCTTGCTTTCCTTGTACTTACGGGCAATATCAACACCTATCTGTACGTGCGAGCCCTCAACCTCGGCGGTCATAGCCTTACCGATGTCGTGGAGAAGTCCGGCGCGCTTAGCAAGCGTGCTGTCTACGCCAAGCTCGTCTGCAAGAATACCCGAGAGAAGTGAAACCTCGATAGAGTGACGGAGTACGTTTTGTCCGTAGCTGGTACGGTATTTCATACGTCCGAGAAGCTTAACAAGCTCGCCGTTGAGCCCGTGAACTCCCGTCTCAAAGGTAGCCTTTTCACCCGCCTGTTTAATGGTTACGTCAACCTCGCGGCGCGCCTTTTCAACCATTTCCTCAATGCGTGCGGGATGGATTCTTCCGTCGGATATAAGCTTTTCAATAGCTATTCTTGCTATCTCACGTCTTACCGGGTCAAATCCCGAGATAGTGATTACCTCAGGCGTGTCGTCGATAATAAGGTCAACGCCCGTTGACGTCTCGATAGCTCTGATGTTTCTGCCCTCACGGCCGATAATTCTACCCTTCATCTCCTCGTTTGGAAGAGTTACGGTGGAAATTGCTATCTCGCTTATGTGGTCAGCCGCACAGCGCTGAATAGCAAGCGAGAGAAGGTCTCTTGCCTTGTCGTCTGCCTGTTCCTTAAACTGTGCCTCGTACTCCGAGAGCTTAACTGCCACCTCGTGTGTGAGCTCGTTCTCTACGCGAGAGAGAAGCTCAGCCTTTGCCTGCTCTGCACTGTATCCCGAAATTTTCTCAAGCATTGCAATGTGGCTTGAAAGCGTTTCCTTGATCTTTTGAGAAAGCTCCTCGTTGTCGTGGATCTTCTTCTGCAGTGCTTCGTCTTTCTTTTCAATGGACTCGATCTTCGCGTCCAATGCTTCTTCCTTCTGAATTACTCTGCGCTCAAGTCTCGACACTTCCTTGCGTCTTTCCTTAAGCTCAGCTTCGGTTTCGTTCTTTTCCTTGATTATCTGCTCTTTTGCTTCAAGCAGTGCTTCTTTTTTCTTCTGCTCTGCGTTTTTCAAGCTGTCTTCAAGAATCTTTCTTGCCTGCTCCTCAGCCGAGCCTATCTCAGCTTCAGCTATCTTTTTGCGGTATGCGATACCCGAAAGAATACCTATCACGAGTCCTGCGAGTGCGATTCCCGCGGAGCCTGCAATCAATAACCATAATTCAATTTGCATGTTTGACACCTCCTTTTTGTTTTATGTCAGTATTTTAAAGTAACGTTTGATGTATCACAATGGCGGGAAAATATCTTCTCCCCCCATTTTATTACACTACTATATTATATAACATAATATATATAAAGTCAAGGGCAAAATGGCGCACCTGATGCCGCACAGTGCAACTTTTTTGCAAAGAAGGGCTCCAAAAGGGGAAAAACGCCCCGGAGAGCTGTTTTTTATGAACCTTGCTTAATTTAAAAAGTCAAATTATCGGTATTTTTATTTGCTTTTCGTCTTGACACCGAGTACAAGCGTGAATATAATAGTATGGTCAAATAAATATTGATTTTTCAGGGAGACTTTTTATGCTTTTGAAATACGTGCGCGATCTCAAAAAAGAGTTCTCGGGCTATAGTGCAAGGTCGCTTTTGTCAGACCTTCTGGCAGGTGTGACCGTAGCGGCGGTAGCGCTTCCGCTTGCGATAGCCTTCGGTGTATCAAGCGGTGCGACGGCTGCCGCAGGACTTCTTACCGCAATCGTTGCAGGACTGACTATTGCTCTGTTCGGCGGTGCTTTTTATCAGATTTCAGGCCCTACGGGCGCTATGGCGGCAATTCTTATGTCGATAGTTGCAGGGTACGGGCTTGGCGGTGTTTTCGTCGCGACCGTTATGGCGGGCGTGATTCTCGTTGCTTGCGGAGTGCTGAAGATAGGAAAGCTCACTTCGTTTATTCCTATGCCCGTTATATGCGGCTTTACAAGCGGTATTGCGATAACGATAGCGCTCGGACAGATAGACAACCTTCTCGGTATCAAGGGAGTCGGCTCAAGTGCTACGGAGAAGCTTGTCAGCTACTTTGAATTGGGAGCTGAGCCCGAGCTTGCGCCTTTTCTTGTCGGTTTGCTCGTGATACTGTTTATGGTATTCTATCCGAAAAAGCTCAATGCCGTCGTTCCCTCGTCGCTTGTGTCGATTATCCTTGCCACCGCGGCTTGCGCTGCTTTTTCGGTGCCTGTCGCAACGGTAGGCGAGATTCCAAAGACCATATTCCTTGATACGAGACTGAATCTCTCAGATTTTAACCTTGAAAATATCAAAAACCTCATATCCCCTGCCGTCAGTATTGCGGCGCTCGGCATGGTAGAGAGCCTTCTTTGCGGTGCTTCTGCCGCGAGAATGACGGGTGTGAAGCTTGATGCCGACAGAGAGCTCGTTGCACAGGGTATAGGCAATATAGTTACACCCTTCTTTGGCGGAATTCCCGCGACTGCGGCGATAGCGAGAACGAGCGTAGCTATAAAGTCGGGAGCGAAGACCAGACTTTGCGGAATTTTTCACGCACTTTTCATTCTCGCATCAATGCTATTGCTCGGTCCTCTTATGGCAAGAATACCGCTGTCAGCTCTTGCAGGCGTGCTTCTTGTGACCGCTTGGCGTATGAACGAGTGGGATACTATAAAATATATCTTCAGCCGTAAATTCAAGGGCGGAATCGTGAAATTCCTCGTTACGATGATAGCAACTATCGTCTTCGACCTTACGGTTGCGATAATCATAGGCGTTATAATTGCGCTCGTGCTCACCGCCGTCAAGCTTTCAAGGCTCGAAGTACAGACGGACAAGAGCGAGGAAGGGAAGGCGCGCGTATATATTAAAGGAGCTATGATATTCTCCGTCACAGAGCAGATAGGCGCGCTCTCAGAGGGGCTTTCGGACGCAGAGGAGATAATAATTGACCTCTCGGGCACTACTATGCTTGATGTGTCGGGCGCAAAGGAGCTCTATGAGACCTGCGAGATGCTTTCCTCGCGCGGATCTGCCGTTAAAATAGAAGGGCAAAGCGAGTCGGTTGATAGAATGCTTCGCCGCGCAGGAATAATTGAGAAGTAATAGGGAAGAAGTAATAGGGAATAGGTAAAGAAAAGACCTTTATACGCAAATGCGTATAAAGGTCTTTTTTGTAAATCTCTATAATCAACGACGCAGCCGTTGTATGTAATCCGCAACTTGTTGCGGCATGTAATCAACACAAGGTGTTGTATGTCATCAATTCGAAGGTAAATACACGCTCTCGCGTGATGCCATACAGTTTGCGCAAGCAAACTGATTACATACTCGCTTGCGCGAGATTACATACCAATCCTTCGGATTGGATAAAAAAACGACAGGTCAAAACCTGTCGTTTTTTTTGGAGCGGATTACGGGGCTCGAACCCGCCACCTCGACCTTGGCAAGGTCGCGCTCTACCAAATGAGCTAAATCCGCGAAAATGGTGCCTCCGGTCGGAATCGAACCAACGACACGGGGATTTTCAGTCCCCTGCTCTACCAACTGAGCTACAGAGGCGAATCTTCCTAAAAAGAAGATTGGCGACCCGAAGGGGACTCGAACCCCTGACCTCTAGCGTGACAGGCTAGCGTTCTAACCAACTGAACTACCGGGCCGTGATGGTGGAAACAATAGGGCTCGAACCTATGACCCTCTGCTTGTAAGGCAGATGCTCTCCCAACTGAGCTATGCTTCCATATTCGCTTGCTTTTCTCAGCGACGGATATGATTATATCACAGCAGATTTTGTTTGTCAACACTTTTTTTAAAAAATTTTATATTTTTTTCTCGCAAGAAAAAAACGGTTGTTTTTTGTGCAAAAATGCCCCGAAGAAAGAGTGTTTCTTACTTCGGAGCATTGTTTTGGTTTGGCTTACGGGTTTGTCAGGGAAAATCCCCCAAACAGCCTATTTTTTCAGAAATGCCGCCAGCTTTGGTGACTTGGGATTGGTGAAAATTGCATCGGGATTACCTTGTTCCTCGATAAGCCCGTCGGCGAAGAAGACCACTCGGTCGGCAACGTTTCGTGCAAATTCCATTTCGTGCGTTACCACCAGCATAGTGCGTCCCTCGTCCTTGAGGGATTTGATGACTCGCAGCACCTCACTTGTCAGCTCAGGGTCAAGCGCGGAGGTCGGCTCGTCAAAGCAGAGAACGGCAGGCTCCTGCACAAGTGCACGTGCAATGGCGACGCGCTGTTGCTGACCGCCCGAAAGCTGACACGGATAATGCTCTGTTTTTTCGGCAAGTCCGACACCTGCGAGCAGAGATTTTGCTCGCGCACGGCTTTCGCTGAGCGCCTCTGCAATCGCCGCGCGGCGCGCCTTTCCGAAGGGAAACTCGGCGCGGATCTTCTCTTTTTTGCGAAGCTGAAGTGGCAGATAGACGTTTTCAAGTGCCGTATATTGCGGGAACAGGTTAAATGATTGGAAAACAAGTCCCATTTTCAGCCGCATGGCACGGATTTCGGCAGCAGAATAGGGGAGTGAAGCATCAAAACGGAAGGCTCCTTCGATTTCGATTGTGCCTTCGTTTGCCATTTCAAGGAAGTTGAGGCAACGCAAAAACGTAGTCTTACCACCGCCCGAGGAGCCGATTACCGCCACGACCTCGCCCTCCTCCATCGAAAAATCGATGCCGTGAAGGACCGTGTTGTTACCGAACTGCTTTTTTAGGTTTTTGATTTCAAGAAATGCCATAGCCACCTCACACTTTATAGTAGGACAGCTTCTTCTCGCAGTAGCTGAAGAAAAGCGTAAGTGCACCTACAAAGATAAGGAAGAAGACTGCAATATAGAAAAGCGGCCATATTACACCGTATGCGAGATAATTCTCCTGCGTGACGTAGAAGATCTCGGCGACAGCGATGACACGAGCGAGCGAGGTGTCTTTAACGAGGGTGATTACCTCGTTGCTCATCGGCGCGAGAATACGCTTGATAACCTGCATCAGTACAACCGTGAAAAAGGTCTCTTTTGCAGTCATGCCGAGCACCTGTGCCGCCTCATACTGTCCTCGCGGGATGCTTTCTATACCGCCGCGATAGATCTCCGAAAAATAGCAAGCATAATTGATGATGAATGCAACCAGCGCCGCTACGAAACGCGCGTGGATGCCGAACCCCGAAAAAAGCTGTACGTGAAACAAAAATCCGGGAACATACCAAACTACGAAAAGCTGGAGCATGAGAGGCGTGCCGCGAATGATCCAGACGATAGTTCTACAGAGCCAGCTGAGCGGTTTGAATTTCGACATCGAGCCGAAGGATATGATAAGACCAAGCGGCAGGGCGAAGATGAGCGTCAGCAAAAAAAGCAGGCAGGATGAGCCGAAGCCCTCAAGTAATGTAAGTGTGATCGACCAAAAATCCATTGATTATTTACCGATATTTGCAATGAGATCGTTAGTCAGAGAGTATTTTTCTGCGAGCTTTGCGAGCGTGCCGTCCTCAGAGAGCTTTACTATTGCTTCGTTGATCTTAGCGGTGAGGTCACTGCCTTTACGGCAACCTATTGCATATACCTCAGATTCGGGCTCGTAAGCGTTGTTGATCGCAAGAGCTGTATAGGAATCTTTACCTACCATAGCATTTGCCATCTGATAGTCGATGACGGCAAAATCAGCATTGCCTGCCAGCAGCTCCATCAGTGCACTTGCCTGAGAGGTAAAGGTCTTGACCAGATTTTTCTCGCCGGCAAGCTCTTCGGCAACGCTCTGACCGGAAGAGCCGCCCTCAGCTACTGCCGTTTTGCCTTTAAAGGCATCCTTGGAGCTGAGCTCGCCTGTGCGGTCGGCTCTGGTGACGACGCACTGACGGTTTTCGAGATATGCGTGAGTGAAATCAACGTATTCGGTACGGGATTTTCCGTCCGATTCCATGCCGAGAGTGAAGCCGTTCCATATGAGGTCGATAGAGCCACTGTTCAGCTCTGCGTACTTGCTCTCCCACTCGATTGACTGGAATTTGACTTCAACGCCAAGCTCTTTTGCAACGGCCTGTGCAAATTCGGTGTCAAATCCGGTCCATTCGCCATTGTCATCCTTGTAGTTCATTGGCTTGTAGTCGGTGACGCCGCAGATGAAATAGCCCTTTTTCTGTACGGCTGCCCAGTCACTTGAGTTGCCGCAAGAGGCAAAACACGTAACCGTGCCGAATACCATAAGTACAGACAGAATAAACGTAACGATTCTTTTCATAATATTTTCCTTTCCCTTTTTCGCTTTAGCAGGCTAAAGCGGACTTAACGAGTACATTATACTACACTTTTAATAATTTGTAAAGAGCTTTTGCTAAAATAATCAATTGCCCGCTGTCATTTGAAAGACAAATGATGCGGCGGCAAACTAAAAGGCTTTTTAGCGGTTAAGTATGTGCTAATGCTCTTTTACGATGTTTTTTATCCAAACACCTTTTTTGACAAACACGAATCCCAAGACTGCTTTTATGACGTTTATAATCTGACAGATGAAAAATAGAGCAAGTATGGGAAGTGACGTAAACCGCGACAGAATAAAGGCAACGGGCACGGTAACTGCCCACACGAAGCCCGAGTCGAACAGAAAGGTAATAAATATCTTTCCGCCCGAGCGAAGCGTAAAGTAGGAAGCGTGAACGAATGCGTCAAGCGGCATTGTCACGGCTATGATTTTAATCAATGCCGAGGCAAGAGCCTTCGTTTCGTCGGGGACGTTGTATATTTCGGGGATAAGGCGGGAAGCAGCAAAATAGAGAGCACCGACCGCAAGGCTTATAACGACGGAAAACGCCATGAGCTTCCATGCGGTGTCCTTTGCCTCGCTCGTCTCACCGGCACCGAGCATCTGTCCGAGAATGATTCCTGCAGCAACGCCTACCGCCATAAATGCGACCGAAAAGACGTTAAAGAAGGTCGACTGAATGTTCGTGGCGGAAACTACTTCAAGTCCTCTTACCGAATAGCATTGGTTGAGCACAGCCATGCCCGATGCCCACATAGCCTCGTTTATCATAAGGGGAAGTCCCTTTTTCATAATATCGCACACAAGAGCGCGCGGAACGTAAAAGGAGGAAAAAGCACCTTTTGTAAACGGGGCGAGGTCTTGCTTCAGCTTCGTCCATAAAACGATTATCAAAAGCTCTGCGTAACGGGAAATGACCGTTGCAATAGCCGCGCCCTCAACCCCAAGCGCAGGCGCACCGAGATTTCCGTATATGAGCGCGTAGTTTAAAACGAGATTTATAAGCACCGCACATACCCCTGCGACCATGGGCGGAGTTGCTCTGTATATTTCGCGGAGCGTGCTTGAATAGCACTGTACGACCGTGTAGGGAACGAGTCCTATGAGCATTATGCCGAGGTAGCGCTTTGCGTAGTGCATACAGGCCTCAATATCCTCAGCCGTGCCCTCACCCTTCAGGTAAGATGCGATAAGACCTTCCCCGAACAAAAGGAAGATTCCTATGCCGACGGCGCAAAGCACCGCCCCGAATATGAGCTTGAAGCGGAAGGTCTGGCGCACGCCCTCCTCGTTTCCCGAGCCGAAGAACTGAGCGACAAATATTCCTGCCCCCGCAACCGCACCGAAGATACAGAGGTTGTATACGAAAAGGAGCTGATTTGAGACGGCAACCCCTGCCATCTCGGCAACACCTACCCTGCCTATCATGATATTGTCGAGCATATTAACGAAATTGGTCACGCCGTTTTGCAGCATTATAGGTATCATAAGCGCGAAAACGCGGCGGTAAAAGGCGCGGTCGCCCACAAGCTTCTTCAACATTTCTTCACCTTAAATTATTTTTATATCCGAGTGATTATACCATAAGACGCGAGCGTTTTCAATAGACCGAGTGAAAAATGCAACTTTATTATATAAAGATTGACATACGTTTTTTTGTGTGATACAATTTATATAAAACAACGCAAAATAATTTTGACGGAGATGTTTATATGATAAAGTGCGAGCGCATTTCGGTAATGAATTTTGAAAACGCAATAAGAGGTGCGAGAAACCCCCTAAACAGCTGGGATAAAATGGACAGCTACTACGATTCATACGGCAATTTTGTGCTGGGAGAGAACGACCTTGCGTTAGCGACGAAGCTCTGCCGCGCAGGCTCTGACCACAGAAAGTTTATACGTCAGATATTCGTTTCGGTGGATATCACAGCCCCTCTTTATTGGTGGAAGGAGTTTGATACCTACAAGGTTGGCACTGTTGCAAATTCCACCTCGACCATGCATAAAATACAGGCAAAGAAGTTCTGCCGCGAGGATTTTTCTCACGACAGACTAACCGACGCGGGAATAGCTGCGCTTGACAGTCTCGTTGAGTATCTTGAGGAGTGCAGAGTGAAGTTCAACGAAACCAAGGACCGCGCTTATTGGCATGATATGATACAGCTTCTGCCCTCGAGCTTCAATCAGATGAGAACGGTAACGCTCAACTACGAAAACCTCTCGAACATCTACTACGCGCGCCGCGCACATAAGCTCGCTGAGTGGCATGAGTTTTGCGATATGATACTCTCCCTGCCGTATGCCAAGGAGCTTATCGCATCCAAGCCCGAATAAGAAAATACATACTACGTAGATATCCGTCAGCACCGTAAGGCACTGACGGATTTGTACGGAGGGGGAAAGTGTAGGGAAATGAGTAATCTACTTATCAGACTTTTTGTAAAAAACAAGGACAACGTGTCGGATATAGCTACCCGTACCGCTTACGGAAACTTAAGCAGTATCGTTGGTATAGTTTGCAACGTCATTCTGTTTATAATAAAGCTTATTGCGGGTATGCTCTCGGGCTCGGTTGCAATTACGGCGGACGCGGTAAACAACCTCTCGGATGCATCGAGCAGCGTGGTAAACCTTATCGGCTTTAAGCTTGCCGCAAAGCCCGCCGACGAAGAGCACCCCTACGGGCACGGCAGATACGAGTATCTCGCGGCTCTTACGGTTGCGGTTATCGTTATGGTTATCGGATACGAAACCTTGATGGGGGGTGTCGGAAAGATTATCGAGCCGACGGCGGTGTCGCTCGGCACGCTTACCGTGGTTATACTTGCCGTGTCAATGGCACTTAAGCTTTGGATGATGCTCTTTAATCTTAAGGTGGGAAAGAAGATAAATTCCACCGCCCTTATCGCAACCGCAAAGGACAGCCGAAACGACGTTATCAGCACGGGTGCGGTGCTTCTGGCGGCGGTAATATCACGCTTCTCGGGCTTTGAGCTTGACGGATATATGGGCGTCGGAGTTGCACTCTTTATCCTTTATAGCGGCTTCGGTCTTATAAAGGAATCCATATCCCCGCTTCTCGGCAATCCCCCCGAGCGTGAGTTTGTCGAGGAGGTAAAGGCGCATATCATGTCGCACGAGGGCGTGCTTGGCATACACGATATGATGATACACGACTACGGTCCCGGCAGAAGAATAGCGAGCGCCCACGTCGAAATGGCGGCGGAAGCGCCCGTTATGGACTCGCACGACGTTATAGACAATATCGAGAGGGAGCTGTGTGAGAAATTCAATCTCATAACGAGTATCCACTTTGACCCCGTAGTTACGAATGACGCACACCTTGCCGAGCTTAAAGAATATATATCGGCGGCGGTGTCCGAGATAGCCGAGGGCGCGAGCATGCACGACCTTCGTACAGTTCCGGGCCCCACGCATACAAACGTAATATTCGACTGCGTGCTTCCGCGCTCAAGCAAGTATACCGAGAGCGAGTCCAAGTGGCTTGTTTCGGACAAGGTAGCGGAGAAGTATAAAAACCACTATTGCGTGATAACGGTAGACCGCGATTATATAGGATAAAATAAATAGAAATTAAGAGAGAACAAAACGGTTTTTGCCGAGTTCTCTCTTTTTTGCGAAATAACAATTATGTAGAAATACGCAAAATTATTCGATGTAACACGACAGTCGCGGGGCTGTTACACGCCGCACTTGACACGGGGGCGTAAAAATGGTATTATAGACGTAGACTGTATTATCTCTATAGCAGCAACGATAGCTTATAAAAATCAGAGGGATATATGAAAAAAACCGTAAGAATAATATGCGCGGTGTTTGCCGCTTTAATAGTTTTGTGCCATCTTTGCGTTTTCGCCGGAGTTGAAAACGGCGAGGCGGCAGTAGTTTTCGACACGGTCGGCGGGCTTCCCGGAGAGACTGTGGAGATGAACGTACACCTCACCAAAAATCCGGGGATAACGGGACTTCGCTTTATCGTAGAATACGACGAGAGAAAAATGTCTCTTGAAAGTGCCGAGTACACGAAGCTCGGCGGGGGCGGGCTTACGTCTGTAAAGACGGACGTTATACCGTTTGTTCTTATGTGGAACGTGGCAACGAAGGAGTTTACCGAGACGGGTGTGCTTGCAACTTTGCGCTTTAAGATAAAAGCAACAGCGGATGCGGGCAGTATACCTGTAAAGGTCAGCTACGGCAAGGGTGACTGCATAGATTTTAACCTCAAAAACCTCGATATGAACATCACCGAGGGCGCGGTCAAGGTGCTCTACGACGGCTCAAACTGCCGACACACAGACACCGAGAGGGTAACTGTTGCTGAGCCTTCCTGCAACACGCTCGGTCACTTTGAGAAAAGATGCAAGATCTGCGGCACGGTGACGGGAGAGGGAAATGTTCCCTATACCGAGCATAGCTGGGGTGAGTTTATAGTGAAGAAGGAGCCGAGCTATTTCGCTGACGGCTATATGGAAAAGGAGTGCAGTGTCTGCAAGGAGACTGTACGTAAAGCCATACCGAAATACGAGAACACGGGCGAGGAAACGGTTTACCCGCCAAGCTCGGATACGACAGCTTCAACCGATACCGATAGCGAGGACACGCAAAGCACCCCGTCGACAGAAAATCCGCCTACGGGAGATGAGACGTGGATACTCATGCTTTCCGCCGCAGTCAGCGGTGTACTTTTGGCTCTGTTGATAATCAAACGCGCAAAGGACAAGCGCAAGGCAGACCCAACGGTAGACCATAAGAAAGAATAAACGGGTGTTAACGGAGAAATATATGAAGCTTCTTGTAATAAACGGACCTAATATAAATATGCTCGGCATCAGAGAGCCGGATATTTACGGCAAGGATACCTACACTGCTTTGCTTGAGCAAATAGACGAGAAGTGCAAGGCGCTTGGCGTTGAGTGCGAGTGCTATCAGTCTAACCACGAGGGAGATATCGTGGATAAGATACAGTCGGCATACGGGCACTTTGACGGAATTGTAATAAACCCCGCCGCATATACGCATACGAGCGTCGCTATTCTCGACGCGCTCAAAGCCGTCGGTATACCTGCGGTTGAAGTGCACATATCGAAGGTAAACGAAAGAGAGCCCTTCCGTCAAACCTCATACGCAGGGCTTTATTGCGAGCGCAGCATTATCGGTCACGGACTCTCGGGCTATACCGAAGCTATCGATTATCTCGTTGAAAAATACGGAAAATAAGAGCGTTTCGGCATAGCCGATCTGACAATTCTCCAATTAAAATATATTTTTTGCCAAACTCTTGACATAGCTATGCCTTTGTGATAAAATACCTTGGTAAAACGAGATGTGGCTCAGTTTGGTAGAGCGCCACGTTCGGGACGTGGAAGCCGCAGGTTCGAATCCTGTCATCTCGACCATAAAAAGAAAGCACCCTTGCGGTGCTTTCTTTTTATGCTTTTAATAATGCAAGGATTCGAACGGTCGGTGTTGAATGAACGTCCGGGGGACGTTCAGATCCGACCGGACCGGAGCCCGTCGAGGGCGGAGAATCGAATCCTGTCATCTCGACCAAAAAGAAAAGTCGCGTATGAGTCGTACCATTAAGGATAGTAATTTAAAAAGCAGAAACGAGAAAACGTTTCTGCTTTTTGCATATAAGGTTTTAGGATATCCTAAAGAATTGGAAAATGTAATGTACATTTTCCCTGCTTGTTGTGGTATGCGACAAAAAGTCTTGACAACTCCTGTTATAAATGATATCATTATATCAAGATAGAATGATATCATTAGGAGGTGCTATCTTTGATTAAAGAGAACAAAGCTACTCGTACCAGACAAGTCCAATTTAGGATGGACCCTGTTAAAGTAAAACGTTTACTTGCAGCTATTGCTTACGATGACAATATGCATAGTATGGCAGATTTATTTAATAAAGCGGCTGATGAATATTTAAAGAAGCAGGAAGGAAACGGAGGAAAAAGCAATGGCAGATAAAATTGTATGTCGTACTGAAGACGAGGTTAGAGATATTTCTAAAATTCAGCTTGGTTTTGATAAAGCTGAAGCTAATGTAAAACAAGGAACAGGGCAAATTACAACTTTCAATCAGTTGGGATTCAAAGGTGTAATTGATAAACCTGACGGTTGGTATCTTCCAAATGACTGTACCTTGCCTGCAATTATTTTGGAAACGAAATCTGAACAAGAAGATATTTCATTGCAAAAATGGGAAAAAGAACTCATAAAAAACTGTAATATTGTCCTAACCAAATATAAAAATGTTTGTGGAATACTATACAATGGTGTAGATATTAGAGTTTTCAAAAACAACATTGAGATATCTGCTGATCAGATTTCAAACATATTGCAAGACAAATCATATTATTTAGCAATCTTTACACAAGATACCATCGATAAGCAACATATTTACAACTTAACCAAACGTATCAACGATTGTTTGCACACAGAGTTTGGTATTAAAAATTTATATCATAGAATGATTTTTACTGCCTGTGCTTTGGTTGCTAAAAGATATGGTGCATTACTAGTTAAAAATATGGATTTTACTTTGATGAAAAATTCTATTCTTAGCACACTTTCAAAATCATTAGAAGAAAGTAGAAAACAAAATTTAAAACTCGACTTGCTAACAGAAGTGTATGCCGAAATCAAAATGAACAACACAACCAACCAAGAAGCTATTAATAATTTTATTTCTTGGGTTTCTGAGATTTCAGATTGTGTTAATTCGGATTATTGGAACGGTGAAGACGTTATGGGTATATTCTTTAACGAGTTTAACCGATACAAGAAAAAATCTGAAAGCGGTCAAGTTTTTACACCAGATCATATTACTTCATTTATGTATAGATTGATAGAAGTAAATCAAAATGATAATGTATTAGATGCCGCTTGTGGATCGGGTGCTTTTTTGGTAAAAGCAATGTGTAATATGATGAAAGAAGCAGGCGGAATCAACACGAAAAAAGCCTCCAAAATTAAAGATACTCAGTTGTATGGCATTGAATTTGACCGAGAAATATTTGCTCTTGCTTGTGCAAATATGCTTATTCACAAAGACGGAAAAACCAACTTGGAACACCTCGATAGCAGAACACAGGAAGCTTGTGATTGGATAAAGTCCAAAAGCATTACGAAAGTGCTGATGAACCCACCTTTCGAGTCTAAATATGGTTGCTTGACTATCGTTGAAAACGTATTAAAAAATGTACCAAGAAATACCAAATGTGCGTTTATTCTCCCTGATAAGAAATTGGAAAAAGATAAAAAGGGAAGAAAACTGCTCAAGCACAGTACTCTTGAGAAAATCATAAAATTACCTGAAAAAGTTTTTTCAGAAGGAGTTACAACGTCCATCTTTATTTTTACAGCAGGAGTTCCTCAAAATGATAAAGAAATCTTCGCTTGTTACATAGAAGAAGATGGCTTAGAAACCGTTAAAAATCAAGGCAGACAAGACATTAAAGACAGATGGCAAAGTATCGAAGATAGATGGGTGGATGTTATCCGTAAACAAACGGGGGATGATACTGTTCAATGGATTAAGCCTTCTAAAAATTTGAGCTATCAAATGCCCGAAAAACCATTTGAAATTTCTGAAGAAGATTTCACAAAAACCATGATGGATTATTTGATGTTTAAGCAAGGAATTGATGTGAAGGAATTCAGTGATTCTTTGATAAAAAAGGTTATGTATGATAGCGAAATATCTTCTAAAGAAAACGAAATAAGCATTATTTTGAAAGGAGAAGACAAATAATAATGGGAAAAATCAATGTAAAAGAGTGGCACGAATTTTTAATCGGCGATTTCTTTGATGCCTTCCTATCAAGTGATGATATACAGCCTAAAAATATTGTAGATGGAGAAACGCCATTAGTTTCATCGGGCAAGGAAAACAACGGTATCGTAGCATATATTGAAGATAAGAATGCTAAAAAATGGCCAGGCAATACAATTACTGTTGATATGTTTGGCAAAGCGTTTTATCAAGAAAAGGCTTATCATTGTGTATCGCACGGAAGAGTGAATGTTTTAATTCCTAAATTTGAAATTAACGGCTATGCTCAGCAATTCATAGCAACTGTTATACAAAGCGTATCTTCAAAAAAATACGAATTTAAAGAAATGTGTACCGGTAAAAAACTGTTGCAAAATACAATAAAATTGCCTATTGATGAAACAGGCAATCCAGATTTTTCATATATGGAATCATATATGAAAAATCTGGAACTTGCAGTCAGCTCTTCGCTGACTGACTTGCAGTCAGCGAAGAAATTCGGTGTTTCAGGCAAAATTGATATGAGCAGATGGAAACTGTTTCAAATATCTGATTTGTTTAATGTGCAAAAGGGGAAACGACTGACAAAGGCAGATATGAAGGATGGTAAAATAAGATTTATAGGCGCAAGTGCCATTAATAATGGTATCACTGCTTATATCTCAAACGATGAACACCTACATCCACAAAATACAATTACACTGAGTTATAATGGTTCTATCGGCGAAGCGTTTTATCAGGATGAAATATTTTGGGCATCAGACGATGTAAATGTTTTATATCCAAGGTTTGAAATGAATCGAGACATTGCATTTTTTATTATTCCTCTTTTGAAAACAGTAGGTAAAAGATACGCTTTCATAGATAAGTGGAAAAAGGAAGATATGGAAAAGAGCAGAATTCCTTTGCCGGCGGAGAAAGATGGTAATCCCGATTACAAATACATGGAAAACTATGTAGCAACCAAATTAAGCATGACCGAAAATGCACTGAATAAATTGATGGTATGTGTTTGATTTATAAGAACTGAAAAAAAGGAACCGTAGAAATTTTACTTTCTACGGTTCCTTTTTACTATCCTTTAGAGTACGACTCTTATGCGGCTTTTTCTTTTTGATTTTGACTCTTACTTCTTACTTCTTACCAACAATCCCCTTGTTAAACAAAAAGCTGTATCAAACGAAACCTTATGCGTTTGATACAGCTTTTTCTGTTCTTTTTTATTTCAAAACAACCTTATGGAAGGTCTTTTTGCCCTTGCGGAGCTTTACGCCTTCTTTAAGCGCATCAGCTGAGAGCGTGTGGTAGACGTCGGTGATCTTTTCGTCGTCGGCAAACACACCGCCGCCCTGTATCAAGCGTCTCGCCTCGCTTCTTGAAGGAGCGAGAGAGCAGATAACGAGCAGGTCAAGCACAGAGACAGCCCCGTCTGTGAGCTGGTCTTCCGTAATCTCGGTAGAGGGCATATTTTCGTCGTTAGCACCGCCTGCGAAAAGTGCGTGGGAGGCTTCCTTTGCCTTCTCGGCTTCCTCTTTGCCGTGAACGAGAGCAGTAAGCTCGTATGCGAGAATTTCCTTTGCGGTGTTAAGCTGAGCGCCTTCCCAGGAATCCATTTTGTTTATTTCCTCTATAGGCAGGAAGGTGAGCATACGGATGCACTTGAGAACGTCGGCGTCCGCTACGTTTCTCCAGTACTGATAGAACTCGTAAGGCGTGGTCTTTGCCGCGTCAAGCCATACTGCGTTACCCGCGGTCTTGCCCATCTTCTTTCCCTGCGAGTCGGTAAGAAGGGTGATAGTCATCGCGTGTGCATCCTTGCCTAACTTCTTGCGGATAAGCTCGGTTCCGCCGAGCATATTCGACCACTGGTCGTCTCCGCCGAACTGCATATTACAGCCGTATTCCTTATAGAGATGATAGAAGTCGTAGGACTGCATTATCATGTAGTTGAATTCAAGGAAGGAAAGTCCCTTTTCCATTCTCTGCTTGTAGCACTCTGCGCGAAGCATATTGTTTACCGAGAAGCAATGTCCGACGTCGCGAAGAAGCTCTACGTAGTTAAGTCCGAGAAGCCAGTCTGCGTTGTTTATCATCATCGCCTTGCCCTCGCCAAACTCGATAAAGCGCTCCATCTGGCGCTTGAAGCACTCGGCGTTATGATCGATATCCTCTTTTGTGGGCATCTTTCTCATATCGGTTCTGCCCGAGGGGTCACCTATCATGGTAGTGCCGCCGCCGATAAGGGCAATCGGCTTGTTGCCTGCCATCTGAAGTCTTTTCATAAGCGTGAGTGCCATGAAATGACCTGCAGTAAGGCTGTCTGCCGTGCAGTCAAATCCGATATAGAAGGTTGCCTTTCCGTTGTTTATCATGTCGCGGATAAGCTCCGCATCCGTCGTTTGCGCGATAAGACCGCGCTCGACAAGCTCTTCGTAAATCTGCATTTTTGTCTCCTTGATTTTATGTTGAATTTTTTATTTTCAAAATTAAAAGCCCTCTGCAACCGACGGTTGCAGAGGGCGAATGCTTCGCGGTACCACCTCATGCACAGGCACGCCTCGCGGCATACCCCTTTGTGAGTCCGTGACTCTGCGCTGTAACGGGCGCGCCCGACGGCTTCTACTGTCAGCCTCGCTGATTTTCAAAGTCGCAGCTCAAGGGTGTATTTCGCACCGTCCCCTATGTTCTTTCACCAGCCGAACACTCTCTGAAAGGGTAAACCGCGTGGTACTTCTCCCCGTCGTTGCTTTTTGTTATACATATATTATCATATCAAAAGCGAAAAGTAAAGAGAAAAATCAAAATTTCTCTTAAGCGGCTAAGCTTCGAGCTTTACCGTGTGCACCTCGGGCACGCTGTCCGAGCCTAAGAATATTTTTGCTACCGCTTCAAAGTTTGCGGGATTGTCGGATACGTAAATATCGCACTTGCCACACCCAACCTCGTCCTTGCAGGCGGAATAAAGCTCGCGTGCGGCGGCGCTTCCGCTGTTTACAAGGGTAACGCCATCTCCGAGATAGTCGGCGATGATATCCGAGATAATAGGGAAGTGAGTGCATCCGAGAATCAGCGTGTCAGCACCCGATTTCTTGATGCTTTTAAGGTATTCTCTGACGGCAAGCGCGGTTATCTCGCACCCACGTCCGATAAAGCCGTTTTCAACAAGCGGCACGAAAAGAGGACACGCGACCTCTACCGTGCGTATTCTTTGGTCGAGGGATGCAATTTCGCGCGAAAAAGCGCCGCTTGATATCGTCGCACCCGTACCGATGACGCCGATAATGCCGTTTTTCGTTTTTGCCGCGGCTTCGGCTGCCGCAGGCTTCACAACTCCCGTGACCTTGACGCCGTAGATTCCTTCGAGCACGGGAAGCGCAACCGAGCTTACCGTTCCGCAAGCGGCAAGGATCCTGTTTGCTCCCTTTGAGAGAAGAAAACGTATATCCTCGTCGGCATAACGCAAAAGTATCTCCTTTGAGCGCGTGCCGTACGGAACTCTGCCCGTATCACCGAAATAAACTATGTCGCAGGTTGGGTGAAGCTCTCTCAGCTCCTTCAGAGCCGTCAGCCCCCCAAGACCGCTGTCGAATATTCCTATCATATCAGTCCCTCGTTTTGCTCTTCGCAAGCATACATATACGCTCGCAAAGCTCACCGTATTCAATTCCGACAGCCGCAGCCATCTGAGGCAACAGACTCGTTGGTGTCATGCCCGGCAGGGTGTTTGCTTCAAGGCAGTAAGCCTTGCCCTCTGCCTCGGAATAGATATAGTCAAATCGCGCGTAGCCCGAGAGTCGAAGCGCATCGAAGCCTTGCTTCGTTATGCCGCCGAGCATATCCGCAACGTCGTCCGATATTGGCGCGGGGCAAAGCTCGGTAGCACCGCCCGCCGCGTATTTGTTTTTGTAATCGTAGAAGCCGTCGCGGGGTATTATCTCGACCGCGGGAAGCACCTCGCCGCCGAGAATACCGACTGTCAGCTCTCTGCCCGAGATAAGTCTCTCGCACATAACGCTGTCCTCAAACGAGAAGGCGCTGTCAAGAGCACGCTCGAGCTCTTCTCTGTTATGAACGAGCGAGATTCCCACGCTTGAGCCGCAGGTGTTCGGCTTTATAACGCAAGGATATCCTATCTTTTCCTCAGTCTCTGCAACTGCGTTTTCTCTGCCTGTGAGCATGGTCCAGTCAGGCGTAGGTATTCCTGCCGAGCGCAGAAGCATTTTAGCTAAATCCTTGTTCATTGCGAGCATACTGCCAACAAAGCCTGAGCCCGAGTATTCGTGTATGCCGTGCGAGTCGAGAATTGCCTGAAGCTGACCGTTCTCGCCGATTCCGCCGTGCAGAGCCATAAATACTACGTCAGCCATGCGGCAAATATCAACTATTCCGCGTCCTATCTCGCCGCCGCAGTCTCGCTTCATCTTCGCGAGAAGCTCGGGCGTCGGGGACTCTGTTCCTATTTTGTAGGGCTCTGACTCCTTTGTGTCAAAAAGTGAGTCTGCGGGCTCGATGCTCGTGCAAATGTCCACGAGAGCCACGCGGTGTCCTCTTTTGATGAGTGCGTTTTTTATAAGTGTGGCAGAGGAGAGCGATACGTTGCGCTCGGGTGAAATACCCCCTGCGAGAACTGCAATTTTCATGCACTTTACTCCTTGTTTATAGTTGTCTTATCAGTTTATGTGTTATTTTTCTTGATTGACATAAAGTACGGCAACCCTTGCCATGCCCGAGACGTCGCGGAAAACCTCGCAGGAGCATCCCTCGCTCTTGCCGAGGGACACTATTGCTTCTCCCTGGTCGTAGCCTATCTCGAAAGCGAAAAATCCGCCGTCGGCAAGGTTTTTTTTGAAATTCTTTATAATATATCTGTAGAAATCCAGCCCGTCCTCGCCCCCGTCAAGCGCGCGATGCGGCTCACGCAGGACCTCGCGGTCGAGCGTTTTTACCACCTCTGTCGGAATGTATGGGGGATTTGAGAGGATAGCGTTGTATTTTTTATCCTTCAAGGGATCTTTGAATATATCCGCAGAGTATACCGTCAGCCTGTCCGAGACTCCGTTCAGCCTTGCGTTTTCTCTTGCCGCCGCGACTGCACCCTCGCTTACGTCGCAGGCCTCTGCCGTCGTGTCCTTCCTCTCGCAAAGCGTGGATATCGCAACGCAGCCCGTGCCTGTGCAAAGGTCTGCAAAGTGCGCGTGAGGGGGGAGCAGTTCCGCCGCTTTGTAAACGAGAAGCTCTGTATCCTGCCTCGGTATGAGGCAGTCTGAATTAAGAATATACTTCTCACGGCAAAAATACGCGTGTCCTATTATATATTGAAGCGGCTCGCCCGTGCTTCTGCGTGAGATGACCTCGCAGAGCACCTTTTCGTCGTATTCTCTGTCGGGGTAAAGCTGCTGAGCCGAAAACGGCGTCTCGAATATTTCTTCCAATATTATCTTTGCTTCCGCGCGCGGCTCTCCGGAGCCCGCTGCGGCAAGCGCCTCAATAAGCTCGGCTTTAGTCATTTGAACTTACATTGCCGACTTGCTCGTCGGGCACGTTTGTGTCTTCGGGGGATCGCTCTGTGGGAAATTCGTCGGGCATTGCCGCTTTGATTGCTGCTATTGCTACCTCAAGCTGCTCTTCGTCAGGCTCGCGCGTGGTTATTCTCTGCATCCAGAGTCCGGGGGCAGAGAGTATGCGGACAACGGGGCCGTCGTGCTTTCCCGCGTACATAATAAACTCGAAACCGAGTCCTATAACGAGCGGCACGAGCAGCAGCTTTGACGCCCAGTAGAGAAGAAGATTCTCGGCAAGAGCTGAGAAAAGCATACGTGCTGCGGTAAATATGAAAATGCTGAGTATCATTATAACGAACATGAAGCTCGTTCCGCAACGCGGGTGGAAGCGCGAGTGCTTTTTCGCGTTTTCGGGTGTCAGCTCCTCGCCAGCCTCGTAGCAGGCAATGCTCTTGTGCTCCGCACCGTGAAACTCAAAGGTGCGGCGGATGTAGCTCATAAGCGATACGAGATAGATGTAAAGAACGAATATCGCGATTCTTATAACGCCCTCGCAAAGAGCAAAAAGATTGTATTCGGAAAGTACACCTCCGCAGAGATGGTCGATGCCGCCGACGACGGCACTCGGTAAAAGAACGAAAAGACCGACGCCGAGAACAAGTCCGAGCACCGTTCCTATCACCATTACTACGTCAAGCATCTTCTTGCCGAGATGCTTTTCTACCCACTTTTCAAACTTCGAGGGCTCTTCTTCAAAGGCATCACCAACGAAAGCGTCGGCTGATACGTTGAGAGTTTTGATAGAAAGAGATAACATTTCCACCATATTTATTATACCGCGAAGTATCGGGATGTTAAGCCACTTGTGCTTTTTTCTTACTGATACGAATTTATCGTTTACGACGGTGATGCTTTTATCCTCGTTTCTGACGGCTACGCTTACATTTTCACCGCTTCGCATCATCACGCCTTCCATTACAGCCTGACCGCCGACCTTACCTAAACGCTCGGGGCAGGGGCATGCTTCTTTTTTCATAGCGTTTTACGACTCCTTGGTTTTTTCTTCATTATATTTATATATACGTTGTCCCCTCGGACTGCTCGAATGCTGAATTGTTAAATTTTGCAATTAATGTAATATTTGATAAAATTCGGGCTAAAATATATTATATCACTTGCATAAGGCAAAAGAAATACTTTTTTTAAAAAAAGTGAAAAAACTTTTAAAAAAGGTATTGACAAGCCGCATATTGAAGTGGTATACTAACAAAGCCGCTGACGGAGCGGGTTAGTGCTTTGAAAAAACTTGAAAAAAGTTTTAAAAAGGTATTGACAAGAGCGAGCGGATGCGGTATAATAGGAAGGTCGCGAGTCCGGTGGGGCTTGAGGCGTAGGTCATTGAAAATTGAACAACAAGACGAGAGATGAACACAAAGAAACAATACTTTAGTATTGTGTGTGAGAAACTCGAAAATTCCAGAAGAAAA
>JAZORU010000015.1:0-7110 GCA_045656765.1 Eubacteriales bacterium
GATTTTCCTCGTCGGGCTTGATTCCGCAAACTGTTCCATACATCCAGGAAGCAACGGCTCCGTATGCGTAGTGGTTGAAGGAGTTCATATCAGCCGACCACACGTCGCCGTTCGGCTTGAGTCCGTCCCAGTGCTCCCACACGGTAGTCGCGCCCTTGCGAACCGAGAAGAGCCATGACGGGAACTGTGTCTGCATAAGAAGCTTATACGCAACGTCTGCGTAGCCGCACTCGGAGAGCGCGTCCATAATGTATGCCGTTCCGATAAAGCCCGTCTGTATGCGGTCGCCGTTTTCCGTGACCTTGTCAGCGAGATGACGTGCGTATTTCGCACGGTCGGGCGCCAAATCAAAGCAGAGAGCGCAAGCGTATGCGGTCTGCGTATCGCAGGTAAGATACCCGTCATCACGCACAAAGCTGTCAGTGAATACCTTTTTTATCTTGTCTGCGCGTTCAAAATAGAGCTCTGCGTCTTTTTCTTCACCCAGCACCTCTGCGGTCTTTGCCGTAAGGGTGGTAGAGTATATAAGGAACATCGTCGCAAGCAAGCAGTCGTCGGTAGCCCCCTTATACGAGCCTTCCGCGTGGTCAAGCGCGAGCCAGTCGCCGTACTGATTTCCTCTTACCCAGTCTTCAGGGCAGTCCCCCTTTGAGTAAAAGTAGTTGCTCCACTTTTTCATAGATTCGTACTGTGCTTCGAGTATAGCCTTGTCGCCGTATGCAACGTACATCTCCCACGGGCAGATGGTTGCGGCATCGCTCCAAGCAAAAGCACCGTCAGCCCAGGTATACCCTGACTGCGGATGCCATATCGAAGGAATTACCTGCGGAACCAAGCCGTTTTCAAGCTGGTCAAGCGCAAGGTCGCGCAGCCACTTACGGAAGAATTTGTTTACGTCGTAGTTGTAAGCAGCCGTGCGGCAGAATATCTGCGCGTCAGCCGTCCAGCCTGCGCGCTCGTCTCTCTGCGGGCAGTCCGTCGGAACGTCGAGGAAGTTTCCTCTCTGTCCCCATATTATATTTTCATAGAGACGGTTTATCATAGTGTCAGAGCACTTAAAGCGTCCCGTGCGCTTCATGTCCGAGTGAACTACTATCGCCTTGAAGTCGCCGACGTATAGCTCGTCGGTAGGATACTCTGTCAGTCGAATGTATCTAAAGCCATAGAAGGAGAAGGTCGGGTGATACCACTTTCCCTTGTCTCCGTCGCATATATACTCTATGCGCGCCTTCGCGCCGCGGTAGTTTTCGTTATAGAAGTTTCCGTGTTTATCAAGAATCTCCGCGTGGTCTATAACTATCTTCTCACCCTTGTTGCCGACCGAGCGGAAGCACACGTAGCCCGTGACCTCCTGGCCGAAGTCGATTATTCTCTCGCCCTTCGGGGTGATAAAGTAATTTATAGCATATATTTCCTCCTGCTCGGTGACCTCTTCACCCTGCTGAGCCTCAAGAGCCTCTTTTTTGCCGTCTGTCTCAAGGGCAGCCGCCCAGTCCTCAAGAGTCACGTTTGAGTCAAAGGTCTCGCCGTTATAGAGGTCGTTGTAAAGGATTCCCGTGTTAGCATACTGCCACGACGAGTCGGTTGCGATACTCTCGGCTCTGCCGTCCTCGTAGGTTATATCAAGAGACGCTATAATGCACGGCTCGCAGATATCCGAGTAGGACTTGCGCTCGATAGTGCCGAAGTGCCAGCCTTTACCCAAAAGCACGTCGATAGTGTTGTCCTCGCCGAGCATGCCCGTCACGTCGTAGGTCTGCGCCTGCACGCGATAGCGGTACGCGGTCCAGCCGGGAGCAAGGACGAAAGTGCCCACGCGCTTTCCGTTTATATGCGCTTCGTAAAGTCCGCGTGCCGTAATAGTCAGGCTTGCACTCTTTACCTTGCCCGAGAGCGAAAATTCCTTACGAAAGAGAGGCGCTACGTCTGCGCGGGGGTCTGTTGTTGTTATAAATTTAGCGTTTTCAAGCAGCATTGTTTTTCCTCAAGCCTTTCGGCTTTTTATTCTTGTTTTGCAACTATATAGGGGTGCGCTGTGCTTTTAAACACGGCAACACCCCTAAAATTATCTTACTTTCTTTGCGATATCCGCTTTATCAGCTGTTCTTTTTCTTTATAACGATTATGATAACAGCTGCTGCAACAGCTACTACTGCCACGCCGATTCCGATAATAACGCCTATAGGAAGTCCCTCGCCTGCGGGAGCGTCGTCTACACCTGCTGTTGTGTTAGCAGCCGTAGTGCTTGCCTTTGTAACAACATTAGGGCCATTTCTTATCGTCGTTTCCGGCTCTGTGGGAGCTTCAGTGGGAGCATCCGTGGGAGGTGGGGTAAGCGCAGGTACGTTCTCGGGTACTATTCCGTCCTGGTCAGCAAGGTACAATGTTCCCCAGTGCTCAGTAGACTCCCAAGCGCCCAGCTCTCCTGCCGGCTGGTTGATGTTCCAGCGATAGTGCTCAAGAGCCTCGGTTCCACCTGCTCTGCCGTCACTGTACATGAACTCAATTCCGTATACGTTACCTGCCTGAGGTGTTCCTGCAACGTGGCTCAAGCCGCCTTCCATTATGTAATTGGTATCATCTACTTTTTCTACGTAGAACTCAGCCGCCTGCTGTGCGTTCTTTCCTGCAACTTCGGGAATTCCCTTTACGGTCTCGCCGTCGAGCTTAAAGCGCGTCTGCGAGTCGTCAGAGCCATACTCAACCGACTTCGTGTTGGTCATATCAACGTATACCTCGAACATATCAAGATCTGCGGCATAGTTGCTGTCATAGATATCAGCAAGGAAGTAGAGAAGGCCCTCGTCCCAGAGAAGCTTAACCTTTACGACTGCGTCAGATTCGTTAACGCCGTCCCAGGTCTTGTCAACGTACGTCCATTCTACAGTATCCCATACAGCATCAATTTTACCGTCAATATCGGGGGTTCCGTACTTTGCCGTGTACGAACGTCCGAAGTCTGCGCTCACAGAAGGCACCATAGAAATGATGAGCGTGAGAAGCAACATCGGAATAAGCATTTTCTTCAAAAGTTTCATAACGTTTGTTCCTTTCGTTTTTGTGGGTTTGTGTTTCTTCTTACACATATTCATTATACATATATATTTTTCGTTTGTCAATACATCAAAAGCAAAAGCAAAAAAAACAATTGTAAAGATTTTCTGTATTTTTGTTTTTTAGCTTTCCTTTTTTTGCACACACCTTACAAAAACGGTCGCGGCAATCATTGCCGCGACCGCATCTTTGTTGGCGTTGCTCACAAAGCATTTTCTTCTTCACAGAAGCCTTTGTCAGCGATGTAGTTTATTCCTTATCCTTCTTTGCCTTTTTGCTCTTTGCTACAACAATGATAACTACTACAGCTATTGCAACAACTGCAGCTGCAGATGCAGCTATTATTATGATAAGGTTAGTATTGTTAGCTTCGGTTGTCGGTGCAGGCGCCGTAGTACCGGGAGCTACGGTCGTGTTTTCAGTGGGCTTGCCAATCACAGGAAGAGGTCTTGTCGTATCGTCTGCCTGATCGCCTGCCTGCTCGCCGCTCTGTCCGGGCTTAACGGGGTTAGCGGGAGCTATACCTACGCTGTCAACCTCAGCGATGGTGTAAGCGAGAGTTCCTGTAGGCATTCTGCCCCAGCCTTCTCTTCCTGCATCGTAGGTTCCGTCAAGAACCATAAAGCCGAAGTTGCAGGGATGGTTGTGGGGGTTATTGATAACGGATGCATAGTGTCCGTTTTCATCAATTGCGTTCTCTACTTCGATATTGTACTCGAAGAGAACGATATCGTTTACGTAGAACGTGTAAACGCTATTGTCAGCGTTCGGAACCATCGAGTATGTAAACTCGGTTACAGACTCGCCGAGAGATACGTCGGTAACCTTAACGCCAACCCACAAGCCGTAGGTCATATCGCCGCGGTAGCCGTTGCCCCAGAATACGATGCTGCCGTCCTTCATTACGAGAAGAACGAAGTTACTCGTGTAGCTGTCGATATAGGCGAGAGAGGGAGCTGTTCCGTTTCCGTAAACGATAGTAACAGCGTTGTTCTGATCTTCATCCCATTCGATATCGGTTATCTTAACCGTAAAGCCGTCCTTTACGTCGTCATTGGCAAAAAGCTGTGCGCTTGCCCAATGAGAAGCGTAGGAGTCTTCCGACATTATAATTCTGTTCTCGGAAAGCTCGATTCCCGTAGCGGTACCGTCTTGGAAGAAGAAGTTTTCACCTTCAAGCGGGTAGGTAGCCGCAGATGCAGATACTGCCATAGCTGCAAGCATAACCACGGTTAAAACTAAAGCGAATAATTTTTTCATTGTTTTTTCTCCTTTTTCTTTCTTTTTTATTTAATTACAGCGCACCGGATTTTCACGGTTTGCTGCAAAAAAAGAACGTAATTATCACAGCACATTCGTTATTGCGATTTGTGCTTTTTCTTCGTTCTCGGGGGAGCCGTAGATCCGCGCACGATAAGCACGCTTTGCGGAACGACGTATTCCGTCTTCGGAAACTCGCTTTTTTGGGCAATATCGCGCAAGAAAAGCTTCACCAACGTCGTTATCGTCTGCTCGGTAGATACCTCGATAGAAGAAATAAAGTTTTTTGTACACATAGTACAAAGCGAATTGCCGACACCGATTATTGAAACATCCGAAGGAACGCTAACTCCCTTATTCGCAAACGAGTCGACCATTGTTATAGCGACCTCGTCAGAGGATGTTATCAACGCCGTCGGCATTGACGGCAAGGACATGTAGTACTTTACTGCATCGTCTCCGTTTTCCCAACGGTAATCCGTCGGTCTGTACACGTATCCGGGCGTGAATTCAAGCTTTTGCATCTCGAGTATCTTCTTAAAATTCTCTTCCTCGTACACCGAATTTGATATTCCCACGTAACCAATCTCCGTGTGTCCAAGAAAAGCGAGGTGTCTTATTGCCTGAGTGAGACCGCTATTCTCGTTGTCAGCCGAAAAGGTTCCGGAAAGCATCTTCAGATAAGAGATATGAAGTATCGGAAGATCAATATTGTGTGCAAACGCCCTCTTATCATACAAAGAAATGATCCCAACACAGTCGTCATTATCTATAGCTTCGATCGCATTGCAGTATTTTTGCAGATTTTCAGCACACAAATACACCTTAGGAATTATGTTGTTTGCCCAAAGAGTCCTTGACACGAGATCTATCGTCTGAGAGGTAAATCTGCTGGTCGAATCAGGTGCGACGATCGCAATAGACGTCATGTGCGCCGAACGGTAGTAATGGGGGCGCTTTATTCCGTTTTCAACAGCCAGACGGTGTATTCGTTCAACCGTTTCGGAGCTGATCTCCTTACTGCCCGAAAGCGCCTTCGAAACCGTTGATACAGAAACACCAGCCAACTGAGCAAGCTGTCTGTACGTCATATTTTTCTCCCTCCACAATTATTTTAATTCACGCATAAAAAAAAGTCAAGAGAGGACAAGAACAAAACTACGAAACTTTTTCGTAATTCTTTTCGAAAAATGTTCGTGGACGGTATAGTTCGTGGACGGTATAGTAGATTTAGTATAGTATATGACCTATATGCAAATCTGCTTCCTGCAAAGCCAGTCTCTGTGCCCTGCTTAAAATATTTTCGTTTTCAGCTTTCTGCCCAAAGCAACAATATCCGTCATTAAAACGGCTGTTTATGATAAAACTCCGTAAGTCTCGTTTCTTTTCCCAAGTTTTTACAATTTATAAAAAATTTTTCGATTTCTCTCTTGACAAACAAAAAGTATGGTGATATCATATATCCAAGACAAGTTGTCTCGTTTCTTGCGCGGGTTTTCCGACACGGCTTGATGCAACGGCTGATGAGCGTCCCTTTCCTTCAGCTTTGCCGTTTTCCCTCACTTACGGACCGCACGCACGATGCAGCTTGCAAAAATACGAAAAAGGAACGATGAAAGTGTTACACGCAACAAAACCACCAAAAAAGACCTTTTACCGCCCTGACCGCGAATTGCCAAAGCTCAAATGCCCTGCTTGCAACGCGCGTCTGCTTGATGCAGGAAGCGTAGCTGTGAAGCGGGAAACGCGGCTATTCGTTTATTCGGGCGAAGAGGACGCTCGTTTTATCATCAAGTGCCGAGGATGCGGTGTATGCGTCGGCATCGGCTTTTGACAATAGATTTTATCATTAGAATTTATCAGTAAAATAAAATACATAGCCAAGGAAATGACATCCTCCCGTCAGTGAATACGGGAACGAAGGGTAGTCACGCAAAGAAATTTTGTGTGACTACCCTTTTTTTGTGTGAAAAACCAAAACGTCAACGTTTGTAGTGCTTTACGGCAGATGTAAGCAACAAAAAAACAAAGGAGAAAAAGAAATGGAATACGGATATTACACGGATATTGAAGACATTTTTGACGCAACGGGTATGCAAGAGTCAACAGAGCTTGCACTTGAGCGGCTTATAGGACAGATAGAGGAAAGCGAGGAGCAGATAGACGAAATGTCAAGAGATATAGAGAGACTTTCCCGCAAGCTCGACGCGATAAAAGAGAGGCTTGACGAGATATGCGCGAGGTAAGATATATGAATAGGAAGAAAAAAGCCGAGGAGTCGCTTCCGACAGAGCAGGAGCTTAAATCCATACGCTCTCTTAAGCGCGAGATAGACGAGCTTCGCATACACCTCGCAAGCATAAAAAACGGGGGTTCTTGCGCGTATTTTGCCTCTGACAGATACAAGAGCCTGCTCTGCGAGCGCATAGATACGCTTAAATCAATTTACGAGAGGCTTCTTTCAGCCGTCGAGCGAATAGAGGACAGCCGTCTGCGCCGCGTAGTGATGATGCGCTACGTCTACGGCTGGTCATGGCAGAAAATAGCCTTCCAGATAGACGCGTCAAGCGAAAGCACCCCGAGGTTGCTTTTGCGCCGCGCGCTTGATGCAGTTTGTTGTCCCGCGAGGGACAACAAAAAACTATGATTGCCCTGCGGGCAAGTTATGAGTTATGATGCGCCGTCGCGCAGTTATGATGTGCCTTCGGCACAGTTTGAAGAATCTTGGCAATCATATCATAACGCGAGGCGCAGCCTCGCTCATAACGGCGAGCGCAAGCGAGCCTTATAACTCTA
>JAZORU010000016.1:0-161689 GCA_045656765.1 Eubacteriales bacterium
CAATAAGCGAGAGCCAGGAAAGAATGGCAGTAGTTGTTGAAGCAAAGGACGTAGACAAATTTATCGAGCTTGCTTCCAAGGAAAACCTTGAGGCGACCGTCGTTGCAACGGTAACCGACAAGGGAAGAATGACGATGACCTGGAAGGGCAAGACCATAGTTGATCTCAGCCGTGAATTCCTTAATTCCAACGGTGCTGAAAAGCATATTGATATAGCGGCGGCGAAGTCCGAGAGCTTCAAGCGCGAGTATAAAGATTCATTTGCCGCTGAAATGAAGAGCATGGCTGCAGACCTCAACGTCTGTTCAAAGAGAGGCCTTAGCGAAAGATTCGACTCTACCATAGGTGCCGGAACAGTTCTTATGCCTTTCGGCGGAAAGAACCAAAGCACACCTATTCAGGCTATGGTAAACAAGATCTCGTCCGAGGCAGGACATACTGACGACTGCTCGCTTATGGCTTGGGGTTATAATCCGCAGATCATGAAGAAGAGCCCCTACCACGGCGCATATCTTGCCGTCGTTGAGTCGGTATCAAAGCTTATCGCAGCAGGTGCTTCCTTTGAGGACGTTTATCTCACGTTCCAGGAATATTTTGAAAAGCCTCAAAAGGATCCTAAGAGATGGGGCAAGCCCTTCTCGGCACTTCTCGGTGCGTTTGATGCTCAGCTTGACTACGGTATCGCTTCTATCGGCGGTAAGGACTCAATGTCGGGAAGCTTTGAGCAGCTCGACGTTCCCCCCACGCTTGTATCCTTTGCCGTAACCACGGCTAAGGTAGGCGATATAGTATCCCCCGAGTTTAAGGCTGCAGGACACAGAGTTGCGCTTCTCAAGCCCGAGTATAACGAAAAGGGAATACCTACCCCCGAAAGCCAGATAGCACTTTATAATAAGGTACGCAAGTTTGTTGAGAACGGATGCGTTTCTGCTATCTATACACCCACGTTTGCAGGTGTAGCCGAGGGTATTATGAAGATGTCATTCGGTAACTCAATCGGATTTAAGTTCGACGACGCAGTTTCTATGGACGATATATTCGGATACCGCTACGGTGCGTTTATAGTTGAGTGCAACTGTGACTGTGTTGACGGTATAACACTCGGTTACACGCAGGAGAAGGCATCAATTTGCTGCAAGGGCGAGTGCGTATCTATAGACGAGCTTCTCGGTGCTTCCGAGGATAAGCTTGAGAGCGTTTACAGCTGCAATATCAAGCACAAAAAGACTAATATTGCACCTATTTCCTACTCTGCAACCACATATCCCACACCGAAGGAAAAGTTCGCTTCCCCCAGAGTGCTTATTCCCGTATTCCCGGGTACGAACTGCGAATATGACAGTGCAAAGGCAGTAAGAGACGCGGGTGCTACACCTGAGATATTCGTTATAAAGAATCTTACCGCATCTGCTATCGCAGAGTCGGTTGAGGCTTTTGCAAAGAGAGTTGCTGACTCTCAGGCAATCTTTATCCCCGGAGGATTCTCGGGCGGAGACGAGCCCGACGGCTCGGGTAAGTTTATTACCGCTTTCTTCCGCAACGGTGCTGTAGCTGAGGCAGTAAACAAGCTTATGTATACACGCGACGGTATGATGCTCGGTATCTGCAACGGCTTCCAGGCTCTTATCAAGCTTGGACTTGTGCCTTACGGCGAGATAGTTGATATAAAGGATACAGACCCCACCCTTACCTTCAATACTATCGGCCGCCACCAGTCGAAGATAGTAAGAACGAGAGTGGCTTCAAACAAGTCTCCTTGGCTTATGAATACCGAGGTCGGCGAGATCTATTCCGTTCCGATATCGCACGGCGAAGGCCGCTTTATTGCAAACGACGAGTGCCTAACTAACCTTATCGCAAACGGACAGGTAGCGACACAGTACGTTGACCTTGCAGGCAATCCTTCGTGTGACGTAGCGTTCAACCCCAATGACTCGGTGCTCGCTATCGAGGGTATAACGTCCCCCGACGGCCGTGTGCTCGGTAAGATGGGACACTCGGAGCGTATAGGCGACGGACTTTACAAGAACGTAGCAGGAAACTACGAGATGGGACTGTTTAAGTCACTTGTAAAGTACTATAAGTAATATATAAGCAATATAACAAAAACCGCCGAGCAGGAAATGCTCGGCGGTTTTGCTGTATATAACTTTATTTGGCTTCATTAAAGCATAGAATGTTCGTTTATCTTCAGCTTAAAGTGCATACCGAGGGCTTCTGCGGCTTTTTTGCAGAGCAGCATACGGGTAAGGAAAATTTCAAAAAAGTCCATGACCGAGCTGTATTCGGTATCTATCTTGAGCAGCAGGGTAATAGTTTTATCTTCCTTTGAAATATCAAGCTTCGAGCTTTGTACCGAGTAGTTTACGCTGTCGTGTATGTCGAAGGTAGACTTTTCGCGGTTGCGTACTCTCGTGCGGCGCACGTCCGATTTGTCGGCTAAAATGAGAGCCGCCGCCACCTCGTTTACGGGGATTCCCGTACCCTCGTCGTGATTTCCTATCGCACTGACGATGCAGGAAATGTCCTCGGCATCCATTCCGAGATTGTCAAGAATACGGAATGCCATAACGGCACCGCTTTGCGAGTGGTCAACTCTGTTTATAAGGTTTCCTATATCGTGCATATAGCCTGCAATTTTCGCGTTCTCACAGAGTCTCTCGTCGTAGCCCAAGGCTTCAAGCACGCTTGCCGCCTCCTCTGCCACTCTGCATACGTGGGCGAAGCTGTGCTCTGTGTAGCCTATTGAGCCAAGTGACTTGTCCGCTTCCTTTATATAGGTTTTTATCGCTTCGTTTTCGCGAATCTGAGCATAGGTTATCATTATGTCTGACGCTCCTTGATTTTAAAATTTATCAATACTATTTTATCATAATTTAAGCAAATTAGCAATAGCTCCCGAATTTTTTACATTGCCTTGACTCATTATAACTAAAGTGGTAAAATATGAGTATACGAAACGGAGGAACAAAGAATGACCGATATAAGAGAGAAAATAGATCCGAAATATAAATGGGACTTGACTAAAATATACAAAACAGAAGATGATTTTTGGCAGGATATGAAGCGTGCCGAGGATATGGTAGGTAAGGTTGCCGCGCACGAGCAGGATATGATAAGCTCGCCCGAGAGCCTATACCAAACCTACGAGGACTACTTCTCGGCAGTGCGCGTAATAGAGAAGCTCTATCAGTACGCCGCGCGCAGCTTTGACGTGGATATGTCGCAAAACAAGTATCAGGCTATGAGCGGACGTGTGATGGACTTGTTCAGCCGCTTAGGTGAAGCATCATTTTATATGACGCCGTACCTCTTGAAGCTTGAGGGAGATACGCTTGACTCGTGGTTTAGGGAGTATCCGAGGCTTGAATATTTCCGCCGCACGATTGACGGTGAGTTCAGATACAAAAAGCATACGCTCACCGATGAGGGCGAGCGTGTGTACGCACAAATCAGAAAGTGTATGGGTACGCACGACGATATCTACAGCATTTTCAAAAATTCGGATATGAAGCTCGGCAAGGTAAAGGACGAGCAAGGAAAGACGGCAGAGCTGACCGATGCAAACTATCCCGTATTTTTGATGAGCGGGGACAGGCGCGTCAGACGTGCGGCTTTCAGACGTATGTACGCATCCTACGAGCAGTACAAAAACACCTTTGCAACAATACTTGGCGGCTTTGTCAAGGAAAAGGTAACGGTGGCTGAGCTTCGCTCGTTTGAGGATAGCATTACCGCGTCCACCTTCTCGGACGAGGTAACACCCGATATCTGCAAAAATCTGATGGATACGGTCGAAGCAAATCTTGAGCCGCTTTTCGAGTATTACAGAGTAAAACGTGATATGCTCGGGCTTCCGAGCCTTCATATGTATGACCTCTACGTTCCGCTTGTGTCCGAGTTTGAGCGCGAGTATACCTACGAGGAAGCGGTAGAAATCACGCTTGATGCAGTCTCGGCTCTCGGAGATGAGTACCGCGATATCCTCTCGGACGGTATCAAAAACAAGGGCTGGGTGGACGTATATCCCAACAAGGCGAAGCGCTCGGGTGCGTATAGCTCCGGATGCTACGATACAGAGCCGTATATTCTCACGAATTTCATAGGCAGAACAGACGACGTGGCAACCCTTGCCCACGAGGCAGGTCACAGTATGCACAGTTATTTTTCCCGCCGTGCCTGCGAGCCACACGAGTCGGATTACACTATTTTCGTTGCAGAGGTGGCAAGCACGGTAAACGAGCTGCTTCTTTCTTCAAAGAGACTTCGCGAGGCAACCTGCGATGCGGAGAGACTCTCGGTGCTCAATCAGCTAATGGAAACCTATAAGGGTACGCTTTACCGCCAGAGCATGTTCTCACGCTTTGAAGCGCGCATACACGAGCTTGTAGGGAAGGGTGAGACGCTCACGGCAGACCTCGTATGCGAGGAATATTACGCGATAGTTAAAAAATACTTCGGTAATGCCGTTGTGTGCGACCGTGAAATAGCATACGAGTGGATGCGTATTCCTCATTTCTACTATAATTTCTACGTCTATAAGTACGCTACCTGTATATGTGCCGCTTCCGCTATCGTCAAGCGAATCGAGAGCGAGGGCGCGGATTACGTCAAAAAATATATAGATTTCCTATCCTGCGGTGGATCTAAGAGCCCGATAGACAGCCTGCTCGTAGCCGAGATAGACCTTCGTCGCCCCAAAGTCATCACCGACGCTATAGAAATGTTTGCCGAAACGGTAGAGCAGTTTAAGGAAATCAGCGAGAGAAATAAGAAGAAGTAAAAAAGTAAAAACAAACAAGCCGCTGTCAGATTGACAGCGGCTTGTTGCTTTGCGGGATATATGTGAAAACCGTCTTTTTGTTGCAGTCTCTCTCGTCATTCTGAGGAACGAAGTGACGAAGAATCTTGCTCTTAACTTGGTTGCTTTTATAAAAGTATACTTGCTTATAATAAGATTCTTCACTTTGTTCAAAAGGAGGCGGTAGGGTGTACTTTTTTTACTCAAACTCTTGTAAAAATCAGGGAAAGGTGCTATAATTAATCTGCTACACGAATTTAATATACCTGTTACGAGGATGCTTTTTGTTTTTTTTTGATAAAAACGCATACTCTTTTTCTGCATTTCGTAATGTGGTATTGATTCGTGTAGCAACAGTCAAGAGTGCGTTTTTTGGTGTATCTCTTGATTGAGGTACACCTTTTTTGTTTTATGTTCTTTAGGAGGGATTTCGATGAAAAAAAGCTTATTAGCCGTAGCCGTGTTTTTGCTCACGGTGACGGTTATGCTCACAGGCGCGTTTAGTATAGATGCAAGCGCAGCAACAAGCGGTAATTTTACGTATACCGTATCTAACGGTGAGGCAACTATAACCGCCTGCAATACGTCGGTCAGTGGGGCTTTGGCTATTCCGTCAACATTAGACGGCTATCCCGTCACAAGCATAGGCAATTATGCTTTCCAATACTGCACCCGCCTTACGATCGTAACGATCGGCAACGGTGTCACGAGCATAGGCGATTGGGCTTTCGAGAGCTGCAGTAGCCTGACGAGTATAACGATCCCCGACAGTGTCGAGAGCATAGGCTATGCTGCTTTCTCGGGCTGCAGTAGCCTGACGAGTATAACGATACCCGACAGTGTCGAGAGCATAGGCGATTACGCTTTTCATGGCTGCAGCAGACTGACGAGCATAACTATCCCCGATGGTGTCACGAGCATAGGCAGTTCTGCTTTCCGGGACTGCAGCAGCCTGACGAGTGTAATGATAGGCGACAGTGTCACGAGCATAGGCAATTATGCTTTCTCTGGCTGCACGAGTCTGACGAGAATTGCCGTGTCCTCGGGAAATCCTGTGTATCATAGCAATGTTAACTGCATTATAGATACGAATAATAAAAGGTTATTAGTAGGATGCAAAACGAGCATTATTCCGAGTGACGGCAGTATCACGAGTATAGGCAATTATGCTTTTTATCACTGCACGGGGCTTACGAGTATTGTGATCCCTGACAGCGTTACGAGCATAGGCGAGGCTGCTTTCCGTGGCTGCAGTAGCCTGACGAGTGTAACGATACCCGACAGTGTCATGAGCATAGGGGATTATGCTTTTTTAAACTGCAGTAGTCTGACGAGCATAACTATTCCCGACGGTGTGACGAGAATAGGCAATTATGCTTTCGTGGACTGCAGCAGCCTGACGAGCATAACAATCCCCGACAGTGTCACGAGTATAGGCGATCGCGCTTTCGATTACTGCAGCAAACTTACGTATAATGTATACAATAGCGGAAAATATCTCGGTAACAACAACAATCCATATTTGTATTTGGTTTGCATTATATCAAAATCAATAACCGAGTTCAACATACATCCGCAAACAAAAATTATCGGGGAAGAAGCTTTTTGTGACTGTGAGAGTTTGACAAGTATATCTATTCCCGACGGTATCACGAGTATAGGGGATTCTGCTTTTTCTGGTTGTAGTAATCTAACGAGTATAACAATCCCCGACGGTGTTACGAGTATAGGAGAGAGAGCTTTCTTGGGGTGTAGCAACCTTACATATAATGTATACAATAACGGAAAATATCTCGGCAACAATAATAATCCATATTTGTATTTGTTTGGCATTGTATCAAAAGCGATAACCGAGTTCCATATGCATCCGACCACAAGGTTTATAGGCGATGATGTTTTCTATTACTGCGAAATTCTTAGGAGCATAACAATCCCTGACGGCGTCACGAGCATAGGAGATTCCGCTTTTCGTGGCTGTGAGAGCCTTGTATTCATAGAAATTCCCAACAGCGTCACGAGCGTGGGCGATAATGCTTTCTTTTTCATCTATTGGAATGCGATTGTATACTATTGCGGAACAGAGGAAGAATGGAACGCAATAAAAATCGGTGAAGGCAATTTTTATTTGACCTCGGCAATGAGGTATTACCACGAATACGTGTGGACGGTAACAACATCTGCAACGTGCACAACAAGTGGAGTAGAGACAGGCGTATGTAAGATATGTTCTGACAGTACAAGCAGAGAAATTGCTGCCATCGGACACGCTTACGGTGATTGGACGGTGCTCGTAGCACATACTTGTACTACAAGCGGACTTGAGAGGCGAATCTGCTCTGTATGTAACAAGCAGGAAAACAGAGTGATAGCACCCTTGCACAGCTGGGGAGAATGGCAAACCGAAACAGAGCCGACTTGTACCGAGACGGGTGTTGAGGTGCGTGAATGTACCGTGTGCGGAAAGACCGAGACGGATGAAATCGCGGCACTCGGACATAACGACACGCATTACGAGGGCAAAGTCCCTACCTGTACCGAGATAGGCTGGGATGAGTATGCAATATGCTCAACCTGCGGCAGAAGCACCTACGAGGAGTTGTCTGCACTTGGACATAACGACACGTATTACGCGGGGAAAGAACCCACTTGCACGGAAATTGGCTGGAGAGAATATGCAATCTGTTCAAGATGCGAGAGAAGCACGTACACAGAGCTGTCCGCTCTCGGTCATTCGTTTGGCAGCTGGAATATGCTTGTATGCCCCACCGAGACATCTGATGGCTTCCGCTCGAGATTATGCGACAGGTGTCAGCACGAGGAATTTGATATAATCAGCTACGTCTTTGGCGACGCAAACGGCGACGGTATGCTTTCAAACGTTGATATTACCCTAATGATAAGATACTTGTGCGGTTGGGATCTGACCGAGACGCTTGGCGACGGATTTGACGCGCTCGCCTTTGACGTAACTTATGACGGCAAGATAAACAACCGTGATGCGATCTGCTGCATACAGAAGCTTGCGGGCTGGTTTGACGAGGAATAATGCTTGGAGTGCACAGTCACATTTTGCGTAGGATTACGCAATTAAAAACAAAAACATCTTTTATTTACACATAGCAACAAGCCGCTGTCAGTTTGACAGCGGCTTGTTGCTATTTATATAAGTATCTTTTTATCTCTTATTAATAATTTTCCTTCTTTACCTCGAAGTAAGCCTGCGGGTGCAAGCAAACGGGGCAGAGCTCGGGAGCCTTCTTGCCTATGCAGATGTGTCCGCAGTTGGAGCACTGCCAGATAGTGTCGCCGTCCTTGGAGAATACAAGACCCTCTTTTACGTTAGCGAGAAGCTTCTTGTATCTTTCCTCGTGCTCACGCTCGATCTTACCTACCATCTCGAAGCGAGCCGCGATTTCAAGGAAGCCCTCTTCACGAGCCTCTTTTGCCATACGGTCGTACATATCCGTCCACTCGTAGTTCTCGCCCTCAGCCGCATCAAGAAGATTGTCGGCAGTGGTGCCTACCTCGCCGCCGTGCAGGTACTTGTACCAGATCTTTGCGTGCTCCTTCTCGTTTGCCGCGGTTTCCTCGAAGATGTTAGCTATCTGAACGTAGCCCTCTTTTCTTGCCTTGGAAGCGAAGAACGAGTATTTGTTTCTTGCCTGGCTCTCACCTGCAAAAGCCTCCATAAGATTTTTCTCTGTTTTTGTTCCCTTAAGATTCATAATTGTTTCCTCCTGAATTATGTTTTGTTTTATATTTTTAAATTTTATTCTTGCACGCTTTGCAAATATGAGTAACGCAAAAGCTGCAAGAGAGAATCTCTGTGTCAAGTCTCTCTTCAAGCTCGCCGACGTCTGCGATAGGGAAGTCGACTACTCTCTGACACCTCTCGCATACGAGATGCCCGTGCGGTATCTGCATCATCTCATATACCGCCGCACCGTCGGTTACGGGAACCTCGCGGATAAGCTTCTCCTCGCAAAGTCTGCCGAGATTGCGGTAGACCGTACCGAAGGATATGTGCGGCATTTTTATTCGTGCTATATCAAAAATCGCCTGCGCGGTTATGTGTCCGTCGCAGCACTCGACGATGCTCATTATCAGTTCTCTTTGTTTTGACATCATTCGCTCCAAATCAATAATAGGAACTATTCCTATTTTTATTATAGCAGACGCTTTTTGCTTTGTCAATAGGGAAATTTAAAAAATTTTAGAGCTTTTAAAAAAATAAAAGCGGCAACGCTCCGACTTGAGAACGTTGCCGCTTTTTCCTATTCTTATATTATATATTAGTCCTTTAAAAACAGCTTGTTCAGGTTCTTCACGATATACTCAACTGTCTCGCGGTTGAGAGAGTAGTAGATACGGTTTGAATCACGCTCGACTCTGATAAGGTCTGTTTCCTCAAGCTGTGCCATGTGGTGAGATATGGTTGCCGTGCTTATCTCAAGAGCAGATGCAAGCTGCTGACCGTATTTTGCTTCTTCGGACACGAGGCGAAGTATCTCAAACTTGGACTTGTCACCCATTACCTTCAGCATTTTGCAGAGCTTCGTGTCATCAAAGGGGGAGTCGGAAGCTTCCTTTACGGCGGAGTGAAGAACGCCTATGTAAAGAAAGTCGGTCAGCTGCTCCTCTGTAAAGCTCATTTTATATTCTATTCTGTCAGCCGCCGCCGCTGTCGGAACTACGTAGAGAACGTCCGGCTCTTTTCCGTCAAGTATCTTGTATGTGTCGCGAAGATATTTCTCTGCATCGGTAGCGCTTGACATCTTGTAGTTTGCCAAAAACCACTCGGTGTAGTGGCGTACAAGCTCATATCCGTCAAAGAAGAGCTTTCCTACCTTGCCTATCATAACGGCAAGCTGACCTTTAACCTGGTCAAAATTATTATAAAAGGAAGTAAGCTCCCACTTAAGCTCGCTTGATACGGGAAGCACGGATATAAAGTTGATGAAATCCGCGTAGTTCGATATTGCCGCCTTGTCCTCAAGCTCGGGGAATTTGCCGAGAAGCAGGGAATACATATTCGCAAAGAAGGTCGCCTTGCTCATCGTCTTTATCTTTTCAATGTCATCTATAAAGTCGGGGTCGGTTGATGCGAATATATCGTGAAGGATATAAAATGCAAGGCACGTATCTATCTCGGCTCTGTACGCAAAAAGATGCTCGGACAGTATCGGGTCTATGTCGTTCTTCTCGTCTATAAGCTCTGTAAACTTTGCAAAATAATCGAGCCCCGCAAGCAGCTCCTCGCCGCCCGTGAGTGACATTCTCTCAAATTCCTCGCGCATTTCTCTGTATGAGTTTTTGTTCGTGCGGTCGTATATAAGCATTGCCGCTTCGTATACGATATTGGGCTCGTTTAACAGTTTTACTTTCATATTATCCTCCGAAATATGCACACGGGCATATAAATCCATTCTATAGTTCTATTATTATACAACGTCGTTTGACAAATGTCAATAGTTTAATTTAATTATTGCATAATTATCTAACGTATCAAAGCTACATACGCTTCTTTTGGTACAGTTATATACGATTTTGAGTAATAAATCCGCAAAATGCCGCTTTTCGCTTATATCCGTTTATGGAAAAACGGGTGTTTTTGTGCTTGGATTATTATCAAAACAAGCCAATAAAACAATTTTTGTAAAGAAAATGCATGGCTTTTCGCAAAAAAAGACAAATAACTTTTCTGTTTCCTATTGTAATTTAATCGGTAGAGTGTTATAATAAACCGTTGTTTAATCAGTTAATAAAAATCTATATATAAATGAGGAAGAAATTTTGAAACGTACTGACTTAAGAAACGTAGCAATAATAGCGCACGTTGACCATGGCAAGACCACCCTTGTTGACGAGATGCTCAAGCAGGGCGGTATATACCGTGAAAACCAGGTGACCGAGGACAGAGTTATGGACTCGAATGACCTTGAACGTGAAAGAGGAATAACGATACTTGCAAAGAACACGGCGGTATATTATAAGGACGCGAAGTTCAATATCGTTGACACCCCCGGACACGCGGACTTCGGCGGAGAGGTCGAGCGTGTTCTTAAAATGGTAAACGGCGTTATACTTTTAGTTGACGCGGCGGAAGGCCCTATGCCCCAGACACGCTTCGTGCTTCAGCGAGCACTTGAGCTTAACCACAGAGTTATAGTCGTAGTAAACAAAATAGACAAGCCCGACGCGAGAATCCACGAGGTTATCGACGAGGTGCTTGAGCTTCTTATCGAGCTTGATGCTACCGACGAGCAGCTGGATTCCCCCATGCTTTTCTGCTCGGGCAGAGCAGGCACGGCTTCCTATTCTCCCGACGAGTCGGGCAAGGACCTCGTACCTCTTTTTGAAACTATTATGGAATATATCCCCGCCCCCGAAGGAGACGAGGAAGGGGAGCTTCAGCTTCTCGTTTCGAGCGTTGACTACAACGAATACGTGGGAAGAATCGGTATCGGAAGAATCGAGCGCGGACGTATCAAGGTAAACCAAGAGGTAATGATATCAAACTACCACTCGGGTACAGCCCCTAAGCGTGCAAAGATTGTGGCACTCTATCAGATAGACGGTCTTTCAAGAGCCGCAGTCGAGACGGCAACCGTGGGAGACATCGTATGCTTCTCGGGCTGTGAGAACATAAACATCGGCGACACCGTAACGAGCACGACCTGCGTTGAGCCGCTTGAATTTGTCAAGGTGAGCGAGCCGACGATGGAGATGACCTTCTCTGTCAACACCTCTCCCTTTGCAGGCAAAGAGGGTAAGTTTGTAACCAGCCGCCATCTGCGCGACAGACTATATAAGGAAACCTTAAAGGACGTTTCTATCCGTATAAACGACGGTGATACTACCGAGTCCTTCAGAGTTGCGGGAAGAGGAGAGATGCACCTTTCCATTCTCGTTGAGAATATGCGCCGCGAGGGATACGAGCTTTGCTGTTCAACCCCGAAGGTGCTCTTTAAGGAGATAGACGGAGTTAAGTGCGAGCCGATAGAGCGCGTTTCTATCGACTGCCCCGAGGATGCCGTCGGCGCCGTAGTTGAAAAGCTCTGTCAGAGAAAGGGCGAGCTTCTTGAAATGGAGCCGAAGGGCTCTCGTATGAGAATAGAGTACCTTATCCCCACGAGATGCCTTTTTGGCTACAGAAGCGAATTTCTCACCGACACCAAGGGCGAGGGAATAATGAACGCTCTCTTTGATTCATACCAACCCTACAAGGGCGAGGTCACGACGAGATACTCGGGCTCGCTTATAGCAAGCGAGCAGGGTGTGTCTACCTCATACGGACTCTTCAACGCACAGGACAGAGGTACGATGTTTATAGGTGTGCAGACGCCCGTTTATGAAGGAATGATAGTAGGAGAAAATCCAAAGCAAGGAGATATTACTCTCAACGTCTGCAAGGAAAAGCACCTCACCGCCATTCGCTCGAAGGGTGCGGATGAAGCGCTTATCCTTACACCCCCGAAAATTATGTCGCTTGAGCAGGCGATAGAGTTTATCGTCGACGATGAGCTTATCGAGGTAACCCCGAAGAGCATCCGTCTTCGCAAGAGAATCCTCAATACCGAGCTTCGCTTGAAGGAAGAAGCAAGGATAAAAAGAGCGCAGAAATAAGAAAAAGCTTTCAGCCGATATCGGCTGAAAGTTTTTTTGTTGTATACCTTTTTAATTCTTAAGCGAATGAATGGGGGCGGGAACTCTGCCGCCGCGAGCGATAAATCTCTCGCTTGATTCCGTGTGAAGCGGCATAATGGGAGCTCTGCCGAGAAGCCCGCCGAACTCAACCGAATCACCGACCGACTTGTTGTATGCGGGGATAACTCTGACGGCGGTGGTCTTATTGTTTATAACGCCGATTGAAATTTCATCGGCAATTATAGCGGAGATAGTAGATGCCGAGGTATCGCCCGGAATTGCTATCATATCAAGACCTACCGAGCAAACTGCGGTCATAGCCTCGAGCTTGTCGAGTGTGAGCGTTCCCGCTTCAACTGCGTTTATCATACCGATATCCTCGGATACGGGAATGAAAGCACCCGAAAGTCCGCCTACGTGGCTGGATGCCATAACGCCGCCCTTCTTTACTGCGTCGTTGAGAAGAGCAAGTGCGGCTGTCGTTCCGTGAGTGCCGCAACGCTCAAGTCCCATAGCTTCGAGAATGTGAGCAACCGAGTCGCCCATAGCGGGTGTGGGAGCAAGCGAGAGGTCAACTATACCGTAAGGCGCGCCGAGCTTCTTTGCCGCTTCCATAGCGACGAGCTGACCTACGCGCGTTATCTTGAACGCGGTCTTCTTTATAACGTCTGCAAGCTCGCTGAAGTTAACGTCGCCTGCTTTGTTTATTGCGCTTGATACAACGCCGGGGCCGGATACACCTACGTTTATTGCAACGTCGTTTTCGCCTACGCCGCAAAACGCACCTGCCATAAAGGGATTATCGTCGGGTGCGTTAGCGAATACAACGAGCTTCGCACAGCCGATAGAATCTGCATCACGCGTTATATACGCGGTTTCCTTTATGACATCGCCCATGCGCTTTACCGCATCCATATTAATGCCCGTTTTCGTTGAAGCTACGTTTACCGACGAGCAGATAAGCGAGGTTTCGGAGAGGGCTTCGGGAATTGCGGAAATGAGGCGGTCTGCCCCTACCGTCATACCCTTCTGAACGAGAGCGCCGAAGCCTCCGATAAAGTTAACGCCCGTTGCCTCTGCGGCTCTTTGAAGCGTTTTCGCTATCTTAACGTAGCCGTCGCTTGAGGTGTTTCCGCCGATAAGCGAGATGGGAGTGAGCGAGATTCGCTTGTTTACTATCGGAACACCGTAGTATTTTTCTATTTCATTTGCTACGGGGACGAGATTCTCTGCCTTTTTGGTTATCTTGTCGTAGATATTGTCACAGAGTCTCGTTATATCGTCGCTTACGCAGTCGAAGAGGGAAATGCCCATAGTTATAGTACGGACGTCCAACTTCTCCTGACGTATCATATTTATAGTTTCAAGAATGTCCTGATTGTTTATCATTTCATGACCTCGTTTTGAGTTTTGTTCTCTTAAATTATATCGTATGCATTGCGTTGAAAATGTCCTCGTGCATAGCTCTTATCTCGAGGTTGTTTTCCTCACCGAGCTTTGCGAGAGCGTCAACGAATACAGCAAAATCAACCTTGATATCCTTGATGCTTACGAGCATTATCATCGCGAAATATTCTTTAAGTACGCTTTGGGTAATGTCCTCGATGTTTGCCGAATACTCAGCGCAGAGGTTTGCCACCTTTGCTATGATACCTACGGAGTCGCGGCCTATAACTGTAATTACTGCTTTCATTTTTCGTCTCCCTGATATGAAATATTATACAAATTATATTCTACTACATTTTGTTTCGTATTTCAACCGATTTTAATAAAAAATACGTTTTTCTTGCATACTGCCGCACCGAATACCCCAAAAGAGCGTCTTGTTTGTTGATTTTACAGGGAAGTACGACAAAATTCCCCTTGACTTGTATATCCAGAATATGTATAATAGGCAAAGAGAGGAGTGATTTTTATGGGAAATATACTTAATACTATTCTGACTCATACGGTTTCGATCGTGCTGTCTCTTGCAAAGGGAGCGCTCGTGTTCGTTATCGGATGGAAGCTTGCAAAATTTATCGTAAAGATTATCAGAAAATCAAAGGCGTTCCAGCGTCTTGATGACGGCATCGAGACCTTCCTCGGCAGCGTTATCGAGATATTGCTCAAGGCAATCGTTATAATGTCGGTCGTCAGCGTGCTCGGCGTAAATCTTTCGGCGGCGGTCACGGCACTTGCATCGGTAGGTCTTACCTTCGGTCTGGCTTTTCAAGGTGCGCTATCAAACTTTGCGGGCGGATTTATTATATTGGTATTTAAGCCCTTTAAGGTGGGAGATTACATAGATACCCATACGGACAGCGGAACGGTAGTGTCTATTACAATTTTCCACACCAAGCTCTGTACCCCCGACAATAAGCTTATATCCATACCCAACGGCACACTTTCAAACGAGTCGGTCATCAACTATTCGGCAATGCCCGAGCGCAGAGTTGATTTTCAGTTTGCGGTTGAATACGGCGAGGATATAGAGTTTATAAAGGACGTGCTCAAAAACGTAGCTAAGGCTCAGCCCACGCTTATAGTCGGAAAGCCTATTCAGTGCGAGCTTAACACCTTCGGTGAGTCCGAGATAAATCTGATTTTGCGCTTCTGGGTTAAGAGTGAGGATTATTGGACCGCGTATTTCAACGTAATGAAAGAGGTAAACGAGGTCTTCGCAGAGCACGGAATCGTAAGACCCTACAGACAGATCGACGTTCATACCAAGACGGAAAACAAATAAACAAAATTAACAGGGCGCGCTCTTTTGAGGAGCGCGCTTTTTTTTGAGTTTTTACTTGACAAATTTATGAAAATATGTTAAAATTCTTTAGCACACAGTGTGCTGAAAAAGGGGTGGGTATAATATGAAGATGCAGAACAAGTTGATCTCTGACGGTATGACAGAGAAGATTATAACCGCAGCAGCGGAGATAGTTCGGCTTGAAGGGCAGGGGGCGCTCAACGTCCGTCGCATCCTTGTGAAGCTCGGTATAACCAACCGCGTTTTTTATAACCGTTTTCATAATATAGACGAGGTACTGAGAGTAATCTACGACCGAACGGTTATCAAATTGCGCGAAAGCATTGAGGCAAGCATTGACCCCGACCTCGACTTTTTTGAGCAGGTAAAGGAAATAGTAGCGCGGACTCTCGTGCTTTCATACGAGCTTAAAATGAAGTTTAACTACTATATTTTTGAGTCGGATTCTGTTTCCTACGATAATTACAGCTGGTGGAAATGTGAGATCAAAAAAATTATCGAATACGGAAAAGAGAAAGGCTATCTTGCTCCCGATATAAAAAGTGACCGGATAAGCTACGCTGTATGGTGCTTTATACGCGGATATAACGCTGACGCTATTGCAAGAGGACTTGAGCGAGAGAGAGCTATCGAGGACTTTAAATACAGCTTCGGTATTCTTCTTTCAGGTATGAAAGCATAGTATTAAGCGGCATTTTAAAAAACGGCAAACGAGGCTTCGGCTTCGTGTTGCTTTTTGTCAGCACACAGCGTGCTGGCGGATAAAAACAAAAGTTAGGCACACACTAAATAAACAATGGATCAAAGGAGCAATTATGAAAAAAGACGTTTTACACGAAATGCGTGATTTTAGCGATATGCGCGAGCTTATCGAGTGGGCAGGCGAGGAATATTCGGACAGAATTGCGTATTCCTATAAAAACAAGCCGAGTGACAAGGACACTCAAAAAATAAGCTTCAACCGCTTCAGAGCAGACATAAGAGCTCTCACGAGCGAGCTTATCAGCCTCGGCGTATCAGGCAAGCACTGCGTCGTTATCGGCAAGTATTCATACGAGTTTGCATTGCTTTATTTTTCAATAATGTCGGCGGGCGGTGTGCTCGTTCCTCTTGACCGCGACTGGCATGACGCAGAGCTTTATGAGACGGCGAAAAAAGCCGAGTGCGCCTTCCTTTTTGCAGACGAGGACGTATCCGATAAGGCTGAATATATAAGCGAGAGATTAGAGCTTTCTATGCCTGTCGTTTATATGCAGGCAAAGGGAAAGGAAAATAACGTAAAGCTCCTCCTTGCGCGCGGCGAGATGAAGTTTATATCAAATCCCGATACGTACTTCAAAAATGAAATAAATCCCGACACAATGTCACTTCTCGTTTTTACCTCGGGAACGACGGGAAAGGGAAAGGGCGTTATGCTCAGCCAGCGCGCCGTTTTGGCTGACGTGTGCGCGGCAGTTCCTTATATCGACTATTCCGAAAAGACGGTAGGCGTGCTCCCCCCTCACCACACCTACGGCTCGAGTATTATGATAGCTGGGCACACAATGATAGGCTCTGAGGTTTACGTTTCGGCAGGTCTTCGATATATTACGAAGGAGCTGCGTGAGCAAAAGCCGGGGCATCTTGTCCTCGTGCCGCTTTATCTTGAGACCTTCTACCGCAGAATTCTTGCGACAGTCAAGGAAAAGGGCAAGGAAGAGACCTTGATGCGTACTATAAAGCTATCAAATACACTCAGAAAGATAGGAATAGACCAAAGAAAGTCCTTTTTCTCGTCGGTCCGCGCGGCATTTGGCGGCGAGGTAAAGACGATAATTTCGGGCGGTGCCCCTATAAATTCCGAAATACTTTCCTTCTTTGATTCTATTGGAATTTCCGTTCTCAACGGCTACGGAATTACCGAGTGCGCGCCTCTTATTTCCTTCAACCGTTCAAAGAATATAGTAGAGGGAAGCGTAGGAAACGTCATAGAGATAGATACAGTTAAAATAGACGATCCTAACGAAGACGGCGAGGGCGAGATTCTTGTCAGCGGTGAGAACGTGATGCTCGGCTATTACAAGGACGAGGAAGCAACTGCCGAGGCTATTGACGCGGACGGGTACTTCCACACGGGAGACTACGGAAAATTAGTTGACGGCATACTCTATATCACGGGCAGAAAGAAGAACCTCATAATTCTTTCAAACGGCAAAAACGTATATCCCGAGGAGATAGAAAACGAGCTTATTGCCGTTCCGGGAGTTCTTGAGATAGTCGTATATGAGGGAAAAAGCAACAAAGGTGTTGAGCATAACGTCATTGTTGCCGAGATATTCCCCGACCGTGATTACTGCGAGAAAAACGGTATAAACGATATTAAGGCACATCTGAAAAAATACGTTGACGAGTATAACAAAACGGCAGTTCCGTATAAGAAGATATCTCTTGTAAAGGTCAGAAGCGAGGAATTTCCGAAAAACACTCTGCGTAAGATAATGAGATTTAAAATTGATACAACCATAACCGAATAACTCTTACAGGCAGAGTCTCACTTTTTGAGGCCCTGCCTGCTTTTTTATCAAAACGTCTCCTGCTATTGCCTTTTTTGTCATAATATGATAGTATATATGTGTGTGATTTTTGAGAGGTGTGAATGAGGGTATGAAGCTGGTCCGTCGTCCGTTGGCACTTGCGTGCATTTTCTTTGTTATATGCGCTGTTGCGGGATATCTTGCTATGTCTCTCGGTGCTTCTTTGGCGGTTGCGTCCGGAGCTTTGGCGAGCCTTGTTCTTATATTCTATCTGATAGTCAACAACAGAGCAAAAAGGGCAGCTTTTGTCTGCTTTTTGTGTGCTCTTTTTTCATTTCTTGCGTTTTTGTCATCTTACCTGTATTTTGGTGTGAAGTCATCGGCGGCAGAAGAATACTACGGCCGCGAGGTAACGCTTGAGGCGGTAGTTACCGAGGCAGTTTACAGCCGTAGCTACGGCGGCCTTTACCATATCAAGACAGAGAAGCTTGACGGCGAGAAAATCAGCGCAAATCTCGTTCTTGAAACCGAGGGAGCAAGACTTTCGGTCAACGACACCTTTACTATGAAGGTCATCCTTGAGCCGTTTTCGGAGAATATAAACGGATATGCCGAAAAGATGATAAAGACGGGGGAAGGGTATATTTGCGCGTGCGTGCAGTCGGGTGAGGATTTTACCGTTACGGGTAAGCGTGAAAAGAACCTGATTTCATTTATTTTCGATGCGCGCGAGTGGACGGGAAAGAGGTTTTCGGATATACTTGACAGCCGTGCTGCAGGGCTTTTCACAGCCGCCTTTGCAGGAGATGACTCGTACGTTTCGGATTTTGATATGCAAGCGCTTCGCCGTTCGGGAACTACTCATATTCTGGCGGTAAGCGGAACTCATTTTACGGTTATCATGGGGGCTATACTTCTGTTTTTGAAGCTGTTCGGATTTCCCTTGATAATCCGCAATATTCTGCTTTGTACGGTAGCCGTCGCATATACTGCGTTTACGGGATTTTCGCCTTCAGTCGTGAGAAGCGCCGTAATGCTTCTCTTTACCTATCTTGGAAGCTCTGTGGGTAAGGTGCGGGATCTGCCGACGTCTCTTTTTCTTACGATGGCACTGATGATAGGATGCGCGCCGTATCTCGTGATTAACGCGGCTTTCTGGCTTTCCAGCGTTGCGACACTTGGCATAATCTTATGTATCGATGTGTTTAGTGAAACGTTCGGCTTTGAGCATAAAGTAAGACTCACGGATATCCTGCGCGACGGGAGTATTCCCGTTTTCCGCCGAATACTTCGCTTCTCGGGCGCGGTGCTCAAAAACTGGATAAAAGGACTGCCGATGCTTATTTTGGCCGACGTTATAGTCAGCTTGTTCGCGGCGGCGGTTGCGATTCCCGTGTCTCTTATCTTTTTCGGAAACGTCTCGCTTGTTGCAATCATAAGCGGACTTATTATGTCGCCCGTAGCGTCGGTTATAATAGTTGCCGCGCCTTTCGTTTTAATACTCGGCGAAATTCCTTTCGTTGCCTCTGTCTGTCGTGCGGCAAGTGAGTTTTTCTATGGCACGGCGCACTTTTTCTCGGATATTGACGGAGTGTATATAAACGTAGATTATACGGCGGTCAAAATAATCGTTCTGCTATTTATTGCGGTAACCTTGGCGGTAGTGTTGTTTTCAAAAACACAAAAGCCGCTTATAGCCGTTTGCGCCGTTTTCGTTGTTGCGGTGGTTGTAGGCGCAAATATAAGCGAAGCCGTGATATACAACGGCTTTGACGCGGCATATAACAGTGAGTCGGATGCCGACTCCTTGTGCGTGCGAGGCAATCGTGGACTTGTTATAGCCGACATGGGAAGCGCAAGCCGCTCGGATATCAAAGCGGCAATTTCTGCGGCATCCGACCTGCGCGAGAATACCGTTTCCGCATACGTTATCACCGACGTGAAGAAAAAGCACGTCTCTCTTGTCAGGTATCTTTGCTCAAACTACCGTGTCGATACGCTTTATATGCCGAATTACGCGGCAGAGGATAAGGCGGTACTCGTTGCCGCCACCCAAAGAGAAGCATTGGAGTTTGGTGTAGAGGTAAGGCTTTTTAACTTCGGTGAGGAATTTACGGCTGACGGTACGTGTGTGCAGATAAGCGAGCTTGAGTATATCTCGCGCTCAAGCATCCCGCTTTACGCGGTGAGTATCGGAAGCCAAAACGGACGGGTGAGCTGGGTGTCAAAATCATACTTTGAGCGAGAGAACACCGACTTTGCCTATAACCTACAGAGCGGCGTTCTCATTTTCGGCACTTACGGAGCGCGTGTGAAAGAAGAAAACGGAGCCGACCTGGACAAGCTCGCGGCAGATAGATTTATTATACCGACCGAGGAGATATATTCCTCTTTTTCGAGCGAGGCTCTTGATAAAATGAAACGGCAAGGACTCAATTATACCGAAAGGATTTGGATTCACACTAAAAAAAGCAGATAAAATGAGAAAAATTTCCGTTTAGCTATTTTATTTTAACTCTATATATGTTATAATAACTTATTATAATAACCATTTGGCAGAAATCGGGAAACAAAATGAGAAATACTACCTGTTGCTTTACGGGTCACAGAAAATTACCTAAAAACAAGATTCAGATGATTCGTGAGAGCGTTTATAAAAATATACAGCTTGCATATAACCGAGGATACCGCGACTTTGTTTGCGGTGGAGCACTCGGATTTGATACCCTGTGCGCTATCGAGGTGCTCCGCCTTCGCAGAGAGCATCCCGACGTAAAGCTGATACTCGTGTATCCGTGTCTTGGGCAGGACGTAAAGTGGAAGGATACCGACAAGGAACTATACAAGCGTATCTTTGACGAGTGCGACGAGTGCTACTGTATGCGAAAGGAATATACCGCGTCCTGTATGCACGAGCGCAATCGCGCAATGGTGGACGAAAGCTCTCTTGTTATAGCGTATCTTGAAAACAGCAGAAGCGGAACTGCTTATACCTACAATTATGCAAAAGAGCAAGGGGTACAAGCTATAAATATCGCAGATGAGATAGGAGTCGGAGAACATGGATAATTATCAAACCGAAATACACACACCCGACACGGCACAGAGCTGTGTAAACGCAGGCAAGGAGATAAAGACGGGCAAAAATACGGCTCTCATATTTTTGAGCTTTGCGGCTTTGATTTTTGGCGGAGCTCTTTCATATATCCGCTCGCTTATACTCTTTGGCGGGTATGATAACAGAATATGCCTTTATCCGAACGGCGCGCTTAATACTGCATTTAATATCTGCACTGCAGTTTTCGGTGTTTTGCTTGCGGTACTTTCTTTTATAGTTCTGAGAGGCAAGGAAAAGTACACGGTAAAGCAGGGAGGTGTCGGACTTATATTCTCCCAGTCCTTGACGTCGCTTTCCTTTGCGGCACTTGCTTTCTCTGTTATATTTATTGCGAAAAAAGCAGAGACGTCGCTTAGCACCTTTGACAGTGTGCTTGTGGCACTCTCACTTGTGGCGGCGGGTGCGTTTTTTGCATCGGCTTTTGCAGACAAGGAAACGCTCGGCGTGGATGCGGGGGTTTTGCTTACAATTTTCGCTTCGGCTTGCTGCCTTTTTATTACGTTTTATTTCTATTTCGATAAGACCACGGCTATCCACAATACGAACAAAAAGTTTGCGACGCTTGCTTTTTCAGCCGCGCTCCTTGCGGTTTTCTACGGCTCGAAGGCTTTTATAAAGAAAACGAACAAGGCGGTTTATGCGGCTTTGAATCTTCTTTGCGTTTGCTATTCCATAATGTACGCGGTACCCAATCTTATCTGGTATTTCAAGACGTCGTCGCCATTGCTTCTTAACGTATTTTTTGACGTCGTATGCCTTTCGCTCGGAGCTTTGAGCTTTGCTACTCTGCTTTCCTTTGAGCGCGCCGAGGACGCGCAGACAGAGGAGCAGGTGGAGGACACCGCAGAAAAAATAAACGAGGCAGACACAGTCGAGGAAGAGTAAAAATGAAAAAACTACTCGTTATTGATGCAAATAGCATACTTAACAGATGCTTTTACGGAGTAGCGCCGCTAAACGCTCCCGACGGACTTCCGACAAATGCGCTTTACGGTATGATGAACGTATTGCTTTCTCAGCTTGAAAAGGTAGCTCCCGATTACGTGGCGGCGGCTTACGACGTTCACCACCCTACCTTCCGTCATGAGATGTACTCGGAATATAAGGCGGGCAGACACGAAACACCGCCCGAGCTTCTCTCGCAGTTTCCGTATTCTAAGGAAATATTCGAGGCAATGGGTGTGTCGGTGATCGAGCGCGCAGGCTACGAAGCAGACGATATATTAGGCACGCTTACCTCTTTAGCCGAGAAGGCGGGGGGAATCGAATCCTACGTTTTGACGGGAGACCGCGACAGTCTGCAGCTTATAGGGGACAATACCTTCGTGCTTCTTGCAACCAACAAGGAAACTGTGAGATTCGACCGTGCGGCATTCAATGAAAAGTACGGTGTTGAGCCCGAGCAGTTCGTTGACGTAAAGGCGCTTATGGGCGACTCGTCGGATAACATTCCCGGAGTTGCGGGAATAGGCGAGAAGACGGCACTTAAGCTTATCGGTGAGTTTGGTACGCTCGATAGAATATTCGAAACGCTTCCGGAAACGAAGCACACGCCGGCGCTTAAGGCGAGACTTGAGGGCGGACAGCAGAGTGCTTATCTCTCGCGCACTCTTGCGAAAATTGAGAGAGAAGCGCCTATCGGCGTTACCCTTGAGGATATAGAGTACACAGGAAGAGACGAAGCGAAGCTCTACTCGCTTTTCAACCGCTTTGGCTTCGCGAAGCTTATAGCAAAGATGGGCTTGCGCGAGGCGGCGGCTTCTATGGTAAGTACAGAGAAAAGAGAAGCGGAGAGTATCGACGTATCCTCTCTTGTTGAAATAGCAAGGACAGAGCCTGTTGCGTTCTTCTCTGACACAGACGGTGCGTTTGTCGCTGACGGAGAGCATACCTACGTTATCTCTGAACAAGATATACCGGAGTTTCTTTTAGCTGACGGAGTCCGGCTTGTGCTTCACGACGTAAAAAACGCAAAAAAACAGTACGGAGCACTCGGCTTTGACGGAAGCGCGTGCATATTTGACGTAATGCTTGCCGCATATATAGAAAAGCCGCAAGCAAGCTCGTATGCTCTCGATGATCTTGAAGCAGAGTATCTTACGGGCGCGGGAGACAGAGCACAGCTTATATATTCTTTATACGAAATACTCTCGGAGAGACTGATGCAAAAAGGCGAGATGCGTCTCTTGACCGAAATAGAAATGCCTTGCGCACTGGTGTTAGCCGACATGGAAACGGTAGGCTTTAAGGTGGATACGGCGGGGCTGGAGGGCTACCGTGCGGAGCTCGAGGAGCTTGAAGGACAGCTTGCAGAGCAGATATATATGCTTGCGGGTGAGGAGTTTAATATAAACTCACCGAAGCAGCTCGGTGAAATGCTCTTTGAAAAATTAGGGCTTCCTTGTCCGAAAAAAACGAAAACGGGATACTCGACTGCCTCCGACGTGCTTGAAAAGCTGAAATATAACTACCCGATAGTTGACCTCGTGCTTGAATACAGACACGTAAGCAAGCTTCGCTCAACCTATGCGGTAGGACTTCTTTCGGCAGCTGACGAGATAGGCAGGGTACACTCTACCTTCCAGCAATGCGTTACCGCTACGGGCAGACTTTCGTCTACTGATCCGAATCTTCAGAATATTCCGATAAGGACGGAGCTCGGACGTAAATTCAGAAAGTATTTTATACCTAAAAGTTCCGAGTACGTTTTGATCGATGCAGACTACTCGCAGATAGAGCTTCGCGTTCTTGCACACGTATCAGCCGACTCTGAGATGTGTCGTGCCTTCTGCAACGGTGAGGATATTCACACCTCGACCGCTTCTGCGGTTTTCGGTGTGCCTGCCGAGATGGTAAGCTCGGAGCTTCGTAAACGTGCAAAGGCGGTAAACTTCGGAATAGTATACGGTATAGGTGCATTTTCTCTTGCAGAGGACCTCGGCATATCGAATGCCGAAGCAAAAAGATATATAAACGCATACCTCGACCGTTTTGACGGTGTTAGCGAGTATCTTAAAAATACGGTAGCCGACGCATACAAAAACGGCTACGTTACAACGCTGTCGGGCAGACGGCGCGAGATAGCGGAGCTGTCCTCGCAGAACAAGAATCTGCGTAATTTCGGCGAGAGGGTTGCTATGAACAGCCCGATTCAGGGAACTGCCGCCGATATTATGAAGATAGCTATGGTAAACGTCGCACGCGCGCTTAAAGAAGCGGGGCTTGATGCACGCATAATTTTACAGGTGCACGACGAGCTCGTGCTTGAAGCTCATCGCAGCTGCGCTGAGCAGGCACGTGATATTCTCGTTCGCGAGATGGAGAGTGCGATGACGCTCAGAGTTCCGATTCCCGTTGACGTAAGCGTTGGTGATACCTGGTATGAAAACTAAGGGGGTATTATAGTGAAAAAGGTTTTGAAACTAATTGCCGCACTGTTTATTATAGGTACGTTTATCGTTGTGTTTCTTGCTATTTCACGGCAGGATACCTACCCTGACGAGATGAGAAATACGGTTGAGAACGAAACTCTTTACCTCTATTACGAAAGCACAGGGAAATTTCCCGACGCCTACACTCACGACCCGATCGACGACTTCGATTTCAAGGGCGTTATTCAGGCAAAGCACCTCACCTATATCCCCGAAGCTAATCAAGTGCAGATAAGCGTAAGATACGGAACCTTGCTTTTCGAGGCGCTTGCCGAGAAATATTCACTTGCCGAGCTGCCTACGCTTGAAAACTGCAAGCCCACCTTTAAGTTAAAGGCTCTTGAGGTGGCAGACACAGCCTTTTCGGGTGACGACAAAACGCTTGAAGAGGACGAGATACTTGACGAGTGTGTAATTGAGAGCAGTACGTCGCTTGACATAACGTCGGGCAGACATAACTACAGCCGTCTCGTATTTGACGGGGTGGATTTCGAAAAATACAACTGCTTATATATTGAGCTTTACTACGGTGAAGAAACGGAGCAGTTTACGTCTTTGATAATATATCACGAGGATGCGGCGGCATACGGCGAGCAGGTAAAGCTTACCGAGGCTGACCTCACGAGATAAGGAGTAAGGAAAATGCAGTATAACTTTTCAGATAAAATAAAAGAGCTTAAGCCTTCTGCGATAAGAGAGATATTTAAGTCGCTCACAGATCCGTCGATTATCAGCTTTGCGGCGGGAAATCCGTCGCCCGAGTCCTTTCCCGTCGAAGCACTCGGTGAGATATCGGCTGATATTTTCAAAAACCAGTCAACTACGGCGCTTCAGTACAGTATTACCGAGGGATATCCCCCGCTTCGCGAGGCAATCGCAAAAAGACAGAGAGAGAAATTCTCTATCGGTACAGACGAAGACAGCGTGCTTATAGTAAGCGGCGGCCAGCAGGGAATGGAGCTTTCCTGCAAGGTGTTCTGCAACGAGGGTGACGAGGTAATATGCGAAAACCCGAGCTTTATAGGCTCGCTTAATTCCTTCCGCTCGCTCGGAGCTACACCGATAGGTGTCGAGCTTGACGAGGACGGAATGGATATAGAAGCGCTTGAAAACGCGCTTGCCGCACACCCTAAGGCACGTCTTATTTACGTGATTCCCACCTTCCAGAATCCGAGCGGAAGAACTACCTCGTACGAGAAAAGAGTCAAGATATACGAGCTTGCAAGAAAGTATGACAGAATAATCATAGAGGATAATCCTTACGGTGAGCTTCGCTTCTCGGGAGAGGACGTACCTACTCTCAAGAGCATGGACGAGGACGGCAGAGTAATCTACTGCTCGTCATTTTCAAAGATTCTTTCAGCAGGTATGCGAGTCGGATTTGTCGTTGCGAATAACGAAATAATTCAGAAGCTTGCAGTAGCAAAGCAGGGAGAGGACGTACATACGAACATATTCTTCCAGATGCTTGCATACAAGTATATGACCGAGTACGACATAGACGCTCATATAAAGAAAATAAACGACATATACAGACGTAAGTGCAATCTTATGCTTGACGCGCTTGATAAGTATATGCCGAGCGAGGTTGCATTCACCCGTCCCGAAGGGGGACTGTTTATATGGTGTACGCTTCCCGCTCACGTAGACGCGCCGAGCTTTATTTCCCGTGCGGTCGAGAGAAAGGTAGCGGTAGTACCCGGCGTTGCATTTAACTGCGACACAAGTGCCCCCTCTCAGTCATTCAGAATCAACTACTCTATGCCGAGCGACGAGCAGATTGTCGAGGGCGTGAAGATCCTCGGCGAGCTTGCTCGTGAAATGATATAAAATAATAACGGAGACGGATATGTTACAGGATAAGAAAGTTGTTTTTTCGGGCGTACAGCCCTCAGGAAACCTTACGATAGGAAACTACCTCGGAGCGATAAAGAATTTTTCCGCATTCAGCGAGGAATATAAGACCTTTTACTGCGTAGTTGACGAGCACGCGATAACCGTAAGACAGGTACCCGCAGAGCTTCGCCGACGCACCTACGAAACGCTTGCTCTCTATATAGCTTGCGGACTTGACCCCGAGAAGAATACTCTTTACGTTCAGTCGCACGTACATGAGCACGCGGAGCTTGCGTGGATACTTAACTGCTTTACCATGCACGGAGAGCTCTCGCGTATGACGCAGTTCAAGGATAAGAGTGCAAAGCACGCAGACAACATAAACGCGGGACTTTTCACTTATCCCGTTTTGATGGTTGCAGACATTCTTCTTTATATGACGGACGTCGTTCCCGTCGGAATAGACCAGAAGCAGCATCTTGAGCTTGCACGCGACGTTGCGGGTAGATTCAATTCGCTCTACAGTGATACCTTCGTCATACCCGAGCCTTATCTTGCGCCCGCCGGAACTAAGATTATGTCACTTGCAGAGCCTACGCAGAAGATGTCAAAGTCGGACGAAAATCCCAACGCCACCGTCCGCATACTTGACACTAAGGACGAAATAATGCGTAAGTTCAAAAGAGCGGTCACAGACTCTGACACCTCGGCAAATTGCGTAAGATTTGCAGAGGGCAAGGACGGAGTGAACAATCTTATGACTATCTATTCCTGCTTTACGGGCAAGAGCATTGCCGAGATAGAGCGCGAGTTTGAAGGTCAGGGCTACGGCGCTTTCAAGAGCGCGGTAGGCGAGGCTTGTGCCGATGCACTTGCACCCGTAAGAGAAGAGTTTGCTCGTCTTATGGCTGATAAGGGCTATCTTGAAACGGTTATGAAAAACGGTGCTATGGAAGCGTCGTCCGTTGCAAGAAGGACTCTTTCAAAGGTCAGAAGAAAGCTTGGGTTTATCAATTTTTAATTAAAAAGATACTTAAAAAGCCCGTTGCACATTAAGTGCAACGGGCTTTTCTGTTAGGTTTTAATCACTGAAATTTACAGTTCATCCTTTGCGCTCGGCAATTTTCTGATAAAATCTTGAAGAAGCTTTGCCTGATCGTCTGTCAGCTCTTTTTTAGTGCAGTTTCCGTCTCGTCCTATAATGGTTACGACGTTTCCTTGACGTGCACTGTCTTTGCTTTCGGTTGAAAACAGCTTCACGTCAACACCGAAATAGTCTGCTATCTTTTTCTGTGTTACAGCTTGCGGCATCTTGCCTTTTTTCCAGCTGGTGACGTTGCCCTTGGCAAGTCCAAGCTTATTTACGACGGCAGTAGGGGTAGTATTGTGTTTAGAGCATAAAGCAACAAAAATATCCCAAAACATTTTCTTCTCCTAAAATTGTGTATTTATATGCAAAGTTCAACAAGTTCAATGGCTGAAAATTGTGCATTGTCACAAAAGTTCAATAAATTCATCAAAAACTGTTGACAAAATGAACTTGATGAACTATAATATAAAAACATCACTCTTTTTATCCCATTGTACAGCATTGAGAGAAAAAAGTCAATAAATAAATGAGGCAGTAGTTATGGTAAAATATGCAGTTTTTGAACATAATGTCATAATTGACGGTATAAAGCATCTTACATACGGAATAAAAGCAGAAGAAATATTAGGCGGAGAAGCTCATACGGTATGCGAGGTGCACGACGTTACACCAAGCAGGGAAAAGGCGGAGTTTATTTGCAGAGAATGTAACGAAAACGATCTTTCGCCCGTTCATTTGAGAGACGTGTGCGAGGATTTTCTGTACGCGGGGAGTTGAGTGCATTTAATTTTTATTAAAATGATATATCGCATACGCGATATGATATACGGCAGAGCCGTATGATATATTTCCACTTCGTGAAAATATGATATAATATCCGTTCCAATCCTACATACGCGAAGCGTATATCATCTGCGAAGCAGATATCATACCCGCAGGGTATATCACCCGTTCCGGCAGGAACGGATATCATTGAAAAAAGCCATTTGCAAAAGCAAATGGCTTTTTTCAATGGCGCGCCCTAGAGGATTCGAACCTCTGACCTACCGGTTCGTAGCCGGGCACTCTATCCGCTGAGCTAAGGGCGCATTGCCGTTCTTTGACGACCCATATATAATAACACACTTATATCCCGTTGTCAAGGGAAATTTTTAAAAAAAAGAAAAATAAATCATAAAACATAAACATAGCTAAAGCTTAAATATATTACCCCCAACAATTTATTAAACTTGCTTGAAAATTAATTTATACTATGATATAATATATTAGTTTTATTATGGATAGTGTCGGTTTTTGGTATTCTGTTTTCAAATTCTGCAAAATTCATAATACAAGCTTTCGACGGAATATGATATAACACATCTAATATGGCGTTAGCCTACGGAGGATTTGTTATGTCAGGTAAAATATCTGTTGTTACTTTGTCTCTTGCTCTTGTAACCTTGCTTTGCTGTTCGTGCACACCAAAAATCGATCCCGCGATCAGCTCGGTACTTGAGTGCTATTTTTCGGCGGAGGTAAGCGTGGAGAGCGATGGCGGAGAGTATGAGGCTACCATTACCCTCAGCGCTGTTCAGGACGGTACGTCGGATGCCGAGAATAATCAGAGCGTATGCCGAGACGGAAACATAGCATACAGTTATCCCGAAACGGTAAGCGGAATATCCGCGGTGCGAGAGCGGGGGACTGTTACCGTAAACGTCTGCGGAATAGAGATTAAGCCGTCGGAGAATATCGCGCGTAAGTATACGGCACTTATTGATACGGCGGATATCCGTGCAAGCTCGGTCGAGCGAATTGAGTTTGAGGAGCTTGAGGGAAGAGCGTGCGCCGTGCTCTACGTCTCTGAGGGAGAGCAGAGTGCGGTGTTATACGTAGATCGTGAAAGCAAAGTGCCCGTTTTGATAAAAACCGACACACTCAGGATGACTTTCAAAAGCTTTACTAAGCTATAATATAGTATAAAAGACAGGAGGTAAAAATGAAAAGTGCATATATAAAAGCCTTGTGCTTGGCTTTGGCATTGATTACTTTTGCCTCGGTGCTGTCAGGATGCAAGAGTGGGGCGGAAGTAGCACCCGATACCACACAAAGCGGTAATAACGGCGCGGGTGACTCGCTTATGCCGCTTCCGTCAGATCCGAACGATTCCCCCGAGCTAAACTACTATAACGGTGCGGATTTCGTTATTGCGTGCCAGGTAGGAAACGAGCAAAGCGACGTGTTTTTCGATGAAAGACTCACCTATGAGGTTGACCGTCAGATAAAGGCGAGAAATGAAGCAGTAGAGAAAAAGCTCGGTGTGAAGATCATAGAGCGCTCAAAGCAGAATTTGGCGGAATATATAAATGAGCTAACTCTTTCCGAGCAGGCGCCTGACCTTATTTATGCAAGCGGAAACGGTGGAATGTCCGAGCTTATGCTTTACGGAAGCCTTGCTTCCTTGAGCGATTACAGAGGGAATAATACGACCGCGGCGGGAGTGTCGGTGAGCGTGGTTCAGCAGTTGAGTGTATACGGCGAGCTTTATATGCTCACGGGAGCTCCTATTCGTTCGTCTATTGACAGTGCGACCGTGGTAGCTTATAATACGAATGTGCTTTCTTCTCTTGGATACGAGCAGGGGTATCTCTGTCAAAGCGTGCTTGACGGGGACTGGACGCTTGATAAAATGACGGCTATCGCTAAACAGGCGGCAGTGCTCAATTCCGAGGATGAGTCATACAGAGCGGTTTCGGGAAATATGAACTCTCTTTACAGTCTATGGAAGGGACTGGGGGCGAGAACTGTTGAAAAGACTAACGGTGACGTGCCGACGATTGCGATCTACACTCCGAAAAACGTATACCTTTTTGAATCGGTAAACGCTTTCTCGGATGAGGTGGGCGGTATTCCCGATAGCTCGAAGTCTCTGTTTTATATAGGCAAGATAAGCGATGCGCGCTCTGCCTTCAAGGAAGATTTCGGCGTGCTTCCAATGCCCACTTACAACGAGGGGGGAGAGTATACCTGCCTTCTTGATTTTGACAGTACCTATTTTACCGCCATGCCGAAGACTGCGGAAAACAGGGGAATGACGCTGGATTTTCTGCGTGAGTTTTATAGCGAGAGCGTTGATACGGTATACCCGCAGATTATCGGAGACGAGTGCTTTAAGAATGCTGAGGTGCTTGATATAATACTAAAATCGCGTTATTTCGATTTTCTTGATATGTACGGCATAGGACACATAGTCAGCACGGCGTTTTATTCTCAGACGGATAAAGAGAACTTTGACTCGCTTCTTCTGCTTCGCGACACCTTTGCCCGCGACGCGCTTGAGATAGCACTTGGCAAATCGGTCGGCGAAGACTAATGCAAAAAAAGACAAAAGATAAGATTTATATAGAAAAGGACAGGAAAAGACAATGGCAGAACTTTTTTGTGCAAACGACAAAAGAACCAATTACTGTGCAGAGCTTGACGAAAAGAATATAGGCGAGCGCGTTACCGTGCTTGGCTGGGTGCAGAGACAGAGAGATCTCGGGGCTCTTATATTTATCGACCTGCGCGACCGCACGGGCATTGTACAGCTCGCTTTTGACGACAACACCGACAGAGATATCTTTAAGAAGGCTTTTTCCACAAGAAGCGAATACGTAGTATGTGCGAAGGGAATAGTACGTCCGAGAGGCGAGGGAGCGGTAAACCCAAATCTTCCGACAGGTGCCGTTGAGATAGCGGTCGATGAGTACAAGATCCTCTCTGCCGCACACACCACACCCTTTGAGGTAAACGACGAGAGCAAGGTAAGAGACGAGATAGCTCTTAAGTACAGATATATTGATCTCAGAAGACCTACTTTGCAGAAAAACATCAAGATGCGTCACGATATTGCGAGAATTGCGCGAGAGTATTTCTACGAAAACGGCTTTTATGAGATTGAGACGCCTATGATGATAAAGCCCACGCCCGAAGGGGCTCGCGACTATCTCGTACCCTCGAGAATCCACAACGGCAAGTTCTACGCACTTCCGCAGTCGCCCCAGATCTATAAGCAGCTTTTGATGCTCTCGGGCTTTGACAGATATATTCAGATAGCAAGATGCTTCAGAGACGAGGACCTTCGCGCTGACAGACAGCCCGAGTTTACCCAGATAGACCTTGAGATGTCGTTTGTAACACAAGAGGATATCATGGATATGATAGAGGGCTTTATGCGCAGAGTGTTCAAGGAAACGGTAAGCTACGAGCTTCCCGCCGATATAAAGCGCCTTACCTATGCCGATGCTATGTCGAGATACGGCTCTGATAAGCCCGATACCCGCTTCGGTATGGAAATAACCGATATCTCTGATATAGTTAAGGACAGCGGCTTCTCGGTGTTCTCCTCGGCTATCGCTGACGGCGGCTCTGTAAGAGGTATAGTTGCAAAGGGCGCCGCAGGCAAGCTTACGAGAAAAGAGATAGACAAGCTAATAGAACAGGCGAAGGGAATAGGTGCGAAGGGTGTCGCTTACATCCGTTACGTTGAAGACGTGCCTACCTGCTCGTTCGGTAAGTTTATGGCAGAGGGCGAGCTTGAAGCTATCATGCAGAGACTCGGCTGTGAAAAGGGAGATGCGGCGTTTATTTTAGCTGACAAAAACAGAGTAACGCTTCCCGTTCTCGGTATGCTTCGTCTTACTATAGCAAAACAGCTTGACATTATCCCCGACGGTTACGACCTTCTTTGGATAACCGAGTTCCCCTTCTTTGAATGGAACGAAGAAACAAACTCATGGGATGCTATGCATCACCCCTTCACAATGCCGCTTGACGAGTGCCTTGAGTATCTTGAATCGGATCCCGGAAAGGTCAGAGCAAAGGCGTATGACCTCGTGCTCAACGGCGTTGAGCTTCTCTCTGGCTCTATAAGAATTACCGACTACGAGCTTCAGGAAAAGATGTTCGACTGTCTCGGACTTACAAAGGAAGAGATAGAATCGAAGTTTGGATTCCTCGTTGATGCGTATAAGTACGGAGCACCCCCTCACGGCGGTGCGGGAATAGGTCTTGACAGACTTTCGATGATCCTCTGCGGTGCGGATTCGCTTCGCGACGTTATTGCTTTCCCGAAGGTACAGAACGCAAGCGAGCTTATGTCGGGCGCTCCCTCGGTACAGGAGAAGTCTGCTCTTGACGAGCTTGGTATATGCGTCGTTGAGACAACGGAAGAATAATTATAAAAGCATATAGCCGCACACCCGTGCGGCTATATCGTTAAAGGTAAAGAATGGAACAAAACAAAAGGACAGAGCCCTCGGGCATTTTGCTTGTAAATAAGCACGCGGGGGCAACCAGCCACGATATAGTAAACAAAATAAGACGGCTCTATAACACCAAAAAGGTAGGCCATGCAGGTACGCTTGACCCTATGGCGACGGGAGTGCTTGTGGTGCTCGTCGGCAGAGCCGCGAAGGCTTGCGAGTATGCTCATGCAGAGGATAAAAGCTACCGCGCAGGACTGAAGCTCGGTGTCGCATCGGATACCGAGGATATATGGGGAAGCTGCGAAAGCACTCTTGCCCCTATTCCCGACAGTGAGTGCGTTTTCTCTGCCGTTGCTTCAATGATAGGCAAGCAGATGCAGATACCGCCTATGTACTCGGCGCTGAAGCATAACGGAAAGAAGCTATATCAGCTTGCGCGTGCAGGTGTCGAGGTCGAGAGGGAAGCGAGAGAAATAGAGGTTTATTCCGCTTCTGCCGTAAAGGTATCAGATGACGAATATACGCTTGACTGCTCGGTTTCAAAGGGTACTTATATACGCACGCTTTGCACGGATATAGGAAAGAAGCTCGGTTGCGGTGCGGTTATGTCGAGTCTCGTGCGTACGAGGGTAGGTAGCTTTGATATATCCGACTCTCATACGGTAGAGGAGCTGCAAGCCCTTGATGCAGACGAAAGATTATCGCTTCTGCTGCCTATTGAAACATTTTTCTCACATCTGCCGAAAATTACGCTTGACGGATTTTTCTATAAGCTCTGCTACTCGGGATGTGAGATATATCAAAAGAAGATAGGCACTCATTTTGATATCGGAGAGTATGTGCGTCTTTATTCAAAGGACGGCTTTTTCGGCGTCGGTATTATAAAAGAGTACGAGGAAGGCTCAGCCGTGAAATGCGATAAGCTGTTCGTGCTCTGACCCGCTTTTCAATGAGAAAAGAAGCAAAAGGATTATACTATGAAACAGATAAAAGCTGAAAACGGTGTGGTTTATTACACTTCGGATAGAATAAAAGCCACGCACGCATTTGCAACCCGCAAAGACGGTGTGAGCAAGTGCGAGCATACACGCTCTCTGAACCTCGCTTTTGGCAGAGGTGACAGTGATGAAACCGTAATAGAAAATCTTCACCGCTTTGCATCAGCCGTCGGATTTGAGGCGGAGAGCGTAGTCTCGGTTCCGCAAATACATTCGGATATAGTTAAGGCAGTAACACGTGAGAATTGCGGAGCAGGGTATTTTACACCACCCCCGTTTTCCTGCGACGGCTACGTTACGCGCGAGCGTGGCGTTGCAATAGGAGTTAAGACGGCAGACTGCACACCCATTCTTCTGCAGGACGAAAAAAACGGTGTTATCGGAGCACTTCACGCAGGCTGGCGTGGAACCTTTTTTGATATTTGCAAACGCGGAGTGGAGAAAATGTGCGAGCTTGGTGCTGATAAAGAAAGCATCGTGGCGGTAATAGGTCCGTGTATATGCAAAAATTGCTACGAGGTGGGGAAAGATGTCTTTCTTGCCGCGCAAGAGTGCATGGGTGAAGATGTATCCCTCTTTTTCTTCCCGAAAGCAGAGGAAGGTAAGTACCTCGTTGATATAAAGGGAGCAAACGAGTACCTGCTCAAGCGCGCAGGATTGCGCGCAGAGAATATAGAGGTAAGCGAGCTTTGTACCTACGAGCACCCGGAGCTTTTCTGGTCACACAGATATACAAACGGCAATCGCGGAACTATGATGAGCGTGATAACGCTGTAAAAAAGATATACAAAAACGGCTGTCTCAGATGAGACAGCCGTTTTAATATGCTTTATAACTTTCAAGCTATTACTTAGAAAGTCTTGCTTCGAGTGCTGCAAGCTCTTCGTAAAGCTCAGCGGGAACTCTGTCGCCTACGAGTGCGTAGAATTCCTTGATGTTGTCGATATCCTCAAGCCAAGACTTGTTGTCAACGGTAAGAAGATTCTTTATCGTGTCAACGGTAACACCGTCGAGACCTTCGATGTCGATGTCCTCAGCCTTCGGAACAAAGCCGATAGGAGTTTCTACTGCGTCAACCTTGCCCTCGCATCTGTCAAGGATCCAGAGAAGAACGCGCATATTGTCACCGAATCCGGGCCAGATGAAGTTGCCTTCGTCGTCGGTACGGAACCAGTTAACGTGGAATATCTTGGGAGCATTCGGGATAGAAGCTTCCATATTGAGCCAGTGCTTCCAGTAGTCGCCCATGTTGTAGCCGACGAAGGGACGCATAGCCATCGGGTCGCGGCGAACAACGCCTACAGCACCCGTTGCAGCTGCGGTAGTCTCGGAAGCCATGATAGAGCCTACGAAGGTACCGTTTCTCCAGCTCGTTGACTGATATACGAGCGGAGCAGTCTTTGCACGTCTGCCACCGAATACGATAGCGGATACCGGAACACCCTTGAGAGAGTTGAACTCGCTTGAAATGCAGGGGCAGTTGATTGCCTTTGCGGTGAAGCGGGAGTTCGGATGAGCGCCGCAGGTGGACTTATCAGCCTTGTTGTACTTGGTGTAATCCCAAGCATTACCCTTCCAGTCGATAGCTTCTGCAGGGGGATTCTTGTCAAGACCTTCCCACCATACAGTGTTGTTAGCGGTGTTATGAACTACGTTTGTGAAGATAGTGTCCTTCTGGCAGGTAGCAAGAGCGTTGGGGTTGGAGTTCTCGTTTGTTCCGGGAGCAACGCCGAAGAAGCCGTTCTCGGGGTTTACTGCCCAGAGTCTGCCGTCCTCGCCTACGCGAAGCCATGCGATATCGTCACCTACGCACCATACCTTGTATCCGAGGTCTCTGTACTTCTTCGGGGGTATAAGCATTGCGAGGTTGGTCTTTCCGCAAGCAGAGGGGAAAGCGGCGGTTACGTACTTAACGTCGCCGTTAGGATACTCAACGCCGAGGATAAGCATATGCTCAGCCATCCAGCCCTCTTTGCGTCCGAGGTAGGATGCAATACGGAGAGCGAAGCACTTCTTTCCAAGAAGAACGTTTCCGCCGTAGCCGGAGTTAACACTCCAGATGGTGTTGTCCTCGGGGAAGTGAACGATGTATCTGTTCTCTTCATCGATATCAGCTCTTGCGTGGAGACCCTTGATGAAGTTATCGGAGTCGCCGAGAGCTTCAAGAACGTTCGTTCCAACGCGGGTCATAATAAGCATGTTAAGTACAACGTAGATAGAGTCGGTAAGCTCAATTCCGTACTTTGCGAAGTCAGAGCCTACAACGCCCATGGAGTAGGGAATAACGTACATCGTTCTGCCCTTCATTGAGCCTGCGTAGAGCTTAGAAAGCTTTGCATAGCACTCTGCGGGATCCATCCAGTTGTTGATGTTGCCTGCATCCTCTTTCTTCGAGGTGCAGATGAAGGTTCTGCCTTCAACTCTTGCAACGTCGTTTACTGCCGTTCTGTGAAGATAGCAGCCGGGGAGAAGATCCTGATTGAGCTTGATCATTTCGCCCGTTGAGCAAGCCTCAGCTCTGAGAGCCTCTGCCTGTTCTTCAGAACCGTCGATCCATACGATTCTGTCGGGTTGTGTCATGGCAGCCATTTCGTCTATCCATGACTTGACAAATTTGTTGTTTGTCATTTTGGGTTACCTCCGAATGATTTGTATATTTTTTGATTTTAAAAACTTTTGTAGCAGGGAAAAGACCTGTTGTTGTCCTAAATTTCCCTGTTTAATATTATACCTTGTATTTGTCAATATTGCAAGATGTTTTTGCGATAAAAAAACAAAATTTACGAAATCATAATAAATTGTATGGTTTAACAGAGAAATACTGTGAAAAATGGCAAAAAAAGACCGCCGCTGTAAGATCGGGAGCGGCAGTCTTTTTGCATGCGATTTTTTTAATTTTTTTCAGCGTTTTCCGCTTCCAAAGCCTTTTTTGCGGCTCTGTTTGCCGATGCTTCGGATATTGCGCGGCAGAGGCGGAGAAATCCGATTCTTACAACGTATATGATACCGAGAACTACTGTATAAGCTATCGAAAGCAAAAGCATTACCGAGAACTTTCCGTGACTCGTTTGACCGAGCTTGAATATAGCGATGAATACAACGTAAACGCTTGCAAGAGTTCCTATAAAATGAAGCGGCAGTCTTATTGCAAAGTGTATTTTTTTGCACGTGAGAAGGTGGTTGAGCGCTCCCAATACGAGCGAGAAAAGATACAGTGGGAAGTATTTGTCCATCTGTATTCCGCTTGTGTCGGTGGTGGCGTCATCTACCGAAAAAATGTAAAACAAAGTTAAGGTAAATACCGTTACGGTAAAGACGAAGGTGCTTGAATACAGTATTTTTTTAATAGTGTTTAAAACTTTCATTTCCATCCTCGCAAAACTTTTTTCATCCGTCATTTTACCATACATTTTAGGTTTTTTCAAGTTCAACTTTGCTTTTTTTGAAATATATTACTCAAAATTGCTGAAAGATGAATATTTTATGTATATATACATCTAAATCGGTTGACAAATGCTTATATTTTATATATAATATTATAGTTAGATAAAATGCCACAACTGTATAAACATGAATTATGAAAGGAGCCGCGAAGGCGGCGGTGAAAAATAATGCTGAACAGACGTGAATCGAGAGAGGCTGTGCTTGGACTTGTATACGAGCTTGATTATAACAGAGATATGAGCACACAGGAGCTTTACCAAAACGCACTTGAGCTTCGTGAGATAGAAGGAAACGATTTTATCCGCGAGACCTTCTTCGGCGTGTGCGAAAATCTTGCGGATATAGACGCGCTTATTGCCAAGATGAGCGAGGGCTGGAAGACCGAGAGAATATCCAAGGTCAGCATGGCTGTAATGCGCCTTTGTACATACGAGATCAAATGCACTTCAGTTCCGTTCAATATTGCAATTAACGAAGCGATAGAGCTCGTTAAAAAGTATGACGACGAAAAGACAAAGGGCTTTGTCAACGGCGTGCTTAATTCCATAGCACAAGAGCTTGGAAAGAAATGAAAGACAATAGGATAATCCTCGGAATAGATACGAGCAACTACACGACATCGGTAGCTGTTGTAACGGCAGACGGCAAGGTGCAAAAAAATATAAAAGTACCGCTTCCCGTAAAAGAGGGGGAGGTTGGACTTCGTCAGTCGGATGCAGTATTCTCGCATACGAAAAACCTGCCGGTTGCTTTCGCCCGTGCAGACGGAATTATAAAGGATTCGGAGCTTCTTGCGGTAGGCGTAAGCGAGCGCCCAAGAGATGCTGAGGGCTCGTATATGCCTTGCTTTCTTGCGGGTGTTGCGGCGGCGACTGCCGTATGCGAGTCGGTAGGGTGTGCGCTGTATAAAAGCTCTCATCAGGCAGGACATATTATGGCGGCGATGTATTCATCGGGTATGCTTGAAGGATACGCGGGCGGCAGATTTATTTCCTTTCATGTGTCAGGCGGTACTACCGAGATGCTTCTTTGTGAGAAGAACGAAGACGGGATACGCGCAGAGCTTATCGGTAAAACAAACGACCTTAACGCAGGGCAGGCGGTAGACAGATGCGGTGTTATGCTCGGGTGCCGTTTTCCCTGCGGACCCGAGATAGAGAGGCTGGCTTGCGAGTATTATAAGAACAACGAGCGCACACGCGGCTTCGGAGTGAGCGTTTCGGGGCTTGACTGTAATTTGTCGGGACTTGAAAATCTCGCGAAGAAAACCTATGCCGAGACTTGTGACGCAGGACGAACGTCAGCGTTTGTTTTGGAGTATATAGCCAAAACGCTTATAAAGATGACCGATGCGGCGACAGAGCGCTACGGAAGCTTGCCCCTGCTTTATGCGGGCGGCGTTATGAGCAACGGCATAATAAAGGAGCGAATCCGCGAAAAATACGCCCGTGCGTATTTTGCCCTGCCTGAGCATTCCTCGGACAACGCGGTGGGAACGGCACTTCTTGCGAGAGAGAAGTATTTAAAAGCAAAGGAATGATAAGATGTACGAAGAAGGCTTGACGGGTGCAGCTCCCGAGAGAAACATAATCTCGGTTGCCGCCCTCAACGAATATATAAAAGCGAAGCTTGAAGGGGATATGACTCTTGCCGATATTTATTTGCGCGGTGAGATATCGAATTTCAAGCATCACTATCAGACGGGACATTTCTATTTTTCAATCAAGGACGAGAGCAGTGTCGTGCGTGCGGTTATGTTTCGCGGCTATGCCTCAAAGCTGAAGTTTGAGCCTGAGAACGGAATGAAGATAATCGCTCACGGACGAATAGGCGCGTTTGTGCGTGACGGTCAGTATCAGATATACTGCGACGACATTGAGCCCGACGGGCTCGGCTCTCTTTACGTTGCGTACGAGCAGCTCAAGCGCAAGCTTGAAGCAGAGGGACTTTTCTCACCCGAGAGAAAAAAACCGCTTCCGAAAATACCGACAAGGGTAGGAGTTATAACCTCGCCCACGGGAGCGGCGGTAAGAGATATCATAAACGTGCTCGGAAGGCGTTTTCCGTTTGCCGAAATGGTCCTTTACGGAGCACTCGTTCAAGGCGCTGAGGCGGCACCGAGCTTGATATCGGGGATAAGGCACTTCAGCACCAAACAAAACGTAGACGTAATAATAATAGGACGCGGAGGCGGCTCGATTGAGGATCTGTGGGCGTTCAACGACGAAACGCTTGCTCGCGAGATAGCCGCGTGCCCCATACCCGTAATAAGCGCGGTAGGGCATGAGACTGATTTTACGATATGCGACTTTGCCGCAGACAAAAGAGCACCGACACCGTCGGCGGCGGCTGAGCTTGCGGTACCCGATACGAGAGAGCTTATGCGCAGATTCTCAAACGTAACCGACAGATGCGCTCATCTCGTCAGCGTGAAGATAGTCGAGCGCAAAAGGTATATCGAGCAGGTGTCCTCGCGGCCTGTGCTCAAAAACCCGCTTCGCTACGTAGAGGATCGCAAAATGGAGCTTTTGGGTGTGTCCGAGAGAATGAATACGGCACAAAAGATACAAAAGCAGCGCAAGGAAGCAGAGTTCTCGCTCCTTGCGGCAAAGCTTGACGCGCTCAGTCCCCTCTCGGTGCTTACAAGAGGCTACAGCTTCGTGTCGGATAAGGACGGCGCGGTAATCAAAAGCGTGGGTTCTCTTACGGTTGGGCAGAGCGCACGGATACGCTTCTCGGACGGTGAAGCGGATTGCAGAGTAGAAGAAATCAAGACGAAATAGATGGAGATAAAAGTATGGAAAACAAAAAGGAAATGAGCTTCGAGGAAGCACTTGCAAGACTTGAGAGCATCGTCAGGATGCTTGAAAGCGGTACGGCCGCCCTTGACGAGTCGCTTTCGGTTTTTGAGGAGGGAATCTCGCTTGTGAAAATGTGCAATGAGAAGCTTGAGCAGGCAGAGCAGAGAATCAAGATTCTCACGTCGGGCGAGGACGGAGAGCTTGTTGAGACGGATTTTTCCGCAGGTAAGGTAGAATAAAATGGCAGAGCTTGAGAATGTTGCGGCAAGAATAAAGGAAAACGCACAAACGGTAGACGGGGCGCTCGAAAAAAAACTCGCCCGTGCTGATGCTGACACGGCGGCTTTATGGGATGCTATGGCATATTCCACCCTCGGCGGCGGTAAGAAGATAAGAGCAACGCTTACCATAGAGTTTTGCCGTCTTTTCGGGGGAGATACGGATACAGCCGTTGACTTTGCGTGTGCGCTTGAAATGATACAGAGCTTTTCTCTTATACATGACGATCTTCCTTGCATGGATGACGACGATATGAGACGAGGCAAGCCTTCCTGCCATATAAAATACGGTGAGGCTGAGGCACTTCTTGCAGGCGATGCGCTTGTTATGCTTGCATTTGAAACGCTATCCGATGCAAAAACGGATGCAGAAAACGCACGCAAGGCGACAAAGGTGCTATCGCGTGCATCGGGGGCTTACGGTATGTGCGGCGGGCAGAGCATGGACATATCGGCAGAAGGTCAGAGCGTTTCGTTTGAGTATCTAAAAAAGCTGCAAAGTCTCAAAACGGGTGCGCTTATTTGTGCTTCGGCAGAGCTTGGATGTATTGCGGCGGGAGCGAGCGAAGAAATGACGGAAGACGCTCGTACGTACGCTATGTGCGTTGGCAGAGCGTTTCAGATAGTAGACGATATTCTTGACGTAGAGGGTGACGAGAAGATGCTCGGCAAGCCTGTCGGCAGTGATGCGGACAGTGAAAAGACTACCTTCGTTACGGCGCTCGGGATAGACGGCGCACGAAAAGAAGCGGAAAGACTCACCGAGAAAGCGAAGGAAGCGGTATCCAAATACAAGGGCGCGGAGACTCTCTGCGCTTTAGCGGAGCTTCTTCTTTTGAGAAAGAACTGATAAATGAGACTCGACTTATACTTAACAGAGCATAAATTGGCTAAAAGCCGAACCAAAGCCAAGGAATATATCGAAGGCGGTCTTGTCAGCGTTGACGGCAAGGTGGTTTTAAAGGCAAGCTTAGAGGTATCCGAGACAGATACCGTCAGTGTTGATTTTCCTTGTGAGGAGTACGTCGGACGCGGAGCGTATAAGCTTGAAGGTGCGTTGCGGGATTTTTCTCTTGACGTAAAAGGGAAAAGATGTATTGACGTGGGGGCTTCCACAGGCGGTTTTACCGACGTTTTACTTAAGTGCGGAGCGGAAAGCGTTACTTGCGTAGATTCGGGGCACGGACAGCTTGACTTGACTCTTGCAACAGACGAAAGAGTCAGAAATATAGAGGGCTGCAATGCCAGATATATGACGGCAGACGAGGTGGGATACGGCTACGGCGTTGCCGTGATGGACGTGTCTTTCATATCGCAGACGTATATTTTTCCCGCACTGTTTCCGTTGCTTTGCGAGGACGGAGTGCTCGTCACACTTGTAAAACCGCAGTTTGAGCTTGAACGTAAAAACGTTGGCAAGGGCGGAATAGTAAAAGAGTCCCAAGACAGACTTAAAGCAATGCTTCGTGTGTACGAGGCGGCTCTCGTTTTTGGCTTTCGAGTGACGGATGCCGCAGTATCAAGTATTAAGGGCGGAGACGGTAACACCGAGTACGTTTTCTTAATAGAGCGCGGCGAGGAGATAGCCGCTATCAAGGAAAAGCTAAAGAAGCTGTCGCGAGAAAAATGATTTTAGACGGCAGGACTTATAAATTAAACTACGGGTATTTTTGGAGGGTACTATGAGCTGTGCGAAAAAAGCAGAGAAAATAGTTCTTATAACGAATACGAAAAAGGATATCGACCTATCCTTGTACAAAGAAATACTTACCCTTGCCCATGCTTACGGCACAGAGGTACGAACACCAGAAGCGTACAGAGAACAGTGCTTTGATGCGAGAGTGAAATATATGCCCGACGAAAACGTTTACGAGGGTGCTGATGCCGCCGTAGTTTTAGGCGGCGACGGTACGATACTTAAGGCGGCAACGGGTGCTGTTCATTCGGGCTGTCCGATATTGGGAGTCAACCTCGGCAGAGTAGGTTATATGGCTGAGATAGGCAGGGACGAGACGGCTTTGATAAAGAAGCTTTTTGAAGGTGACTACCGTATAAGTGAGCGTATGACGCTGTCCGTTTGGCTTGAAGAGAGAGGAGAGCGCAGAGTTATATACGAAAACGCACTCAACGATGCCGCAATTCACTCGGACAGGATAGGACGGGTACTTGACCTTGAGATCCGCTCGGGCGAGAGTCCGATTGCAGAGCTGAGAGGAGACGGGGTGGTAATAAGCACTCCGACAGGCTCGACCGCTTATTCAATGTCGGCAGGCGGCCCCGTGCTCGATCCCAGCCTTGAATGTATATGTATTACACCTATAAGCTCACTCTCACCTGCGGCAAGACCGATGGTCTTCTCGGCAGAGCACGAGCTTGAAATAAAAAAGGGACGCTCATCTTCAAACGGACTTTTCGTTTGTTGTGACGGAAACGAGGGCGTGGGAGTTTCGGCGGACGCAAAAATTATAATCAAACGTTCGAAAACGAACGCAAGACTTATTTCCTTAGGGGAGGAACAATTTTTCAGCGTTTTCAGAAAAAAGATAATTAGTGCAATGTAAAGGTGCAGATTATGAAAAAGACGAGACAAAACAAAATATTGGAGATAATAAATTCGCAGGACGTGGAGACTCACTACGAGCTCATAGAGAGGCTTCGTGAGCACGGGCTTAACGTAACGCAGGCAACTATATCGCGCGATATCAGAGAGCTTAATCTTACGAAGGTGTCAAACGGCACAGGTGCGTACAAGTACGTACAGCAAAATGACGATAGAATATCCGACGTGAGACTGAGCCGTACGCTTACAGATTCTATTACGCACGTTGACTGCGCGCTCAACCAGATAGTACTAAAGACGTATCCCGGTATGGCGGGAGCTGTTGCCGTATCTGTGGACTCTATTGATAAATCCGAAATTCTCGGATGCGTTGCGGGAGATGATACTATCATAGTAGTTTGCCGTACTGTCGATTCGGCAAAGATAATAGCGGATAATATAAAGCATCTTATCCGTGCGCTTTGACGGCTATCATAAGAAAACGTAAAAGAAAGGAGACTCAACCGTGCTTTCATGCGTGCATATTGAAAACATAGCGGTAATCAAGAATATAGACATAGATTTTACGGGCGGATTTTGCGCGGTAAGCGGCGAGACTGGAGCAGGAAAAACCGTAATTATGCAGGCGCTTAAAATGCTCGTCGGTGGTAAGTGCGAGCGTGAGCTTGTCCGTCGCGGTGAGGAGCGCGCGCTTATCTCTGGAGTTTTTGCGGACATTCCCGAGGACGTGGCAGAGACGCTTGCTGATATGGGCTACGAGTGCGAGGACGGTGAGCTTCTGGTTGTCCGCACCGTTACCTCTGACGGACGCTCCTCCGTTAAGATAAATGGCAAGAGCGCGACTGCAGCTATACAAAAAAGCGTTGTCGGAAGGCTTCTTGATATTCACGGTCAGCACGACAGTGTAAGCCTTCTCGATAGAAAAACTCATCTGTCAATGCTTGACAGATACGCAAATACCGCAGAGCTTCTTTATGAGTACTCCGAGATATATTCTCGCTATACCGACGTAAAACGCGCCCTCGCAGAGCTTGAAGAACAAGCCTCGGAGAGCGAGCGCCAGCTTGATTTTCTGCGCATGCAGATAAAGGAGCTTGACTCGGCTAAGCTAAAAGCGGGAGAGGAAGAAAAATTAGAGGAAGAGAGAAAACGGCTCGGCAGCATTGAAAAGGTACAGAGACAGGCGGGCTTTGCATACAGAGCAATATACGGCGGCGAGAAGGGAAATGCTTGTATGCTTCTCGATAAGAGCATCACGTCGCTTTCGACTGTTTCTGATGAATTGCCCGAGATGGCAACTCTTACCGAACGCTTGAAGGAAGCGTATTATGAGCTTTGCGACATAGCAGAGGGATTGAGTGAATTTGCTGATAACGGCGAGGATGCGAGTGTTCGCCTTGACAAAATCGAGGGAAGACTTGACGTCTATTCCAGACTGAAAAGAAAATACAACACGGATACCGAGGGTATGCTTGCTTATCTTGAAAGAATCAAGAAAAAAGCGGACACCTTTGAAAATCTCGACACTGTACGGGCCGAGCTTGAAGATGAATATAACAAGGTAACGGCAGAGCTTGAGGCTTTGGCGAGCAGAATTACAGAGACGAGAGTCGCGGCGGGTGTAACTCTGTCGGGAGAGGTAGCAGAGGTACTTCGATTTCTCGATATGCCGAAGGTTCGCTTTAAGGTTGAGATTTCCCCTGCCAAGAACGGATTTACCCCAAACGGTGCTGACGAGGCGGTGTTTATGCTTTCACTGTCCGACGGGGAGGGTATGATTGAGCTTTCCTCTGCAAGCGGCGGTGAGCTTTCCCGCGTTATGCTTGCGCTTAAGAGCGTGCTTTGTGAAAAGTACGGAGCGCAGACGGTTATCTACGATGAGATAGATACGGGCGTCAGCGGCAAGACTGCACGCAAGATAGGAATCAAGCTGAAGCAAAGCGCTAAAAGCTCGCAGATAATATGCGTTACACACTCGGCACAGATAGCTTCTCTTGCCGATACTCATTATAGAATAAGTAAAAAAACTGCTGACGGAAGATTCGAGAGTGAGGTTACCGAGCTTGACCGTGCGGGACGGGTAGAGGAGCTTTCAAGAATCCTCGGCGGAATCAATATAACCGATGCGCAAAGACGTGCGGCTGAGGATATGCTCAGCTGTGAGGACGTATTATAGCTTTTAAATACACGTAAAGGAAATAAGTTATGCTTTGTTCTTTTGATATAGATAGGTATATATCCCGCCTCGAAGAGTACGAGGGCGGTATAAAATATGAAAGAGACTGTCCCCTTTCATCTCTTACCACCTTTAAAATAGGCGGTGAGTGTGCCGTTGCGGTGTTTCCGAACGATAAGGAGCAGCTTTTGCACGCTGTTTTAAGCACGAAGAAATTAGGTGCAAGGGTTAAGGTAATAGGACGCGGAAGCAACCTTCTCTGCTCGGACGACGGCTATGACGGAATAGTTATAGTAAGCGAGGGAGCTAAGGCTATCAGGCTTGACGGTGAGTGCCTTGAGTGCGAGAGCGGAGCTTCTCTTACGGCAACTGCACAGGCGGCAGCGGAAGCCTCGCTTGAATCGGCTGAGTTTATGTATGGGATACCCGGCACCGTCGGCGGCGGAGTATTTATGAACGCGGGAGCTTACGGCGGGCAGATGTCAGACGTTGTCGAGAGCGTGTGCTACGTTGATATAAATACGCTTGAGTGCTTTACCGTCTCGGGTGATGCTCTTGATTTTTCGTACAGACACTCTCTGTTTTCCGCTCATCCCGAGTATGCGGTGCTTTCGGTGAAAATAAAGCTGAAAGCAGGCAATAAGGACGAGATTCAGGCAAAAATGCGCGATTTTATCGGGCGCAGACGTGCAAAACAGCCGCTTGAGTACCCAAGCGCAGGCTCTACCTTCAAGCGTTGCGAGGGGCACTATACCTCGCAGCTTATAGATGAAGCAGGGCTTAAAGGACTTCGCGTAGGGGGAGCAGAGGTATCCGAGAAGCACGCGGGCTTTGTGATAAACCGAGGCGGTGCTACCGCGCGCGACGTGCTTGAGCTTATTGAAAAGGTAAAAGCAAAAATAAAGGAAAAATACAATTTAAACATAGAATGTGAGGTTGAGTATCTTGAGTGATACCGAGCTTTCATATACCGAAAGAGCGAGAGGCGAGGCTGTTGCCATACAGAGAAAGGGGCAGTGCTGCCGACGTGCCTTTATGCTCTCTTATATATGGGGTGCAGGTAAAGAGACCGACGGTATTTTTTACCTGAAAGCCAAGGGCGCTGATACCTGCGAGTATTTGACCAAGCTTGTAAAAGAGCAGTTCGGACGCGAAGCGTCGGTCCGCAGATACGGCAAGGACGGAGAGAGCTTTGAGCTTTCATTCGTTTCGCCTCAGGCTTCTAAAATGTTATGTGAGCCAGATAAGGCATACGAATCTCTTAAAAAATGCGCCTCTTGCATCAACTCTGTTTTTGCAGGACTTCTTTGCTCGTGTGTGAGTATAAACGATCCGCAAAAGGACTACTATCTTTCTCTTAGAATAGACCAAAAATATAAAGACGTGATTGCGGAAATTTTTGAGAGCGCAGGAATCTCACCCTCGTACAGAATAAACGGGGGGAAGGGTGTGTTCTATCTAAGAGCATCCGACGGAATAGAGGATTTTTTGGCAGTTTGCGGTATGCAGAAGCTTCTTTTTGACTTCATGAACTGTAAAATCGAAAAGGATTTTCGTAACAACGCAAACAGGGTCCTTAATACCGAGATGAAAAACATACAAAAGGCGCTCGGAGCCGCGCAGAGATATATAACTGCGATAAAGTGGTTAGAGGCTCATAACAGACTCACGGGACTTGACTCGGAGCTTTATGAGGCGGCACGCTTGCGTGTGGAAAATCCCGACGCATCTTTGTCTGTTCTCGGTACGATGTTCTCACCCCCTATCACAAAATCGGGGGTAGTTCACAGACTCAACCACATATACGAAATATACGAAAAAGCAAAAGAAAAAGAGAAATAAAACACCTGCAAATTGATAGGTGTATTCTTAAGGATTTTTCAGAAAGGAGAACGTATGGGAGATTTCGTTCATCTTCATCTGCACAGTGAGTACAGCCTTCTTGACGGTGCCTGCCGTATCAGCGACATACCGAAGGCAGCGGCAGCTGCCGGACACAGTGCGGTAGCTATAACCGACCACGGCAATCTTTTCGGTGCTTATGCGTTCTCTAAAGCGGCCGAAAAAGAGGGAATAAAGGCTATTATAGGTTGTGAGGTATACGTAGCTCCTCGCTCTATGACCGACCGAGAGGGAAGAGCGGACGCACAGTCAAACCACCTCGTTTTGCTTTGCAAAAACGAAACGGGTTATAAGAATCTTATAAAGCTCGTATCGGCTTCATATACAGACGGCTTTTATTCAAAGCCGAGAATAGACAATGAACTTCTTTTTGCACATACGGAAGGACTTATCTGCCTGTCTGCATGCCTTGCGGGATATATTCCAAGGCAGATTCTTGCGGGAAATTTCGACGAGGCTATGCGCTATGCAAAGCAGCTTGACGATGCCTTCGGGCACGGCAACTTCTATCTTGAGGTGCAGGACCACGGGCTTCCCGACGACCGTACCGTATGCGGAGCTATCCTTGAAATATCGCGCAAAACGGGCATTGAGCTCGTTGCAACGAACGACGTACATTATCTGAAAAAGTCCGACTCGTTCAACCAGGCCGTGCTTATGTGTATACAGACGGCAAACGTAATAACCGACGGCAAGCCCATAGGCTTTGAAACGGACGAGTTTTACTATAAGAGTACCGACGAGATGAGGGCGCTTTTCTCGCTCTATCCGAGAGCCGTTGAAAACACGGTGAAGATAGCAGAAATGTGTAACTTCTCGTTTGCCGAGGACAAGCTTTATCTTCCGAAATATCCTACGGATGAGGGGAAAAGCACGGCAGAGCTGCTGAAATCTGCGGCAGAGCAAGGCTTTGCGCGCAGAGTCTCTTTGGGACAGATAAGCTTCGGAAAACACACGGAGCAAGAGTACAGAGAGCGCATAAAATACGAGCTTGAGGTAATAGAAAAAATGGGCTTTTGCGACTATTATCTTATAGTCGCTGACTACGTGGGATACGCAAAGTCCAAGGGGATTCCCGTAGGCCCCGGGCGTGGCTCGGGCGCCGGAAGCTTGGTTGCCTTTTGCGTAGGAATTACCGACGTTGACTCGCTTAAGTTCGACTTGCTTTTCGAGAGATTTCTTAATCCCGAGCGAGTCAGCATGCCCGACTTTGATATAGACTTTTGCTATAACCGCCGAGATGAAGTTATAGAATACGTAAAGGAGCGCTACGGCAGTGACCGCGTGGCGCAGATAATAACCTTTGGCACTATGGCGGCAAGAGCGGCAATAAGAGACGTAGGAAGGGCGCTCGGTATGAGCTACGCATCGGTTGACGCAGTTGCAAAAAGCGTGCCGAGAGGGCTCGACGTTACCTTGGCGGATGCAATGAAAACGAAGAAGTTTTCGGATATATATAACTCGGGTGAGGAAGAGCGTAAGCTTATTGATATAGCGATGGCGCTTGAAGGTATGCCGAGAAACGCATCCACCCACGCGGCAGGCGTCGTTATATGCGACAGAGCCGTGTACGATTACGTTCCGCTTGCAAGAAACGGCGAGACGATAGTTACGCAGTTTGATATGAACACGGTAGCGAAGCTTGGACTTGTTAAGTTCGATTTTTTGGCTCTGCGTTATCTTACTATCATACACGAGGCAGAGGAGCAGATACGCGAGAGCGTTGACCCTGACTTTGACATAACCGGAATACCGCTTGACGACAAGGCTACCTTTAAGCTGATATCAGCAGGAAACACGAACGGCGTTTTTCAGCTTGAAAGCGGCGGAATGAGGCAGGTGCTGACACAGCTCAGGCCCGAGTCGCTTGACGACATCATAGCAACCATAGCTTTGTACAGACCGGGGCCAATGGATTCTATTCCCAAATATATAGAGCGCCGTCACAGGCGCGAGATACCCACCTATCTTCACCCGTCTCTTGAGGGGATACTATCTTCCACTTACGGTTGTATAGTATATCAGGAGCAGGTAATGCAGATAGTAAGGGAGCTTGGTGGCTTCAGTCTTGGGCATGCAGACCTGCTGCGCCGTGCAATGTCAAAGAAAAAGGCAGATGCTATGGAAGCCGAGCGTGATAAATTTATCGACGGATGTAAGGAAAACGGCATATCGAAGGAAATATCAAACGCTCTCTTTGACGAAATGGCGAGCTTTGCATCATACGCCTTTAACAAAAGCCACGCGGCAGCGTATGCGGTAATATCATACAGAACCGCGTATCTCAAGGCTCACTATACCAAATACTATATGTCGGCATTGCTTTCGAGTGTGCTTGGCAATTTTGAAAAAACCGCAGAGTATATCTCGGAGAGTGCGAAATTCGGCATACGCGTGCTTCCGCCGAATATCAATGAAAGCAAGGTCAGCTTTGCCGTTGTCGGCGGGAATATACGCTTTGGGCTTTTAGCACTTAAAAACGTGGGCGCACAGTTTATAGAAAGCATTATAGCTGAGCGCAACCGCGGCAGGTTTGAGTCGTTTGAGGATTTCCTTGAAAGGATGAAAAATACTCCCCACATGAACAAGCGTCAGATAGAGTCTCTTATCAAAAGCGGCTCGTTTGACGGGCTTGGTGCTTATCGCAGTCAGCTTTACGCGACCTACGAAAAGCAGATGGATGCACTCTCAGAGCGTGAGCGCGGCGAGGTCGCGGGTCAGATGGATATGTTCAGCTCCTTTGAGGGAGCACTCGAGCGTCACGGCTACGAATATCCCGAGCTTGCCGAATACAGCGCAAAGCAGCTTCTTATGCTTGAGAAGGAATCAAGCGGAATGTATTTCTCGGGACATATGCTCGACGATTATAAAAGCTCTCTTTCGGAGCTTGGTACGCTTGACGGTATAAACGAGGTAATAAGCTCGGACGATGCCGATAATGAGGACGGCGTAAAATTCGGCGACGGAGCGAAGGTGCGCGTTGCAGGAATTATTACGAAGATTTCGGATATGACCACCAAAAAGGGCGAGAAGATGGCTTTTTTGGTGCTTGAGGACAGATATGCCGAGATCGAATGTGTCATATTCCCGAAGGTATACGAAAGGGCGAAGGGGTGCATCTCGGTCGAGCAAGGCGTTTATTTAGAGGGTAGCGTGCAGTCAAGAGACGACGAGCGGCCTCGCCTGCTTGCAAACCTTATCATACCGCTTGTGTCCGAGCAGGACTACGTAGAGGGCGCTATGAAAGCTGCCGCACCGAAGCCTTCCCCAAAAACGTCAGATTATCAAAAAGCAGTACCGAGCGCACCGAAAAAGCTATATCTCAGGCTTCCGTCACTTGACGACGTGCGTGCAGAGCGTGCGGCAAATCTGATTGAAATTTTCTCGGGCGGCATACCCGTTGTGCTTTATGCAAGCGACGAGAAAAAATACGTAAGCTACACGGGCTCGGGTGCCGACTGCTCACCGAAGCTTCTCTCGGAGCTTTCTGAGCTTCTCGGTGAGGATTCGGTGGTTTTGAAATAAAAAAACGCTGTCATACCGTGCTCGGTATGACAGCGAAAGATTGACAAAATTAAAATCAGGATGTATAATCCTGTATGAGAGAAACAAGCTCGTTTACAGAATACACGGATACCCCTGCACGAATAGCCTCTCTGTCGGTTACCGGCAGAGAATAGATATAGGTGTCAAGTATGTCGACTACCGTGTATCCGTCTGCGGCAAATACGGCAATTTTTCCGTCCTTTTCACCGAGCACGTACATTCTCGTGACGGGGGAGACTGCATCCTCGACAGGCGGCTCTGTTGATGCAGGCTTGGCAGTAGTGACGGCGTTTGCGGAGAGCAGGTGCTGCTCGGTCCTTGACAGTCTTGCGTTGCCTACGATAAGCATGACGGTCAAGGTTATGAGCAGAGACAGAATAAGAGAGAGAAATACCCAAAATACTATATCTTTTATTTTGTTTTGTCTGTACATTTTATAAAACCTCATTGATTTCTGATATTTTACAAATATTATTTGCAAAAATTCATATTGTATTCAAAAAAACGGTATATACTCTAATTAGATATATTTCTATCCACAGTTTTCTTTGAAAGGAAAATGGCAGTGAAAAAAGAAGAACAAGCAACAAACAAACAGGGCAAAAAACAGGTGGATTGGGAAAAAGAGATACTTCACAGCATGCGCCTCGCAGGCAAGGGTATCTTCAAGGTATTTTCCTGCCTGTTCAACGTTATCCTTACTATTCTTTTGATAGGCATAGTCACGGGAGCTATAGTAGGATGTGCTTTCTCTATTTATATAAAGAACTACGTAGACCCGACGATAGACGAGTCTCTTCTTGCTACGGGCGGAACGAGCCAGACTACGCAGATATATTACTTCGATTATGCTGACGCAGAGGCAAGATACAACAGAACGGGAACGAAGGTCGAGCTTGAGGACCAGCGCCTTTACGGAGAGCAAAACAGTCTTTGGGCAGACTATAACAACATCCCGCAAGACCTAAAGGATGCTTTCGTAGCAATAGAGGACAAGCGCTTCTGGGACCACGCGGGCGTTGACTGGATAAGAACAGGCTCTGCCGTTATGAAATTCTTCGTAGGAAACAGCTCTTACGGCGGCTCGTCGATTACTCAGCAGCTTGTAAAGAATATAACGGCGTACGACGACGTTACAATTCAACGTAAGGTGCAGGAGATAGTTTGCGCGCTCAACCTTGAAAAGACAAAATCCAAGGAAGAGATACTTGAGCTTTATCTTAATATCATCCCCCTTTCGCAGAGATGCTACGGAGTACAGTCGGCGGCAAACACGTATTTTGGCAAGGACGTAAGCGAGCTTACTCTTATTGAGTGCGTTTGTATTGCTTCTATTACCAACGCCCCCACGAGATACGACCCCGTGCAGAATCCCGAGAACAATCAGGAGCGCCGAGACATAATCCTTCAGGAGATGCTCGCGCAGGGGTATATCACTCAGGAAGAATTTGACTCTGCATACGATAAGGAAATAACCCTTAACCTTACCGAGATTTCTACCGCAATTACCACAAACTCGTGGTATACCGATACCGTTATTGAGGACGTTATAGGCGACCTCATGGAAAAATACAACTACACAAAGCAGGTAGCAAGCCAGAAGATATATTCTGGAGGACTTCAGATACACACCCTCATGGACCCCGAGGTTCAAAAGGTAATGGAAGAGGTCTACCTTGACGACTCTATTTTTGAGAAGGCTCTCAAAAAAGAGGTAAGCGGAGTTCCCGCTGAGTCTGCTATGGTAGTGTGCGACCCGTACACAGGAGACCTTCTCGGCATCGTCGGAGGCAGAGGAGAGAAAACCGAGAGCCGAATCTTGAACTTGGCAGCGCAGGCGGTGCGACCGTCGGGATCGTCTATTAAGCCTATTGCGGTTTACGGCCCTGCAATCGAGGAAAACCTCGTAACCTGGGGCACGGTGCTTGACGATACGCCTGTTATGTGGACAGGCGATAAAACAGAAGATGAAGAACCTCAGCCGTGGCCTAAAAACTATACTTTGACCTATGCGGGTCTTTCTACGATAAACAACTCTATTATTCACTCGGATAATACCGTATCCGTCAGAACTCTGCAAAAGCTCGGGGAGCGAAAATCCTACGAATATCTTACCGAGAAAATGGGCTTCTATTCTCTTATTGAGAAGGCTACCTTAAACGACGGCTCCACCTTGACCGATATCGGACTTGCATCTCTTGCACTCGGTCAGCAAAACTACGGTATAACCGTAAGAGAAATAACCAGCGCCTACTGTACCTTCCCGAACAACGGCGTTTACAATAAGACTCGTTCATACCTCTACGTAAGCGACTCGGAAGGTAATATAATACTTTCCAACGATGCCGAGTCTAACGTCGTTTTCAGCGAAGAGACGTCGTATATCATGACTAAAATGATGGAAAACGTGTTCAACTCTACCGCGAGTGCCGCATACAGAGTAACCTTGAGAAAAACGGTTGACTGTGCGGGCAAAACGGGTACTGCAGGTAACGACCTTGACAGATGGCTGCTTGGCTATACGCCATACTACGTAGGCGGCGTATGGTACGGATACAAGATACCGAAGGTGCTTACAAACGAGCTTATCACCAGCCCCTGCGTATACGTATGGGACGAGGTAATGACCAAGCTTCACCAGAAGTATATCGACGCGGCAGAGGAAGGAACAGCGGAGCTTAAGCGCTTCGATGATACGCGTCCCGCAGGCGTTGTTCAGGCAGAGTACTGCAAGGATTCGGGCAAGCTGCTTACCGAAGCGTGTGCCCTTGACCCGAGAGGAAAGAGAAGCGACACCGGATGGTTTAAAAAGGGAACAGAGCCTACCGAATACTGTGACTGTCACGTTATCGTAGCGTACGATACGGCGAACGGCGGTGTAGCACACGCAGGCTCGAACCCCGATCACGTAAAGAACGTCGCACTTATCCGAGTTACCGACCGAGATTTTCCCGTTCAGGTGACCGTAACCGACGCACAGTACGTCTACCGTCCGCTTCCTTTGGGAGTGAGACCGACGGATAACCCGAATCAGCCGTATTTTATAAATGCAATACCCGAAGGACACTTTGTAGGTATAAGCTCGGGTAAAACTCAGTATAATACCTTCAGCTCGAAGGGATTTGATTATCTTGCATACGAGCAAGGACAAATAGACCTCGTAATAGGCCCGAAGGAGCTTGTGTTTATAAAGAAGGAAGAGGAAGAACAACCAAATCCTGACCAAACGCCAACTACTCCGCCTTCGGATAATACGGGCGACCCTCCTGTTAATGAGGAACCGAACACGGAACCCTCCGTAACCGAAGCACCGATAGAATAAAAAACAGCAAAGATGCCGCAAAAACTTGTGTTTTGCGGCATCTTTTTTGCGCTTTTCTTCCATTTATATTGAATTTTGCAAAAACTTTTGTTATAATATACTATGTATAGATATGTTTTGAGGTTTTTTGATGCTTGTAAGACGAACAGAAAAAAGGGATATAGATAAGATCCTTTTAATAATTGAAGCCGCAAGAGAATATTTCAGAGAAGCCGGAATACCGCAGTGGCAGGGTGAGTATCCTTCAAGAAAGGTGATCGAGGAGGATATGGCTCGCGGAGAGTCATACGTTTGCGAGTGCGGCGGTGAGATTTGTGCCTTTTGCGCTATCGTAGGCGGTATCGAGCCCGACTACGTAAAGATTTACGAAGGAAAGTGGAAAAACGACCGCGAGTATCTTTCGCTTCACCGAGTTGCCGTGTCCCCCACGTTCAAGGGGCAGGGGGTCGGTGCGGCTTTTGTTTCGAAAGCTGTCGAGCTTGCACTTGAGCGCCCAGTGTACGACATAAAATGCGACACGCACAGAGATAATGCGAGTATGCGGAGAATGCTTGAGAAAAACGGCTTTGAAGAGTGCGGTATAATATATCTCGTCAAGGACGGGGAAGAACGTATAGCTTACCAAAAAGTAATAGATATTAATAAATAAACGGAGAGAAAAATGAAAGACGGATTTATCAGATGTGCGGCGGCAAGCGTTGATATAACTCTTGCAGACCCCGCCGCTAATGCAAAGAAAATTGCAGAGCTTGTACGTCGTGCCGATAGTGAGGGGGTTAAGCTTTTGTGCTTGCCTGAGCTTTGTTTGTGCGGATATACCTTGGGAGACGTCTTTGTGTCACAGACGCTCACGGATGCGTGCGAGGATGCGCTTTTCTCACTTGCGGCAGAGACGGCAGAGTGTGACACCGTGTTTACCGTAGGCTTGCCCGTGCGCCATTTCTCGAAGCTTTATAACTGCGCGGCAACGGTCGCCCACGGCGAGATACTTGGCCTTGTAGCAAAAACTGTAATAACGAACAGCGAGGCGCGCTTCTTTGAGAGTGCTTCGTCTATCAACGAGTATGAATTCCATCGCTTCTCGTGCGGCGTTGAGTGCTCTATAGGCGCAGGACTGCTTTTCTCTCACGAAAGTTTATCTAACTATATTTTCGGAGTAGAGATAGGAGCTGATGCTTATGCAGTGTCTACACCGTCGGCTCAGCTTTGCGCAAAAGGAGCAAAGATAATACTTAATCCTGCTGCATCTGCTGAAATCGTAGGACGTGCCGAGTGCCGCCGCGATAACGCACGCGACCTTTCAAGACGCCTTATATGCGGTTACGTTCATGCATCCGCCGAGGGCGAGAGCACGGGAGACGCGGTTTTTGCATCTCACTCGATAATTACGGAGAGCGGCAAAATTTTAGCAGAAGCTCTTCCTTTCTCGGATGATAGCTTTACTGTGTGCGAGATAGACGTTGACAGTCTTTCCTCTGCCCGCGCGAAAGCTGATACCTACAAGGAGCAGGGCGGAGCAAACTTTACCGTTTTTACACAGAATATCAATGTGGACACGCTTGTCCGTAATATAAGTAAAAATCCCTTTGTGCCGGACGACGCGACAGAGCTTGAGAGACGTTGCAATACGGTGTTCTCGGTGCAGGCACACGGACTTAAAAAACGTATATTGCATACAAACGCAAAAAAACTCGTGCTCGGTATATCGGGCGGGCTTGACAGTACACTTGCGCTGCTTGTTGCGGCTGAGGCAATGGACCTGTGCGGCAGAAGTCGAGCTGATATAATAACGGTTACTATGCCGTGTTTCGGAACTACCGACAGAACGAAATCCAACGCAGAGAAGATCTGCTCGGCGCTCAGGTGTGACTTCAGAGAAATAAACATAAAGGACAGCGTGCGCCGTCACTTTGCTGATATAGGACATGATGAGTCTACTCACGACGTTACCTACGAAAACGCCCAGGCAAGAGAAAGAACGCAATTGCTTATGGATCTTGCAAACAAAGAGGGAGGTATTGTAGTCGGTACGGGCGATATGTCCGAGCTTGCTCTCGGCTGGTGTACCTACAACGGCGACCATATGTCAAACTACGCCGTAAACTGCGGTATAGTCAAGACTCTCGTTCGCCATATCGTAGCGCATCAGGCGAATATTGCAAAGAAAAACGGTAACACCGTTTTGGCAGAAGCACTCTTCGACGTGCTTGACACCCCCGTTTCCCCCGAGCTTCTTCCGCCGGATGCAGAGGGCAAAATAGCACAGAAGACCGAGGATATAGTAGGTCCGTACGAGCTTCACGATTTCTTCCTTTATTATACCGTCCGCTACGGATTTTCCGCAGAGAAGATACTTCGTATGGCAGAGAGCGCATACAAGGACGAGTATGACAGACAAACGATCGAAAAGTGGCTCGGTGTTTTTGTGCGACGCTTCTTTTCGCAACAGTTCAAGCGTTCGTGTATGCCCGACGGTGTGAAGGTCGGCTCTGTGTCGCTCTCGCCGAGAGGGGATTTTATAATGCCGACCGACGCAAGCTCGCGCGCATTCATTTTAAAATAAAACAAGAGTAGTAATTTTATGAAAAGAAGAATATTAGCCTTGCTTGCAGTTTTGTTGTGCGTGTTCGCGTGCTCTTGCACCGAAACGGCAACGCCCGCTGAAACATCGGGATATAGTGATACCGAAGCCACCCCGACCGACACGCAAAGCAATACTTCGGCAGATACACAAACTAAGCCCGCCGATACCGATTCGGTAACATTGCCCGATATTCCCGCAGCAAAAGAAAAGGTAAATATCGTTATGGTGGGCGATATACTTATGCACGATCCCATACTTCAGTATGGCAAGACCGATGACGGATATAGCTTCGACCACCTTTTTGAAAACGTCAAGGATGATATTGAAAAAGCGGATATAGCAATGCTTAATCAAGAGGTCATTATTGCAGGCGAGGAATACGGAATACAGGGATACCCCCGTTTCAATTCGCCGTTTGAGCTTGCAGACGCGATAGCAGACGCGAGCTTTGACGTGGCTTGCCACACAACCAACCATACGCTTGACTGCGGAGCCGACGCCCTGCGCTCCTGCCTCGCTTATTGGGAAGAAAATCACCCTGAGGTTTCGGTAATCGGTATGCAGGACAGTTCGGCTGATGCTTCAGGTATATGCATAATAGAGAAAAACGGCATTAAGATAGCTATGCTCAACTACACCTATTACGCGATAAACTATGCGGGAGAGACGGCTATAAAGAAAGAGCCGTATCTTGTGAACAGACTTATCGAGGACGAGGTAAGAGCAGATATTGCCGCCGCCGAAGAATATGCCGACTTTACCGTTGTTGCGGTGCATTGGGGAGACGAGTATAGCCACACCCCTTCAAGCGAGCAGCGCGCGTGGGCGAAAATATTCCTTGAGGGCGGAGTGGATTTGGTGCTCGGCACTCATCCTCACGTTCTTCAGCCTGTAGAGTGGCTCGAAGGAACAAACGGCGAGAAAATGCTCGTTTACTGGTCGCTTGGAAACTTCGTAAACTCAACCGCAGAGGCAGGACGTGGAATAGGCGACCGTATGCTCGGGGCGCTTGCTGACGTAACTATCGAGCGTGACGACGACGGAAAGGTAAGGATAACCGAAGCGAAGGCAGTTCCGCTTATTACCCATATCGAGTTTAAAAAATTCGGTATAACCACATATAAATTCAGCGACTATACAGAGGAGCTGCTCTCACAAAGCGAAGCTGTGAAAAAAGACGCTACGCTTACTTTTAAATACGCAAAAGAGCACTTTTCGGATATGCTCGGAGACTTTATTCAAGCTGATTAAAGCTTTCTTCAATAAAATGCCGAAAAACTTTAAATAAGTATTGACAAAAGCGGTAGTGTATGATAAAATATGATGTCTAATTATGATGCATGACTGCGGCAATGCGGTGGTTGCGTTATAATTTAGAATAAAAAGACTGCAATGCAGCAAATATATGAAGAAGGAGGAAAAACATGCCAACCTTTAACCAGCTTGTAAAGCAAGGACGCTCAAAGTCGGTATACAAGTCAAAGTCACCTGCTCTCCAGCACGGCTTTAACTCTTTGACAGGTACACCTACCGACAAGTCTTCGCCCCAAAAGAGAGGCGTATGCACAAAGGTTACTACGACAAGCCCGAAGAAGCCTAACTCTGCTCTTCGTAAGATCGCCAGAGTAAGACTTACCAACGGAATGGAAGCTACAACCTACATTCCCGGAATCGGACACAATCTTCAGGAGCACTCTGTTGTTCTCATCAGAGGCGGAAGAGTACGTGACCTGCCTGGATGCCGTTACCATATCATCCGCGGAACACTTGATGCTCAAGGCGTTGCAAACCGCAACCAGAGCCGTTCCAAGTATGGTGCGAAGCGTCCTAAGAAATAATAGCGCCGCTGTTGTTTCTTAAATTACAACCGTACACTTACTCGGTACGGTGTGTGCCGTCTTTGTAGAGTTTAAAGTATCAATCATGTTTTTCTTTGATATACAAACCCAAGATGCGCACTGACGAAAGTCAATTTTCGAGTACCTATGAACTCATTATATATGAAGGAGGGAAGTAAAGTGCCAAGAAGAGGTAAAATTTCCAAAAGAGATGTATTGCCGGATCCGCTTTATAATTCAAAGCTCGTAACAAAGCTTATCAATAACATAATGCTTGACGGCAAGAAGGGTGTTGCTCAGAAGATCGTTTACGATGCATTCGAGATAATCAATGCAAAGGAAGGCGAGAGTGCTCTTGACGTATTCACCGCAGCTCTTGAAAACGTAATGCCCGTTCTTGAGGTTAAGGCTCGCCGTGTAGGCGGTTCTACCTATCAGGTTCCTATGGAAGTTCGTGCAGAGAGACGTCAGACACTCGGTCTGCGTTGGCTCACCGCTTTTTCCAGAAAGCGCTCTGAGAGAACGATGGCTGAGAGACTTGCAGGCGAGATCTTAGACGCTAAGAACAGTGCAGGCGGAGCTTTCAAGAAGAAGGAAGAGACTCATAGAATGGCTGAAGCTAACAAGGCTTTCGCTCATTACAGATATTAAGTCTTAAAATCTGTTAAGGAGAAATACTAATGCCAAGAGAATATTCACTGGAGCATACCAGAAATATCGGTATCATGGCTCACATAGATGCCGGAAAAACAACAACAACAGAAAGAATTCTGTTCTATACAGGTAAGACGCACCGTATGGGCGAGACCCACGACGGCGGCGCTACGATGGACTGGATGGAGCAGGAACAGGAAAGAGGTATTACAATTACCTCTGCTGCTACCACTTGCTTTTGGAAGGGTAACAGAATCAACATTATAGATACCCCCGGCCACGTTGACTTTACCGTTGAGGTTGAGCGTTCGCTCAGAGTTCTTGACGGTTCTGTAACCGTTCTCTGTGCTAAGGGAGGCGTTGAGCCCCAGTCGGAGACAGTTTGGAGACAGGCTGACAAGTATCAGGTTCCGCGTATGGCATACGTAAACAAGATGGATATCACGGGTGCAAACTTCTACCGCGTTGTAGATATGATGCACGAGAGACTCCACGCGAATGCCGTTCCGATTCAGCTTCCTATCGGAGCTGAGAGCAGCTTCCGCGGAATTATAGACCTTATCAATATGGAGGCTGACATTTATTATGACGACCTCGGTAAGGATATGAGAGTAGAGCCTATTCCGGAAGATATGAAGGAAAAGGCAGAAGAGTACCGCACTGCTATGATAGAGAGCATCGCCGAGACCGACGAAGCACTCTTTGAAAAGTACTGCGAGGGCGAGGAGCTCAGCGTAGACGAGCTTAAGGTTGCACTCAGAAAGGCTACTCTTGCAAACAAGATAGTTCCCGTTGTTTGCGGAACTTCTTACAAGAACAAGGGCGTACAGAAGCTTCTCGATGCTATCATCGACTTCATGCCCGCACCTACAGACATTCCCGCTATCAAGGGTATCAACCCCGATACAGGTGAAGAGGACGAAAGACACGCTGATGATAACGCACCTTTCTCCGCACTTGCATTCAAGAAAGCAACAGACCCCTACGTTGGAAAGCTTTGCTTCTTCAGAGTTTACTCGGGTACGGTTGCTGCCGGCACCGCAGTTTACAACTCATCGAAGGACGCAACCGAGCGTATGGGACGTATTCTTCAGATGCACGCAAACTCGCGTGAGGATATCTCTATCTGCTACGCAGGTGATATCGCTGCTGTAATCGGTGTAAAGAACACCACGACAGGTGATACCTTCTGTGACGAGAAGAATCCTATCATCCTTGAGTCTATGGAATTCCCGGAACCCGTTATCAGAGTTGCGATCGAGCCTAAGACCAAGGCAGGTCAGGAAAAGATGGGTATTGCTCTTGCAAAGCTTGCAGAAGAAGACCCGACATTCCGTACCTACACGGATGACGAAACAGGACAAACGATCATCGCCGGAATGGGCGAGCTTCACCTTGAAATTATCGTAGACAGACTTCTTCGTGAGTTTAAGGTTGAGGCAAACATCGGTAATCCTCAGGTTGCATACAAGGAGACCATCAAGAAGAAGGTTGACCATGAGTGCAAGTACAAGCGTCAGTCCGGTGGTTCAGGTCAGTACGGACACGTTAAGATCACGCTTGAGCCTAACGAAACAGGTAAGGGCTACGAGTTCGTTAACGCCGTTACGGGCGGTGCTATTCCGAAGGAATACATTCCCGCAGTTGATGCAGGTATCAAGGGTGCATTGCAGTCCGGTGTACTTGCAGGCTACAACGTAGTTGACGTAAAGGTAACTCTTTACGACGGTTCGTATCACGAGGTTGACTCCTCTGAAATGGCGTTCAAGATTGCAGGTTCTATGGCATTCAAGGAAGCTATGAGACTTGCTAACCCCGTTCTTACCGAGCCTATCATGAAGGTTGTTGTTACCATTCCCGATGATTACATGGGAGACGTTATCGGTGACATCAACTCTCGTCGTGGACAGATTCTCGGTATGGACCCCGTATCCGGCGGACAGCAGGTATCTTCTCTTGTACCGCTTGCTGAAATGTTCGGTTACGCAACAGCTCTCCGTTCTAAGACCCAGGGACGCGGCGTTTACGCAATGGAGCCTGCAGGCTTTATGGAAGTTCCGAAGTCGATTCAGGAAGCTATTATCACTCAGAGAGGCAAGAAATAATCTCTTACCTTTTGCGGACAAGCTCCGCATCAATTAATTGATTTTAAAAAAATTTAAAATAATATTTTTATTACGGAGGATATTAAAAATGGCAAAGGCAAAATTTGAAAGAAACAAACCCCATGTTAATATCGGTACTATCGGACACGTTGACCACGGTAAGACAACTCTTACTGCTGCAATCACCAAGTTCCTCTCCCTCGGTAACGAGTCTATCGACTTCATGGCATACGACCAGATCGATAACGCTCCCGAGGAAAGAGCAAGAGGTATCACGATTAACACCAGACACGTTGAGTACGAGACTGACAACCGTCACTACGCACACGTTGACTGCCCCGGACACGCTGACTACGTAAAGAACATGATTACTGGTGCAGCACAGATGGACGGCGCGATCCTCGTTGTTGCAGGGACAGACGGACCTCTTCAGCAGACTCGTGAGCACGTTCTCCTTGCTCGTCAGGTTGGCGTTCCCGCAATCGTTGTTTTCATGAACAAGTGCGACATCGTTGACGACCCCGAGCTTCTCGACCTCGTTGAGATGGAGATCCGTGACCTCCTTTCTCAGTACGACTTCCCGGGCGACGATATTCCGATCGTTCGCGGATCTGCTCGTGAGGCACTTCTCTCTGAGAACAAGGACGCATCTGATGCAGTTTACGCACCTATCAAGGAGCTTATGGACGCTGTTGACAGCTACATTCCTACTCCTGATAGAAAGGCTGACCTTGACTTCCTTATGCCCGTTGAGGACGTATTCTCTATCTCCGGCCGTGGTACAGTTGCTACCGGTAGAGTAGAGCGTGGTACTGTTAAGATGGGTGACGTTGTTGAGATCATCGGTCTCACCGACGAGAGAAAGCAGACCACAATTACTGGTCTTGAAATGTTCCACAAGCTCCTTGACTCTGCTGAGGCAGGCGATAACGTTGGTGCACTCCTTCGTGGTGTTGCTAAGAACGAGATCGAGCGTGGACAGGTTCTCTGCAAGCCCGGCTCTGTAAACCCCCACACCAAGTTCGTTGGCCAGGTTTACGTTCTTACTGAAAAAGAGGGTGGACGTCAGAAGCCCTTCTTCTCCGGCTACAGACCTCAGTTCTACTTCAGAACAACAGACGTTACAGGTACGATCAACCTTCCTGAAGGTGTTGAGATGTGCCGTCCCGGAGACAACGTTGATATGAAGGTTGAGCTCATCACTCCTATCGCTATCGAGAAGGGACTCCGTTTCGCTATCCGTGAGGGTGGTAGAACTGTTGGTTCCGGTGTCGTTGCTGATATCGAGGCGTAAGTTTTAACCTAACTGCGTTATAATCTCAGATTATGTCAGACGGGAGGCTCGCAAGAGCCTCCCGTTTTGCATAATTTAACCCTTTATCTTTATTTGTCATACAATATAAAACAAACTAATTTAATATTATCTTTGGGGAATGGTGTAATTCCATACCGGTGGTATAGCCCACGAACACACAAACGTGCCGAGCAGGTGAGATTCCTGCGCCGACGGTAAAGTCCGGATGAGAAAAGGTAAAAATACATATTTTCCGTTCCTCGCTTTATAGGTGAGGATTTTTGTTTTCTTTGAACAATAGCTTGTATCAAAGAGTTAATATGCACTTTTTACGTCCCCTCCAAAAACGGAGGATTATCACAATGAAACAAAACAAAGTAAAACAGCTCGTGCTTATCTCGCTTTTTTCGGCTTTAGGCTTTCTCTTTATGTTTATCGAGTTCTCAATTCCGATAGTACCGAGCTTCCTTAAATTTGATATTTCCGAGCTTCCCGCGCTTCTTATGTCCTTTATGTATGGGCCTGTCAGCGGTGTAGCCGTATGCCTTGTAAAAAATGCGATTCATCTGACTGTTACCTCAACAGGAGGTGTAGGGGAATTCTCTAACTTTATTCTCGGGGCGGTGTTCTGTACCGTAGCGGGAAATATATATAAGTACAAAAGAACAAAGACGGGCGCTGCCGTCAGTATGCTTGTAGGCGCGGCTGTAATGGGTGGCGTGTGCTTTTTTACAAACCTCTATATAATGTATCCCTTCTACTATAACATTTTCCCGAAGGAAGCCATTCTCGGTATGTGTCAGGCAATTTTGCCCTCGGTCGATTCTATCGAAAAGTCACTGCTCGTCTTCAACGTGCCATTTACATTCTTTAAGGGCGTTGTTTGCTCTGCAATTACCTTTTTTGCATATAAAAAACTGAAACAGGTTTTGAAAATAGAAAAAGCATAAATATAGGTGAAATTATGAAAAAATCACTGAAACCAATTTTAACCGTATTCAGAATTATATTGCCTGCCGTAATACTTGCCCTTGCTGCAAGGGTGTTGAGCCAATGGGCAGCCATCTTTGTGCTTGACGGCTTGGAGCAAGCAATTATAGGGTGGTGCGTTGCTATACTTTGCACTGTAATAATGTATTATTTTTCTGTCAAATATGCGGTGCTTTTTGATAGCGATATGCGAGAAAAATTTATAGATAACCGTGACGGTATAACAAAGGTAAAAGATAAGCTGAAGCTGTTTTTCGATTGTAAATATATCGCTTTTCTGATGGTGATATTGTATGCGGCTTTAATTCCTGCGCTTTTCTGGCATCTGTTTGGTATGCAGCTTTTAGGAAATACTTTAGCGTTAATATTAGCTCCCGCCATTATAGCTTTGTTTATACTTATAGGAATGAAGGCTATTTTCGCTGCGGTAAAATTTTGGGAAGAAAAGGCGTTTTATAACCGTTATTACGAGTTTAACTATACCCTAAAAAACGGCATAGCAAAGCACATCCTGATATTTTTCTCATATACAGTCGGCGGTGTTCTTTTGATGCTTTTTTTAAACAGGGCGGCATTTGAATTCGTTAATTTGATAGTTAATAATTTTTCTGCGTTATTTGGACTTTTCACGCTCTTTTTTCACCTGTTTTTCATCTTTCCGAAGGTTACGAAAAGAATTATGTCGGTGGTCAAGCGCCGTCGATTCCTGCAAGAGCTTGATGAGGTATGCAAAAAGAACAACTGCTCTTTGTCTACCGTCAAAAACCCCTACAAGTCGCTTTTGAAGAACGCGGCAGGGGAATATAACTTCGAGATCGAGCAAGATGGCAGGATATATGCGTGCAAGCTTCTTTCTGCAAAGCACCGCCTTCGTCCTATGACATTTTTCAAGGACGGAACAGCTGCGGTGTCAAAAATAGTACGTATAAAACAAACAGAGCTGTGCCGAAAGAATAAATATACAAAATACGGCTTTGAGGCAGAAGGAAAGAAAAAGATAATAATAATCAATCCGATACCGAAAAGCTTGTTTGTGTGTGACGTGACAGGAGATTCACCGTTAGATAACGGAGACAAGGTATGGGAATATAGCGTGTATAGCATAACTGCATTTATAAACGCCATAGACAGAAATTGTCTCGGAAAATAAAATAAAAAAGCGTAGGAATGTTTTTCCTGCGCTTTTTTATGTCATTAGTTAACGCTCAATTCGCCAATAGGTTTCTGTCAGCTTTTTCAAAATACCCGCAAGCCAGAAATTTATACATTCCTCTTTGACTCTCCAAGTCCAATTTTCGCCGAGAGTAGAGGGAGTGTTCATTCTTGCACGGTCGTCAAGCCCGAGCAGATCCTGCATCTGCAAAATACACGTATCGGCAGGGCTTGCCATGGCGCATTTGATCATGCCCCAGTTATAGCCTTCCTGCTCATTTAAGCGCATATATCTCTTTGCAAAATCCACCTCAGCTTCGCTTGCCTCGCCGTTCAACCATCCAAGGACGGTCGAGTTATCATGCGTACCCGTGTAAACTACGCAGTTTCTCTCGTAATTGTGCGGCATATACTCGCTTTCCTCGTCAACGGAAAAAGCAAATTCCAGCACCTTAATTCCGGGAAAACCGCAAGAGTGAAGCAGTTTTTTCACCGAAGGCGTCATAAAACCGAGGTCCTCTGCAATAATATCGCACTCGCCGCAGTACTTGCGTATCGCATCAAACAGAGCCTTTCCGGGCCCCTTTACCCATTTGCCGTTGCGGGCGGTCTTCTCTGAAGCCGGAATCTCGTAATACTCGGCAAAGCCTCTGAAATGGTCTATTCGCACGATATCGAAGCTCTCACACATTTTTTTCATGCGTCGGCAAAACCAATCGTACCCTGTCTCTTTCATCAGCTTCCAGTTGTATATGGGATTGCCCCATCTTTGACCGTCCTCAGAAAAAGCATCGGGCGGACAGCCTGCAACGTGTGTGGGGGAAAGCTCCGCATCAAGCTTAAAGAGCTGCGGATTTGCCCAAACGTCAGCACTGTCGAGCGCTGTGTATATCGGCATATCTCCGATAATACGGACATCCTTGTCGTTTGCGTATTTTTTAAGAGCCGCCCATTGACAAGAGAATAGGTACTGTTGCATTTTGTATAGCTCAATAGCTTCTTTGTGACTGTCACAGAACTCTTTGAGAGCGTGTGCCTCTCTCGTTTTATATTCACTTTGCCACTCGGTCCACGCACGTCCACCGTGTGCGTCCTTAAGTGCCATAAACAGAGCGTAATCACAAAGCCACTCGGCATTTTGCTTGCAAAAGCCGATATAGTCCACGTCATTTGTGTCAAAGCGCGTATATACTGCCGCCATTACGTTACGGCGGTTTTTATATACCCAGGCGTAGTCTACTGCCTCGTAATTTTCTCTGTATTCGCACTCTTTAAGCTCTGTTTCGGTGAGAAGCCCCTGACTGTGCAAGATTTCAAGGTCGATAAAATACGGATTTCCCGCAAAAACAGAAAAGGATTGGTATGGTGAGTCACCAAATGAGGTGGGGTTTGTCGGCAGTACCTGCCAAAGAGACTGCCCGGCCTCGTATAAAAAATCAACAAATTTAAATGCAGGCATCCCGAGTGAGCCTATTCCGTATTGGGAGGGCAGGGATGATATATGCATAAGGATTCCGTTTCTTCTCATAGTCTTTTGCTCCGGTAAAATAACTAACAAAGATATAATACCATTTTCTTTGTCAATTTACAATAGGAAAATGATATTTTTAGCCCTTTACCGCCCCTGCAACTATTCCCTTAACTATGCTTTTTTGGCATATAAGGTAAAAAATGATAATCGGAATAATGCTTATGATGACCATACTCATCATTGCACCGATGTCTTTAAGTCCGTAGCCTGCATTAAGATACTGTACCTGTATAGGTATAGTTCTGTATTTGTTTAGGTCGAGTACGCGGTATGGAAGCAGATAGTCGTTCCATATCCACATAAGTTCAAGTATGCTTACGCTGACGACTGTCGGCTTCATTATCGGAAGCACGACCGAGAAAAAGGTACGCACGGGACTGCAGCCGTCTATCGTCGCCGCTTCTTCTATTTCAAGCGGTATGCTCTTTATAAAGCCGGAGAACATAAATACCGCAAGCCCCGCGCCGAATCCGAGATATATTACGATAATTCCTACGGGATTACCAAGCCCGAGCATATTTGAAAGCTGAGGCAGAGTAAACATAACCGTCTGGAAGGGAACAACCATAGAAATTACGCACAAAAGGTAGAACGCACGGCTGATTCGTCCCCCGCTTCTCGTTATATACCACGCACACATTGAGGTAAAGAGAAGTATCGCGGCGGTCGAGAGCACCGTTATAAAGAGAGAGTATAGCACCGCCTGATAAAAAGGGTAGTTACCGCGTGTCATTCCGTTTATATAGTTCTCCCACCCGACGAAATTTTCAGAGGTCGGAAGTGTAAACGGGGAAGAGGATATATCCCCCCTTGCCTTGAATGAATTGATTAAAACTATCACTATCGGCAGTACGTATACGACGGATACGATAGAGAAAAATACGGTAAGAGCAGTTGATGCGTGCTTTCTTGCTCCGGGCTTTCTTGCTTCCTTCATTGCTGTATTTCCCCCTTTCTCGTAAGCGAGAGCTGAACGAGTGATATAACTACAACTATCAAGAAAAATATAATACTTTTCGCCTGTGCTACTCCGTTTGCCGAAAGGTACGTCTCGCTGAATTGGTCAACGATATTTCGTGCAATAGTTGCAGCCGTTTGCACGCTCTCTCCGTTATCAAGTACAACGCTTGGGCTTGACGAGGTAATAAGCGCGGCATTTTGGTCGTATAGCTTAAAGGAGTTTGTAAGAGTGAGGAAGGTGCAAATGGTAATAGACGGTCGCACTATCGGTATAGTTACGCGGAATAAGGTCTTAGCAGGCGAGGCACCGTCGATTTTTGCCGCTTCAATAAGCGACTCGGGCACGCTTTGAAGGCCTGCTATATAAATAATCATCATATAGCCTATCTGTTGCCAGCATGTCAGGACAACGAGCCCCCAGAAAGCGTTTTGCGTACTTGAGGTTACGTTCATGCCGTAGTTTTGAAGTATGCCGTTGAGGATTATCTGCCATATAAATCCAAGAACTATGCCTCCTATAAGGTTTGGCATAAAAAATACCGTGCGGAATATATTCTTTCCGCGCAGAGAACGCGTGAGCGCATACGCAACGGCAAAGGCAATTACGTTTATCAAAACGACACTTACCACGGTAAAGAGAGCGCTAAAGCCAAACGAGTACCAAAACTGCCGGTCTCTGAGTGCCCTCACATAGTTTTCGAGCCCCACAAAAGAAAGACGCTTTACCGTGCGGAACTCAAAAAAAGACAGATATACGCCCCACAAAAAAGGCGCAAGGAAGCCTATGCAAAAGGCGATAGCCGTAGGCCAGAAAAATATCGGTGCGTATTTTCGAAGGTGAAAAATCTTTCTCTTTTTTCTCGGCGGGGTAATTGCGATGTTTGTATATTGAGTGTTCATTGTGACCGTTTTCTTTTTATTTGTTTATTTTATCGTATTCCGACTTCCAGCCGTTTATAAATGCCGTTTTTACGTTGTCCCAGCTACCGCGTCCCTCCGCGTAAGCCGTGAGCGCCGCCGCCACACCGTTTTTCCAGGTCTCTGACGGAATAGATGAGAAATACCACGCAACAGGCGTCTTGCCTTCCTTTATATATCTGTCAGCATCAGCTACAAGCACGTTTGATGATGCTTTCGCTTTTTTGAAGGGCGCAACGAATCCCATGTCCTCTGCCAGAGCCTTCGTGCCTTCCTCACTTGTTACAAGCCAGTAAAGGAAATCGAGCGTAGCCTTTCTGTCGATTTCGGATGCCTCGCGGTTAACGCACCAGTAGTTCTCAGAGCCCGTGCAGAGTGCCTGGTTTTCCTCACCGTTTGCGCCAATATAAATAGGAAGCATACCTATCTCGTCGGATGCAAGCTTGCCGTTGCCGGTTACGTCACCTGCCGCCCAGGTTCCGTTTTGGTAGAACACGGCACGGCGTGATGAAAACTCAGCCACCGCATCATCTCCCGTCTTTGTTGCTATCTGATTGGGGGCGCAGGTCGCGTTGTTTATATAAAGGTCCCATACGGCGCGGTAATTATCAAGATATCTTCCTTCGATTGCTCCCGTCGTTGCAATACCTCTGTCCTTGTATTCGTAGTATATCGGTAGGTTTGCAAGATGAGTCTTGAATCTCCAGTCGGACGATCCATCCATTCCCGCGGAGGTGAAAGCACCGTCAACACCGAGCGCCGCTTTGTTTGCCTGGATTTCGGTAGCTACCGTCTGAAGTGCCTTAAAGCTGTTTATATCCTCTATCTTTTTAACGGTCGAAAAGTCGGATGCGAAGTATTTATTGAGCAGGCTCTTGTTGTAGATAATTCCGTACGTTTCGATAACGTATGCTATGCCGAGAACCTTGCCGTCTTCCTTGAGAGCAAATTCCTCACTCGTCAGTTCCTTGTATACGGCACTGTCCGAGAGGTCAAGGCAGTAGTCTTTCCAGTTTGACAGACCCACGGGACCGTTTACCTGGAAGAGCGTTGGTGCGTTTTGCTTGGTTATTTCGCTTGTGAGTGTGGACTCGTACTCACCCGAAGCAGCAGTGAGTACCGTCACAGGTACCCCCGTTTTCTCGGTGTAGGTCTTCGCTATCGCTTGCCACGCGCTGTCCTGCTCGGGCTTGAAATTAAGATAGTACACCTTGCCCGTTTCGCCGTCGCCCGTGTTTTTCATACAAGACGTTAATGCAGTCGCGCTCAAGAGCATGCTTAGTGCAAGTATAAGGGTTAAAATTCGTTTTTTCATAATTTTCTCCTATAGAGTTTTTTGATATTCCATTTTTTATTATGTACAAAAAAACTCGGTTTAATAAAGGCAAAATAAAAAACCTTCCCTCGTTTTATACACGCAGTTGTAAAATTCGGCAAAGTTTTATTAGAGGTTATTTTATTTTACGTTTGCAAAGCGAAATTTTCCACAATTGTATTGTTGAAAATGTTAGAAACTACGACCTCGTTTTCGGCTTTAGTACTTGGACAAGCATATTTTGTAAAAACAAATGTTAAAATCTTTTAACATTTCAAGATTATGGAACGCATGCAATTTTGTAGTAAAAAGCGATAAATTTACAGAACAAAAAAGACAAAACGGCTATTCTCCATTTTTTATTTCCTATAATATAATAAAAAAGGATTTCTTGCGAAATCCTTTTTCTATATTTTTTATTCTGTTACGCCTTCAGGGACCTGCTCAAAGCAGGTGAGGGTAACGGTTACGACCGTTTCCTTTTCGTTTACCACTCTGGCTACGGTTGCTTCTATCTTATCGCCTATACTGTGTTTTGCGAGAATGTCCTTTATATCGGTGCCCGTGCTTATAGTTACACCGTCGATAGTTACGAATCTATCACCCTTTTGAAGCTCGGTGTTCTTTCCGGGATCGTTTACGTATACGCCCGCTTTTATAGTGTAGGTCTGCCAGCCCTTGTTGTAGGTGTAGTCCTTCTCGTAATAATCGACAGAAATACCAAGCACTATCCTTCCGCGCACGTATCCGTGCTCGATAAGGTCAGCGGAAATGCTCTGCGCGTGGTTTATCGGTATCGCAAATCCGAGTCCCTCTATTGTCGCACCGGATGAGGATGAGGATGACTTTGCGTTCACTATGCCGATAAGGTGACCTTGCATATTAAATAGCCCGCCGCCAGAGTTTCCGGGGTTTACAGCGGCATTAGTCTGAAGAAGAAGCATTTCGTTTCCGTCAATCGTTATCTGACGGTTAAGTGCGCTTATGATTCCGTTCGTAACAGTACCGCCAAGCGATCCGAGCGGATTTCCTATTGCAATTACCTCTTCGCCGAGCTTGAGATCGTCACTGTTTCCAAAAACAGCACACTTAAGGTCGGTCGCCTCTATTTTAATAACGCCTATGTCTGATTCAGAGTCAGTACCTACCATCTTTGCTTCGTACTCTGTGCCGTCGGTCGTTCTGACGTAGATAGAGTTTGCACCCTCTATTACGTGGTTGTTCGTAATAATATATCCGTCAGAGCTTATAATAACACCCGAGCCGGCACCGCTTGTTACGTATTTGCCGTAAAACTGTGATTCTTGTATATTTTCGGTGACTATCTCAACTACTGTGTCGCGCACGCTTGCGATAACGTCGGTCATTGTGGTGCCTTCTGTCACAGAGCTTTCAACCTTGTTGATGGTTACGGGTGCTCTGTTCGGATTTTGCGTACTCTGATGTGTACCTTGCGCGCCGTCAGTGTATATAAGATACTTGTTTGCAAGAATAGCTCCGCCTATACCTGCACCGCCTGCGAATATAACGCATACCAAAATGAGCGCAATGACACCGAGAGCCCCTTTACCTTTATTTTTCTTTTTTTGCTTGGGCTCGGTTGGGTAGGGAGTGCCGTAAGGGAAGGGCGGGTAGGCATAAGGATTATAATAAGCATAGGGATTAAAATTCGGGTTGCCGTTTGGGGTTGTGTGGCTTTGGCTCGGTTGCTTGCCCGCTTCTTCTGCCGTCTGCTCGCACTCAGGAGCGGAGGTTGCTTGCTCTGCCTCTTTCATAGGTGTTTGTTGGGCTTCGTTTGTGTTTTCGTGTTCTGTGCTTGTTTCGTTTATTTCATTTATTTCGTTTAAGTTTTCCTCTGACATATATAATTCCCCTTTCGAATTACGTCTCTAATAGTATATCCGTAAATTGTGACGATTTTTTGTTTATTTTAGGGCTATTATGTAAATACTACCTGTTTTTTTGAGAATCAAGATAATTTTGCAAAATTATCTGTGCACTGAGCGTGTCTATGACCTGCTTGCGCTTTTTGCTTTTTATATCGGTTATCGAAAGCATCCTGTGCGCCTGCATGGTAGAGAGCCGCTCGTCGTACAGTATTATCTCGCACTCGGTAAGGGTGGACAGAATTTCTGCGAACGCGCGCACCGTCTCGGCGCGCCAGCCCTCGCTTCCGTCCATGTTTTTCGGGAGCCCCACAACTATCCTTGAGCATCCGTTCTCAGCCGCCGCCTTTGCCACAGCCTCCGCCGTGCTTTTCATACCGCCGGGTGAGATATACCCTATGCCCGAGGCTAAAAAGCCCGTCTCATCCGAGCGAGCAAGCCCCGTTCTTTTGTCTCCGTAATCTACTCCGAGAATCTTCATACAAGTTTTACCTTTTTGTGTTTGATTTTTGCTTTTTGCTTTTGCAAAAAGCTTCCTTCATTTTTCATTATTCATTCTTCACTTATACAATAAGCATCGCGTCACCAAAGGAGAAGAAGCGATATTTCTCATCTACCGCAGTCCTGTACGCATCCATTATATAATCCTTGCCTGCAAAAGCGCTAACAAGCATTAAAAGCGAGGATTCGGGCAGGTGAAAGTTCGTGATCAAAGCATCGGTTGCCTTGAATTTATACCCCGGATATATAAAGATTTTCGTCTGTGTGCTGACGGGGTGAATTATGCCCTCGTCGTCTGCCGCCGATTCTATTGTGCGGCAGGAAGTAGTGCCGACGCATATAAGTCTGCCGCCACGCGCACGTCTTTCGTTTATGATTTTTGCCGCCTCCTCGGTGACGGTTATCGTCTCCGCGTGCATTACGTGATCTTTTATTTTGTCCGCTTTTACTGGGCGGAAGGTGCCAAGACCTACGTGAAGCATAACGGGAACGACGGCGGTCCCCTGTGCTTTTATCCTGTCAAGCAGCTCGTGCGTGAAATGAAGCCCTGCCGTAGGTGCGGCGGCGCTCCCGCGCTCGTTTGCGTATACGGTCTGGTAACGCTCGTTCGGTGTGTCGGTTTCATGTATATAAGGGGGAAGGGGCATAGCACCTATCTTGTCGAGCAGGGCGAAAAATTCCTCGTCTGCACTATACTCAAAGTGAACTATTCTGTTTCCTTCCTCAACTATATCAACTACCTCGGCTTTAAGCTCACCGTTGCCGAACTCAAATCTCTTTCCTATCTTCGCGCGTTTTCCGGGACGGCTGAGGCATTCCCAGGTGTCAGGTGCATCGCACTGCTTTAAAAGCAGAAGCTCTATCTCACGCTCGTCGCCTTCCATGTGCCCGATAAGGCGGGCGGGAATTACCTTCGAGTCGTTTATAACGAGCACGTCCTCAGGGCGTATATACTCGCATATATCGGAAAAATGTCTGTGCTCGAGCGTTTTTGCGGCTTTATCAAGACACATGAGTCTTGACCCATCGCGGTGAGCGGCAGGGTGCTGGGCTATGAGCTCTTCGGGCAGGTCGTAGAAAAAATCGCTTGTTTCGAGTTCTGTGTCGGTTCTTTTGTTTTCTATCATTTTTACTTTCTCTTTCGTCAGTTCGTGACACTCTGTCATATACTGAAAGTATAATTATCCTTTTAATTATATCTCATATTACGGGATATTTCAAGAGATTTTACTGTATGGGAGGAGTTTTTTATGAAAAATAGAAAGAAAAAAATATTTGAAGGCGTGGCTACGGCGATAGTTACCCCTTTTAAACGGGACAGAATAGACTACTCTTCTTTTGAAACCCTTATAGAGAGGCAGATTGACGGCGGGGTAGATGCTTTGGTATTTTGCGGAACTACGGGGGAAGCGCCGACACTTACCGAACTTGAAAAAAAGAACATTCTTTCTTTTGCTAAAGAGACGGTAGGAGGCAGAGTACCCGTAATATTCGGAAGCGGTACCAATTCATATAAAAGCACCATGAGTCTGTCCGAGTACGCGGCAAAAGAGGGAGCAGATGCGCTTTTGTGCGTTACGCCTTATTATAACAAGGGCACTCGCGAGGGAATACTTCGCACCTACCGAGACGTATGCTCACTCGGTGTTCCCGTCATACTTTATAATATTCCCTCGCGCTCGGGTGTTGACGTTACGGTTGATATGCTCGGTGCACTCTCTGACGAAGAGAACCTTTGTGCCGTCAAGGAATGTGCGGGGACGCTGAGAATATGCGATGTCTGTAGATATCTTGGGGAGAGCTACAGCGTGTATTCGGGAAACGACGGGGAGCTGTTACCATCGCTTGCAGTAGGAGCTTCGGGAATTATCAGCGTGCTATCAAATCTGTATCCCGAAAAGGTGAAGCAGGTCTACAGCTTGTTTAAAGCAGGGAAGTGTGACGAGTCAAGACGAGAGTTCCACTTGCTTTGCGGTATGTCACGGCTTCTCTTTGAAGAAACGAACCCCGCCCCCCTTAAATACGCTCTTTCCGCACTTTCTCTGTGCGAAAACTCTCTCAGACTGCCCCTTATGAATATAGACGAAGCTCTTTGCAGAAAAATTGATGCTGAAATGAAGAAAATAGGATAATCAGGATTTTCCTCTCTTTTATTTTCGTTATATTCTTTACTTTTTTCGCTTTTTATGATAGAATCAATGTATGAGGTGAGGATATGAAAATTTACAAAAGCGTAGGTGAAATGATAGGGGGTACACCTATTATGGAGCTATGTAACTTTAATAAAAAAAGAGGACTCGTCGCTCGCATTTTAGCAAAGCTTGAAGCGTTCAATCCTGCAGGAAGCGCAAAGGACAGAGTTGCTCTTGAAATGATAGAGGATGCAGAGCGGCGCGGACTTTTACACGAAGGCTCGACCATAATCGAGCCGACGAGCGGAAACACGGGTATAGGGCTTGCATCGATCGGAGCATCACGCGGATACAAGGTCATTCTCACAATGCCGGACACTATGAGCGTTGAGAGACGCCGTCTACTCTCGGCTTACGGTGCAGAGATAGTACTGACCGAAGGTGCTCTTGGTATGTCGGGCGCCATTGAGAAAGCACGCGAAATTGCAGACATCACCCCAGACAGTTATCTTTGCGGTCAGTTTGAAAACATGGAAAATCCCCTCTCCCACTATAAAACGACAGGCCCTGAGATATGGCGGGATACAGAAGGTAGGATAGATATATTCGTCGCGTGTGTCGGCACGGGCGGAACTATCAGCGGCGTAGGTAAATATTTAAAGGAACAAAACCCTAATATAAAAGTAGTTGCGGCAGAGCCGTCAGGCTCGCCCGTTCTTTCAGGCGGTACGGCAGGTGCGCATAAAATACAAGGTATCGGTGCGGGATTCGTTCCTGCGGTGCTTGACACGGATATTTACGACGAGGTAATACGCGTAAGCGATACCGACGCGTACGAAACGGGTAAGGCTATCTCACGCGAGGAAGGAATATTGGTAGGCATTTCGTCAGGTGCGTGCGTTTACGCAGCTCTTGAGCTTGCCAAAAGAGAAGAAAACAGAGGCAAGACTATCGTCGCGCTTCTTGCTGACACGGGAGAGAGATATCTGTCAACGGGTATGTATGACTGAAAGGACAAAAGGACTATGAAGAAAATAGCAAGCTTTACGGTAAACCACGATAAACTCAAACAAGGAATGTATATCTCTCGCATAGACGGAGACTGTGTGACCTACGACATAAGAATGAAGGTGCCAAACGGAGGAGACTATCTTAGTGCTTCAGAGGCTCACACGATAGAGCATCTCTTTGCCACCTATGCAAGAAATTCAAAGCATACCGATAGTATCATCTACGTTGGTCCTATGGGATGCCGTACGGGCTTTTATCTTATAGTGCGGGATAGCGTAACGCATACCGAGGCAATAGAGCTTGTACGGGAGAGCATGGCTTTTATATCGGGCTTTGAAGGTGAGATACCCGGCAACAAGCGCGAGGAGTGCGGAAACTACCTCGACCATGACCTGCCGTCTGCTAAAAAATCGGCACTTGATATGTTGTCGGTGCTTGACGGTTGGAACGATGATAAACTGAAATATGAAGAATAAAAAAAGCAACGCGGAAGCGTTGCTTTTTTTATCTGTTTTTCGTCTGTATTCTGTCCATTTCGGCGTAAATACCGCCGAGAGCCACAAGCTCGTCATGCCGTCCGCACTCAACTATTCTGCCTTCCGAGAGAACGAGTATCATATCGGCGTTGCGTATAGTTGAAAGACGGTGGGCTATCGCAAATATCGTGTGCTTTCCGCTTATTGCATTTATAGCCTTTTGTATCTCCATCTCAGTTGCTACGTCAACGCTTGCGGTTGCTTCGTCAAGTATTATTATCGGGGATTTTCTCAGTATTGCACGGGCAATAGCAACCCTTTGCTTCTGACCGCCCGAGAGACGAAGTCCACGCTCTCCTACGATGGTTTTATAGCCTTTTGGCATTGCCAGGATGTCAGAGTGAATATTTGCCGCCACGGCTGCTTCAACAATCTCCTCGTGCGTTGCATCAGGCTTTGCGTAAGAGATGTTTTCTTCTATCGTGCCGTTAAAAAGGAAAGTGTCCTGAAGCACGGGCGAAATATTCTTTCTGAGACTGTCTATTGTTGCATCTTTGATATCTACACCGTCTATCAGTATTCTGCCTTCGGTTGCATCGTAAAATCGTGATATGAGCTGCGTCAGCGTCGTTTTTCCGACTCCCGTCGGTCCTACAAGTGCTACTGTCATGCCCGCTTTTGCTTTAAATGATACGTCGTGAAGCACCTCGTCTGTCTCGGGGGAGTATCTGAAGCTTACGTGCTCAAACTCAACCTCGCCTGCAATATCCGTAAGCTCTGTTGCGTTTTCTTTTTCCTTTATCTTTGACTCGGTGTCGATTATTCCCATAACACGCTCAGCACTCGCTATTGCTTGTCCAAGGTTTTCAAGCATCGTGGCAAGACTCGATATAGGTGCGTAGAAGAGACTGAGGTATAAAACGAAGCTTAAAACGTCCTCGACGCTCAGACTTTCCGAAACGGCAAGAAGCCCGCCGAAGCCTATGACGAGAACCGTTCCGACGGCTGAGATAAATTCTATTCCGGGGTGGAAAAGGGCGCTCTTTTTAAGGGCACCGAGCACCATATCTATGTGCGATTGACTGATTTCTGCTACGTTGTTTTCCTCGTATCCGTATCTTCCAAACGACTGAATCTCGTGTATTCCCGAGAGGTTGTCCTGAATCTTTCCCGAAAGCTCACCCTGCTTTTTGTGCGCTTCGCGAAATAGCGGGCGTATCTTCTTTGAAAAGAACATGCTGAGCAAAAGTATCAGCGGTATGGGAGCACATGTGATAAGCGCAAGCTTTGCGTTTATGGAGATAAGGATGGCAAGAACTCCTGCAAACGTGACGACGTTAGTTATAATGTCGGGGATTATGTGAGCGTAAAGAAGCTCAAAATCTCTTGTGTCAGCAACTATACGGCTCAGTATATCACCTGTTTGCTTATCATGAAAATAGGAAAGGTCAAGTGATTGTACCTTGTTGTATGTCTTGCACCTTACCTCGCCCACAAGATTGTGCGCCGCCTTGTGCGAGAGATAGTTTGAAGTAAATCTGAACAACACTCTCAAAAGATACAGGCTTAGAAGCATAAATGCAAGAGTGATAATTTTTGACAACGTCTCTGCGTTTGCCATATCGCCTATTAGAGAGGTTGCGTGCGATAATATCCTCGGTGCCGTCAGATTTATAGCCGTCAGCGCGAAGGTTGACAGTATCGCAAGTATGTAAAGACCTTTGTATTTTGCGGCTTCCTTAGATAGCCTCAGTATAATTTTCATTATTAATTAACCTGCTTTTTAATATTCTTAATAGGGCACAAACGGGAAAGCTCATTCTATGAGCCTTCCCGTTAAAACGCTAATCCTTCTTTTTTATTATAACGGGCTCAGACTCACCAAGCACACACTTTTCCGTAATTACTACCTTCTCAACGTCAGAGAGGGAAGGCAGATCATACATTACGGGAAGCATGATAGCTTCGGTAATAGAACGAAGTCCGCGCGCTCCCGTCTTTTTCTTGATAGCTTCCTTCGCTATTGCACGGCAAGCGTCGTCTTCAAATTCAAGCTCGGCTCCATCCATGGAAATAAGCTTCTTGTACTGCTTTACAAGAGAGTTTTTCGGCTTTTGAAGTATGCTTACAAGTGCTTCCTCATCAAGCGCGTCAAGGCTGACGATTACGGGGATTCTTCCCACAAGCTCGGGAATAAGTCCGTATTTCGCTATATCGTGCGAGGTTGCGTTTGCGTATATTCTGTCTTCGTCAGCTTTTTTTGATTTTACAGTGCCGTTGAAGCCTATAGAAGACTTATCCGTGCGGGATCTGATTATCTTGTCAAGCCCGTCGAAAGCACCGCCGCAGATAAAGAGGATGTTTTCCGTGTTTATCTGAATAAAATCTTGGTTCGGGTGCTTGCGTCCGCCCTGCGGAGGTACGTTTGATACAGTACCTTCAAGAATCTTCAGTAAAGCCTGCTGAACACCCTCGCCGGATACGTCACGGGTGATAGAGCGATTCTCACCCTTACGGGATATCTTGTCTATCTCGTCAATGTAGATTATGCCTTTTTCAGCTTGCTCTACGTTAAAGTCCGCCGCTTGAATAAGGCGCAGAAGTATATTCTCCACGTCCTCACCGACGTAGCCCGCCTCAGTCAGAGTTGTTGCGTCAGCTATAGCAAAGGGCACGTTCAGAGTCTTTGCAAGAGTTTGCGCAAGATAGGTCTTACCTACGCCCGTAGGACCGAGAAGCAGGACGTTGCTCTTCTGGATATCTATATCTTCCTCGGCGGATGCATCTTCGCTTCCTTTTTTCTTTTTGGAGAGCTTTTCCTCGCGGTAAAGTATTCTCTTGTAGTGATTATACACGGCAACCGACAAAACGCGCTTGGCATCGTCCTGTCCGATTACGTACTCGTCAAGCTTGGATTTAAGCTCTTGGGGTTTGGGTAGAGTGTCAAAGGATAGCTTGAACTCTTCGCTCTCGCCCACAGCTTCCGCGGGCATATAATCGTCAAGTATCTGCGTGCAAACCTCAACGCAGTCGTTGCATATAAACACACCCTCAGGGGAGGGAATAAGAAGCTCTACTTCGCCCTCGCCTCTGCCGCAAAAAGAGCAGTGGTGCTGGATGCTTTTGTTGTTATTATCAGCCAAAACAGTTTCCTCTCAAAACAATTAATAGGTCACTCGGTTTAGGGACGGCGCTCTATCACGCGGTCGATAAGTCCGTATTCAAGAGCCGCCTGTGCGCTCATAAAGTTGTCTCTGTCGGTATCGCGCTCAATAACTTCAAGAGGCTTTCCCGTGTTCTCTGCAAGAATTCTGTTAAGGGTGTCCTTCGTGCGAAGGATGTGGTCTGCATGGATCTTTATATCCGATGCCTGACCCTTCATACCGCCAAGCGGCTGGTGTATCATTATCTCACTGTTCGGAAGAGCCATTCTCTTACCCTTCGTGCCTGCAGAGAGAAGAAACGCTCCCATGCTTGCCGCCATACCGATACATATGGTCGATACGTCGCATTTTATAAACTTCATTGTGTCGTATATAGCCATTCCTGCCGTAACGGAGCCGCCGGGGGAATTGATGTAAAAGGATATGTCCTTTTCAGCATCCTCGGCTTCAAGGAAAAGCATCTGTGCAACTACGAGCGATGCCGTTGCATCGTTTACCTCATCGGCAAGAAATATGATTCTGTCCTTGAGAAGTCTTGAATAAATATCAAACGAGCGCTCGCCTCTGTTAGTTTGCTCGATTACCATTGGTACAAGTGGCATTTCAGTTCACCTCGCCCATCGGGCGTCCTTTCGGTATAGTAATTTTAATACAGGGCTGGTAATATGTGTTACCAGCCCCGTTGTATTTTTACTCAGCCTTGTCGGAGTCAGCCGCTTTCTTTGTAGTCTTTTTCGCGGTTGTCTTCTTTGCAGCAGTCTCGCCCTCAGCCTTAGCTGCAGGCTTTTTTGCCGCAGTTGTCTTCTTGGCTGTGGTTGTTGTCTTCTTTGCAGTTGTGCTTGCCTTCTTTGCAGCAGGCTTTTCTTCAGCGGTCTCAGCATCGGCAGCCTTTGCAGCAGGCTTCTTTGCAGCGGCCTTCTTTGCAGGCTTCTGTCCCTTGATTATTGCCTTTTCCTTTACGAAATCCATAGCCTTGCGAACGATTATATCCTTAGCTACGCCCTCGCTGTCAACGATAGCCTTAACCTTGTCAGCTTCAAGACCGTATGCCTTTGCGATATCAGCGTATTCAGCCTCAATTTCTTCCTCAGAAGCGCTAAATCCTTCGAGCTGAGAAATCTTTTCAAGAGCAAGTCTGCTCTTTACCTGCTTTTCAGCCATGGGAAGCATAGACTCGCGGAGTCCTTCAAGCGTCTGGCCTGTGTACTTGAAGTAGGTAGCGAGATCCATTCCCTGTGAGCGAAGTCTGTTGTCGTAGTCGCGAACGAAGTTTTCAGCCTCAGCCTCTATCATCGGGGCAGGGATGTCACCCTCGAGCTTTTCTATAAGCATGCCGAGAAGCTTCTCTTCAACTGCGTTATCCTCAGCCTTAGTCTTTCTCTCAGCTATTTTAGCCTTAATATCAGCTTTGTATTCAGCAAGTGTATCAAATTCTGATACGTCCTTTGCAAACTCGTCATCAAGCTCGGGAAGCTCTATTTTCTTGAGTGCGTTAAGCTTGCACTTGAAAACTGCCGCCTTGCCTGCAAGCTCGCTTGCATGGTAGTCTTCGGGGAAGCTTACGTTTACGTCAAAGCTCTCGCCGATGCTTTTTCCTACTATCTGCTCCTCAAAGCCGGGGATAAACTGACCCGAGCCGAGAGTAAGGTCATAGCCTTCAGACTTGCCGCCGTCAAAAGCAACACCGTCAACGTAACCGTCAAAGTCGATGTTTGCAACGTCCCCCGACTCAGCTGCTCTGTCCTCAACGTCTATAGTTCTTGAGTTGCGCTCGCGGATATGACCAAGCTCATGCTCAACCTCGTCGTCGGTTGCCTCTGTGCTTGCTCTCTCAACCTCAAGTCCTGCGTAACCTTCGATGGATACCTCGGGCTTGGTGTATACGGTTGCCTTCATCATAACGCCTGTGTCGTCTATTGTAACGATATCGAACTCAGGACGGCTTACAACCTCAAGTCCGCTTTCCTTTTCAGCCGCAGTATATGCATCAGGGATGAGGTCGTTTATAGCGTCCTCATAGAAGATTCCCTTGCCGTACATTTTCTCAATGATAGCCTTGGGAGCTTTGCCCTTTCTGAAGCCGGGAACGTTGAGGTTCTTTACCTGCTTGCGATAAACGCGTTCTACTGCCGCGTCAAACGCGTCCTTTTCGAGAAGAAATTCAATTTCGTAGAGATTGTTGTCTTTCTTTTCAACTTTTTTGAAACCCATTTTTTTCTTTCCTCCAAATGAATAACTCATTTTACATACTTATATATTTTACATCTTTGTAGTATTTTTGTCAATAATAAAGCGGAATTTTTTGCCGTTTTATTGCGTATTTTTTTCTATTTCGCGCTCTTTTATTTCAAAAACACCCTTTTGGGAGTAAAGTTTATAAAATCAGCCGAAATAAGCTCGAAATTTATACCTCGGTAGTCAACAGAGGCGGGGCAGTTATATACACCGTGAATATGACCGAAATAGCACTTTTTAACCCCGTATTCGCAAAGCACGTCGATAAGCTCTTCAAATGCAAATTCATTCCATACGGGCGGGAAGTGCGTAAAAGCAACTATATCGAGCCCCTCTCCCGCATCAAGCTCTTTCGCCTTTTCAAGAGAACGTCTGAGCCTTCCGCACTCTCTTGCGGCTATCTTTTCATAGTCGCAGGGTCTGGGGGCTGAGCTTGATTCGTTATACCAACCGCGAGTGCCCACGATAAGTATGCCGTCAGCCTTGTGTGCGTTGTTATATAGAAGGGAAATAGTGTTTATTTTGTTATCGCGGAAAAATCCGTCGATTTTGTTTTGAGTTGACCACCAAAAGTCATGGTTGCCCTTGCCGATTATTTTTTTGCCCGGAAGCGAGTCAATAAAGCGGAAATCGTCAATCGATTCTTCAAGCTTCAGAGCCCACGAGATATCTCCGGGAATTATTACCGTGTCGCACTCCTCAACGAGAGCCGACCAGTGCTTTTCTATTTTTTTTGAATGCTCCGCCCATCTCGCACCGAAAACCTCCATGGGCTTGTCGGTTGATTCTCCGAGAGAGAGGTGCAGGTCAGCTATCGTATAAAGTGCCATACAATCCTCGGTGTTATATTGTTTTTACGTTTTATTTTTTTGCAAATTCCTTTACCCGCTCGGGCATTTCATCCGTTGCACTGACTCCGCCGAAGCGTACCGTGCGCTCGCCTATCTTTGCTAAGGGTGCGGGAATTTCGGTGCTTGTGAGAGCAGAGAGCATCTCAAGAGAAGCAAGATCCTCGGGCTTTTCTCCCGTGAGTGATGCGTATACGTCGGACGCAAACTTATACGGACTAGCGGTTGATGCAACGAGCATCGGAACCTTATCCTCTACACCCGCGAGATACTGCTCTGCACAGTTAAATCCTACCGCCGTGTGAGTATCCATAAGATAGCCTTCGCTCTCGAAAATGCGCTTAATAGTAGACTTGGTCTCCTCCTCAGAGCAGAAATAGCCGGAGAATTCAGTCTGAAGCTTCGAGAGAGTACCCTCGTCTACCGTATACTTTCCTTCGTCGCGAAGCTCTTTCATCCAGCCGTCAGTAGCATCGTCCCCTGCAAGCAAGTAGAGAAGGCGCTCAAGGTTTGAGGATATAAGAATATCCATGGACGGAGAGATTGAAAGCATAAACTCACGTGACTTGTCATAAACACCGGTGTTTATAAAGTCGGTGAGAATGTTGTTCTGGTTTGAAGCACATACGAAACGTCGGAAGGGCATGCCCATAAGCTTTGCCATGTACGCGGCGAGTATGTTTCCGAAGTTGCCCGTCGGAACGGTTATATCAATTTGGTCTCCTGACTTTATAGCACCCGTTTTTACAAGGTCGCAGTAAGCGGAGACGTAGTAAACTATCTGGGGTGCGAGTCTGCCGAAGTTTATTGAGTTAGCACTTGAAAGAATACATCCGTCCTCTGCCATTATACGAGCAAAATCACCGTCAACGAACATCTTTTTAACGCCCGTCTGTGCATCGTCGAAGTTGCCGTCAATGGGGCAAACGCATACGTTTGAGCCTTCCTGAGTTACCATCTGAAGCTCTTGAACGCGGCTGACACCGTTTTGGGGGTAGAACACAATAATCTTTATACCGTCAACGTCGCGGTAGCCTTCGAGCGCGGCTTTTCCCGTGTCTCCCGAGGTTGCAACCAAAATAAGCGCGGTGTTCTTCTCGTCGGTCTTTTTAAGAGCTCTTGAAAGAAGTCTCGGCATTATCTGAAGCGCCATATCCTTGAAAGCGCAGGTAGGACCGTGCCAGAGCTCAAGCGAGTATACGTTGTCCTTTACGTGAACAACGGGAGCAGCACCGCCGGGGAAACGGGTTTCCGCGTATGCCGCCTTTGCATCCTCGAGAAGCTCATCGTAGGTGTAGTCGGTGAGATACTTCGAGAGAATATGAGCCGCTCTTTCAGGATAGCTCATCTCTGCGATCTTTTCAAGCTCACCGTCTGCGAGCGCAGGAATTTCGGTAGGCATAAAAAGTCCGCCGTTTGATGAAAGTCCCTGCTTGATAGCTTGTGCAGCGCTTACGCACTCAAAGCTTTTGTTTGCATTTCTTGTGCTGATGAAGTCCATTTTTTGTTTTCCTTTTTTATTTATGTTAATTTTTTTATCAAAGTTATAGGTTTTCACAGAGAAACCTTTCTGCGTTTTTATAAAATACCGCTTCTACGTCTGCTTCCTTGTAGTTGTGCGAAAGCATTGTTTCTGCTAAGTTATCTAAATACCTCAGGCTTTTTATGTCCGAGGGAGTTTTCTCAATTCCGTCAAAATCGCACCCGAGACATACGTTATATAGTCCCCCTATTTCAGCGTAATGCTCAATATGCGAAAGCACCGTCTCCGAGCTTGCCTTACCGTCGGCACTAAGATGCTGTACCGCCAAGCTGATGCCGACGATACCGCCCATGCCTGCTACGTCAAGGAAAAGAGAATCTGTGAGATTACGCTTGTGCGGATATACAGAATATGAGTTTGAATGTGTGGCGATAACGGGCTTGTTATATTCTGCCATTATCTCCATAATGCCGCGCGCAGTGCGCTCGCAGGCATGCGATATATCCGGAATAATTGATAGGGAAGCGCATCTGTGTGCCACCGCTTTTCCGAAAGCGGTAAGAGGAAGGTCGGTATCAAATCCGCCGCCTGTGCAGGTCTCGCCTTCCCATTGAAAAGTCAGCATTTTAACTCCGCACTCGCAAAGCTTATCAAGCCTCGATATATCTCCGCCGAGAATCCTTGCATCCTCTACCGTGAGAATAAACGCCGCTTTGTCTTCCTTGTGTGCTTTCTCTATATCCCCGTAGCTGCGGCAAAGCACGGCAGCTTTTGCTTTTTCAAGCTCCGTGCAAAAATAACGGTAGATATCAAAAAACTGTATGTAAGCCTCGCCGTCGGATAAAGCCTTATCCGACCATATTGCTGCGCATTGACAGTATCTTCGGTATTTTTCTGCATAATCAAGCGAGATGTGAAGCTCGCCCGAATAAAGCCCCTTTTTTCTTTTGTACATCTCGTATGCGGTGTCGCAGTGAGTGTCAAAAAGACAGCAGTTCATATTTATCTCCTACGTCTGCCTAACATAAGCCTGTTTATTGCGTTTTCTGTGTGTACTATCTCAGGGGAAGCTCCTCCGAGATAAATCTCGATAACGTCTATTCTGAGGTCCTTGCCGTCGTAGCTTTTCTGTCTGTATATCTGCGCGGCAGAAATAATGTTTTCTGCTTTCTCGCGGTCTATCTGCTCACTTGCACGATGTCCGTGCGAGAGGGCGTATTCCTTCGTTTGAGAAAGCGTCTTTACTTCTGCTATAACGGTCGTAAAATCGTCCTCTGCTACGATGTCAAGCTCTCTGTGCGATATCTGTACGTTTCTTGCGACTATCCTGTAGCCTTGAGCGCACAAATACTCGCACGCAATATCCTCTCCGATGTCTCCTATGTGCTTACGCACGGTTTTGGTTTTTTCCTTTTTATTTGGCGAGAGGAGAGATAAAAGTTTGTCTTTAATACTCATTTGTCAAGAAATTTAAGGAAGCTGCGCCTGTGTATCGGCAGTACCCCGTATTTTTTTATGGCTTCGGTATGTATTTTCGTTCCGTAGCCCTTGTGCTTCGCAAACTGATACTCGGGATACTCTTTGTCGTATTCGCAAAGCAGGCGGTCACGCGTTACCTTCGCAAGAATAGATGCCGCCGCAATAGATGGGGAGGTTGCATCTCCCTTGACTACCGCCACCGCATCAATATCAAAGCCGCGTACCACGTTTCCGTCAATAAGCGCAAAATCCGCTTTGACACTAAGCCCTTCTATCGCCCGCTTCATTGCAAGCATAGAGGCGTTGAGAATGTTTATCTCTTCTATCTCCTCAACCGAAGCCGACGCTATAGAGTATGCAACAGCCTCAGCTTTGATTACCTCAAAGAGAGCCTCGCGCTTTTTCTCGGACAGCTTTTTCGAGTCGTTCAGACCTTCTATATAAAGTCCCTGAGGAAGCACGCACGCGGCGGCAACAACAGGTCCTGCAAGCGGGCCTCTGCCTGCTTCGTCGCATCCGCATATAACGCGGTATCCCTCGTTTGTGTATTTTTCTTCAAGCTCGTATGTCAGCATAGCTTAAATTCCTTTTATATTTTTCCCGCGTTTTCGGGAAGCTCAAGCGTTACTCTGCCAATCTTTGCGGCTCTGAATTCGTCGATAAGCATATCTGCACATCTTCGCGAGTTTACCTCGCCACCCGCCTGCAGAAGATTTCTCTTTCTGCCTATCAGCTCGAAAATATCATAGCCGTCGAGATGCGAAAACTCGTCGGGAGAGGAAAATTTGTATCTTTCACACAGAAGCTCGGGGGCTGTGTCGCGAAGTCTCTCGCAGAGTATCATCGCGATCTCTTCTATCTGTAATACGTCATCCTTTATAGCACCCGTTATTGCAAGATTCTGTCCTACCCATTCGCTCTCAAATTTAGGCCAGAGAACGCCCGGCATATCAAGCAGGTCTATTCCGATGTTCGTTGATACCCATTGTTTTGTAAGTGTTACTCCGGGGCGGTTTTCAACCTTCGCTTTCTTTTGTCCTGCTATTTTGTTTATAAACGAGGACTTGCCGACGTTTGGAATTCCCACTATCATAGCGCGCACGTTTTTGCCGATAATGCCTTTTGCCTTCCAAGCGTCAGTTTTTTCCTTCATTATGCGGTCGACCGTTTGCTTTAACTCACCGAGCCCCTCGCCGAGCACGCAGTCACATATAACGCAGTGCCTGCCCGTGCTCTCGTAGTACTTTTTCCATTTTTTGCTCGCTTCCTTGTCGGCAAGCGAGGATTTGTTAAGTATGGTTACTATAGGCTTTTGTGCTATAAGCGAATCTATCTCGGGGTTTTTTGAGCTATAGGGTATTCTTGCGTCAAGAAGCTCTATTATAAGGTCAACGCTTGAAATATTCTCGCGTATGAGCCTCTTGGTTTTTGCCATGTGCCCGGGAAACCACTGTATAGTGTTACTTTGCATCAGAATTAACCTGCGCTTCCGAATTTATTGAAGGGGAAGAGTCTGAACAGTACCTTTCCCATAACGTATTCTTCCTTTATACACCCAAACGCCCTTGAGTCCCAGGATGCCGAGCGGTTGTCACCCATAACAAACAGACACCCCTCGGGTACTTGAAGCGGGAAGTCCACCGATGCTATAAGCGTGCCGTTTAGGTAATTTACGTATGGCTCGGGCAACGGCTCGACTGTTGCAAGACCTTCCTTTGTATCCGATACGTAGACCTTCCACGTGGAAAGGTCCATATCAACCCACTGTCCCTCGGTCGCAATAACTCTCTTAACAATAGCATCGCCGTGAACACCGCCGATGTTTTGCGGTATTTGGAAAACAATGATATCCTTGTATTTATAGTCCGTAGCCAAGGGGGAGATTATCAGCGTTTCGTTTTCGTGCAGGGTGTTGAGCATAGAGTCGCCCACAACTACGGCAGGACGCGCTACGAACGTAAATATCAAAACGACGGCACAGAAGGATAAAATTATCATTTCTGCCCACTCAAATATTTCGCGAACTCCCTTTGAAGCTTTCCTCGGCTTCTTTTTCGGTGATTCTGTATTCTTCTCGCAGTTAGATTCCGTTTCGGTTACAGTTTCGGTTACAGTTTCGGTTACAGCTTCCGTATCCGTCTTCGTTTCTGTAGCTTCGCGCTCGAAGCCTTCGCTTTGGTTTTTATCCTGTTCTATCATTGATAGCCTCGCAAAAATTATTTTTCTATCATCATGTCAAGAAGCTTTGTGCCGTCGGGGATGTAAAATTCCTTTGCCTCTGCGCTTGCTTCCGTAAGAGTATCTACTCCGCACACGTCTTCCTTTGAAGAATACATCATAAAGGGAACAGGCTCTCTTGAGTGTGTGCGTATAGCAAGCGGTGTAGGGTGGTCGGGAAGACAAAGTATCTTGAAGTCCTCTCCCGTGCTTTTGAGATATTCGTGTACGGGGGAGAGTATTCTTGAGTCTATGTACTCGATTGAAAGAACCTTGTTTTCGATTTCGCCTCTGTGTCCGCACTCGTCGGGCGCTTCTACGTGAACGAATACGAAATCGTCGCCGTTCTTGAAAGCTTCGATTGCCGCTTCAGCCTTGCCCTCGTAGTTCGTGTGTACGTTGCCGGTAGCGCCCTCTATGTTCGGCACCTTTGCGCCGGCACATATTCCGATACCTTTGATAAGGTCAACGGCGGATATGACCGTCGCATCAAGCCCCCATTTTTCCTTGAAGGAGGGAAGAGAGGGGTTCTTTCCGGGGGACCAGAGCCAAGCACTGTTTGCGGGCTTAAGTCCTCTTTTACGTCTGTCCTCGTTTATCGGATGATGCGCGAGAATATCGTAGGAACGGCGCATAAGCTCCAAGAATTCCTCACCGCCCTCGGCTATCGGAAGGTACTCGCCTATTCTCTTGCCGATAATGTCGTGAGGCGGGGTAAATTTAAACTTATCGTCAGCGTTTTTCCAAATGAGACAATGGCGGTAGCTGACACCGGGATAGAATTTCTTTATATCGTCTCCCATAGCAGCACCGAGTGAAAGCACAAGCTCTCTTGCCTCGTCGCTTGAGATCTCGTCTGCCGAATGATCTATCATTATTTTGTCCTCGTATGCAACCGAGTCGTCGTCGGTTACGGTTACGACGTTCATTCTGATGGCAGTATCGTCATCATCAAGAGAAATGCCGAGCGATACGGCTTCAAGAGGAGAGCGTCCCTTTGAATATACGAGAGGGTCGTATGAAAGAATGGCAAGGTTGGCAGTGTCAGACTCGGGCTTAAGTCCCTCGGGGACGTTTAGCACCGTTCCTACGCGTGCAGCTTTGCAAAGCCCGTCAAGCGTCGGCTTTTTTGCCACTTCCATAGGAGTTTTGCCGCCGAGCGCATCATTTTTTCTGTCAGCCATACCGTCAAAAACAAGAACAAAATATTTCATAGTAATACCGCTTTTCTGTATAGTTAAATTTAGCAAAAATATAAACACCCAAAAATATGTATATTTTTTCTATTATATACTATAGTATAACATTTCTTTGATGCTTTATCAAGGTATATTTCAAACAAAGTTTGGAGAATTTTCGGTGGTTTTTTTATACATAAATTTCTTGCTGTATTATTGAATAAATAATAAAGATATGATATAATTAAAAAACTAATTGAAAAGTCGAGATTAATATATGATAGCCGAGCTTTTGTTATATAAAATTTTACAGCTGTTTGCGATGATGGTAATAGGCTTTGCTCTCGTTAAACTGAAGGTTGTCAGCAGTGACGACAGCGGCGTTCTATCTAAAATTTCGCTGTATTTATTGTTTCCTGCGGCAATAATTAACGCGTTGGATTTTAAGATTACAGCCGATATGTTAAATGGACTTCTCCTCGCTTTTGCATCGGCAATTATAATGCACGTAATCTTTCTCTTGCTTGACGTGATATACGTGAAGTTTTTGAAGGTTACTCCCGTTGAGCGCGCTTCTTTTATGTATTCGAATGCCGCAAATCTGATAATACCCATTATCATTTTCATCTTGGGAGAAGAGTGGGTACTGTACACGACTGCATACATATCGGTTCAGGTGCTTTTTTTGTGGACTCACGCAATAGGAATGTTTTCTTCCGAGAATAAGATAAATGTAAAAAGGATAGTGCTTAACCCCTGTGTTCTTGCCATAGCATTTGGACTTTTTATGCAGTGCTTCGGGCTTAGGCTTCCTTCGTTTGCGAAGGATATAACCTCTTCGTTTAGCAATATGCTCGGTCCCGTAAGTATGGTGTGCGCGGGTATGCTTGCGGCGAAGATAGACTTCAAGTCGGCACTTAAGAATAAAATCGTATATATAGCCTCTTTTGTTAGGGTGGTAGCATATCCCGTCATAACCTTTTTGATAGTTATGATGCTTTCGTATGTTCCCGTTATAAACTCCAAGCAAATACTTTTGGTTTCGTTTTTGGCAAGCATATCCCCCGTAGCGTCCACTATTATGCAGTTTGCACAGATAAAAAACGCAGACACCGACTCTGCCGTGCAGATCAATATCTTTTCAACTCTTTTAAGCATCGTTACGATGCCTCTGTGGATAGCGTTGTACGAGCTTGTTATATAGAAGCAGGGGTAAACTACTGATAAAAAACAACAAATTTTTAAGAGGGCATATTATGAAAACAATTTTATTTCAGGGAGATTCCATAACTGATTGCAAAAGAGGTGACGGGCTTGGCTGTGGCTACGCTTTGCTTACCTCGGCGAAGCTTGGCTTTGATTATCCGGGTGAGTACAATTTTATTAACAGAGGAATCAGCGGAAACAGAATAGTAGACGTTTATGCAAGAATCAAAGCGGACATTATTAACCTCAAGCCCGACTACATGAGCATTCTTATCGGTGTAAACGACGTTTGGCACGAGTTAGATTTCAAAAACGGCGTTGACCCCGAAAAGTTTGAAAATATATACTGTATGCTTATAGACGAGATAAAGGAAGCACTTCCGGATATAAAGCTTATGATTCTTGAGCCGTTTTGCTTGAAAGGAGCGGCTACGCAGAATATTGAGTCTCAGCCTCACAGATTCGATATGTTTAAAACAGAGGTAAAGAAGAGAGCGGAGAAGGCAAGGGCGGTTGCCGAGAAATATAATATAAAGTTCATTGCATTGCAGGAAAAGTTTGACCAAGCCGCAAAATCAGCCGAGGATACGTATTGGCTCAGAGACGGAGTTCATCCCACCGCTATGGGACACGAGCTTATCAAAAACGAATGGATAGCGGCTTTTGAGGAAATCAAATAAGAAAAAACCTAAAAAACACTTGACACACGTCAATTGTTGTGGTATAATCCCTATGTTTGTGGATAAACCACATATATAACAGAACAGTCCTCTGCGAAGCTCTGCATGAATGTTCGGAAATCAGGAGGAGTCATGGATAAGATTCAGGCTTTTGTTAATGAGCAGTTAAAGGAAAACGTTCCTACTCTTAACATCGGTGATACCGTTAAGGTTCACAACAAGATCAAAGAGGGAACAAGAGAAAGAGTACAGATCTTCGAGGGTACTATCATCGCTAAGCACGGCGGCGGAATTTCCGAGACGTTTACTGTCAGACGCGTAGCTTACGGTTGCGGTATCGAGAAGACGTTCCCTGTACATTCTCCCAACGTTGAGAAGGTTGAGATAGTTCGTTCCGGTAAGGTTAGACGTGCTAAGCTCTACTACGTTCGCGACCGCGTTGGTAAGGCAGCAAAGGTTAAGGAAAAGATCTAAGCTGCAAAAACACAGCAAAAGAAAAAGGACAAGGTTTTCGCCTTGTCCTTTTTGCGTTGTATTGCTTGGTGAATGTCAGTGCTGTTTACTTATGGCATCCGCCGTCGCATTTTCCGTCGAAAAAGCCTTCGAGGTCAACGAAAAATCCGCCGTCCTGCGTGCGCTTAAAGCCGCAGGCAAGTATGATAGTCTCATCCGACGCATCGGGCGAGCACTCAGCCTTGTGCGTGCCGTGCAGGTCTACGTAGTTAAGCACCCCGCGCCCCATAATTATAAGAGCCTCGCTGTCCTGCTTTCCATCGCGGCAGCGAAGGTCTTTTATATATGCCGTGCCGTCCTCGCACTTGAACTGGCATATAGCAAGGAAGTTCTCGTTTTCGTAGCATGAAAACGCTTCGTAATCTTCATCGTATTCTACCCCGCAAAGCGAGCAGAGATACTCTTGAAACTCGGCTTCGGGTATTTTTTTTATTATAAGCATATCTTACCTCTAAAGTGACTTGATATAGGATATCTCTTCATCAGTGAGCGCTCTGAACTTACCCATGGGAAGTCTGCCAAGCTCAAGCGAGCCGATGCTTATTCTCTTGAGTCTGCAAACACGAAGTCCTGCAGCCTCGCAGATACGGCGCACCTCTCTGTTCTTGCCCTCTGTAAGCTCAAAGAGAATTACACTCTTTTTGTCCCCTTGACTGAGCACCTCAACGCTCTTTGCTTTAAGCGCCTGTCCGTCTGAGTAAACGGTTGAAGAAATTATCTCTTTTGCCTCGTCCTCAACCTTGCCCGAGACTATAACTATGTATTGTTTGGATATCATATTTCTCGGGTGCGTGAGCTTATTTGCAGTCTGTCCGTCGTTTGTAAGAAGAAGCAGTCCTTCCGAGTTGTAGTCAAGTCTTCCGACAGGGTAGACACGCTCTTTTACACCGTGAAGAAGCTCCGTCACACACTTTCTTCCCTTGTCATCTGAGAGGGAAGTGATAAAGCCTCGGGGCTTATTAAGCATATAGTAGGAATATTCGCGATATGTCGGGCGGATAACTCTGCCCTTGTATTTTATGATGTCAGCCGACGGGTCGATTTTCTGACCTATCGTAGCTTTAGCTCCGTTTACGGTAATCTCACCGCATTCAATTGCCGCCTCGGCAGCTCTGCGAGAGAGAACTCCGCAGTCGGTAAAATATTTTTGTATTCTTATCTGTTCCATTTTCATATGTACGGCTCACGCCGTTCTTTCTTTAATTTTCTTTTTCTTTGGTCTTAAACCCGAAATCTAACATTCTTGCGTGCTCCTGCCAGTCGTTGTGAGAGCCGAGCGTTACGGCAATAAGCCTTTTTCCGTCGCGCTCCGCACTCGAAACAAGGCATCTGCCGCTTGCCTTTGTAAAGCCCGTTTTTACACCGTTTGCCCCCTCGTAGCAGGATAGCATTTTGTTGTGGTTGTGAAAATACCGAGCAACCCCGTCAGCACTTTCTATTTTGATGCGCTTCGTAGCCACTATTTTAGCCAATGTCTCGTTTTTTAGAAGGTGTGAAGCCATAACCGAGAGCTCGTAAGCTGTCGTGTAGTGCTCGTCGTCAGGCAGTCCGTGCGGATTTGTAAAATGCGTGTCAGAGAGACCCATTAAAGCTGCCTCGCGGTTCATCAAAACGGCGAAGTTTTCAACAGAGCCCGCCACGTTTACGGCAATGGCGCAGGCGGCATCGTTTGCGCTTTGAAGAAGCAGAGCGTAGAGCAGTTCCTCGAGCGAATATACCTCGCCCTCACAAAGCGACGCACTCGTTCCTTCGATTCCGACGGCTTCCCTCGGCACTGTAAATTCGTCTTGCGGCTCAAAATATCGAACAGCCACGAGAGCGGTCATTATCTTCGTCGTGCTTGCCATAGGCAAGCGCGTGTGAGCGCACCTCTCGTAGAGAATTTCTTTTGTATCTGCGTCAACAAGAACAGCTCCGCGAGCCCCGGAAAGCTCTGCGGCATCCGTATAAGTTAAAAAGGGAATAAGCGCCGCGAGCATAATAAGCAACGCGCATATTCTTTTAAAAAAAATCAGCTTTGACATAACTTTACCTCTGTGAAAAGTGTATTCATATTCTTCACAGAGGGAAAATTAAATATGTCCGAAAACTACAGGCTGTTTTGGAATTTTATTCTTTGTCTGACGAATCCTCGGGCTTCTTTTTCTGGAAGACCGCAACGATCTTTTCAAGTATGTCGGGTGCTTTTTCAACAAGCCCCGTTACCTTGTCAACCGATGAGCCTCCGGTTGCGTTTATGGTTATCATATCAACCTTTCCGTCGGTGGAAATGCTAAGAAAACCTACGGGAGAAACCGATACGCCCGTTCCGCCGCCGCCACCGAAATTAGCACCTTTTTCTTCGGCTTTTTTTGCAGAATAATCAAGACCGCCCGTAACGTAGCCTATAGATATTTTACTGACGGGGATTATTGTCGTGCCCGACGGTGTAACGATAGGCTCGCCTACGACTGTTTGTGCATCCACAAGCTCCCTTATCTTTGAAAGGGAAGTGGATATCATATCGTTCATTTTTCCTTCTGCCATGATGTTGTTCCTTTCTTATGTGTTGTTTATGATTTTTATATTTTATAATCCTTAAAATATTTTTCTTTCACAAATTTAATTGCTACCGAGAGCAGCATATCGAATACGTGCCACACGCGAAGAGATGCCGCAAGCACTATATCTATCTCGGTCTTCTCGGAGAGAAAGTTTGCATCCACTACTATATCTCGGTTGCTTTTGGGGCTTACGTTGGTTATAGAATCAAGCACGGATATAAGTGCACTCACCCCTTGACATACGATACCGTAGGATATTGCGGTTTTTGCCGCATCCTCACCGCCTACCGTTATGCGTATCCTTGTAAGGTCAAGGCGAAGTCTTTTTGAAAAGCGGCCGAAAAATGTGCCGACAAGCTTTGCTACAAGCCCAACCAGATCAACGATTTCAGAGGGTGATTTTTTAGGCTTCGGCTTTGTCTCTGCCTTCTTTTTTGCCTCGTCCTTTTTTTTCTTTTTCTTTTCGGATGAGCGGGCCTTTTTTTGCTGCTTTTTAAGCTCCTTAAGCTTGTCCTTTTCCTGCCTGCGTCTGTATTTTTTGCTTGTCCAATCTTTGAGCTTAACTTTTTTTCTCTCGCTTGGTACAAGCTTTATTTTAACAAAAAGAATCTTTAAATATACGGTCGCGCTGTCGCTCGCTTCTATAATCACCTTAACCTTTAAAAACATTAAAGCAACTATCAAAAAAAGCAAAACGAAAAGCACGGTAAGTACGATATAAATGCCCCTCACCTCCCGTCTCGTTTAATTTCTGCTTCGTATTTGCTTTACTCTACGGATACCGTCTCTTGCGTGTCTGTCTCCGTAGCATCCGTCTCCGCTGCCGCTACCTCGGTTTCCATTTCTTCAATAGTCATATTCTCAAAATTGCTCTGAGTGTGTCCTATCTCGGATACGTCAGGGAGATCTGACGTGGAAGAAAGCCCGAACACGCGAAGAAAATCGGGTGTAGTGCCGTAAAGCATAGGACGGCCGGGCGCATCCACTCTGCCCTTCGGCTCAATAAGCCCACGGTCAAGCAGACTGTTTACCGCGTATGTCGAATCAACTCCGCGTACCGTGTCTACGTAGGTTCGCGTTACCGGTTGATTGTATGCAATTATGGCTAAAGTTTCAATAGATGAATTTGAAAGGTTTCCGCCGCGCTTGATGTCAAGAGCTTCCTTTATATAAGAGATATACTCCTGACGTGTGCAAAGCTGTGCGCAGTCGTCCATAGCAAGCAGGATTATTCCTCTGTCGGCGCTATTGTATTCAAGCGCAAACTCGGTTATAAAATCCTTTGTTTTTTTCGGTGTTAATTCAAAAAGCTGAGAAAGCTTGTCATAGGTTAAGGGATGTCCTGCCGCGAAAAGCACTGCCTCTGCGACCTTTTTCATCTCTTTTACGTCTGTTATAGGTTCTGTCATTTTGATACCTTCAATTCAAAAAAAATTATTTATCCGCATCTATCTCGGATTTAGGAAGATTCAAGAGTACGCTTTCGTCGGGGTTGAGCGTCAGCTCTATATCAAATCCAAGCTCCCCTCGTTCATCCTCTTGTCCTTGCAGCTCCGTAAGTATCAGCGTCCTTGACTTAATAAGCTCAAGCAGTGCAAGGAAGGAAGCTATAAGCTCGCTTCTGTCCTGTGCATCGTCAAGAATCTGCAAAAGCGTTTGCTTCTTTTTCGCTCTGAGTGAGCTGACTATACTGCTGATGCGCTCCTCAACCGAAACGACACGCGCACGGACAAGCGGCTTTATATGCGTGCTTTGTACGTTTTCCGCCGCTTCCAGACGCCGCATCATAAGAGACAGGGCGCGTGAAAGAAGCTCGGGGTCCATGCCCGCGGGAACTTCCTTGTCGGGCGGTATCTCGTCCTCGTCCTTTATCATCCTGCCCGAGTGCTCCGCATACATCGGAAGCATTTTTGCGGCGGCTTCCTTTGCCTTCTGATAAATAAGCAAAGCCTCGGAGAGCCATGCACGCGGGTCCTCCTCATCCTCGCTGAGACGGGGAAGGAGCATGCGCGATTTTATCAGCATAAGCTCGCTCGCCATAACGATAAACTCGGCGGCGAGGTCCATATCCATCCTCTGCGCCTCTTCGATATACTCCATATACTGCTTGCATATAACGGATATCTGAATATCGTTTATGTCCATTTTGTTTTTGTTTATAAGTGACAGCAGAAGCTCGAGAGGCCCCTCGAAAACTTCCAGCCTATAGGTCAGCTCTTGCATTTTTTTACTCCGAAAAAGTTATTTTAGAGATAAGAAGGGAATCAGGTCAAAGAGTGAATGGAATAAGTCCTCAACACCGCCCACTATTCTCGACATGGATAAGAAATCAGGTCCGAAAGCGAGCAGAACAAGCACTCCTATCATGATATACTGCTCGTATTTCATTATTCCGAAATAATACTTGTCGGGAAGAAAGGCGAAAAGCACTCGCGAGCCGTCAAACGGCGGCACGGGAATGAGATTGAAAAACGCGAGGCTGAAATTCAAGTAATAAAAATAAGATAAAAGCATGGTAAGTGCGTTTGCAAACGCAACCACGGTTTCGTTTGCATTCGGGTGATAATATATTACACCGCCGAAGCTGATGAACACACCGCTTGCAACAAACAGGGAAATTGCTATTCTGTAAAGCAGAATACCAATAATTCCAAGGCCGATGTTCGTAAGAGGCCCTGCAAGCGCGGTTAGCGCCATGCCCTTTTTTTGCTGCTTGAAATAGCGGGTATTTATCGGAACAGGCTTTGCCCAGCCAAATCCGCAGAGAAGCATACATAAAGCTCCGAGAGGGTCAATATGCTTTATGGGATTGAGAGTTAATCTGCCGAAATTTCGGGCAGTGGGGTCTCCCATTTTGTATGCCGCGTATCCGTGTGCCGCCTCGTGAAACGACAGGGCTATGAGAACGCACGGAATAGAAAGCAGTATTCCGAGAATTTCAATTTTTCCGCCGCTTAAAAGTTGTGTTAACATTGTTTTTACCTTTCGATTATACGTCAAGTGAGCAGACGTGCTCGTATGTTTCTCGCTCTACTGCAACCTTGCACTCGCCGCCCTCTACCGTTACGATGGGCGGGCGGGGGATTCTGTTGTAGTTTGACGCCATGGAATAGTTGTACGCACCCGTTACAAGCACCGCCAAGGTGTCGGAGCGCTCGGGTGTCTGTATTTTCATGTTCTCTCCTAAAAGGTCACCCGATTCACAGCATCTTCCCGCTAAAGTACAGGGATAGTCTGTAGGCTCGGATGCCTTGTTTGCTATAAGAGCAGTATATTTTGAGCCGTAGAGTGCGTATCTCGGGTTGTCTGGCATACCGCCGTCAACAGACACGTAATTTCTAAATCCGGGCACGGTCTTTACCGAGCCTACGGTGTAAAGCGTGAGTCCTGCCGCCGCAACTATACTGCGCCCGGGCTCAAACATTATCTTCGGCTTTATAATATTACGCTCTCTGCAGATTCTGTCTATCTGCGCGGCAATAGCCTTGATGTTGCAGACGACGTCTATATGCTCGTCATCCTCGGTATATCTTACGCCAAAGCCTCCGCCGAGATTAAGCTCTCGAAGTAGGTAGGAGTGACGCTCGTATATATCGGCTATAAAGCGTATCATTATCTCTGCTGCCGTGACAAACGGCTCTGTGTCGAAAATCTGTGAGCCGATGTGTGCGTGAACGCCTACAAGCTCAATGTTTTTGCACTCTATCGCACTTAGGACGATTTCCTCGGCCTGTCCCGTCGATATGGGAGAGCCGAACTTAGAGTCAACGTTTCCCGTCGCTATCGCCTTGTGTGTGTGCGGGTCGACCTCGGGGGTTATTCGAAGAAGGATTCTTTGAATAATACCCGCGTCTCCTGCGATTTTGTCAAGCGAATAAAGCTCGTCTTTGTTGTCAACTACAAACGTACCGACACCGCACTTTATGGCAAACGCTATATCAGCGTCGGTTTTGTTATTGCCGTGAAAATACGCTCTTTCCATAGGGAATCCCGCCGCGTGAGCTGTGTATATCTCACCGGGGGAAACACAGTCGATGCCGAGCTTCTCCTCAGCGGCTACCTTGTATATTCCTTTAAAGGACAGCGCCTTTGAGGCGTAAAGCGGAATGGCGGTAGAGCCAAAGCATTCTGTCAATGCCTTGTAGTAGGTACGCATCTGTGCACGAACCGCGTCTATATCAAGCACGTAAGCGGGCGTGCCGTACTCTTTTGCTATGTCTACCGTGTCGACACCGCCTATTGTAAGATGTCCTTTTTCGTTTACGTTAAGATTTGGGTGAAGCATTGCCTGTCTCCTCTTTTATTTGTCGCAGAGCTTAAATATCTGACTCCAAAGCTCCTCTTTGCCTTCTTTTGTGAGTGAAGAAAATTCAACTATTACGTCGTCGTCTTCAAAGTGAAGGTCCTCTCGAAGCTGTGCTATGTTCTTCTTTCTGTTTGTTGCGTTGAGCTTGTCGACCTTCGTTGCCGCTATAATAAAAGGAATCTCCGAGTCGATAAGCCAGTTTATCATCGTTACGTCGTCATCTGTCAAGCCTATGCGCGAGTCAACGAGCTGAACAACTCCGCAGAGCAGATCGATATTCGGATTTGCCGTAAAATAGCCGTCGGTCAGCGCCGACCACTTCTTTTTGTCCTCAAACGAGCGCTTTGCATAGCCGTATCCGGGAAGGTCTACTAAAAACATCTTTTTGTCAATGTCGTAAAAGTTTACTGTAATTGTCTTTCCGGGCGATGCGCTTACACGGGCAAGAGACTTGCGGCCGAGAAGCGTGTTTATAAGCGAGCTTTTTCCGACGTTTGAGCGTCCCGACACAGCTATCTGCGGCAGGGCTTCGCGTGGAAACTGCTTCGGTACTCCTGCGCTTATTTTAAGTGTTACGTTATTGAGATTGGGTTTTATCATAATGTACTCATTTTCCGATACCGTAAGCCACGTGCTCTGCCGCCCGCTCCGTATATATCGGGGGAAGCTCGGTATCTATAGTGTTTTCTTCTTTTTTCTCGGCAATTGGCTTGCACAGTGCGTGCTCAAGCACCTGTCGTGCACTTTTGACGGGAATAAAGGTTATCTTTTCCTTTACCTTTGTGTCAAGCTCGGACAGATCCTTTTCGTTTTGCATAGGGATGATTATTGTGCTTACCCCCGCCTTGTATGCCGCCATGCTCTTTTCTCTGAGACCGCCTATGGCAAGCACGTTTCCGCGAAGGGTAACCTCTCCCGTCATTGCTACGTCACGGCGTACCGCGCGTCCTGTCAATGCACTTACAAGAGCCGTTACCATAGTAACCCCCGCGCTCGGTCCGTCCTTTGGTACGGCACCCTCGGGCGCGTGGATGTGAATGTCCTTGTTTTTGTAAAAATCAGCGTCTATACCAAGCTCGCCTGCCATACCTCTGACACAGCTTACTGCTATTTTTGCCGATTCCTTCATCACGTCTCCGAGAGAGCCCGTAAGCTCTATCTTTCCAGTGCCGTCAAAAACTGCAATTTCGATTTTGAGCATCTCGCCGCCAAAATCGGTGTAAGCGAGTCCGTTTACGCAAGCGACCTCGTCCTCGTCGGATATCGTCTCGTTTATTACCTTTACGTTGCCGATAAAGTCGGAGAGATTAGCTTCTGTAACTTTTATTTTACTCTCGCCCTCAAGCACGCGTACGGCACACTTGCGGCAAAGATTTGCTATCTCACGCTCAAGATTACGCACGCCTGCCTCTCTTGTGTATCCGTCTATAAGAGAAAGAATAGCACCGTCGCTAAGACTGACGTTCTTTTTCGTGATTCCGTGACGCTTGTATTGTTTGGGTATAAGGTGGTTCTTAGCAATCGAAAGCTTCTCGGCTCTCGTGTATGTGTGAAGGTGAATTACTTCCATTCTGTCTACAAGGGGCGCGGGTATGCTTTCAAGTGAGTTTGCCGTTGCTACGAAAACGCAGTCGGACAAATCAAACGGAAGCTCAACGAAATGGTCTCTGAAATTTTTGTTCTGCTCGGAATCAAGTACCTCAAGCAAAGCACTCGCGGGATCTCCGTGCGAGTCGCGCGTCAGCTTGTCTATTTCGTCAAGCAGTATAAGGGGATTTGAAACCTTGGCCTTTCCGAGAGCCTCTATTATACGTCCGGGCATACCGCCTATATAGGTCTTTCTGTGCCCTCTGATGTCCGCCTCATCACGAACACCGCCGAGTGAAACACGCACGAACTTGCGCTTCAGCGACCTTGCAATAGACGAGGCTATCGAGGTCTTGCCGACACCGGGAGGGCCTACAAGACAAAGTATTTGGTTCTTTGCTTCGGGATTAAGCTTTTTTACCGCAATATATTCAAGAATTCTTTCTTTTACCTTTTCAAGTCCGTCGTGGTCAGCGTTAAGTATCTTTCTTGCCGCTTCGACGTCTGTGCGGTCAGTGCTTCTCTTGCCCCAAGGAAGCTCAAGGCAGGTGTCAAGGTAGTTTCTCGTGAGGCTCGCTTCGGCACTGCCGAATTGCATACGGTCAAGCTTTCCCGCTTCCTTTTCAAGCTTCTCTTGTACCTCTTGTGGAAGCTTTGCGGCCTTTATCTTATCAAGATATTCCTCGGTGTCGCTTAGCTCCTGCCCCTCGCCAAGCTCCGACTGTATGATTTTAGCCTGCTCGCGAAGAAAATAATCACGCTGATTGCGGTCGAGCTTTGCTTTTACACGACGGTGAATATCAAGCTCAAGCGCTAAAAGCTTTGCCTCACTCTGCATAAGAACACAGGTGAGCTCAAGGCGCTTTTGAGGATCGAATTTCTCAAGAACCTTTTGCTTGTCCTCATATTTAATGAGCACGTTTGAAGCAAGAAAGTCAGCAAGAAGTCCGGGGTCGGAAAGTCTGTTTACCGTATTTCTTATCTCGTCGGATACGGCGGGCAAAAGAGTAGAGAAGTGAGAAAAAAGATTTCTCGCTTCAAAAACCAGAGCCTCGCTTTTGAGGGATGCCGTGCGGCTCTCTTCGATTTCCTTCGTTACGACCTCGGAGATTATGTATGAGCCGCTTTTATCAAAGCCGATAAGCTCGGCGCGCGCGGTTGCAGCGACGATAATTCTCATACCGCCGTCCTTGTTCTTTATCGACTGTCTTATTCTTGCAACGACACCTACCTTGTACATATCCTCGCCCGATGGATCGTTTACGGATATGTCCTTTTGTGCTACGAGAAAAATAGGAGTATCGTTTTTCTGTGCGGCATTGCATGCGGCAATAGATTTGTCGCGTATAAGCTCAATGCTTATGGGGACGCTCGGGAAAGCCACGATGCCGCGCATAGCGATAGTCGGAAGAGTTAGCTGTTTGGCAGTTTCAACGTATTTTACCATATCTATGTGTATCCTTTCAAAAGGGGAAAAACAATATTTTGGGCACAAAAACCCATATTTTATATATTATAGCACGTAATTTCGAAAATTTCCATAGTTTTTGTGAACAAATATAAAATTTTCTTCAATATTATAAATGTCCCAAAAATACAAAAAGCACAGGAAGGTGTCCACCGTCTTGCAACCATAAGATTGGTACGCGGATAACATCTCTGTGCTAACTGTACGTTGCAGCAAAACGCTTGCCCTGCTGCGATTTAAAGTATAACAAACGAGGAGCTTTTTGTAAATTCGCAAAATAGACGATATTCAACAATTTTTTTTGTTGGATGTGACGATTTTTGTATTTTGTAAAAAAATCACCGAAAAACTATTGACAAACACATACGCCTGTGATATAATTCTCGAGTAATAAAGAAGAACACCCTGTTCTCACCGTGCCGCAGAGGCGAGTACGGTTAATATTTTCGTCTTGCCCGAAGGCAAGGCGTTTAGATGTGCGGGGGAGTTCTTTCGCACATTATTTTTTTGGAGGTGCTTTTTATCAGCCAGAAGGAAATGCTCATCAACGAAGAGATAAGAGCAAAAGAGGTTCGTATGATAGGTCCCGACGGGGAACAGCTTGGTATTATGGGTATAGACGAGGCGAGAGCCTTCGCATACGACAAGGGCGTTGACCTTGTACTTATGGCGCCCAATGCGGAGCCGCCCGTATGCAGAGCTATGGATTACGGTAAGTATCGCTTCGAGCGAGACAAGAAAGAAAAAGAGGCACGTAAGAAACAGCAGATAGTTAAGGTAAAGGAAGTTAAGCTCTCCTGCCGTATCGATACACACGATTTTAATACCCGTGTCAATCAGGCGAGAAAGTTTCTTGAGGGCGGAGACAAGGTAAAGGCAATAGTAGTGTTCAAGGGACGCGAAATGACTCACCTTGATATCGGTCGCGAAATGCTTGACAAGTTCCTCTCTGCGTGTGAAGAATACGGCACGACGGACAAGAAGCCCACTATGGAGGGAAGATTCATGTCGGTTGTGATATCACCCCTTAAGGCTGACAAGAAAGCGGCGAACAAAAAAACATCAGACGGCGAAGCAAAGTAACGCCTAAGAAGAAAAACTATAAACAAGGAGAATAAAACAATGGCAAAGATCAAGACACATAAGGCTTCCGCAAAAAGATTTTCCGTAACGGGAAGCGGCAAGATTAAGCATGCACCCTCACAGCACCGTCATAAGCTCGGTATCAAGACCCAGAAGCGTAAGAGAAATATGCGTAAGGCTAGCTACCTCAGCACATCAATGGCACCCACAATCAAGTCTCTTATCAGTAAATAAGCGGCTATACCGATACTTTAGAAAAACGGAGGATAAAATACAATGGCAAGAGTTAAAGGCGCAATGATGACGCGCAAGAGAAGAAATAGAGTTCTTAAGGCAGCAAAGGGCTACTGGGGTGCAAAATCCAAGCACTTCAAGATGGCTAAGCAAGCCGTTCTCAAGAGCGGTAACTATGCTTTCGCCGGCAGAAAGATGAAGAAGCGTGAGTTCAGACAGCTCTGGATCACAAGAATTTCCGCACAGGCAAAGGTTAACGGTATGAACTACTCTACCTTTATGAACGGCCTTAAAAAAGCAGGAATTACGCTTAATAGAAAAATGCTCGCTGAGATAGCTGTTTCCGATAAGGAAGCATTCGCAGTACTTTGCGAAAAGGCTAAGGCGGCACAGAACTAAAACGAAAAGGGCAGTGATACGCACGTATCACGCGCCCTTTCCTTTTGTTTTTTCGGAGAAAAACAGTGAAGATAAAAGAGTCTGTTATTACGAGCCGTACCAACCCTCTCGTGTGTGATATTGCATCTCTTTTGAAGAAAAAAGAGAGAGATGCGAGAGGACTTTTTATATGCGACGGCAGGAAGCTTTCCTTTGAATATATAAAAGCCTGCGGAGCCCCACTACACCTTTTTGTTTGCGAAAAGGGAAAGGACGAGAGCCTTGCTTTTATATCAGAGCTCGAAAAAGAGATAGGGGAAGAGCTTGAAATAACCATTGTTGGAGAGAGTGCTTTTTCAAAAATGACCGAGCAAAAAGCGCCCGACGGCATACTTTGCGTGGGCGAGAAAGAAAGACTTCCGCACGTGTTTTGCGATGTTGCAGATGCTCGCGAAATGGACGGAGAGCGCGTGATAATGCTTTCCTCTTTGCAGGATGCAGGAAACGTGGGAACGATAATAAGAACGGCGCTTGCACTTGGCTACGACAGGGTGATTTTATCATCCGACTGTGCCGATATATACAGTCCAAAAGCCTTGAGAGCCGCTATGGGAGCCACTTTCTCGATAAATCTGACCGTATGCTCGGATATGGCGGTTAGCGTATACAGCCTGAAAGACGCAAGGCGTGTTTTGGCGGGAGAGCTGAGAGAAGGAGCTGTGTCTCTTGACTCGCTTGCACTTTCCGACAGTGATGTATTTATCGTAGGAAACGAAGGTCACGGCATCAGCACCGATATATCGAGCGCTTGTACTAAAAGCGTTTATATACCGATATCCGAGCGCTCGGAGTCGCTTAACGCCGCGGCAGCCGCAGTTATATTTATGTGGCATCAGCGTAATTCAAAATAAACGTAATACCCGATAGTCCGGGGGTATCTCAATGATTAAAAAAGAAGACTACACCATCTATTATATATGGCTCAGCGAAGCGGTGGGGCGCTCGTACAAAGCGTACAGAGAGCTTGTATCCGCATTTGGAAACGTATACGATATATACAGGGCGGATGCCGAGGAGTATATGCACCTCTCGGCTAACGTCAGACGCCATATCGAAGGACTGTGTGACAAAAGCATAGGTAAGGCGGTGTCCGTATCGGATTTTTGCCGAGGACACGGAATACACATAATAACGTATGAAAGCGACGAATATCCGTCGCTGCTTAAAAATATCGAATCCCCGCCGCTTGTTTTGTACGTGCGCGGAAGGCTTCCCGATTTCGACGGCAGGCTTCATATTTCCGCCGTTGGAACGAGGCGTATGACCGAGTACGGCAAGGAGATAGCGTATAATTTTGGCTATTCGCTTGCGAAGAACGGCGCGGTGCTTGTAAGCGGTATGGCTCTCGGCTGTGATGCTGCGGCTATGTGCGGAGCGCTTGACGCGGGCGGGATAACCATAGGAGTTCTCGGTTGCGGAGTCGATATAGCATATCCGCCTGAGCACGCGTATTTTATGCGCCACGTCGAGAGACACGGGGCGCTTATAAGCGAATATCCTCCGGGCACACGGGCAGAGCCGTCGCATTTTCCGGAGAGGAACAGAATCATCTCTGGGATTTCAAGGGCTTTGTTAGTCGTTGAGGGTGATATAAAAAGCGGCGCAATGATCAGCGCAAGGCATGCAATATCGCAGGGAAGGGCGGTCTTTGCCGTTCCCGGAAGACTTGGAGAAAAGTCGAGTGAGGGGGCGGTGTCGCTTCTCTCGGACGGCGCACGCTTGGCACGCGAGGCAACAGACGTTTTGCGTGAATACGCGCTTCTATACAGAGGCAAAATAGATTTAAAAAGCTATGATGCTCTTTCTTCCGAGCAGATAGACGCTCGCCTTTATGCGCGCGGAGTGAGCAAAAGCAGAGGCTTGAGAAAAGCACCAAAGACAGAAAGCAAGCCTGTAAAAGAGAATGTAACAGATGAGCAGCCGAGTCGAAAAAGCGGCGGTATGTTTGCTTCATTTGTGAAGATAAAGGACAATAAGAATAAAAAAGAAGCGGAGTCGGGCAAGGATACGTCAATGCTTTCGGCTGAGCTTCGCACAATTTATGAAAAATTGCCAAAGGGAGAAATGTTTGCTTCCGACGACGTAGCAAAATACGGCATCTCTGCTCGCGATTTTATGGCGGGCGTTACGATGCTTGAGATCTACGGTCTTGCAGTTTCGTATCCCGGTGGCAGATATATACTTAAATAAAACAAAGGGAGGAAAGTCCGCGAGGACGTATATAAATATGGCAAATTTGGTTATTGTTGAGTCACCTGCAAAGGCGACTACGATAAAAGGTTACCTTGGCTCGAACTACAAGGTAATCGCGTCAAAGGGACACGTAAGAGACCTGCCCAAGAGCACTCTCGGCGTTGATATTGAGGACGGCTTTTGCGCTCACTATATAAATATAAGAGGCAAGGGAGACCTTATAAAAACTCTTAAAAAGGAAGCTAAGAGCGCAAATAAGATATTCCTCGCAACCGACCCTGACCGTGAGGGAGAAGCAATTTCCTGGCATCTTATGTCGGCTCTCGGAATTCCCGAGGATAAGGCTTGCCGTATCAGCTTTAACGAGGTTACAAAAAGTGCTGTTAAGGATGCGGTAAAGAACCCCCGTAAGATAGATATAGACCTTGTAAACAGCCAGCAGGCGAGAAGAATACTCGACAGAATAGTAGGCTACAAGCTCAGTCCGTTTCTTTGGAAAAGCGTTAAGAGCGGACTTAGCGCAGGACGCGTTCAAAGCGTAGCTACAAAGATAATAGTAGACCGCGAGCGCGAGATTTCCGATTTCGTTGCCGAGGAGTATTGGACGGTTGATGCAACCCTTCAGAACAAGGACGGCGTATGCTTTGAGGCTCGCTACTTCGGTGAGGGTGCAAAGAAGAAAAAGATAACGAGCGGCGCTGACGCAGAGAGCATTAAGGCTGACTGTGAGGGACGAAGCTTTGTTACGTCTAATATCAAAAAGAGCAAAAAGAACAAAATGCCTGCACCCCCGTTTACTACTTCTACCTTGCTTCAGGAAGCGTCGAGAAAGCTCGGATTTCAGTCGGCCCGTATCATGAAGGTCGCACAGGAACTTTACGAAGGTATCAATCTCGGCTCTCAGATGGGCGGAGTTCACGGTCTTATCACGTATATGCGTACTGATTCGCTCAGAATCTCGACCGAGGCACAGACGGCGGCACTCGGCTATATAAACGACAAGTTTGGGGCAAAATACGCACCCGTAAAGCCTAACGTATATAAGACTAAGGACGCATCGGCTCAGGATGCACACGAGGCTATCCGTCCCTCTGACGTGACTATCGAGCCTATGATGATAAAGAAGCTGCTTTCAAGCGACCAGTTCAAGCTCTATCAGCTTATATGGGAAAGATTTGTGGCAAGCCAGATGGCTTCTGCCGTTCTCAATACCGTCAGCGCAGATTTTGTATGCGGCAAGCATACCTTCCGCGCGACAGGCTCTACGGTTGAATTCCAGGGATATATGGCTCTTTATGAGGAAGGCGCGGATGATACTGTGAAAAATGCTTTCCAGCAGGAGGTAGAGACACTTTTGCCGCCTCTTTCGGACGGCGAGCAGGTAAGCGCCTCAAAGCTTGGAGCAAACCAGCATTTCACCGAGCCCCCCTCTCGCTTCAACGAGGCTTCCTTTATCAAATTTTTAAAGGAAAAGGGAATAGGCAGACCGAGTACCTATACGCCTATTATAACCACCATCATAGCAAGAGGCTACGTTGCCCGCGAAGGAAAATCACTTCGCCCGACGTCTCTCGGCGAGGTAACGACAAAGCTCATGAACGAGTATTTCCCCGATATCGTAAACTACGAGTTTACCGCAAATATGGAGGATAAGCTTGACGGAATCGAGCATGGCGGATACAGTATGCAGAGCGTTCTCGGAGATTTCTACACCAACTTCGAGCGTGAGCTTGATGCGGCAAGCGAGAAGGTAGAAAAGGAAAATATCGAGCTTCCGAGTGAGCAGACGGATATTATCTGTGATAAGTGCGGAAGCGTTATGATAGTCAAAAACGGACGCTACGGCAAATTTGCCGCTTGCCCGAACTATCCCGAATGTAAGAATACAAAGCCGATAGGTCGTGACGGCAAGGCGGTTGAGAAGGAAGAAAAGCCTGTTGTTGTAGCAGATTTCAAGTGCGACATATGCGGTGCCGATATGGTTGTCAGAAGCGGAAAATTCGGCAGCTTCTACGCTTGTGCAAACTATCCCAAGTGCAGAAATACAAAGCAGATAACAAAAGATACGGGTGTTGCCTGCCCCGAGTGCGGAGCAAAGATAGTAACCAAGCACGGCAGAAACAAGAGCGTATTTTATTCCTGCGAGAGATACCCGGAGTGCAATTTCTCATCCTGGGACGCACCTACGGCAGAGAAGTGCGAGAAGTGCGGCGGTATGCTTTTTGTGAAGAAAGGCAAAAATCAGCTTGTATGTCATAACAAGGATTGCGGCTTTAAAAAGGATCAGGAAATAAAGAGCAACTAATAGAAAGATTTTTAGTATGAAGAGAACAATAAACGTAATCGGCGCGGGTCTTGCGGGCTGTGAAGCGGCATGGCAGGCGGCGGAGCTTGGATGTCAGGTTCGTCTTTACGAGATGAAGCCCAAAAAGAAAACGCCTGCTCACGTATCCGACACGTATGCAGAGCTTGTGTGCTCAAACTCGCTTCGCTCGGACCAGCTTTCAAATGCCGTAGGGCTTTTGAAGGAAGAGATGCACCGTCTCGGTTCTTTGATAATGGAAGCGGCATATTCAAACAGAGTTGCCGCAGGTGCAGCACTTGCGGTCGACCGAGAGGGTTTTTCATGCTATATAACCGAGAAGATAAACACGCATAAAAATATTACGGTCATAAACGAGGAAATAACCGACATTCCCAAGGACGAGATTTGTATAGTTGCGACGGGACCTCTTACCTCGGACAAAATGGCAGAGCGTATAGCGGAGCTTTTTGGCGGTGGACTTCACTTTTTTGATGCAGCGGCACCTATCGTGGAGTACTCAAGCATTGACATGAACCGTGCGTTTTTTGCTTCGCGTTACGGCAAGGGAGACCCAGACTATATAAACTGCCCGATGAACGAAGATGAATATAACGCTTTTTACGATGCACTCGTAAGCGCAAGAGAGGCTGAGCTTCACGATTTTGACCGTGAGGCGCAAAAGGAGCTTACAGTGTTTGAGGGCTGTATGCCCGTCGAGGTTATGGCTCGCAGAGGCAAGGACACGCTTCGATTTGGTCCTATGAAGCCTGTCGGTCTTAATCACCCCGTCACAGATGAGGAATATTACGCTGTAGTTCAGCTTCGCCGTGACAACCGAGAGGGAAGCATGTATAATATCGTAGGCTTCCAGACGCATCTCGCTATCCCCGAGCAGAAGCGTGTGTTTAGAATGATTCCGGGACTTGAGAACGCTGAGTTTTTACGCTTTGGCGTTATGCATAGGAATACCTATATAAATTCTCCTGGAATACTAAGCGAGCGTTATTTCGTTCGCGAAACACCCGACCTTTACTTTGCGGGACAAATGACGGGAGTCGAAGGATATATAGAATCGGCTTCAAGCGGCTTTGTCGCGGGGATTTCTGCGGCAGAGCGTGCTCTCGGAATATGCGTTCCTTCTTTTGATGACAGGACGGCGATAGGAGCGCTCGGTAAGTACGTAAGCGAAGGCGGCACGGGAGCATTCCTTCCGATGAACGTGAATTTTGGTATAATTGCACCGCCCGACAAAAAGATAAAAGGCGGCAAAAAGGTGAGAAACGAGGCTCTCAGTGCCCGTTCTCTTGAGATAATCGATAAAGCGGCGGCAGAGCTTTGTGCCCTGCGGCAGAGGGTTAATAATGAGAATTGCGATTGATGTAATGAGCGGGGATAACGCCCCGTTAGAGCTAATTAAGGGTGCAGTCGATGCATCCCGTGAGCTTGACTGCGATATAATTCTTTGCGGAGACGAGGGAATTATAAACTATGTAGCGTTTCAAAACGACATTAGCTTAACAGGTATCAGTATAAAGCATGCACCGCAGGTAATAGTAATGGAGGATGCTCCTCTTTGTGTAATGAAGGAGAAAAGGGACTCTTCTATGGCGGCGGGACTTGATATGCTTGCAGGCGGTGAGGCAGATGCTTTTATATCTGCGGGCAATACGGGTGCTCTCCTTGCGGGAGCTACGCTTATCGTCAGACGTATAAAGGGAATCAAACGCGCGGCAATAGCTACCGTGCTTCCTTTTGAGACGCCCGTGCTTTTGCTTGACTCGGGCGCTAACGTTGAGGTATCGGCAAAGGATCTTGTGCAGTTCGGCGTTATGGGTTCGGTATACGCGCAGAGAGTATTTTCAAAGGATGATATTCGCGTAGGGCTTCTTAATAACGGAACCGAATATAACAAGGGAACGCCTCTTACGAAGGAAGCGTATTCCTTGCTTTCAGAGTGCGGTTCGATAAATTTCGTCGGAAATATAGAGGCTAGAACCATTCCCTTTGACAGCTGTGACGTGCTTGTATGCGACGGCTTTTCAGGTAACGTCGTGCTTAAATTTGCTGAGGGTATGGGCACCCTTATGATAAAGACGATGAAGGATATGTTTACGAAAAACTCTGTGACAAAGCTTAGCGCCCTCGTTATGAAGGAGCAGCTGAAAGCGGTCAAGAAGACCTTCAATGCAGATGAGTACGGCGGAGCCCCCTTGCTTGGAATTTCAAAGCCGGTTATAAAAGCACACGGCTCGTCCGATGCCTTTGCTATCAAAAACGCGGTAAAGCAGGCGGTAAAATACGCGGGCAGCGGAGCTATCCGCGATATCGCGAGATATGTGAAGGAAGAAAACGAAAAAGCAGAGGCAGAAGCACAAAACGCGGTCGTCTGCGAGGATAAAAACTAAAAAAGAGGTGATGACAGTGAGTGAAAAATTCAATATTGCGGCAGAGGAGCTTGAAGGGAAAATAGGCTATCGCTTTTCTGACAGAGGCATTTTGCGCCTTGCCCTTACTCACTCGTCGTACGCAAATGAGATAAAGGCAAAAAATAAGCATGAGCTATGCAACGAGAGACTTGAATTTCTGGGAGACAGTATTCTTTCTCTCGTTACAAGCGAGTATATTTTCTCGGAGTATTCGTCACTTCCCGAGGGTGAGCTTACGAAGATAAGAGCAGACTCGGTGTGTGAGGAAGCTCTCTCGGAATACGCGGCGGATATTTCGCTCGGCTCGTATCTTTTTCTCGGCAGAGGAGAGGAGCTAAACGGCGGAAGACAGAGAAAAAGCATCTGCGCCGATGCTTTTGAGGCTCTTATTGCGGCAATATATACAGATTCAAAGCTGAAGGGAGAAGACCCGTTTGCTTGCGCTAAAAGATTTGTTTTGCCGTACGTAAAAGAGCATATAACCGCTCTTATAAAAAGAGGAGGCTCGGGAGATTACAAAACAAAGCTGCAGCAGATAGTGCAGCAGGTAAACGGTGAGCTTCTTGAATACGTGGTCGTATCCGAAACAGGTCCCGATCACAACAAGACCTTCGTTGTTGAGGCTCATCTTAACAGCAACGTCATAGGACGCGGCAAGGGCAAGAACAAGCGCGAGGCGGAGCAGGCGGCGGCAAAGGAAGCGCTTTCGCTTTTTGGCGAGGCATAAAATTTATGAAAAGAAAAAAGCATATAAATATTCCCGTTTTTATTCCTCATCTGGGCTGCCCGAATATGTGCGTTTTCTGCAATCAACGAACGATTTCAGGTAAAAACGATTTTGAGGCAGAGTCTGTAATTTCGGATATAGAGGCGGTGCTTTCATGCATAGACAGAGAAAGCACCGACGTTGAGCTTGCCTTTTTCGGCGGCTCTTTTACGGGAATCGACAGAGAGCTTATGCTCACGCTTTTGAAAATAGGTAAAAGCTATCTTGAAAGCGGAAAAATTGACAGTATGCGCTGCTCTACACGTCCCGACTACATAGATGAAGAGATTCTCTCTATACTTAAAAAGTACGGAATGAGTACTGTTGAGCTCGGTATACAGAGCATGGATGACACCGTGCTCTCAGCGTGCCGACGGGGACATACGGCGCATCGAACAAGAGAAGCGTGTAAGGCAATCGTTGACGCGGGCTTTTCTCTCGTCGGTCAGATGATGATAGGGCTTCCCGCTTCCACACCCGAAAGCGAGTGTGAGTGCGCCCGCTTTATATGTGAGTGCGGTGCGGTTGGTGCAAGAGTATATCCGACCGTCGTTTTCTCGGGCACGGAGCTCGTGTGTATGACCGAGCAGGGAAAGTACACTCCGCTTGAGCTTGAGGATGCGGTCGAGCGAACGAAAAACGTGCTTGATATATTTGACCGAGCAGGTGTCAGCGTTATTCGCGTCGGACTTTGTGCAAGCGAAAATCTTACAAATTCCGAGCAGGTGTATGCGGGAGCTAACGACGTTGCTATAGGAGAGAGAGCGATGAGTGCTCTTTTCCTTGACAGAATATGCAGTGAAATCGACGAAAAAGATGTAAATACAAACGGCAAAACCTGTGTTATCTCTGCACCTCTTGGATGCGTTTCTAAGGTTGTTGGGCAGAGAAAGAAGAATAAAGAGATTCTTTTGCAAAAATACGGTTTTAAGTCGGTTAAAATTCTTGAAAAAAGCGAACTTATAGGTTATAATATAAGAATAGATATAATATAGGATACGGAGGAGAGAGGAATGTATCTCAAATCACTTGAGCTGCACGGATTTAAATCCTTCCCAAATAAAACTACATTAAATTTTGAGCGTGGAGCTACCGTAATTATCGGGCCTAACGGAAGCGGAAAGAGTAATCTTTCGGACGCTATGCGTTGGGTTCTCGGTGAGATGTCTACCAAGAGCATCAGAGGCTCTAAGATGGAAGACGTAATATTCGGCGGAGCTGATACGCGTCGTCCTATGGGATATGCCGAGGTTTCGGTTACCTTTGACAATACCGACACCGAGCACCGCATAGATTCACCCTACGACGAGATAACCGTTACGCGCCGTTATTACCGTTCGGGCGACAGTGAGTATTTTCTTAACAGAAAGCCCTGCCGCTTGCGCGACATACACGAGCTCTTTTTGAACACGGGTGTCGGACGCGAGGGATATTCTATCATCGGGCAGGGACGAATTGCGGAAATTCTCTCTAAAAAGAGTGAGGATAGAAGAAATATCTTTGAGGAAGCCGCAGGTATATCCAAGTTCAGATATAAGAAGACCGAGAGTGAGCGTAAGCTTGCCGAATGCGAGAATAATATGATTCGTATCTCGGACGTCCTAAGTGAGCTTGAGGGCCGCGTAGGACCTCTTGAGCGCGACTCTGAGAAGGCGAAGAAATATCTTGAGCTTTACGAGGAAAAGAAAAAGACAGACGTAGCTCTTTGGATATATGATACCGCAAGGCTTCACGAGGAAGAGGAAAAGGCTGCCGAGGCACTTAAGCTCTCAGAGCATGAGCTTGAGATAGCAGAGGATACTCTTGCAGGCTTTGAGCGTCAGTACGATAAGCTCTTTGAGGAAAGCCAGGCAACCAAGCTTGAAAGCGAAAAGCTGCTTTCGGATATAAAGAAGATAAGCGACCTTGTATATAAGCTTGAAGCAGAGTACAAGGTAAGCGAAAACGATACCGTACATAACAACACCTTGATCGCTCTCTGTGAGCAGTCGGGAGAGGAGCTTTCCCGTCAGAAAAAGAGCTGCGAGATTGCGTGCGACGGTATTCGCGAGGAGATAGAAGCGCACAAGGGTAAGCTCGCTTCTCTTGAGGCTGAGTACGGCGAGAGCTGCGAGAAAACCGCTCTTTGTGCAGAGAGAATAGAAGGCTGCGAGCGCACTCTTGAGGAAATGCTCTCAAAGATAAGAGAGCTTGAAGGGCGTATGACCGACATCAAGCTTCGCGTAGGCGTGCTTGAAAGCTCGCACGACTCGGATATATCAAAGAGCCGCGAAGCTCAGAGCGAACTTGAGCGATACAGTGCAGAGATAAATACGCTTAATCAAAAGATAGAACAGAGCAACAAAACTATAGCCGATTACGATGCTAAAAAGGCAGAGTGTGCGGCTGAGAGCGAGAAGCTTGAGGGCGAGCTTGAAGGCTTGACCAAGAAGTCGGACGAGCTGTCTGAGAACATCAGAGAAGCATCGCTTCGTCGCGATACGGCGAGAGAAAAGGCAAAGACACTCTCGGATATGGAAGCGCATTTTGAAGGATATGCAAACGGTGTAAGATACGTAATGCGCCGCTACGGCGAGGGCTCGGTCGATGGTGCGGGAACAATATACGGACCGCTTTCAAAGCTCATTGGAGCAAGCGATAAATATATACTTGCGGCAGAGACCGCACTTGCAAACAATATACAGAGCATAGTCTGTGATAACGATGCGACCGCAAAAGCGGCAATTCGTATGCTTAAAGCAAGTGGACAGGGAAGATGTACCTTCTATCCCTTGACGAGCATGCACGCGCAGGACGAGACCGAGGAAATGCGTCAGGCATATAAGTGCAAGGGATATATCGGAACTGCATCCGAGATAATCGACTGCGACGAGAAGTTCCGCGTAGTGCTTGACAGCGTGCTTGGAAGAACTCTCGTTTTCGAGGATCTTGATTGTGCATCCGAATGTGCGAAAAAGGTCAAGTACAGAGTTAAAATAGTAACGCTTGACGGACAGATCATCAACGCAGGCGGAGCTTACACGGGCGGCTCGTCCAAGCGTGACAGCGGCATTATGTCGAGAGGTGCGAAGATCGACGAGCTTACGGCACTTGACAAGAAGCTTACGTCCGAGATAGAAAAGAAGCAGGCAGAGCTTGCGGGTGCTGAGTCAGAGTCAGAGAAGATAAAGCTCAGGCTCGGTGCAGTAAATCAGCAGTCTGACATACTTGATGCTATGTGCTCGGCAGAAAAAGCTCAAATGGGAGCTTATCTTGCTAAACTTGAGACACAGACCGAGCTTACTGAAAAGCTTACGGGCGATATACTTCGTATTGAGGAACAGAACTCAAGCTACGCAGATGAGCTTGCACGTCTTAGCGCCGAAGCCGACTCTTGCGCAAAAGAGACGGAGGAGCTGAGAGCAGCTCGTATAAACGTGGACGCAGAGAAGAACGCGGAAGCTGAGGAAAAGGAAAAACTCTTCTCTCGTACAAATGAGCTTCTTATCAAGCTTGCGGAAGCAAGAAAGGATAAGGAAGGCGCTGAGGAGAGACTTGCAAACCAGATAATCCGTATATCAGAGATCGACGCGGATATAGATGCGAATAACCAAAAGGCGCAGGGCTACCGCGAGCAGCTTAAAAAACTTGAAGCAGGCAGAGAGCTTAACCGCGAGAATGCAAAGTCGTTTAGCGAGGAGCTTGCCGAGCTTAACGCCCGCCGTGCAGGTGCCGAGGAGTCGGGACTTGATTATGAAAAGAAGCAAAACGAGTTAAGAATCCGCATCCGCGAAAAGACTCAGGAGAAGGAGCTCCTTTTCAAAACGCATACCAAAAATGAAGCAAAGCACCGCTCGCTTGTTGAGCAAAAGGACAAGTTTACGGCACAGATCTGGGAGGACTATGAGCTTACCTATTCTCAGGCTGTGGCACTCGGTTATCCCGAGGTAAGCGAGGAGAATAGAGCAGAGTATTCGAGCAACGCGCAAAAGCTCAAGAACCAGATAAAAGCGCTCGGTTCGGTCAACGTCAACGCTATCGAGGAATATGCCGAGATAAAGGCAAGATACGACGATATGACGGCGCAGATGGCAGACCTTTCTGCATCAAGAAAGCAGCTTGAAGGAATTATTGCAAGAATCGAGGGCGAGATGAAGCGCAGCTTCTCGGAAGCCTTCAACAAGATAAATGAAAACTTCAAGGTTACCTTTGCGGAGCTTTTCGGCGGCGGTCAGGCAGAGCTTCTTCTGACAGACCCCGAGAATATCCTTACAAGCGGTATTGATATAAAAGCCGCACCTCCGGGAAAAATAGTTAAGAGTCTTATGCTTCTCTCGGGCGGTGAGCAGGCATTCGTTGCTATTGCGTTATTGTTTGCCGTGCTTAAGGTAAATCCGTCGCCCTTCTGTATCCTTGACGAGATAGAGGCGGCACTTGACGAAGTAAACGTAGCGAGATTTGCCGAGTATATAAAGAAATTCGATTCGATTCAGTTTATACTCATTACGCACCGCAGAGGCACAATGGAAGCCGCAGACAGAATGTACGGTGTTACTATGCCCGAGCAGGGTGTATCTAAGGTAATAGAGCTGAACGTATATGAATTCGAGGCTCGCCGAGACGAGTTTATAAAATAGGAGTAGCAAATGTCATTTTTTGAAAAACTGAAGGCAGGACTTTCTAAAACGAAAGCCGCTGTAATGGGGCAGATAAACGATCTCTTTAAAGCCTTCGTCAGAATTGACGAGGATATGCTTGATGAGCTTGAGGAGCTTCTTATCTGCTCGGATATAGGAGCTCAGACGACCGAGTATATACTTGATGAGCTTCGCGAAAGAATAAAAGAAAAGCGTCTGTCCGATCCCGAGGATGCAAAGGCAGAGCTTAAGGACATACTTCTTTCTCTCGTAGGAGAGTTTGAGCCTCTTGATTTGTCTAAGAAGCCATCTGTCATACTTGTTATAGGTGTGAACGGAGTCGGCAAGACCACCTCTATCGGTAAAATGTCGGCAGAGCTTAAAAGCCAAGGAAAGCGCGTGCTCGTAGCGGCGGCAGATACCTTCAGAGCCGCGGCGATAGAACAGCTTTCGGTTTGGTGCGAGCGTGCGGGCGTTGATATAATCAAGCAGTCGGGCGGCTCTGACCCCGCGGCTGTGGTTTATGATGCGGCAAACGCGGCGAAAAGCCGAGGCAGTGACGTTTTGATAATTGATACCGCGGGCAGACTTCATAATAAGAAAAACCTTATGGACGAGCTCTCAAAAATCGACAGAGTTATATCGAGAGAACTGCCTGATGCTTGCCGCGAGACCTTGCTCGTGCTTGATTCAACCACGGGACAGAACGCAGTAAATCAAGCAAAGGAATTCAAGAATGCCGCGAACATCACAGGTCTCGTTTTAACGAAGCTTGACGGCACGGCAAAGGGCGGAATCGTCTTTTCCGTTAAGCGCGAGCTTGATATCCCTGTCAAATTTATCGGCGTCGGCGAAGGAATTGACGATATGAAGCCGTTTTGTGCCCGCGAGTTCGTTGATGCACTTTTTGAGGAATAAGTATGAAAAAATACACTTTCGTTCTGTGTTCTCAGAATAAAAACAAAATACGTGAGTTTCGAGAGATCCTCTGTGAGAGAGCAAGCGAGCTTCTTGGTGATAATCCCCCCGAGATAGAGATACTTTCTCTTTCTGATATCGGTTTTTTCGATGATATAGTCGAGGATGGCAACACCTTTGAAGAAAACGCGCTTATCAAGGTAAGGGCGGTATCAAATATGACCGACTACCCTTGTATAGCCGATGATAGCGGTCTTGAGGTTGATGCTCTCGGCGGTGAGCCGGGGATTTATTCCGCAAGATACGCAGGGGAGCACGGAAACGACCAAAAGAACATAGATAAGCTTCTTTTGAAGCTTGAAGGCGAAGCTAACAGAGAAGCACGCTTCGTTTCCGCCGTAGCTTACCGCTCGCACGAGGACGAGTTCGTTCTTCGCGGCGAGGCTCAGGGAAGGATAATGCACGAGTGCCGCGGCAACGGCGGATTTGGCTATGATCCCGTATTTGAATGTGCCGTACACGGTTGCTCTTACGGCGAGCTTACTGCAGAAGAAAAAAACAAAATCAGTCACAGACGCGCGGCTATCGAAAAATTAGCCGAGAGACTGTTCGGAAAACAATAGTAAAAAGGTTTAAAATATGCTAACAAGTAAACAGAGAGCGCATCTGCGCTCAATAGCACAAAGCTACGATACGATATTTCAGATAGGCAAGGGCGGTCTTACAGAGCAAACTGTAAAGACGGTAAACGATGCCCTTGAAGCGAGAGAGCTTATAAAGCTCCGCACGCTTGAAAACTGTGCCTATTCACCGAGAGAAGCGGCAGAGACACTTGCAGAGGCTACGGGTGCTGAGGTCGTATGTGTAACAGGCACGAGGTTCGTGCTTTGGCGTCGTTCTTCTAAGGAAAAGAACAGAAAGATCGAGCCATAACTTCTTGTCGAATTTAAAAACAGAGGTGTACTTGGATGTCAGATAAAAAAGCGGCAATTTTCGGTGGCAGCTTTTCCCCCGTCCATACAGGACATATAAAATCGGCGAAAGCATACCTTGCGGCAAGCGGAGCTGATAAGATAACCGTTGTCCCCGCAAAGCGCCCGCCGCACAAATCGCTTGACAGCGGAGCTTCCGACGAGGATAGGATAAATATGCTTAATATCGCGTTTTCATCCGACACGGAGCTTTGTTCAAGGTACGAGATATCCGATTTTGAGCTTTCCCGCGACAGCGTAAGCTACACGATTGATACGGTGGATTATTTTATATCACAAGGGTATACCGATATTTCCTTGCTTATCGGCACTGATATGCTGCTTATCTTTGACAGTTGGCGCGGCTATAAAGAGCTTCTCTCAAAGGTCACGCTTTACTACACTGACAGATACGGTAAAGAGGAAAAGGCAAAGTGCCAAATCAAAGCTGACGAGCTTCGTCAAAAGTACGATGCGCGCATAGTTGCGCTTGAAGCCCCGGTTTTCCAAGCAAGCTCAAGCGAGATAAGAGAGCTGATAAGAAACGGGCAGAGCACCGACGGAATACTCTCTGACAAGGTAAGAGAGTACATTGATGAAAAGGGACTGTACAGATGATAAATGGATATGAAATTACCCGAGATATGCTTGACGGCCTGAGAGAAAGAGTAAAAAATGCTCTCGGCGAAAAACGCTTTTCGCATACACTCGGTGTAGAGCGTGAGATAGAGCGACTTGCCCGTATCTACTGCCCTGATAAAGCGGTAATGCTGCGGGCGGCGGCACTTCTTCACGATATAACGAAGGAATACAGCACCGAGCGGCATATAGAGATAATGGAGAAATACGGTATTCACACTTCCGAATACAGCGGGCAAAGCCCCAAAATATATCACTCGATTACAGCCGCTTTGATAATCCCCCACGAGTATTCCGAGTTTGCTTATCCCGAGCTTATGCTTGCGGTGCACGGACATACGACGGGACGTGCTGATATGTCACTATCCGACAAGCTTTTATACCTTGCCGATTATATTGAAGAAACACGAACCTTTGAGGATTGTGTAACGCTTCGTAAATACTTCTGGGACGGTATTGAAGCGGGCGAGGATAAGCAGGAGCATCTTAACAAAACCCTCTTGAAGTCGTTTGATATGACTCTGTACGACTTAATAGAGAACGGATACGTAATTTCGAAAACAACCATAGAAGCAAGAAACTTCTTGATAGGAGAGATAAAATGATAGATATAAACACAGTTACACCGAGAGAGCTCGGAGAGAAAATTGCAGAGGTGCTCTACAGAAAGAAGGGCAAGGGAATCGAGCTTATCAACGTAGCCGAGCAGACCTCCGTTACCGAGTATTACGTAATTGCGACGGGTAACAGTCGCACTCAGGTAGGCGCGCTTTGCGACGAGGTTGACGTTAAGCTTACCGAGGCAGGATGCCCTCCCATAAAGGTTGAGGGCAGAGGTAACGGAAGCTGGGAGATAATAGATTTCGGCTTCGTTGTCGTTCATATATTCAGCCGCGAGGCTAGAGATTTTTATAAGCTTGAAAACTTATGGGCAGATGCCGATAAAATAGATATTACACCCCTGTTTGACAGAATAGACGAAGAAAACGCCGCACCTGCAAACACGGAAAACGAATAATATACAGAGGAAAACAGCTATGAAATACGATGCAAGACAAATTGAAGCAAAATGGCAAAAGCGCTGGGAAGACGAGAAGATCTTCGAGGCAAAGGACAACTCTGATAAGCCGAAATTTTACTCTCTCGTAGAATTTCCTTACCCGTCGGGTGCAGGTATGCACGTAGGACATATCAAAGCGTACAGCGGACTTGAAATTATCTCAAGAAAGCGCAGAATGCAGGGCTACAACGTCCTTTTCCCGATAGGCTTTGATGCGTACGGTCTTCCTACCGAAAACTATGCTATAAAGACGGGTATACATCCAAGACAGGTAACAGATAAGAACATAGAGAAATTCACCTCCCAGCTTAAGAGAGTAGGCTTTTCTTTCGACTGGAACAGAGTGGTTGACACGACGGAGGAAGGCTACTACAAGTGGACTCAGTGGATATTCCTTAAAATGTTTGAAAACGGACTTGTTTTCCGCGATACCGCGCTTGTAAACTACTGCCCCTCGTGTAAGGTCGTTCTCTCAAACGAGGACTCTCAGGGAGGTAAGTGCGATATCTGCCACAGCGATATAGTGCAAAAATCAAAGGACGTATGGTATCTTCGTATCACTGAGTATGCTGACAAGCTTCTCGAAGGACTTGAGTCAGTCGATTATCTTCCTAACGTAAAGCAGCAGCAGGTCAACTGGATAGGCAAGTCGACGGGAGCTTTCGTAAACTTCACACTTGCCGGAAAAGAGGACAAGCTTCGCATATATACGACACGTCCCGACACGCTTTTCGGCGTTACATTTATGGTAATTGCGCCCGAGCATCCGATTATAGAAAAGTACAGAGACTCGATCAAAAACATAGACGCGCTTGACTCATACAGAGAAGAATGTGCAAAGAAGACCGAGTTTGAGCGTACACAGCTTGTTAAAGAGAAAACGGGTGTTTGCATAGACGGGCTTTGTGCTATCAATCCTATCACCAAGAAGGAAATTCCGATATACATTTCCGACTACGTTATGATGGGCTACGGCACGGGTGCTATTATGGCAGTTCCCGCGCACGACGAGCGCGACTATGACTTTGCGAAGAAATTCGGCATAGATATTATCGAGGTTATCCGCGGCGGAAACATCGAGGAAGCGGCATACACGGGCGACGGCGAGATGGTAAACTCGGATTTTCTCAACGGCTACGACAACAAAAAAGACTCTATCGACCGTATGGTCAAAGAGCTTGAGAGCATGGGCATAGGCGAGCGCGGCGTTCAGTATAAGATGAAGGACTGGGCATTTAACCGCCAGAGATACTGGGGCGAGCCTATTCCGATAGTTCACTGCGAGCATTGCGGTATGGTAGCTGTACCTTACGAGGAGCTTCCCTTGAGGCTTCCCGAGGTCAAGAACTTTGAGCCCGGCGAGGGCGGCGAGAGCCCGCTTGCAAAGATAGACTCTTACGTAAACTGCAAGTGCCCGAAATGTAAGAGAGACGCAAAACGCGAGACGGATACAATGCCCCAGTGGGCAGGCTCGTGGTGGTACTTCCTTCGTTACGTAGACCCGCACAATACAGAAGCATTTGCCGATAAATCAAAGCTTGAGCATTGGATGCCTGTCGACTGGTATAACGGCGGTATGGAGCACGTAACCCGCCATATGATATACTCTCGCTTCTGGCATAGATTCCTTTACGATATCGGTGCTGTAAACACACCCGAGCCTTACGCAAAGAGAACCGCACAGGGACTCATTCTCGGTCCTGACGGAGACAAGATGTCGAAGTCGAAAGGAAACGTAGTTGACCCCAACGACGTAGTTGACGAGTTCGGCGCTGACGTGCTTCGCGTATATATACTCTTTATGGGTGACTACGGCTCGGCTGCTCCCTGGTCTGATTCAAGCATGAGAGGCTGCAAGAGGTTCCTTGACAGAGTCGCAGGCCTTCTTGATATGGCAAAGGGCACGGGCGCAACACAAAAGCTCGAGGTAGCCTTCAACAAGACGATAAAGAAGGTTTCCGAGGACATCGAGGAAATGAAGTTCAATACGGCTATCGCCGCTATGATGTCACTTGTAAACGATATCTATGATGCAGGCACCCTCACGGTTGATGAGCTTAAGAGCTTCGTAGGTATTCTTTGTCCCTTCGCACCTCATCTTTGCGAGGAGCTGTGGGAGAAGCTCGGCGAGAGCTCGTTGCTTTCTGTTTCTGCTTGGCCTACCTATGACGAAGCAAAAACGGTTGACTCCGTAATCGAGATAGGTGTTCAGATAAACGGCAAGTTCAGAGGCACCGTAGCCGTTCCCGCTGATGCAACGAAGGACGAGGTTGCCGCAATAGTCAAGGCAGATGCGAAGATAGCATCACAGATAGAGGGCAAGACTATCGTAAAGGAAATAGTCGTCCCCGGCAAGATAGCAAATATTATTGTTAAGTAATACATTATATAAAAAACAAGGCTTTCGGTCATGACCGAAAGCCTTGTTTTTTATCTGTTAAGCAAATATATCATCAAATTGAGATAACCTGCAAATGTTACCCATACGAGATACGGAATCTGAAGCCATGCCGCCGTCTTGCTTATCTTTCTAAAGCTCAATATCATAGCTACGATTAAAACCCAAAGTAATATCAGCCAAAGGAAGCTGAATAAAAACGCCCTTTTGTTAAAGAAGATCAAGCTCCAGAAAAAGTTTACCGTTAGCTGCAGAGAGTATGTCAAAAGAGCCTGCCGTTTGTCGCGCGCGCTTGCATCGCTGTTATAGACGATAACGCTTCCGATGCCCATAAGAACGTAAAGGATAGTCCATACGATAGGGAATAGGATAGCAGGGGGAGCAAGCGGCGGCTTTATTATGCCCGAATAAATATCCATGCTTCCGCGCGTAAGATAAGCCGAGAAGAATCCCACCGCGAGCGGAATCAAAATTCCGATTATATACGTTTTTATCTTGCTTTTCATAGTACGCACCTCCACTCTATTGTATGAGAGCGAGGTCGGGGAATATGAAAAAAGTCCGTGCAGATTTGCTCTGCACGGATAAACAAAAACCTATATGCTTGCAATCCCGTCTAAAAAATCTCTTATAGCGTTAGCCGCCCAAAAGAACGACGGTAAAAACACGATAGAGGTCATAACGTCAATTAAAACACCCCAAAGCGACCAAGCCTTTTTTCTTTGCTTGAAATAAAAAACTGTGAGCAATATAAATGCTGCCAAGCAAACGAGTCCTAATATGATACTGACATAGTATTCAACGGGGCTAATTGAAATATCTTCAAAGTAAATTATAAGTGCCCAATTAAAAAAGCAATACAGTCCCAACGCACCGATAGCTGAAAGCCCTACGGATATGAGAGATGTGGGAATGGTACAATGTGTTTCAACGGTTTTTGAAAAGAGGTGGCAAAACAGAGAGCAAACAGCCAAGACAAATCCAAACCGTATTAAAATTAACGGCAAGCCACAAAGCAACTCTTCTAACAAAAACTCATAGGTAGGAGTACTTGCCCCACCGATTATTCCTGTGCTGGCGCTGTTTGACGGAATGCTCAAAACGTAAACAAGAGGAATAACTGCCCCTACGGCTAAAATAATCAGCCCTGCAAATAACGTGAAAAGTGAATATTGCTTTAATTTCATAAAGTCACCCCCTGTGTTTTTCGTACAGTCTTCCTTGATACGTGTTTCTTCTATACATTTCTTTGTCGATGTTATTGATGACCTCGGTTTTTCTGAGAGTCCACGTAGGTGCGGCAAGCGAGCTTCTTTCGGCATCCCCCGTCAGCCTTCCGACCACTGTCTCGGGCGGGAGCACTTCAAGCACGTCACATACAACCGAGATATATTCTTCCATTGTAATGGGAGTGTATTTTCCTGCCGTATACATTCTCTCAAGAGCCGTACCCTTTAGCACGTTTAGACAATGCAGCTTTATCTGGTCGGGGCAAAGCCGTGCTACCTCTTTGCCGCTTTCGAGCATCATTTCACGGCTCTCGCCGGGGAGTCCTTCAATCAAGTGGACGCATATATTAATTTTCTCGGAAGCTCGGCGCAGCTTCGTGTATCCGTCTAAAAATTCTTTGTAGGTATGACAGCGGTTTATAAGCCTTCCCGTGCAGTCGTGTACGCTTTGAAGCCCAAGCTCAACCGTTAAAATCGTTTCTTCTGCAATACTGCATAAAAGCTCAACGACGTTATCGGGAAGGCAGTCGGGACGCGTTGCGATATTTATACCGACCGTTCCATCAAAGCTCAAAGCTTCCTTGTACAGTCTCTCTAACGTTTCAACGTCGGCATAGGTGTTGGTATGAGCCTGAAAATAGGGAATTGCCATATCCGTCTGCCATTTTTGCTTCATCTGCTCAAAGGTCTTAGTATACTGCTCGAATATTGGCATAGATGCGCTTTGTGCAAAATCTCCGCTTCCGCGTGCGGAACAGTATATGCAGCCGCCAACACCTTTGGAGCCGTCAATGTTAGGGCAAGTGAAACCGCAGTCAAGCGGTATTTTTGCGACCTTACCCCCGAACTTGTGCTTTAGATAGTAGTCGTAGGTATGATAACGCTTGTTTGTGTCGCTGTATTTAAAGGGATTCGTGCTTGCCTGTGTTTTTTTCATAAAACGCCCTCAAAATAAATATCTCTGCTTTATTTTACCACGAAGATGCAGGTGTTTTCAACAATTTTTTTAAATCTCTTGACAAATCAAGGTCATAGTGATAGAATTACTTTAATATTATATAAACCGATGACGGAGAGTAGTAACTGTCACACTTCATCAGAAAGAGAGCCGACGGCGGTGTGAGTGCGGCGATGCAAGCGGCAGCGAATGGACTCCAGAGGGCAAACTGAGCTGTAATTACAGGGTAGGGGAGACGCGGGCAAGCGTTATTTGCAGAGCGTATTTTGGTACGCATGAGTGTGCATTTTAAAATGCAAATTTGGGTGGCACCGCAGGTCTTTCCTGTCCCAAGATTTTTGGGATAGGATTTTTTATTTTAAAAAGAGAGGAAAGTTATATGTTCGTTTTGTCAATGCGATGGCGTCTCTTGCCTTAACCCTAATCTTTTAATAAAAAACGGACAGTAATGAAAGGAAAAAATAAAATGACACAAAACGGAGTAAATTTCGATACTTATTTTGCAAATTATCCCGACAAGGACGGATATTTCGGTAAATACGGCGGCGTATATATTGACGACAAGCTCAAAGCGGCTATGGCAGAGATAACAGAGGCTTATTTCTCTATCTGCCAGTCAAGAAAGTTTATAGCAGAGCTTCGCAGAATCAGAAAGGAATTTCAGGGCAGACCTACACCCGTCTCTCACCTTGAAAGACTTTCCGATGCTCTCGGCGGAAAGGTTCAGCTTTATGCAAAGAGAGAGGACTTAAACCACTCGGGCGCACACAAGCTCAATCACTGTATGGGCGAAGCACTTCTTGCGAAATATATGGGCAAGAAAAAGGTAATTGCCGAGACGGGCGCAGGTCAGCACGGTGTTGCACTTGCGACGGCGGCGGCATATTTCGGCCTTGAATGTGATATCTATATGGGCTCTGTTGATATTAAAAAACAGGCACCAAACGTCGCGAGAATGAAGATTCTCGGCGCTAACGTAGTTGAGGTAACTCACGGACTCAAAACGCTCAAGGAAGCGGTAGATGCGGCTTTTGATGCGTACAGCCGCGAGTACAAGGACTCTATTTACTGCATCGGCTCGGTTCTCGGCCCTCACCCGTTTCCTATGATGGTAAGAGACTTCCAGAGCGTTGTCGGCATTGAAGCAAGAGAGCAGTTTATCGATATGACGGGACACCTTCCGTCAGCAATAGTTGCTTGCGTTGGCGGCGGCTCGAACGCGGCAGGACTTTTTGCAGGCTTCTTAAACGATCCCGTTGATATATACGGTATTGAGCCTCTCGGAAAGGGTCCCAAGCTCGGCGATCACGCGGCAAGCCTTAAATACGGTACAGAGGGTGTTATGCACGGCTTTAACAGTATAATGCTCAAGGACGAAAACGGCGACCCCGCCCCCGTATATTCGGTAGCAAGCGGTCTTGATTATCCCTCGTCCGGCCCCGAGCACGCTTTCCTTCGCGATATAGGCAGAGTAAAGTACGACGTAATAGACGACGAGGAAACTATAGACGCGTTCTTTAAGCTTTCGAGACTTGAGGGTATTATCCCCGCGATAGAAAGCTCGCACGCCGTTGCTTACGGTATGAAGCTTGCAAAGACGATGGAGCACGGCTCTGTTCTTATCAACCTCTCCGGCAGAGGCGATAAGGATATGGACTATATTATCGAAAACTACGGAATCAGATAAGAGATAAAAGATAAGAGAAAAGGTGAGAACCCGCTTGAGAGAGCGGGTTCTTTTGCTATTTATAAATCTCTTGCTTTTATTTTATGTACATACTTCATTTTCCGCCTTGCTTTTTCATATATTTTTAAAACGAGGGGAATGAATATGAACAGAACGAAGAAATTTTTAGCTGACGGCTTGATTTTAGCTATTGCCGCCGTATTTATGCGAACGGTCGGCGTTTCCTGGAACGCTTACGTTTCAAACACAGTGGGAGCAGAGAGTATGGGACTGCTCTCGCTTGTGATGAGCATATACACGCTCACGGTAACCTTTGCTTGCTCGGGTGTAGGGCTTGGTGTTACGCGAACTGTCAGCGAAGCGCTTGGCAAAAGCAACGAAAGAGAAGCCAAACGTGCCTTGTGGGTAGCCGTGGGGTATGCCTGCATTTTCGGACTCGTTTCGGGCAGCGTAGTATTTTTTGGTGCGGGATATATCGGAAAGCATCTTTTATGCGATGCGAGAACCGTTTCCTCGGTCAGAGTGTTGGCACTTTCAATGGCTCCCATATCACTCAGCACGGTGCTCGGCGGCTACTTTAACGCCGTGCGCCGTGTTTATAAGAGCGCTGTGGCAAGTGTGTTTGAGCAGCTATTTAAGATGCTTTGCTGTATAGTGCTTTTTACGCTGCTTTTGCCGAAAGGTGTAGAGGGTGCGTGCATGGCAATAATTGCAGGCGGTATGACGGCCGAGATCGCTTCCTGCATTGTTGCGGGTGTGATGTGCTTCTACGATTTAAAAAAGCATTTAAACACAAAAAATGCAAAAGGGCAAGAGTTGCCTATAAAAAGCTCGGTAAAGGCTCTTTGTTCCGTGTCCTTGCCGATTGCGGCAAGCACCTATATACGCTCGGCTCTCGTAACGCTTGAGCATATGCTGATCCCCCGGGCTCTCAAAAAGAACGGACTTTCTCACGCAGAGGCGCATGCCTCTTACGGAATACTCGGCAGTATGGTACTGCCTCTCGTGCTTTATCCCGCATCTCTTACAAGCTCGTTTGCTTCGCTGCTTGTGCCCGAGCTTGCCGAAGCTAAGGCAAGAGGGGAGCGAGAGCATATCAGCCGCGCCGCAAACAAGGCGATATTCGTTACCTTCGCTTTTGCCGCGTGTGTCAGCGGAATTATGATAAGCTACAGCGGAGCATTCGGGAAAATAGTATATTCGTCAAACGAGGCAGGAAAGTATATCCGCCTGCTTGCCCCGATAATTCCAATAATGTATCTCGATACCGTAGTCGATTCAATGCTCAAGGGACTCGGCTATCAGGTGTACACCATGACCGTAAACATAATCGATGCCGCCATATCTGTAATTGGTGTTATTTTGCTCATTCCGCGTCTTGGAATACTCGGCTACGTTATACTCATATCGGTAAGTGAAATGATAAACGCATCAGCAAGCTACTATAAGCTGACTCAGGTTGCCCGCATTGACGTGAGCTTGTTTCGGGCAATAGTTCTTCCTACCTTTTTCTCGGTATTTTCCTGCTACGTTACAAGACTGCTTTATTCAAAGATTTTTTTCTTTCCACCTGATACGGTAGTCGGACTTTGTACTCATATTGTCAGCGTAGTGTTGATATATGCATTGCTATGCGGTAATTTTCTAAGAAAAAAATCAGGTGTGAAAAACACGGTTTTTGCATAAAACAACGAGGCGGAAGCTATCAAAGCTTCCGCCTCGTTGTTTATATAATTCTTTCAATAAGCTCGTTTTGCATTTTTTCTTTCTTTTCAAAATCCATAGCGGAGATATAAATGTCCTCAAGCTCGAAATGACGTTCTTTTGCGCCCTCAAGCATCCTTATAGCAGAGCCGAGCGCATCCCTCTCAAGTCGCGATAGCACTCTGAGTGTCGGTTTTATTTCACGAAGCCTGCCCTCGCATAAAAACCTTTCGGTGTTTATTATTTTATCGTATTCTTTGTCTGCCGTGTCGTTGTCAAAGCAGAAATACATCTGTTTTTCGGAGAAAGCTGCGGCATCGTACGTATCGGGTGAAAGAGGAGAAGGGGAGAGAATTATCGGCGTACCTTTTTTCTTTGCCGACGTATAAAGCATATCGAAAAAGGCAAAAGCTGCACCGTGTACACCGCATACCGCAAAGTGAAAACCGTCCTCACTTGAATAAATATCCGTGCCAACATAGCCGTCGGCAGATATTGCGTGCTTTAGCTTGTATTCGGGCGGTGCGCTTTCTTTTTTGCCAGATATTCCGGAAATTATCCTCTCGGTAAAACGCGACAGCTTTTCTTCGTCTATGCAATAAGAAAGCAATTTTCTTTTTTGTGATGCGTAGCTCTCAGCAGCCCTGAGCATAGCGTACGCACAAGAAAAACAGCTTGATTTCTTGCGTATCAGCTCTGTGATAATCTGTCTTTTTTTCTTTAGTGAATCCTCACGCCAGAACTCGCCGAGATTAATTATCTCGTCTATGGCGCCCGGAATCTCGGGGTCGGACGTGTGAGGTGCCGTTCCGTCAAGTATCGCAATATTGCCTTGCGGCTTTTTAATTATAACGCCGTCGTAAGAGGAGGAGTCAGAGGAGCAAAGTATGCTTTCACAGTCGTGTCCGTGAGTTAGTGCCGCACGGAGAGCTTGCTTCATCAGAGAGCTTTTGCCTGTTCCGGGACCGCCTTTAAGTATGTATACGCGCTCAAATTTGTCTCTTGAAAACGTGCTGTCAAAGTAAGAAACAAAGCCTCGGCCGCTGTTTGAAGCTGCGAAAAACGACGGCACTTTCGGCTCTTTTTGTTTTTTATTGTTCTGCATTTAAGATATAGTGCTCCTTTTTGTTTTGTTTTATTTGTTTTTACAATTTAAGTATATGCAAACGGTGTTCATTTTGTGTAAAAAGAGAATATTCCGCTTGCATTTTATTCATATATTTGGTATAATAAATCTGTATAGTCGGTAATTGTTTGTAAATGCGGAGGTGCGCTGTGAAAATAATAGGACTTTGCGGTACAAGCGGTTCCGGAAAAGGTATGACAGGAAGGTTTTTTTCTGCCTTCGGATGCCGCGTAATAGACACGGATAAGCTTTATCATGGCATGGTAGAATCCGATTCCGAGTGCTCGCGTGAGATAGTTTCCGAGTTTGGTGATAACGTCAAAAACGAAGCAGGCGGAGTTGACCGCAAAAAACTGTCTCGAATCGTGTTTTCTGATAAGGAACGGCTGCAGACACTTAACCGTATAGCGCATAAGTACGTAAAGCTTGCTTGCCGCGAAATTGCTGAGCGCGAGCGCGAGGCGGGTACAGAGCTTCTCATAATAGATGCGCCTCAGCTATTTGAAGCGGGAATGCAGAATGATTGCGATGTGACGATAGCTGTTATAGCTGACAGAGATACGAGGATAAAGAGAATCTGTGATAGGGACAATATCAGTGTTGAGCGTGCGATAGCGCGAATAGATGCTCAGCATACCGATGAGTTTTTTGCCGAGCATTGCGGATACGTGATAGAAAACAATTCGACTGCAGCTCACTTGCTTGCTCGAACAAGAATAGTTTTAGATAAAATCAAAGGCATTAATTGAGTATGAAAAAAGTATTACAAAGAGCGCTTGCGGTATTGATAATAGTTTTAATATCTGTCGGACTTGGATTTGTTGCGTCTCATTTTTGGGACGTCTCTGAGCGAAACAGCTATCCTATGAAATATACCGAATACGTTGACACAGCAAGCGAACAGTTCGGAGTGCCGAAGAGAATAATATACGCAGTCATGCGTACCGAAAGTAATTTCGACGCATCGGCAGAGAGTGCTGCAGGGGCGATAGGTCTGATGCAAATAACCGAGGCCACATTCGAGGAGATATCGGGAAAGCTCGGGGACAGCTACGAGAAGGGTATGATGTACGACCCGAAGACCAATATCCGCTACGGTACTTACTATCTCAGCTATCTTTATAAGCATTTCGGTGACTGGGACACGGTGTTTGCAGCGTATAATGCAGGTATGGGAACTGTTTCGGGGTGGCTTAGTAATTCCGAATATACAAACGAAGATGGAAAACTCGTGAATATTCCTTACGAGGAAACAAAAAAATATGTAAAGAAGGTAAACGAGGCGGCAGATAAATATGCCGAGCTTTACGGAGAAAAATTTTAAAACATTACATGTAATTATAGGAGGAGATAAAATGAGCGCAAATTTGTATAAGAAGAGAAATTTCTACGATTGCCACGCGGATAAAAAGGCAGAGGTGCAGCAGTATGCGCGCGGATACATGGAGTATCTTGACAATGCAAAGACAGAAAGAGATGCTGTAAAGACCACCGTTGAGCTTGCGAAGGCTCAAGGTTACGTTGAGTACAGACTCGGTGATAAGTTAGAAACGGGCGGAAAGTACTATCTCAATAACAGAGACAAATCCATATATCTTATAAAAATGGGAACAGGAACCCTTGAGCGCGGCATTAAAATACTTGCGGCTCATATTGATTCTCCCCGCCTTGACCTGAAGCAGAGACCTCTTTTTGAGGATGGCGGAATGGCGTTTTTGAAGACGCACTATTACGGCGGTATCAGAAAATATCAGTGGACCGCGATACCGCTTGCACTTCACGGAATCATCGTTAAAAAGGACGAGAGCATAGTTGACGTAGTAATAGGCGAGGACGAGTGTGATCCTATCCTTTACGTAAACGACCTTTTGCCGCATCTTGCTCAGGAGCAGTCGGAAAAACCGCTCGGCAAGGCTATCAGCGGCGAGCAGCTCAATCTTCTTATAGGTTCTGAGCCTTCAGGCGAAGAGAGCGACAGCATAAAGCATACCGTAATGTCTATTTTATGCGAGAAATACGGAATTGAAGAAGATGATTTCGTGTCAGCCGAGCTTTGTGCAGTTCCTGCAGGCAAGTGCCGCGATGCAGGTATAGACCGTTCGCTTATAGCGGGATACGGTCACGATGACAAGGTATGCGCTTATCCTTCCTTCACCGCACTTTTTGAGACTGAAAACGACGAGGACACGATGCTCGTGATCTTAGCCGACAAGGAAGAGACGGGAAGCGACGGAAGCACGGGAATGCAGTCCCGCCTGCTTCAAGACGTAATAGACGAGATATCATTGGCAAAGGGAGAAAATCCGAGAGCCGTGCGCGCGAAGTCATTTTGCATTTCAAGTGATGTAAATGCGGCGTTTGATCCGAATTTCCCCGAGGTCTACGAGAAAGCAAACAGTGCTTATATCAACTGCGGAGTCGCGCTTTCAAAGTTTACCGGATCAAGAGGAAAGAGCGGTACAAGCGACGCGTCCGCCGAAATAGTCGGCAAGATCCGCCGTATTTTTGCTGAAAAGGATATAGTATGGCAGTCAGCTGAGCTTGGTAAGGTAGATATTGGCGGCGGCGGAACTGTTGCAAAATATATTGCAAATCTGAACATTGACACGATAGATATAGGCGTTCCCGTAATCAGTATGCACGCCCCCTGCGAGATAATTTCAAAGGCGGACCTATACAGTACTCACCTTGCATTTAAGGCATTTTTGGACGATAATAAATAAGAACTGCACAACGAGGATATATGTTAAATAAACTTAACGACGCGGAAGCAAGATTTATCCGCATAGAAGAAGAACTTTCTATGCCCGAGACCGTTTCGGATATGGAAAAATATAAGAGCCTTATGAAAGAATATAAGCAGCTCACCCCTGTAATCGAGAAGTACCGTGAGTACAAGTCTATCTCTTCTCAGATGGACGAAGCGCGTGAAATTGCAGAGGATTCCTCGGCAGACTCGGATATGCGCGAGCTTGCACGCGAGGAGTTTGAGGAACTTAAGGATAGTGTGGCTCAGACTCAGGAAGAGCTCAAAATACTGCTTTTACCGAAGGACGAAAATGACGATAAGAACGTCGTAGTTGAGATTCGTGCCGGAGCAGGAGGTGAGGAAGCGGCCCTTTTTGCTTACGTTTTATACCGTATGTACAATATGTACGCTCAGTCAAACGGCTTCAAGGTCGAGCTTATGAGCTGCAACGAAACAGAGCTTGGAGGCTTTAAGGAGGTCAGCTTTACGGTTATCGGAGAAGGAGCTTATTCGCGTCTTAAGTTTGAGTCGGGTGTACACCGTGTACAGCGAGTACCCGAGACCGAGAGTCAAGGCAGAATACAGACCTCTACCGCTACGGTTGCGGTTCTTCCTGAGGTTGAGGACGTCGAGGTCGAGGTAAAGGACAGTGATATTACAGTCGAGACCTGTAAATCAAGCGGAGCGGGCGGTCAGCACGTCAATAAGACCGAGAGCGCTATCCGCTTGACTCATAAGCCGACGGGCATAGTTATCGAGTGCCAGAACGAGCGCAGTCAGTTTCAGAATAAAGAAAAGGCGCTCAAGCTTCTTAAAGCAAAGCTTTACGATATGAAGCTTACCGAGCAGAATGAGAAAATAGCAAGCGAGCGACGCTCGCAGGTAGGAACGGGCGACCGAAGCGAGCGCATACGTACCTACAATTATCCGCAGGGAAGAGTAAGCGACCACAGAATATCCCTGACTCTTTACTCGCTTGAGAACTTCCTTAACGGTGATATTAACGAGATGATAGATGCTCTGATTACTGCAGATACGGCGGCAAAGCTGAAAGGAAGCGAAGGCTGATGAAGACCGAGTATATAAAGCTTGACCCCGAGTCCTTTGACTTGTCCGAGCTTGAGAGGGCGGCTGAAATAATCCGCGCAGGCGGACTCGTTGCTTTTCCTACAGAGACTGTATACGGACTCGGTGCCGATGCACAAAATCCGAGCGCAGCAGATAAAATATACGCTGCAAAGGGCAGACCTTCGAACAATCCGCTAATAGTACATATCGCAAAGCCGGAGGATGCGGAGAGATACGTTTATACAGACAAGCGTTACTATAAGATAGCAGAAGCGTTTATGCCAGGTCCTGTTACCGTAATTATGCCTACAAAGCATATGGTAGCCGACAGCGTCAGCGCAGGGCTTGATACTCTTGCTGTTCGTTGCCCATCGCACCCCGTTGCAAGAGCTTTGATAGAGCTTTCGGGCAAGCCTATAGCCGCACCGTCAGCAAACACGTCGGGAAGACCTTCCCCTACGAGTGCTGAACACGTAAAGGCTGACCTTGATACAAGAATTGATATGATAATTGATGGCGGAGAATGTGAGGTTGGACTTGAATCAACCATAATCAAGCTCACTCCCGACAAGGTTATTTTGCTTCGACCGGGTAAAGTTACGCATGAAATGCTCGTTGAGCTTTTTGGCGAGGTTGAAATTGCAAAGGGTGTCCTCGATATACCCGAGCCCGAGTCAAAGGTGGAAAGTCCAGGGATGCTTATTTCTCACTATGCACCCAAAGCACCGCTTTATCTTGTAAAAGGTGACGATTCTGAAACAGAGGTTTTTTTAAGTAAAAAACTATGCGAGCAAGGAGTATTCGTGCTTTCTGAGGACGGAGCCTTGATAGGAGAGAGGGTATTGTCGCTTGGCTCAGCTGACAACAGAGAAGAAGCGGCAAAACGTCTTTTTTGGGCGCTTCGCGAGGCTGACGCGAGGGGAGCGTGTGAGATATATGCAAAATATCCGGATAAAAGCGGAATTGGACTTGCTTTGCTTAACCGTATGCTCAGAGCAAGCGCGTTTAAAATAATAGAGATATAGAGGAAATAAAACTATGGCGAAAGCAACTAAAGCTAAAAAGAAGGATGCACTAAAAAGAGAGGCGGCACCGCATAAGCCCGCAGTAAAGCAGCCTATTACCGAAACCATAGAAAAAAACTATATGCCCTACGTTATGAGCGTCATAATATCGAGAGCTATTCCGGAGATAGACGGCTTTAAGCCCTCGCAGAGAAAGCTTCTCTATATGATGTATAAAATGGGATTGCTCACAGGTGCCAGAACAAAAAGCACGAACGTCGTCGGTCAGACGATGAAGCTAAACCCTCACGGAGACGCGGCGATCTATGAAACGATGGTACGTCTTACCCGTGGAAACGAGGCTCTGCTTCATCCTTTTATAGACTCAAAGGGAACGTTTGGAAAGCAGTACAGTCGCGATATGGCTTATGCGGCTTCGAGATATACAGAGGTCAAGCTTGACAGCTTCTGCGCGGAGCTTTTCCGCGGTATTGATAAAAACGCCGTTGATATGGTTCCGAACTACGATAACCAGATGACAGAGCCCACACTTCTGCCGACAACCTTCCCAAACGTGTTGGTTTCCCCTAATACAGGTATTGCAGTAGGTATGGCAAGCTCAATATGCTCTTTTAACCTTGGCGAGATATGTGATGCAGCAATAGCGCTTTTGCGCAACCCTAAAACGAGCACGGATAAGCTGCTTGATATAATTCCCGCACCTGATTTTTCGGGCGGCGGTTTCGTCGTTTACGACAGAGATAAAATGCGTGAGGTATACGAGACGGGAAGAGGCTCTGTGAAGCTTCGCGCAAGATACGTATACGATAAGCAGGAAAACTGCATAGAGATAGTCGAGATACCCTATTCTACCTCTATCGAAGCCATAATGAAGAAAATGACAGACCTCTTGAAAGAAAATAAGCTCAAAGAGGTGTCCGACTTCAGAGATGAGATTGACTTAAACGGCTTTAAGCTTACGATAGACCTTCGAAAAGGTGTTGATCCCGAGAGATTTATGGCAAAACTCTATAAGCTCACGCCTCTTGAGGATAGCTTCGACTGTAACTTTAACATTCTCGTTGACGGAACGCCCAGACAGATGGGAATAGCCGAAACGCTTACCGAGTGGATACGCTTCAGAATGTCCTGCTTTAGCCGTGAGATGACGTACGATCTTAAAAAGAAACAGGACAAGCTTCATCTGTTGCTTGGCCTCGGCAAGATTCTGCTTGATATAGACAAGGCTATAGCAATAGTTAGAGGGACTGCCGAAGAATCGCAGGTTGTACCTAACCTTATGAAAGCGTTCTCGGTTGACGAGGTGCAGGCTGAGTATATTTCCGAGATAAAGCTTCGTCAGCTTAACCAGGAGTACATTCTGAACAGACTCAAGGAAATAAAAGACCTTCAAGAAGAGATAGCGCGCCTTGAGGATATTCTCGCGGACGAGCTAAAGGTAAAGGCATGCATTATAGAGCAGCTTAAAGATATCAAGAAAAAGTATGCAAAGCCGAGAAAAACCAATATTATTTACGCAGAGGACATTCCCGAGAGTGAGCCTATATCGTTCGTTGAAAATTATAACGTCAAGCTCGTTTTCACGCAGGAAGGTTACTTCAAGAAGATAACTCTTGCATCACTTCGAGGAAATGACGTACAGATGCTTAAAGAAGGCGATAAGATAGTAAGCACGGTAGATGCGGACAATCTTACCGAGCTCATATTCTTTACTAATCAATGTCAGCTTTATAACGCAAAGGTAAGCGACTTTGATACCTGCAAGGCATCGGTCCTCGGAGATTTCGTTGCGGCGAAGCTGAAAATGGACGAGGGCGAACGTCCCGTTCTTATGATTATAAACAAAGACGTTGCCGACGAAGATAAGATGGTATTTATCTTTGAAAACGGCAAGGGTGTGCGCGTTTCAATGTCCGCATATAAAACCAAAGGACAGAGAAAGAAGCTCACAGGCGCTTATTCAAGCGCATCTCCTCTCGTTGCTGCTTTCTATGAAAAGGAAAGCTCAAATATTCTGCTCGTTTCGGATAGCGATAAGGCTATAATGATAAATTCCAAGCTTATACCCGAGAAGGCTACGAGAACGAGTATGGGAGTACAGCTTTTTACTCTTAAGGCAAAGCAGAAGCTCAAAGCCGCATACAGAAATCTTCCCGAAAGCTTTGGCGCGGATGAGAGCTACCGCAAGATAAAAATTGCGGCAGGAGGAGTTGCGCTTACGCCGAAGGATAAAAAGATACTTAAAGAAATATAATTACACTAAAAGAGACTTGCTTCAACCCGAAGCGAGTCTCTTTTGCGGTTTTTGATAAAAAATTGTTAAATTTCTTAAAATACTACTTTACTTATATCCGTAAATATGATAGAATATAACAAAGTATGAGCGCACGGAGGTCAGCTATGAAAAAAATTAAAAAGTATTTAATACCACTGCTTTTTTGTGCGGTTTTGTGTGTAACTGCAGTTTTTGCCGCAGGAGACAGCTTTGACAGCTCTACCGACCCTATCGTATCGCTCAGCTACATAAACGAGGTTGTAATTCCCGACCTTGAAGCGCAGATAGAAGAGGCTATGGTTATAGCCGAGGCTAACTCGAACAAGGCTTCGAAGAGTGAGCTTCAGGCGGTTGCTGACAGAGTAAGCTCGCTTGAAAAGCAGCTTTCCAATATCAACGCGGCGGTCGCTTCTATTCTTGCTTCTCTTGAAAGTGAAGACAACAAGCCTATGTCGGCAGCCTATGAAACGGTACGTCTTACCTACGGACAAAAGATTTTCTCTCAAAAAAATTCCTTTGAGGTAATTCTGCGTACGGGTGAGGCAGAGGTTATATCTCCTTTTTCATACGGAACCGACGAGGAAGTTGAATATGAGCAGGGAATTGCCGATATTACGGCAGGAGTGGATTTAGGTGACGGCACCGCCGTTGACAAAAACCATATGCTCGTTATCCCTACGGGTGGCGACGGCAGAGGACTTCTTGTCACGAGTGAATACGCATATATTTTAGTGAGAGGAGAATACTACATTGTCGAGTAAGGATAAAAAGACAGTGCAGAAGGCAAAGGCAACGAAAGAGTCAAGACAAAAGAATCTCGTTCGTTTGGTATGCCTGTTCCTTGCCATTTTGATGGCAGGCTCGGGGCTTACCGTGCTTTTGTACGTTTTCAGCGGACAGCTGAACGTTGCAGCTGATTCTGCATTTACGTTTCCGAATGACCTTATAGCCGTAGGACTTGAGTGCGGCTCAAGCGAAGTAGCCGTTGGTTTTGATGCTTCAACAACCAACGGTTTCGTTGTAAGTAAGGTGACTATTGAGCGTACCGTACGAAAGACAGTACCGATATATTCTCTTTCTCAGAATGACGTTGCAGTTGTGTGCGACGCTACCTTGTCAAAGAACTACGGCAAGTACGTAAAGTATGACGGAAAGACGGCGGCTATCGGCGGTTATCATCTGGAAATCAGAGAAAAGATAAACGAAAACGGCACGAGAGCCGAGATGAAGATATCCTCTCAGGAGGAGCTCAATAACCTTATATCGAAGCTTAAGGAAGAGCTTACAGGCTCAAATTACGCGGTAATCCCGTGTTATATTGACGATAAATACGTTATCAGAATAGGTGACTACTCTACCCAAGAGAAGCTCGAGACGGCAAGAACGTATATAAACGAGCATACGAATATTTCTAAGAACTACTCGCTTGTAATGGTTGAGCCTACCTCAACCGGTGTAAGCGTAGTAGCACCCAATCTTAATCAAGTGCTTTTTGAGTACGACTGCGGCGGCTTTTCTCAAATCGGACTTCATTCAACAAAATCGGGAGACTACCTTAAGACCTATCAGTCGCGTCTGTACGGCGGAACAATGTGCTATAAGCGCGCCGACGGAGGAATACAGGTGACGAGTCTTATCGATTTTGAAGAATACGTTAAATGCGTAGTTCCGTGGGAGATATCAAGCTCGTGGAATTATAACGCACTCACCGCGTTTTCGATAGTGGTACGTTCCTATGCAGTCCTTAGGAAAAACGGACGAATGGGCAGCTACGGTATAGACATTTTTGACGATTCAACCGACCAGAACTACGGCGGCTATTCTAAGGTAACTACGAGAGTGGAGCAGGCGGTCGAGGAGACGAGAGGCAAGGTGGCAGTATATAACGGCAAGATTGCCCAGATGTATTATTCCAGCTCTACGGGCGGTTACGTTGTTTCAAACTATTACGTTTGGGGATCGAGCGAGATACCATACCTTGCAACAAAGGAAACACCGTGGGAAAACTATCCCGACCGCAACCGCGGTATTTGGTTCAGAGAAATTACACCGTCTGACCTTGCGGCATATCTCAGAGATACGTCATCCTGCAAAGGACTGACCTCACCTATTGCTTCAGCTACCATCAATTCAACGGGAGGCGGCAGCGGCTACGTTACAAATATTACCTTTACCGATACGGCAGGACACGTAGCTACGGTCGGCAATACCTCGGCTAAGGTAAAAAGCTCGCTTTACGACTATACCTACAGTGCCAATTTCGTTATTGGAAAGGGCAGCGTTGAGTATACTTATAACGTCATAAACGACATCTCGCTTTCCGAGAACATAGAATCAGGCGGAGAGACCTTCGTTGAGAAATATCCTACGTATTTTTCAAAGTTTCCGCTTTCGAATTTCGGAGTCCGCACGGCTAAAAAGAAGCTTACCGGTGTAAACAACAGCGCGCTCTCGCTTATTACCTATACGGGAAGAAAAACCGTTTCAACAAACAAAGCCAATGCTCTGACAGCGTCGGGATATCATAAGCTTATAACTAACGGAGTTGACGTTGATAATATTTACACGAATGCAGCAACGCTTGACCTTACAACCTTGGCGCTTGACCCCGTTATCGAGCTTAATGCTGCGGGAGCAAAGGTTTTTGTAAATTACGACAAGAAGACAGCGACCTATACTGCTTCAGACCCAAACAATTTCGTTATAGTAGGTAAAGGCTGGGGACACGGTGTCGGTATGAGTCAGTGGGGAGTGCAAGATCTTGCTAACGCTGGAATGAGCGGTCCCGACATTCTTACAACCTATTTCCCGGGAACAGAAATAATCAAGGTTTCTTAGCACACAGATCTCTCCGCTTTCTCGGGGAGATTTGTTATATGAGGATATTATGGCAAAAGTTTTTAAAAGTAACGAGGACGCAAAGTTTATATGTGATAGGATCCGAGCTCACGGCTACTGTGCATATTTAGTCGGGGGATGCGTTAGGGATGCATATATGAAAAACGAGCCGAGCGACGTGGATATAACTGTATCTTCGCTCCCCGAGAAAACTGCCGAGATACTTGAGTCGGCAGGCTGTAGAGTGATACCTACGGGAATTAAGCACGGCACGGTCACCGCCTTGTATGACGGTGAGGTATATGAACTTACCACAATGCGTAAGGAGTCGGGATACAGTGACGGGCGTCACCCTGAGAGTGTGGAATTTGTTTCTGATATCGAGTCTGACCTTTCTCGCCGTGATTTTACTGTAAACGCTATGGCTTATTCCTATGAGACGGATGAGATAATCGACCTTTTTGGTGGCAGAGAAGATATAAAAAATAAGCTCATTCGCTGCGTAGGCGAGCCGACCAGACGTTTTCGCGAGGATGCATTGCGAATACTTCGCGCACTCCGATTTGCATCAAGGCTCGGCTTTGAAATAGAAGAGAACACGCTCAATGCCATGAGAGAGGCTAAAGACAGCATTTCTTACCTGAGCGCAGAACGGGTATATTCTGAGCTTTGCGGGATTCTGTGCGGTAATCACGCAGGCAAAGTTATACTTAAATACGCGGATATTCTTTACCCCGTAATTCCCGAGCTTGAAGCCTGCCAAGGCTTTTGGCAATATAGCAAATACCACAAATACGACGTGCTAGAGCATATATGCAAGGTGATAGATGCAACCGATCCTACCCCCGTTATGCGTCTCTCTGCCTTCTTTCACGATGTTGGAAAGCCTGCCGCGTTTTTTATGGACGAGCAGGGTGAGGGACACTTTTTCGAACACGGAAATATAAGCTACGATATTGCAAAAAGAACGCTTGAAAGGCTGAAGGCGGACAATAAAACGAAGGATGCTGTTCTTTTTTTGGTAAAACATCACGATGAACAATTGCCAAACGAAAAGGCGCTTATAAAAAAGCGGATAAATAGGATAGGCGCAGATCGGTTTTTTATGCTTTGCGACATAGCTTTAGCTGATTGCAAGGGAAAAGCAGACTCGCAGTTATACCGCATAGCCGAAATAGAAACTATTAAAAAAACAGCACAAGCTATTATATCAGAGGGCGAGTGTACAGGCGCGGATACTCTTTTGATTAACGGAGACGATATTATGTCGTTTGGTGTTACCGAAGGCAAGCGAGTGGGTGAAATTTTGAAAATACTATTGGATGAAGTTCTCTCGGGAGACCTTGAAAACACAAAAGAAGCACTACGGTCCCGCGCAAGAGATCTTGCAAAAAAATAAATATAGCACAATTGCGAAAAACGGCAGAGAAGGGATAATCTTCTCCGCCGTTTTTATATATTGCTCTTGAATTGGTAAGGGATATATGATAGAATATATCCGTGTAACTATAAATATATAGAAGATAGTTTTATTTGCGTTAAAAAAGGAGCATTATTCAGATGCGTAAAATAAATATTAAAGTATGCACGGTGATACTTTCCGCCGTGATGTTTTTTGCATGTATAGTATTTGTTAGTGCCGAGCGCGGATCTTGGACGGACGAGGAAAAGTTTGATGGAGCTTGGCTTGGAGATTACGAGAGCACAGAGGAGTATTTTATATCCGAAAGCTCACAGCTTGCCGCCTTTGCCGCAGCAGCTGAAGCCGGCTATACCTTTGAAGGAAAAGTTATAGTTTTGCTTGAAAATATAGATATGTCGGATAATTACTGGAAAGGTATTTTTACACAAGAGAAGCCGTTTCTCGGCAAGTTTGACGGGCAGGGGCATATCATAAGCGGGCTCGAGATACCTGAGGGTGCAGAGTGTGGGGCTTTTGTCTTATATAACGGCGGAACTATCCAAAATTTGAGTATTAAAATTAATTGTTCTGCAAAATCAAGCGCAGGCCTGGCTCTCTATAATAACGGAAGTGTGTATAACTCATCAGTAAGCGGCAGCTTAGGCTCAGCCGAGGCTACACTTGTCGGAGGTATTGTTGGTGAGAATAGCTTTAACGTAGGAAACTGCATTAACGTAAGCGCTCTTGAGTGCTTGGACTCGGAAGACGTATTTTGTGGTGCAATTGCGGCTAAAAATCAAGGCTCCGTTTCTGAATGTATTTGGATGGGGGCTGAAAAAGATGTTGGATACGGTACTAAAGCAGAGACGTGCGAAGAGTACACGGATGCCCAAACGGCAGTTGATTTTCTGAATCAGGTTGCACTTCAGGTTGGTTACTGTGAGTGGACGCAAGATACGATCGAAGCCTACGACGGTTTCCCGATAATGAAGAATGCAGGTCCTAATATCTCGGTCAACGGAATCTCCTTTGATAAGCGCGAGCTTGATATGAGAGCGGGGGATCAATATAAGCTAAACGTCAGCTTCTATCCTTATGACGCAACGGACAAATCGCTTGTTTGGATTTCAACGAACGAGTCGGTTGCAACCGTTGACAAAAACGGTAACGTAACGGCTCACAAGGCGGGATATGCTATTATCAGAGCAACAACTGTTGACGGAGAGAAGCAGGCAAACTGCTTTATCCGAGTAAGCTCGGGCACAGCCCCTGTTTTATGCGAGAGCATCCGTCTCAACAAAACCGAATATACGGTAATTCTCGGACAGAAAGCCCAGATAATCGCTACCGTTTACCCGGAAAACGCACACAGTCCAAAGCTAATTTATACCGTTGATGACGAGAGCGTTGTGACCTGTGACAAAAACGGGATGCTGACTTCCGTTTCGCCCGGAATTTCGCTTGTTACTGTCAAAAGCGAGGACGGAAACTGTACTACTGCAACCGTCGTGACGGTTATAGAGGAAACATACTCTTATACGTGGGACGGAACGTACGATTCCTCTTTTGGCGGCGGCGAAGGAACGAAGGATGATCCATATATCATAGAGACCCCCGGACAGCTTGCTAAGCTTGCTCGCGACGTAAACTCGGGTATTAGCTATGAGGGATTCTATTTCGTGCAGAAGATAAGTATCCGTTTAAACGACACCACTTTTGAGGATTGGCGGGACAGACTTTCGTATCTAAACGTATGGACACCTATAGGAAAAGACGCGAATAACGTTTTTCGCGGCAATTACGACGGAGCAGGCTTTTCCGTCAGCGGAATTAATATTGAAAATGATACGGGTGCAGGAGGACTTTTCGGGTATACCGAAGGCGGTGTTATAGAAAACGTAAATATAAAGCACTCTTATATCAAGGCGGGCGATTTTGTCGGATCTGTTGCGGGATACAATTCTTCTTTGATATTAAATTGTACGTCGGGCGCATACGTAATGGGAAAGAAATATACAGGCGGAATTGCAGGATATACATCAGGGAAAATAGAGTATTGCCAAAACAAAGGCAACGTAAACGGTGCCGAGCTTGTCGGCGGTATTGCAGGGCAAGCCGATAATCATATAATTAACTGTGCAAACTACGCACAAGTCAAGGGTAACGAGTCTGTAGGGGGTATTTGCGGAAAAAACACAGCGGTGATCGAGAACTGCTTCAACCAAGCTTCCGTTTTGGGAAACAGACACTGCGGAGGTATTACCGGATATGCGGGTATGGATGCAGTAAACTGTCATAGCTTTGTTATGCCCGTTTGTTCTGACGCTGCCGGAACTATTGCAGGCTTTAGCCGCAACCCCGTTTCGTCTTACGTTCCGAATTTTCTTAATGCTGTGGGTAATCTTCCAAATTCGGATGATTATTTGCTTGTTCCTGAAACCGACGGAAGCTTTACGCTCAAGAAAAATCAAAAGCCGTATCTCGAAGCACTGAACTTGTTTGGCGGTTGTATTTATTCGGATTCCTATTATGAGTGGACGCTAACGGACGGTGCTATTTCACATTCTGTTTTAGAAAAGGTGCTTGTCAGCTCAAAGGACTTGGATAAAGGAATTGAGTTGAACGGTGCTGAAATAATAGATGGCGGCTCGTATTCATTTGAAAATATTGAAGGCGAACGGCTTGCAGCGGAGCTTTCAAAAATAAATGAATCAAGCTTGTTTCAGAATGATAAGCTTGACGTTGATAGCATAATCTTTTCAATGAATATTTTCTCGAGTGAGTTTGGCGTTCAGAACACTTCATATAGGCTCACGATTCCCGTTGATATTACAATGATTGCGGACTATGAGAAGCTCGGAGAATTCCAGGCGTTTGCTCACGTAGCGTTTGTAAATTTAACCGAGGATGAGATGCTTATATATATTCCTGAATACGTCAAAAAGGGAGCTGACGGCATTTATGCAGGAAGTATGAGATGCATAACTCATACAGTTGACGGTGCATCGATAAAGGCTGAGAGTGATGCCGCTCATAAATTCAGCTTTTACTTTAAGGATGCAAAGTTCTCATTTGCGGCAGAGAACACAGGCAAGTGGTTTGCAGTTGAGCTTGGAGAAAACGAAAATATAGTTCCGATAGAAACAGATTCTTCAAAGGTAACAGCTCCTGTTGACACGGACAGAGAGAATAAGGAGCTTAGGTTTAATACCGTTCTTACAGTTATTGTATGTATAGTTCTTTTTGTTGCAGGTGCGGCGATAATTTTGATTCAAAGAAGCAAAAACAACCTAAAGGTGATTTTGCACGGTTCAAAGAGCAATGGCGCAGATGATGACTTGCAGTTATAATTTGGGAGAAAGAATGAAATATACACATATAATTTGGGATTTCAACGGTACTATACTTGACGACGTGCAGATAGGAATAGACTCAGTAAACGTAATGCTCGAAAAACGCACGCTTCCTACGATAGAGAGCACGGACAGGTATAAAGAGCTGTTTGGTTTTCCGATAATCGATTATTACAGACGTTGCGGCTTCGATTTTGAGCGCGATGACTATGAAAGCGTTTTAGCACCCGAATGGGTAGCTGAATACAACAATCGCGAGGAAAAGGCGCTGCTGTGCAAGGGAATAAGATATGCACTTGATAGGTTCAAGCAGGCGGGCATATCTCAGTCGATAGTGTCTGCGTCTTCATCCGATATGCTGAGACGCCAGATAGAGAGGCTTGGAATTGCCGAGTATTTTGAAAGCATTATCGGATGTGACAATATTTATGCCTACGGCAAGGAAGATGCTCTTTGCCGTTACGTATCAAGCTTGGAAGTCGACCAAAAGCCGCTTATGGTAGGCGATACAACGCATGATGCCGAGGCTGCGAGGACTGCAGGAATAGACTGCGTGCTGCTTCTTTGCGGGCATATGAACGAAGAGACTCTCAAGGGTACAGGCTGCGCTCTTTACCCCGATGCCGAGGTTATGGCAAACGATTTGATAGATATTATCTGAGGTGATAGGATATGCCGTTTGATGCGGGAATGTTTGCAGCGACCGTTTTTGATATAAACAGGTACGCAATAGGTTCAAAAATAGATAAAATACATCAACCTGAGAAGGAAGAGATAGTTTTTATTTTCCATGACGTTCGTATAGACGGGCAAAGAAAGAGCCTTCGCCTTGCTATCAACGCAGGCACAAACAACCCGAAGATTTCGTTTACAAATATGCAAAAGGAAAATCCCGCAGTCCCGCCGATGTTTTGCCTGCTTATGCGAAAGCATCTGTCGGGAGCTAAGCTTGAGGAGGCTTTTCAGCTTGGCTTTGAGCGTGCAATTATGCTCAGGTTTTCCTGCCGTGACGAGATGGGATTTTCTTGCACACGCTTCGTTGTGTGCGAGATAATGGGTAAGTATTCGAATATGATACTTCTTGACGGGGATAAAAAAATTATTACCGCAATGAAGCTCATAGATTTCGCAACGAGCAAGGTAAGGCAGATACTGCCCGGTATGGTATATGAAAACCCGCCGGAGCAGAAAGGCAAGCGAGATCCGCTTACCGTTACGAGAGAGGAGTTCGTTTCTCTTGTTGAGGCAGAGGGTGAGCGCGTTTGTGATAAGCTTCTTATATCTTCCTTTTTTGGTCTTTCCCCGCTTATCGCGCGTGAGCTTGCATACGCAAGCTCGGGTAAGGTTGATGCCGCCTTGTGCGAGTGCGATAAAAAAGCTCTTGCAGACGCATTTTTCGAGTACGTTGATATAATAAAAGGCGGAAGGTTTGTACCGTATCTTGTAAAAAATCCAAACGGAGAGAACGTTGAGTTTTCTTTTATGCCTATACATCAGTATGGCGATGGTTACAAGCTTTTGCGCTTTGATGATTTTGCAAGCCTTATAGACAAGTTTTTCGGCGAGCGCGACAGGTGCGAACGCGTAAAGCAAAAGGCAAGCGACATTTTGCATATCGTCAGTAATGCCGAGACGCGTCTTTCAAAGAAAATAGTTAAGCTCACCGATGAACTTGAAGAAACCAAGGAATGCGAGAAGCTTCGCCGAGAGGCAGACCTTATCACGTCGAACATATATCAGCTTAAAAAGGGAATGGACAGGGTGGTCGTTACCGACTACTATGACGAGGCTTGTCCTGAGGTTGAGATAACGCTTGACAAGCAGCTTACACCCGTGCAGAACTCACAGCTCAAGTACAAAAAATATACCAAGCTCAAAAATGCAAAGGTCTATCTTGCAAAGCAGATAGAATTGGCGCGGCAGGAGCTTTTGTATATTGAGTCTGTTGCCGATTCGCTTTCCCGCGCGGGAGGCGAGACAGAGCTATCCGAGATAAGAGAGGAGCTTTACCGCTCGGGCTACGGCTCAAAAATTAAAAATTTGCAAAAACAGAAAAAGCACACCCCAAAGCCGCTTGAATATATGACGAGCGGAGGATACAGGGTGCTATGCGGTAAAAACAATATCCAAAACGACTATATCACCTTCCATGTGGCAGAGAAGGGAGATTTGTGGTTTCACGTAAAGAACAGACCCGGCTCTCACGTTATTCTGCTATGTGCCGGAGAGGAGCCTTCCGAGCGCGATTACACAGAAGCTGCGATGATAGCGGCGTTTCATTCAAGTGCTTCGCAGGACTCTATGGTCGAGGTGGATTACACAAGAGTTAAAAACATTAAAAAGCCATCCGGAGCCAAGCTCGGCTTTGTTATTTATCACACTAACTACTCAACCATAGTTAAGCGTGACGAAAACGCCGTTGAGAGCTTGGCAAAGAGATAGAAAGGAAACACAGATTTTGATAAGAGTTCTTTTAAACAAAATCAAAGAAGCGGTGGTCTCGGTCCTGCCCGTTGCGGCAATCGTATTTTTGCTGAATCTGACACCGCTTGTAAATATGACTGTAACCGAGCTTGTCGTGTTCTCGGTCTCGGCGTTCTTTCTTATAGTCGGTATCGGAATGTTCAATCTTGGCGCTGACCTTGCTATGACACCTATGGGAGAGCACATAGGCGCAGGTCTTACAAAGTCACGAATCTTAAAGCTTCTTTTATCAGTATGCTTTTTGATGGGACTGCTTATCACGGTAGCCGAGCCTGACCTGTCGGTTTTGGCGGCGCAGGTAGCTAAGGTTATCAATCCCACCGTGCTGATACTTTTCGTAGGCGTCGGTGTGGGTGCGTTCTTGCTTTTGAGCGTTGTAAAAATAGTCTTTAAAAAACCGCTTACCTCTATACTTATGTATTTTTATATGATACTGTTTGCGGTGGCGGCACTCGTGATTCTTCAAGGGAACGAGTCCTTCCTCGCACTTGCCTTTGACTCGGGCGGAGTTACGACAGGGCCTATTACCGTTCCTTTCATTATGGCGCTCGGCGTCGGTATTGCAACCACGCTCGGCGGCAAAAACGTTGAGGAAAACTCATTCGGACTTATTGCAATGTGTTCGGTAGGACCAATCCTTGCGGTTATGGTGCTTGCAGTTGCGGCAAGCGGAAATATAGGGTATACTATCCCCGATTACAGCGTTACGTCAAAGCTCGGTATTGCTTTGCTTGAAACTATAGTACATACAGTGTACGAGGTCGCACTCGCACTCGGACTTATAGTAGTGTTCTTTGCGGTGCTTCAGGTTCTGTTCTTGAAGCTTCCCAAAAAGACTCTTATAAAAATAACCGTAGGAATTGCATATACGTTTGTCGGACTCGTTATATTCCTTACGTCAGTTTCGGTTGGATTTATGCCTATCGGATACAGACTCGGTGTTGAACTTGCGGCAAACCCGACCGTGCTTATAATTTTCGCTTTTGTTCTCGGTATGGTCGTCGTTTTGGCGGAGCCTGCCGTTCACGTGCTTAATAAACAGGTAGATGAGATAACGAGCGGAACCGTCAGCAGAAGGTCAATGATGGTAGCTCTCTCTGTCGGTGTCGGCATATCAATCTGCCTTTCTATGATAAGGATAGTTTATGATTTCAATATCCTTTACTATGTGATTCCGGGATATCTTATATCTCTTGGTTTATCATTTTTTGTTCCCGGCATTTATACGGCGATAGCTTTTGACTCGGGTGGGGTTGCATCGGGACCGCTAACTAGCGGCTTTATCCTTCCTATGTCTATCGGCGCGTGCTACGCGTTGCAGGGAGAGAGCCAGATTATGAGTCTTGCTTTTGGTATAGTAGCTATGGTTGCAATGACCCCGCTTATCACTATTCAGCTTCTCGGATTTAAGGCAGTATTCACAAGACGAGTACGCGCACGCATTGCAATGAAACGAATCCTGTCGGCTGATGACGAGCAGATAATCAATTTTATGTAAGGAGGCAGAACAATGGCAACGAAGAGTACAACCACGAAAAAAGCGAAGCCTCAAGCAAATATAGCCCCGCATAAGCTTATGATGCTTGTTACCGTAGTCAATCGTAAGAAAGCAGAATTTTACTGCGATTTTCTGCAGTCCTTTGAGGTAAATATGCAAATGACGCTTGCGGCAAACGGCACGGCGAGCACTGAGGTTATGAACCTGCTCGGACTTACCGACAATGAAAAATCGGTAATTATCAGCGTTATAAGAGAAGAGCATGCACATAAAGCGCTCCTTGCCTTAGAGGATAAGTTCAACACTATAAAAAACGGTAAGGGAATTGCCTTTACTACACCTATGACAGGAACTATAGGTGTTGCTATATATCAGTTTTTAGCAAACATACAAGCATAAACGTGAAAAGGAGACTGAAATATGAATTTTGATAACGAGGTAATATTCTGTATAGTTAATGCGGGCTTTTCTGATACCGTAATGGACGCGGCAAAGGAGTTCGGTGCTCGTGGCGGCACGGTTATCCACGCAAGAGGCACGGCAAACAGTGAAGCGGAGAAGCTTTATAAAATAACCGTACAGCCGGAAAAAGAGATAGTTATGATTCTTGTTCCGAAAAAGATAAAGAACGATATCCTGCATGCTCTTTATAAGGCGGTAGGTCTTAATACGGCGGGACAGGGAATTGCGTTCTCGCTTCCGGTTTCTGAGGCTGTCGGGATATCAGACGAATAATAAGGTATAAAAAAATTCCGCGCAAGCGGAATTTTTTTGTGCCTTATTGTTTTCTTATAAAATTCGTTCTGTGTGTATACTCGTTCTCGGGCGGTGTGATTCCCGCTGCTTTTCCTTGCTCTATCAATCGACAGAAATAAGCCATATTACGAGCCATATTGCGAACAGTCTGCAAGCCCTCAAGGTCGGAGTCAACGTCTTCTGCCTTTGCACCGTGTGTCATGCACCAATACGATGATGATATAAGCGGCATCTGAGATATTGTGAAATACTTTGAAAGCACGTCAAGCGTTGCCGTCGTACCTGCACGCCTTGCTACTGCAATAGATGCCGCAGGCTTGTGCCTGAACACCTTTCCGCCTGCATAGAAAACTCTGTCAAGCACGGAAAGGATTCTTCCTGACGGATGCGCGTAGTAAACGGGGGAAGCAAAAATAAACCCGTCTGCACCTTTAGCTTTTTCTATAATTTCGTTTACAATGTCATCGTCAATAACGCACTTGCAATCAAGCTTTCTGCAAGCACCGCAGCCTATACAGTCGGCGACTGCCTTGTTACCAAGCCATATTATCTCACACTCAGCCCCCTCGTCAATAAGCACGTTTTGCGCTTCGAGAAGCGAACGGTAGCTGCTTCCGTGTTCGTGAGGGCTTCCGTTTATCATTAAAATTTTCATATTAAAATCTCCATAAAGATATATTCAATAATGGTTATGTTTTCTGCTTGCTTTTTATGTATTCGTCGATAGCGGCGGCGGCAGTTTTCCCCGCTCCCATTGCCAAAATGACTGTAGCGGCACCTGTTACCGCGTCCCCTCCTGCGTATATTCCCTCGCGAGAGGTTCGTCCTGTTGCTTCGTCAACGATAATACCCCCCCATTTTTGTGTATTCAGACCGTCTGTTGTAGATTTAATGAGAGGATTTGGAGAGGTGCCAAGTGCCATTATGACACAGTCAGATTCGATTTCATGCTCACTGTCTTTGATTTCTACGGGGCTTCTTCTACCCGTTGCATCAGGCTCGCCAAGCTCCATACGAACACACTTGATAGCCTTTACCCAGCCGTCGCCTGTGCCAATAATCTCACACGGATTAGTGAGGAAACTGAACTTGATGCCTTCTTCCATTGCGTGTTCTACTTCTTCGCGGCGAGCGGGAAGCTCTTTTTCTGTTCTTCTGTATATAAGCGTTACCTCGGCGCCAAGACGTCTTGCACATCTTGCAGCATCCATTGCAACGTTACCGCCGCCGACAACAGCTACTTTCTTTGCGCGCTGAATAGGAGTTTTGCTCGTCTCGTCATAGGCTTTCATAAGGTTAATTCTTGTCAGAAACTCGTTTGCACTGTAAACTCCCTTAAGGTTTTCGCCGTTTATTTTCATAAACTTTGGCAAACCTGCACCTGAACCTATAAACACAGCTTCGAATCCGTATTCGCTCATCAATTCATCAATTGATATCGTTTTTCCGATTATAGTGTTAGTTTCAATTTTTACACCGAGATCGGATAGTCCGTCTATTTCCTTTTGTACTATTGCCTTGGGAAGTCTGAATTCGGGTATTCCGTAAACAAGCACACCTCCCGCAAGGTGAAGCGCTTCAAAAACCGTTACCTCATAACCAAGCATTGCAAGATCTCCGGCGCACGTAAGTCCGGAAGGACCTGAGCCAATAACGGCAACCTTGTGTCCGTTAGAAGCTGTACTTTGTCTGCTTTCCGTTGCGTTTTTGTTATGCCAATCCGCAACAAATCTCTCAAGTCTGCCGATTGCAACCGGCTCTCCCTTTATACCACGCACACACTTTCCCTCGCATTGAGTTTCTTGTGGGCAAACTCTGCCGCACACAGCGGGAAGTGCGGAGGAACGAGCGATTATTTGATACGCTTCTTCAAATTCTCCCAAAGCTACTTTTTCGATGAAATCTGGAATGTATATTTTAACGGGGCAACCGCTCATACAGGGCTTTGTTTTACAAGAAAGGCATCTTGCAGCCTCGTCAATCGCCTGCTCCTTTGTGTAGCCAAGTGCAACTTCGTTAAAATTGCGTATTCTTTCGCTAGCTTCTTGATGCGGCATAATGTTTTTTTTCGGTGACATGTTTTTCATAGTGTTAATACCTTTTATATTTCCTGTACGATTAGTTTTCAACTTGTTTGTTAAGAAGATTGCAAGCATCTTCGTAGTCATGTTTTTCAAAATCACGGTACATAGAGCTACGGGCTATTGCTTCGTCAAAGTCGATTTCGTGACCGTCAAATTCAGGGCCGTCAACACAAGCAAAAACAGTTTTTCCGCCAACGCTTAAGCGGCATCCGCCGCACATACCGGTACCATCTATCATAATAGGATTCATAGAGGCTACAGTTTTTATGTCGAATTCTTTTGTCAGTTTGCAAACGTATTTCATCATAATAAGAGGTCCAATGGTTATAACCTCGTCATATTTTTCTCCCGACTCAACAAGTGACTTTAGAGCGTCCGTTACAAGTCCGCGGCTTCCGCAACTTCCATCGTCTGTCATGAGAATAAACTTGTCACTTACCGCCTTAAATTCGTCTTCAAGAATAACAAGTTCATGGCTTCTGAATCCAACTATCGAATGTACCTCGCATCCAAGAGAGTGCAGCTTTTTTGCAACGGGGTAAGCAATAGCAGCACCGACACCGCCGCCTACAACGGCAACCTTCTTTAGCCCTTCAGTATGGGTGGCTTTACCAAGCGGTCCTGCAAAATCGTGTACACACTCACCCTCACAAAGAGAATTAAGCATAGCCGTGCCAGCTCCAACTATCTGAAAGATAATGGTGACAGTGCCATCGTTTCTGTTATAGTCTGCAACGGTAAGCGGGATACGCTCGCTGTCAGCGTGACTGCGGAGTATGATAAACTGACCGGGCTCTGCCTTTGCCGCTACCTTGGGGGCATAGATTTCCATTAACGTAACGGTTGGGTTTAGTGATTTTTTTCTGACTATTTTAAACATCATAATTCTCCTTGAAATTGCAAAACGTGACTATATCTATTCTATTATACAAAGGTAGGTGGAAAAAGTCAATTGCAGAGAATGTATTTTTGAAAAATATATACTTTTTTGTTTTAAAAAAGCTTTGTAATGGCAGTTATGATAACACAGCAAGAAACACCGATAAAGGTAGGGATAAGAGCCGCTGCAACAGTCCAACCAAAGCTTCCGGTTTCTTTTTTTACAGTTAAAAGAGTCGTAGAGCAGGGAAAATGAAAGAGAGAGAATATTATAAAGTTTACGGCAGTCAAAGTGCTCCATCCGTTTTGAGTGAGTATCTCTTTTATGAAAGATACGTTACTTATATCTGTCAGATTTCCGTTTGAAAGATATGTCATCAGTGCTAAAGGAAGTACGATTTCATTGGCAGGGAAGCCGAGCAGAAAGGAAAGTAATATAACCCCGTCAAGTCCCATAATGCTTCCGAGCGGATCAAGAAAGGAAGCACAGCGCGAAATAATTGAAACCCCGCCCGGCGTTGCGTTGGCAAAAATAAATATCACAGCACCCGCAGGCGCAGCAACGGCAACCGCTCTGCCAAGCACGAACAGCGTGCGGTCGAAAACGGAGCGCACGATTACCTTTGAAAACTGGGGAATTCTGTATGGCGGAAGCTCTAAGGTGTAAGATGAAGGCATACCTCGCAGAAGCGTTACCGACAAAAGCTTTGTGACGGCAAAAGACATCAGTATTCCCGACAAAATTATAACACCGAGTATTAGCGCCGATACAATCGACGAAAGCACCCCGCCCGTACTGCCAATGAAAAATATTGCTATAATGGTAACAAATGCAGGGAATCTGCCGTTGCATGGAACGAAGCTGTTTGTCAGAATTGCAAGCAGTCTCTCACGCTTTGAGTCTATTATCCTTGCACCTGTCACCGCCGCCGCATTACACCCAAAGCCCATGCACATTGTAAGTGCCTGCTTTCCGCAAGCGTTGCACCGACAAAAAGGACGGTCGAGGTTATATGCAACTCTCGGCAGATATCCGAGGTCTTCAAGTATTGTAAAAAGAGGAAAAAATATAGCCATAGGCGGAAGCATTACCGCAACTACCCAGCTAAGCACCCTGTATACGCCGTCAATGAGAATGTTCGTAATTACGGTCGGCAGCTTTATATAAACGAAGATGCTCTCTATAATTTCGCCAAGTCGACTAAATGCGAGGGAGAGAAGAGCTGAAGGATAGTTTGCCCCAACAATAGTTATCCAAAAGATTCCGAGCAAAAGCAAAAGCATAATAGGATAGCCGAATTTCCTGCTTGTCAGCACCTTGTCGATTTTCAGGTCTCGGTTGCTTTGTTTTTCCTTCTTCGTTATACATTCGTTTGCCGTTTGTTCAGCCTTTTTTATGATGGCAGATACAACACCTTCTTCGAACAAACCGCGCTCAATGCCGTTATTTGCATGAACTTTTCGTGTTGCGTAAGCTATCTTTTCTTTTGTCTGTTCGCTGCAGTTTAAATAATCGTATATTTCTTTTGTAAAAGATTCTTCCTGTATCAATAAAGAACGGCACAACCACCGCCTGTTAAGGCTTTTTGTGTCAATATCTTGTATCTCTTCAGAAAGCTCGTTTGCCGTATCTTCTGTAAGAGCATCGTATTCGACGGGTGAGAAGTATTCGGTCCCACTCGATTCAATCAAAGCGTCAAGCGCATCTCCAACGACCTTTTTGCAGCTTCCTTCTCTTGCACATACCGAAATAACGGGAACGCCAAGTTTTTCTGATAGCTTTTGCGTATCTATTTTTATGTGCTTTTTCTCAGCTTCATCAATTAAATTAACGCAAACAAGAAGCTTTTTTGATACTTCCATACATTGAAGCACAAGGTTAAGATTTCGCTCAAGGCAGGTAGCATCGCATACAATGACCGTTGCATCAGGCTCACCGAAGCATATAAAATTTCTTGCAACCTCTTCCTCGCGCGAGTGTGAAAACAGAGAATACGTTCCGGGGATATCGACTAAGATATACTCGTTTTTATCGGTTTTAAAGCGCCCCTCTGCATTTGAAACGGTTTTTCCCGTCCAGTTCCCCGTGTGCTGATTCATCCCTGTTAAAGCGTTGAAAATTGTGCTTTTTCCGACGTTTGGATTGCCTGCTATTGCTATTAACTTCTCGTTTTTGTTCTTGCGTTCTATATTTATGCCTCGATCAAGTGCACCCTTTGCCACCGAGCTTTTAGTTAACCCCATAACTTCACCGACCTATCTAACAAAGATTTGAGAGCTGTCGCGCTCTCTTATTGCAATAACAGCTCCTCTGATAAGGTAAGCCGAAGGGTCACCGCAGGGACTTTTTCCTACACATTCGACAACAGTACCCAAAACCAGCCCCAGATCAAAGAATCTGCGCCTCATGCTTGTTTGTGAGCCAATGAAAACTACGACCCCGCGCTCGCCGGGGCAAAGTTCACTCATTCTTTTCATGCCTGCTCCTCGCTCTCAAAATATAAAAGCCTAAACTTTGTCTATTTCTCATTGTATGAAAGGGATAGTGCAAGCGTGAAAAAAACGCCCCTCTTAAAGAAAAGCGTCTTTATAATGTATTTATGTGTTCTGTTGTCCTTCGCGGTGCATAAAGCAATTTTCATCATGCGAATAAATCAGCCCTATAGCTTGCAGATACGAGTATATTATAGTAGAGCCGACGAACTTCATGCCTCTATTTATCAAATCTGCCGAGACCGCGTCCGAGAGCTCGTTTGTCGTTTTGCCCGTTTCGTATATAACCCCGTCACCTGCAAATTGCTTGATGTAATTATAAAAAGAGCCGAGTTCTGTGACGATCTTTTTAAAAACCTTAGAGTTGTTTATACTTGCGTTTATTTTCAGCCTGTTTCTGACAATATCCTTGTTTTCCAGAAGCTCGTTTATTTTGTCGTTTCCGTATTCGCATACCTTTTCTATATCAAAGCTGTCGTATGCAAGCCGAAAAGCATCACGCTTGTTTAAGACACATTCCCAAGACAGTCCCGCCTGAAAGGATTCGAGAATAAGCATTTCGTATAAGTATCTATCCTCAAAATTCGGCTGACACCACTCTCTGTCGTGATACTCAATATATTTGGGATTTTTCGTGTTGCACCAAGTGCATCTAATCTTGCCGTCCATGTTTTTTAAACCCTTTTTAGAATTGTTCTGCAATCAAGCTTAATTTGATAGCAGAATGTTGTACAGAGATTCGTTTTAAACTATTCTATATTCTTCTATTTATATAAACCGCATAAGCAAGAGGAATTATTGTTAAAAATATTGGCGCTATGTATATGGATAAGGTGTTCTCTACGTTAAATATAGAAAGGGTATTTACCAAACAATGCGTTATAATGCAGGGAACAAGCGATTTGCTTTTGTGAAATATTATAACGAATAAGTAACCTATTGCGGTAGCATAGCAGATTTGCATTAAGGTGGGAACAAGCGCTGCTCCGTTTAACAAATTGATAATATGTCCCATTCCAAAGGTGACGGCAGTTACAATTATGGCGCTATTAACGTTGCTTTTTGCCATCATTTTGAATAAAAAACCTCTGAAAACCAGTTCTTCAATAAATCCAATATTTATCATAGTTAAAATATGAAACAGTATCTCGTTTGCCGTATTGTTTACGTTGATACCATTCCACAAATTAACCGATGCAATCACGATCAAGGGGATAAAATACAGATACTTTTTTAAATCTCGGACTTTTGTAAATCCGTAATATGCGGATTTTTTGAGTGATAACACTAATGCCACTAAACACACGGACAAAATTGTGTTAACAATAAAACTAACGCAGCTCGTATATCCGTAATTCTGAACACAGATGGAGTTTACAGCTACGTATATAATTATAAGCAGCATACAAAATAATGTCTCGTGTTTTTCAAATATCTTGTTCATAAAATCACCTCACAATTATATTATATCAATAATCAAAACAAATTCAATAGAATATAGAAAAATCGCCCTGCCGATTTCTCAACAGAGCGATAGTTTTGCTTTATAAACCTAATTACTTAGATTCTTTAATAGCAGCCTGTGCTGAAGTACGCAAAAGAGGGAATTATTTATTAATAAATTTAACGGCGGTGCCGTATACAATTACTTCCGCAGCACCTTGCATAACAGCAGAAGAAGCATAACGCACGTTCACAATCGCATCCGCACCTAATTCTTCTGCTTCTGCAACCATTCTTTTTGTGGCAAGCGCTCGCGCTTCATTCATCATTTCGTTATAGGATTTTAGTTCACCACCGACAAGCGTTTTGAAGCTTTGTGCAATATCCTTTCCTATGTGCTTTGACTGAATAGTGCTTCCTTTTACAAGAGAGAGAGTCTCGATCTCTTTTCCAGTAATAAAATCAGTATTTACTAATATCATCTTCTTCACCTTTCTTTATTTCATTTATTCGCTCTACACAAACGAAGATAGAAACACCTAAAAAAGCAAGCGGTATTATTCCCAGCGCAATACTCCACCAAATATCGCCAATGAGGGAAATCAAAAATCCAAAATACAGGATATAATACAGCACCATAATGACAGTCACAATTATCGGAGCAATCATTTTCTTTTTGTGTTCTTTTTTCATGTGTACCCCCTAAGTTTATTTCTTTAATTTACTACGCGCTCGACCGTGTATCCGCGCTGTGACATAAGATCTGCAACCGCACCGTCACCTACAATGTGAGCAGCACCTACGCATATAAATATTTCTTTTCCGCTTGACAGAGCTTGCTCTGCAAAATCAGTCATATTCAGATTTCTGTCAGTTATCATTGCCTTGTTGTATCTTTCATACACTGTTTTTACTTCGTCTGTCATTGTTTCGTCAGACTTGTTAAGATACTCGGCAAAAGCTTTTTCATCACCTGATGCCCATAGATCCATCATTACTTTAAGATCTTCTTTTACTATATCGGGGTATTGGCATGATTGAACGGCAGACGCTAAAAGCAAAGCTTGTATTTCGTTGTCAAAATCCGCTAACATTTTATACTGAAACTCTGCTGATTCTACTTCAATAATCTCTTTGTTTTCTTTGCTTGCTGAATTTATTAGATATCTGTCTATTCCTAAATTAACGTCGGCACCAAGTTCTGTGTAAAGTAATGTCTCTATCAGACTGCTCCAAAAAGCAGGGCAATAATAATCAAGCGCAGACATATAAGAGCCGTAGCTTTTAAGAATCTTAACGGCACTGTCATAAAGCCGTTTCGGGATGTAGTGTTTTATTGTAGTTCCGTCTCTGTAAACTAAATACGATAAAGCATTCGTCTGTTGCTCTATATCCTTTTCAAAGGATATAATGTCTGCTTCAACTGCAAGAGCATCAGCGCCGTTATAAGCACGAAGAACGTAATCGGGAAGGGGATAATAGTCCTCTCTGCCTAAATGGATAGAGCCAAATAACCAAACGACGTTGCCGTTTTCGTCTGTAACACGGTAAAGCAGTGGTGTTGCCGTGCTGATTTGCGGATCTTCAGGCGGCTCGGGATTTTGCTCGGTGCTCGTTGTAGTATCGTCAACTTTCGTTGTTGTTTGTCCGTTTGTATCCGAAGCATCATCTGCCTTGTCTGTGGTGTATCCACTTTTATCTTTATTATTATCTGCGTTTCCGGTCGTTTGCTCGCTTCTGTCTGTTGTCGGAGTGTCGCTGTCCGTATCCGACCGACACGCTGCTAATGCAAAGCACATCAAAAATGCAAGCAACAACGCAAGCAACCGTTTCATTTTCATAACTATCTCTTGTCCTTTCCTGCAGTGAATATAACTTTGTTTAATTCCTTGCAAATTCATTATAGCACGCTAAATCTAAGAAAGCAACAACAAACGAAGTCGAATGTTGAAATATTGAAATTTTTATGCTATAATATATAAAAATTAACCCTCAAAACCACATGGAAGGAGAAACTACGTGAAAAACAAGTTCGCACTTTACCCGATAATAATGAGTATACTTGCGTTGCTTTGCGCAGCCGTCGTCATAGCTGCATTTGCTATAGATGCCGTACAACCGCCTTTGATGGAATTATCTCTTCTCTTGCTTCCTTCCTTGGTTTTGGGAGCAGTCGCGCTTTGTGCGGTGAAGGGAAGGCTCGGAAAACCTGCGAGCTTTAAACTAACGACCGCGCTTTCAATTATGCTTTTGGTTTTGTCTGCGCTTTATTTATTTCTGCTTTCAATGACGGTTGCAACTACTGAAACAACAGACACTCGGTACTATAGCCGCGCTTGCGCAGAGATTGAGGATGAAGAAGGGGTAGCCGTATTCCCAAAGTGCATCCCCGAGAACGCGCAGGACGTTTCGTTTATATATCATCCGCAGTTTTTGCAGGGAAGCGAGCTTTTAGAGCTTAGCTATACTACGACCGAAGATAAGTTGGCTGAGTGGATATCCACGCTTGAAAGAAAAGCCGTGTGGACAGGCAAAAAAGAAGAACGGCACACGTCAAATAATTTGTCAGCGGATGCGACTATATATGAGATTTATTGGAATGGTGAATATAACCATAGCGATATATGCTACGTTGCAATCGACAAGAGAGCAAAGCAAATCACCTTCCACTATTCAAACGGATGATTTAATAATATAACACAAAAAACACCTTGCGGCATTTGTTGTACCGTAAGGTGTTCTTTGTTTGAAAGGTAACTCGCGTAATATTATTTATATCTTACGTTTGTGCAAATAAACGGAACGTTTTTGAAATCATTGGGATTTGTGCGTATGATATAGTCTATATAAGAGTCGATCAATTTTGCAACATAAATATATCCCATTGGATTCATGTGCCCGTGTAAAAAATAATCGTTTATAAACTTATCGTCAAAGATCGGACCGTATTGATAGAGATCTATAACGTATGAATTCTCAAAATGCTCAGCTAAAGCATATAAGGCCTGCACCATTTCTTCTGTTTTCTCTTTTCCTTTTCTCGCGTTGTCGTTCGGAAACGTTACAAAAAAGAATTTAGCATCCGGGCTTATTTCCTTGTATTTTTTTACGATTTCGGCATAGTAGCTAATAAACGGTCTTTCTTCCGAGAAAGAAGTTTTTGTTATGTCCGCGGTGTCGCCTATTTTTGAGTTTTGGCAATATATCTCATTAAAGCCCAAAGCAATAACGTAAGCTTGCGCCGCTTTTTCTTTGTCCCAAAATCCGTTTTCCTGTGCGAAGCTTTCGAGATACCATTTTGCTGTCATTCCGCCTCTTGAAAAATTATATCCCAATAATCCGTTTTTTCTGGCTATATGCTGCCCCCATGAATATTCGTATAAATCGTGATAGCTCACGTTCCCGTCAGAATCAATCGCCTCAAATTCTCCCGACGAAAGACTGTCACCTATAAATGCTACAGTACGGAATATTGCAGTGTAGCTATAACTGTCAATCAATTTTTCTAATGGCTTTTCTTTTGTCATTATCTTTATCTCCCGTTTGCGCTTTTTGTAATTGTTCGTATTTTTTGCGTTATGTTTTATAACTTGTTAATACGCCCTCTATAACAATCTCCTGAACGTATTATAGCATATTTTTTCTTCAATTAAAAGTGCTTTGCAAAAAGAAATCCGCCCGAGTTTCTTCGGGCGGATAGTTTTGCTTTATAAATCTAATTACTTAGATTCTTTGATTGCAGCCTGGGGTGCTATCAGCAAAAGAGGGAAGTTATTCTTATCATATATGATGAAAATATTTCATCCAATCATCAAGTCCACAACCTTCAATATGGCAAATAATAACGTTGCTCCATCTTTCTTTAAGAGTTTTCCCGTTAAAAATTTGAGCATTCACCAGTTCAGTCGCGTTCTTGAAATCACAGCCACCGTCTATATCGCAATATCCTACCCAATAAGGATTTTCTTGACCCGAGATATAGCCTAAATAATGCTCGACTTCGTTAGGGTCATCCTTAAAATAGAAACGAGTTTCATTGATATTCATACCTGACTCTAATTGTCTAAAGAAAAAATCCCAATCCATATATACTAATCCTCACAATTATCAATTTATATTTTGATTATATCATTTTTATCTTAACAATTCAACAGATGTAAACTATCCGCCCGAGTTTCTTCGGGCGGATAGTTTTGCTTTATAAATCTAATTACTTAGATTCTTTGATTGCAGCCTGGGGTGCTATCAGCAAAAGAGGGAAATTATAAAAGTAATGAGCATTATTTCTTTCCCTCATCAATGGCACGAAGCAAAATCGGCATTTTCGCAAGAGCAGCATACCTCTCTGCTGGATTATTGTACTTTTGCAGAGTTTCCAAAGTGTTGAGCAACTCAAATGGTTCAACTCTATGTTTCTTAAAGATATACGCTGCCTGCTCACAACTCATACGGTGTATAAGTTCGGTGACTACTTCGCCGTTTTCAATATATGCCGTTGTATCCGCGTGCTTTCTCCACGCTTCAATACAGTAAGAAACCTCAAAACCTGTTGCGGTTATTTTGAAGCATTTGTCCTCGGTGGTTAGCGTCTCATCAGAGGAAAGAATGCTTTTAAGGTATTCGTAAAAAGATAGGGTTTGCTCCTTCAATGAATGAGTATAATTTTTGGCAAAAGAAACGACATATGCATAGCAGGGTCTATTATCGACAAGAGTGTATTGTATCTTTCGTAGTCTATATACGGTATCGATATTTTGCATTATGCTCTCATTGATTTGCTGAACCCGACTTTTTTCCTTGGGTTTATATACATATTCGTTCATTCCATCACCCCTTTATTTTATTATAACATACCTTGTGTCCAATAAAAAGGACTTTGCAAAAAGAAATCCGCCCGACTTTCCTCGAGCGGATAGTTTTGCTTTATAAATCTAATTGCTTAGATTCCTTAATGGCAGCCCGTGCTGCAGTACGCAAAAGAGGAAAATTATCATTTATTTGTATTGGTCTTTTAGTTTTAAAATCTTTTCTTCGATTTTTTTAATTATTTTCTTGAATTCCCCGTCTGTTTTTCCTGTGGGGTCTTCTAACTCCCAATTATCATCAAATGCTCTTCCAATAAAAGGGCAAGTCACGTTACAACCCATTGAAATTGCCACATCGGGATTTGGAATATCTGTAATCAATTTTGAGTACTGTGTCTGTTCCATATCAATCCCGTAAAGCTCTTTCATGATTCTAACGGCATCTTGATTTATTTTTGGTTTTGTTTGAGTTCCTGCAGAATATGATTCAAATACATCCGGCGCCAATAGTTTCCCCAAGGCTTCTGCAATCTGACTGCGACACGAATTATGTACACAAATAAAGGCTATTTTTTTCTTTGCCTTTTTACAAAACGGACATTCTTCCCCTATGCACTGGTTGTTCATATGAGAGCGAGAACAGGTTGCTTGACCGGGCTCCATATTAACCCTTAATTTCTCGCTTGTGAATTTAATTGCTTCCATAATGGCAAGATAAGAATCTCTCTTGCAACAACGAGGGCCGCCGTTTTTTCCAATCGATTCCAAGGCTCTTGCTGTCATTTGATTGGAAAGTCCCCAAGCCTCTTTTGCAAGTGGTGTTGATTTTAATGCAATGGAAATATACATGCCTGTGCTAACACCTGCTCCACAGGCGCCCCAAAATCCACAAGCACCGCCAGGAACTTGCTTTCCTCTCTTTTGCATTTCATAAAGTGCGGTTTTTAAGTCTATATCTCCACCCGCATTTTTATAAGCAGTTAAAAGTGCAGAGCCAACCATAGTGTGATGTTCGGGACCGTGCATATGGCAAGATGGCAAATCCATCATTTTTTCCATAATCTCGATAGGATTTTTGGACTTGCTGTCAAAGCATATCGAAATGGTTTCATCCATTCCGCTTGTATGACATTCATCGCAAACGAAATGTCCGTTTATACACCTTGTTTTACTGCTTTGCTTTTTATGGCAAAGTTCACATTCCATCACTTCATCGGTATCAAGATATTCTAATGGTGCTTTGCATATTAAGCATTCTTCGTTCATAAAAATTGCACCGCCAAATCATTGTTTATTGTTTTACTGTATTTTATTGTATCACATCGTGCTTAAAAAAGAAAGGACTTTGCATAAAAAATCCCTCTGCCGATTTCTCAGCAGAGGGATAATTTTGCTTTATAAAGTTGTGCCAGTACACGGCTCCAGAGCCTGCTGCAGTACAAACTCTGATATTCCCACCCTGGGTATGGCGTCAAAATTTTTATAAATTCTGCCGTTACCTTTTTCTCACTTGTGTTTTCACCGGTGTAGCACGACGCCAAACATAAGCCAAAATTAACACCGTAATGAGAAAATTATAAAGCAAGAATTTAAGCACATAGGGGTACTTATGAATAAAAAAGGAGTAGCCCCCACCGGTTAAGATGGGAGCTACTGCGGATATTAACTTTTGTCCCAAACGGCGTTTTTAGACGCTGAGCGGGAGTGTGCTAATTCAAAAGTCAGCAATTATTTGCTTTCTTTGATGGCAGCCTGAGCAGCAGCAAGACGAGCTATCGGAACTCTGAAGGGAGAGCATGATACGTAGTCGAGGCCGATCTTGTGGCAGAACTCAACGGAAACGGGGTCACCGCCGTGCTCACCGCAGATACCGCAGTGAAGAGCAGCATTCTCGGGACGGCCGAGAGAAACAGCCATTTCCATGAGCTTACCTACGCCGTTCTGGTCGAGCTTAGCGAAGGGATCGTTCTCAAATATCTTTGTATCATAGTAAGCGTTAAGGAACTTACCTGCGTCGTCACGGCTAAAGCCGAATGTCATCTGAGTAAGGTCGTTTGTACCGAAGCAGAAGAAGTCAGCCTCGCGAGCGATATCATCAGCTGTGAGACAAGCTCTCGGGATCTCGATCATCGTACCAACCTCATACTCAAGCTTAGCACCTGCAGCTGCGATCTCAGCGTCTGCTGTCTCAACAACTATCTTCTTAACGAATCTGAACTCCTTAAGCTCTCCAACGAGAGGAATCATGATCTCGGGCTTAACGTTCCATTCGGGATGATTCTTCTGTACGTTGATAGCCGCACGGATAACAGCACTTGTCTGCATCTTAGCGATCTCGGGGTAAGTTACGGTGAGACGGCATCCGCGGTGACCCATCATGGGGTTAAACTCATGGAGGGAAGCGATGATAGCCTTGATGTCTTCAACAGTCTTGCCCTGTGCCTTTGCGAGAGCCGCGATATCCTCTTCTTCAGTGGGAACGAACTCGTGGAGAGGCGGGTCAAGGAATCTGATGGTAACGGGGTTACCCTCAAGAGCCTCGTAAAGAGCCTCAAAGTCGCCCTGCTGGTAGGGAAGGATCTTAGCAAGAGCTGCTTCTCTCTCTTCAACCGTGTCAGCACAGATCATCTCACGGAATGCAGCAATTCTGCTCTCCTCGAAGAACATATGCTCTGTACGGCAAAGACCGATACCCTCTGCACCAAGCTCACGAGCTTTCTTTGCATCTGTGGGAGTATCTGCGTTTGTACGAACCTTAAGAGTTCTGTACTTGTCAGCCCATTCCATAATTCTGCCGAACTCACCTGCGATCTCAGCGTCAACCGTGGGGATGATGCCGTCGTAGATGTTACCTGTAGAACCGTCGATAGAAATGAAGTCACCCTCGTGGTAGGTCTTACCTGCGAGCTCGAACTTCTTGTTTTCTTCATCCATCTTGATCTCACCGCATCCGGATACGCAGCAAGTACCCATACCACGTGCAACAACTGCTGCGTGAGAGGTCATACCGCCACGAACTGTGAGGATACCCTGAGAAGCCTTCATACCCGTGATGTCCTCGGGAGAGGTCTCAAGACGAACGAGAACTACCTTCTCGCCCTTTTCGTTCCAAGCAACTGCATCGTCAGCTGTGAATACAACCTTACCGCAAGCAGCTCCGGGAGATGCACCGAGACCCTTGCCTGCAGGTGTTGCAGCCTTAAGAGCCTTAGCATCGAACTGAGGGTGGAGAAGTGTGTCGAGGTTTCTGGGGTCGATCATAGCAACAGCCTGCTTTTCATCGATCATACCTTCATCAACGAGGTCGCAAGCTATCTTGAGAGCAGCCTTAGCCGTTCTCTTACCGTTTCTTGTCTGGAGCATGTAGAGCTTGCCTGCCTCAACAGTAAACTCCATGTCCTGCATGTCTCTGTAGTGGTCCTCGAGGATAGCGCAAACCTTGTTGAACTCCTCGAAAGCTGCAGGGAACTTCTGTGCCATCTCTGCGATAGGCATAGGAGTACGAACACCTGCAACAACGTCTTCACCCTGTGCGTTTACAAGGAACTCACCCATAAGTCCCTTATCACCTGTAGCAGGGTCACGCGTAAATGCAACACCGGTACCGCAATCGTCACCCATGTTACCGAACGCCATCATCTGTACGTTTACAGCCGTTCCCCAAGAGTAAGGAATATCGTTGTCACGGCGGTATACGTTAGCACGGGGGTTATCCCATGAACGGAATACTGCCTCAACAGCGCCCATAAGCTGTTCTTTGGGGTCGGTGGGGAAGTCAGAGCCGATCTTAGCCTTGTATTCAGCCTTGAACTGACCTGCGAGCTCCTTGAGGTCGCCAGCGGTAAGCTCAACGTCCTGAGTAACTCCTCTTTCTTCCTTCATCTTGTCGATAAGCTCTTCGAAGTACTTCTTGCCGACTTCCATAACGACGTCGGAGTACATCTGAATAAATCTTCTGTAGCAGTCCCAAGCCCAACGGGGATTGCCGGACTTCTTGGACATAACGTCAACAACGTCTTCGTTAAGACCGAGGTTGAGGATGGTGTCCATCATACCGGGCATAGATGCGCGAGCACCTGAACGAACCGA
>JAZORU010000017.1:0-83040 GCA_045656765.1 Eubacteriales bacterium
TGTATCTTAACGCTTACTATGGACGCCACTTCACAGAGCCCGGGATGCCAAAGGCATCTCGCGCGGACTAAAAGGAGGAAGAACTATTTATGAAGTTTGATAAAGTAATAGCAAAAAGTCTCAAAAAGACAGTTTACCGTGACGGAGATGACTGTATAAAGGTTTTTGACTCCGATTTTTCTAAGGAAAACGTACTGAACGAGGCGCTCAACCAAGCGAGAGTCGAGGAAACGGGACTCAATATCCCCAAAATAAAGTCGGTTGCCATGATAGACGGCAAATGGGCAATAGTTTCGGAGTTTATTGAAGGCAAAACGCTTGCTCAGCTTATGGAAGAGAATCCCGAGAAAAATGACGAATACCTTGAGATGCTCGTTGACATTCAGCTTGAGGTACACTCAAAGGAATGCAGGCTTCTCACCAAGCTCAAGGATAAGATGAACGGCAAGATCTCCGCAAGCGAGCTTGATGCGACGGCAAGATACGAGCTTCATACGCGACTTGAGGGTATGCCGAAGCACAAAAAGCTCTGCCACGGGGATTTCAACCCCTCGAACATAATCATAACAGAGAGCGGCGAGTATTATATCGTTGACTGGGCTCACGCAACGCAGGGCAACGCTTCAGCCGATGCTGCAAGAACCTATCTTTTGTTCTGCCTCTCGGGTGATAATGCGACGGCTGAAAAGTATCTTGATCTTTTCTGCCGCAAGAGCGACACTGCACGTCAGTACGTTCAGAAGTGGATGCCTATCGTTGCCGCTTCCCAGTCTGTTAAAGGAAACGAGCACGAGCGCGAGTTTCTTCTCACCTGGGCAAACGTCGTGGATTATGAGTAAATAATATAAAAGGGCTGTAGTGATACAGCTCTTTTAATTTTCAAAAAACAGTTTTTCTCTTGCATACTGTCTGAATATGATGTATAATATCTACTAAGAGCGGTGACAAGCACCGCCGTGAAACAGTCGGTTATATGTTAGACTTAACTTCTATAAAATTCATCAATCTTAATGCAATTCTGCACCGGAGAGTCTAAATGTCAATTTTAAAATGTAAAATGTGCGGAGGCACACTTGAAATCGAAGACAAAGTGTCTGTAGCAGTCTGCGAGTATTGCGGCACTCGCCAGACCTTGCCGAAGCTTGACGATGACCGTCGTGCGAATATGTACGACAGGGCAAATCATTTTCGCCGAAACAACGAATTTGATAAGGCGATGGGTATATATGAGCAGATACTCAACGAAGATAAGAGAGATGCAGAGGCGTATTGGTCGATCGTACTTTGCCGTTACGGTATCGAGTACGTAGAGGACCCGGCTACGCACAAGCGTGTTCCCACCGTGAACCGAGCACAGTTCACCTCTGTTTATGATGACGATAACTATAAATCTGCACTGCAGTATGCAGACGGATATCAGCGCAGTATTTACGAAGAAGAAGCCAAGGCTATCAACGAGATTCAAAAAGGTATCCTTGCCATTTCTCAAAAAGAAGAGCCTTTCGACGTGTTTGTCTGCTACAAGGAAAGCGATAACAATGGCAGAAGAACTCCCGACTCTGTTTTGGCACAGGACTTGTATTATCAGTTAAAGCAAGAGGGCTTCAAGGTGTTCTTTTCACGCATAACCCTTGAGGATAAGCTCGGCTCTGCGTACGAGCCGTATATTTTCGCGGCACTCAACAGCGCAAAGGTAATGGTAGTTCTCGGTACCCGCCCCGAACATTTTAACGCTGTATGGGTGAAAAACGAGTGGAGCCGTTTCCTTGCACTCATCAAAAATGGAGCGAAAAAAACTCTCATTCCCGCATACAGAGATATGGACCCGTACGATCTTCCTGAAGAATTCTCACACCTGCAGGCGCAGGATATGTCCAAGCTCGGATTTATGCAGGATCTTGTACGCGGTATCAAGAAGATTGCTCAGGCAGACAAACCGAAGACGGCAACCATAATAAAAGAAACCGTAGTAACACCTGCCACAGCCGAATCTGTCAATATCGCACCGCTTCTCAAGCGAGCGTTTATTTTCCTTGAGGATGGCGACTGGGCGAGTGCTGACGAGTATTGCGAGAGGGTGCTTGATAACGATCCCGAAAATGCACAGGCGTATTTAGGCAAACTCTTGTCCGAACTGAGAGTAAGAAAGCAGGAATCTCTAAAAGATCAAGCGGAGCCATTTGATCATAGCAAAAATTATCAAAAAACCATACGTTTTGCTGATGATAAGCTGAAAGCGGCACTTGCAGGTTATATAGAGCATATCAACACCCGCAACGAAAACGCTCGTCTTGAGGGTATCTATACCCGTGCAAAAAATGCATGGTCTGCGGCAAATACCGAGAGCGTTTATAAGGAAGCGGCGCATCTTTTTGAAACCATTAGTGAATATCAGGATTCTGCCGTTCTCGCACAGTTGTGCTATGAGAAAGCGGAAGTTGCACGAAAGGATGCCATTCTTTCCGAAGGTAAATCTAAAATGACCGGGGAGATTATATCCAATTACGAATCTGCCATAAAGCTGTTTGAATCCATCTTCGGTTGGAAGGATGCAGACGAGCTTGTATCTATGTGCCGTGCGCGTATAGATGATCTGAAAGAAAAGGCGGAAGCAGACCGTGTAAAGTGGGAACAACAACAGGAAGCTGACCGCAAGGAAGCAGAACGCATCGCTAAGCGGAACAAGAAGATAAAAATTATTACAACACCTATCGTTTGCGCTATTATCGCCTTTATTATCGTTTTGAATACTGTTATTATTCCCAACGGCAAATACAACGATGCCATTGCATTGATGGATGCTGGAAAATATACCGAGGCTATATCAGCTTTTGAAGCGCTCAATGGACACAAAGACAGTGCCAATAAAATAACAGAGTGCAACGTAGCTATTCTTGATGGCAAATACAACGATGCCATCGCATTGATGGATGCTGGAAAATATAGCAAAGCAAAATACGCATTTAAGGCACTTAGAGGATATAAAGACAGTGCCAATAAAATAACAGAATGCAATACTGCTATTCTTGACGGCAAATACAACGATGCGATTGCCTTGATGGATGCGGGAAAACTTGATGAAGCATACTGTGCCTTTATTGAACTTGGAGATTATAAGGATGCTTCCGATAAAGCAGGCGACCTTAGATTGCAAAAATTTAAAGATCAATTAAAAAATATAAAAGTTGGAAGTTATGTCAATCTCGGTGCATACGAGCAGGATAACAACACTTCAAACGGCAAAGAAGACGTTGAATGGCTTGTTCTTGAGATAAAAGACGGAAAGGCACTTGCAATCAGCAAATATGCGCTTGATTGTAAGCAGTACAATACAAGTTATACTGATGTTACTTGGGAAACTTGCACGCTTCGTAAGTGGTTGAACAATGATTTCATCAATGCCGCATTTTCTGCGGACGAAAAGGCTATGATTCCAACTGTTACAGTATCGGCAGATAAAAATCCCTATTACAGCACAAATCCCGGCAACACAACGCAGGATCAAGTGTTCTTGCTTAGCATCACGGAGGCGGATAAATATTTTGTTTTCAATAACGCAAGACAGTGTAAGCCCACGGATTATGCAGTTGCGAATGGCGCTTGGGAAAGCGACAGTGGCAACTGCTGGTGGTGGCTGCGGTCGCCCGCCTTCAATCAGAAATCTGCCGCCTATGTCGTATCTAACGGCTACGTCGTCGAGGTCGGCCATGCTGTCGACCTCAGTGATCATGCCGTCCGCCCCGCTTTGTGGATTGATCTGTCGTTGGTAAAGTAAATTGCTCATAGCAACAATACACAAGTTTTAATGAGATACAAAAAAGTGTCGCTTCGTGCGGCACCTTTTTGCGTTTGTTTATTTTTTGTCTCTTTTTTTCTTTCTTGGATTTTCTTCGCGCATATAACAAAATTCCCGCCAAACTATTGAAAAAGCGGCGCAAATACTGTATAATATATAAGATTGATAAAAATACAGTGCCGAAAGGCATTTTGACGGAGTAAAAAATGAAACTTGGTATAGTAGGACTTCCAAACGTAGGTAAGAGTACACTTTTCAACGCTTTGACGAATGCAGGCGCGCAGTCGGCAAACTATCCTTTCTGCACGATAGACCCGAACGTAGGTATAGTATCGGTGCCCGACAAGCGTCTTGATTTTCTTGCTGAGATGTATAATCCCGAAAAGTTCACACCTGCGACGATTGAGTTCGTTGACATAGCGGGACTCGTGCGCGGAGCATCAAAGGGTGAGGGACTCGGAAACAAGTTCCTGTCTCACATCAGAGAGGTTGATGCAATAGTTCACGTTGTGCGTTGCTTTGAGGATGACAACATAATCCACGTTGACGGAAGCGTTGACCCGCTTCGCGACGTTGAGACTATTGATATGGAGCTTATACTCTCGGATATGGAGCTTATCGAGAGACGTATCGACAGAGTAAAGAAGGCTATGAAGGGCGACAAGTCGCTCGCTGCCGAGCTTGAGGTTTGCGAGAAGATCAAGGCTTGCCTTGACGAAGGAAAAAACGCGCGCACTCTTGAGCTTGACGACGAGGAGAGAGAGATGATAGCGGACACACCGCTTCTTTCGATGAAGCCCGTAATTTACGCCGCAAACATCTCTGAGGATATGCTCGCCACCGACCTTACCGCACACGCACCCTATGCAAAGCTCAAGTCTCACGCAGATGCAGAGGGCTCGCAGATAATAGCAGTATGCGCCGAGATAGAGGCGGAGCTTTCCGAGCTTGAAGGGGAGGACAAGGCGGCATTCTTGGCTGATCTCGGTATCGAGGAAAGCGGTCTTGACAGACTTATCAGCGCATCCTACTCGCTTCTCGGCCTTATATCCTACCTTACGGCAGGACCGAAGGAGGTAAGAGCCTGGACTATAACGAAGGGCACGAAGGCTCCTCAGGCGGCAGGCAAGATTCACAGTGACTTTGAGCGCGGATTTATCCGTGCTGAGATAATTTCCTTTGATGACCTCGTGCGAGAGGGAAGCGAAAAGAACGTAAGAGAAAAAGGTCTTATGCGCTCCGAGGGCAAGGAATACGTGATTGCCGACGGAGATATAGTACTTTTCCGTTTTAATGTTTAGATAAAAGACTAGAGATAAGAGAAAAGAAAAAACGCTCGGCTGTGCCGAGCGTTTTGTTTTATATTTTTGTTATGAAAAAGGCACAGCCGTCGGCTGTGCCTTTTTGAACGTTTTAAGCTTTACGCTTCCTCTACAATGCCTTTTGCGGCACGGTCAAAGTCCTCGCATATTTCAGCTGAAGGTGCGGGGGTGAGAAGCGACACTGCAACGATAACTATCGAGGAGAAGATGAACGCGGGAAGAAGCTCGTATATTGCAAACGCGCCGCCGAGCTTCGAGATCGCGAGCTTCCATATAAATACCATAGCACCGCCTGATACCATACCTGCGATAGCACCTGCTCTTGTTGTACGCTTCCAGAAAAGCGAGAAGAGCATAAGCGGACCGAAGGTAGCACCGAAGCCTGCCCAAGCAAACGAAACGATATCAAATATAACACTCTTTTCGTCAAGAGCGAGCAGAATACCTATCAAAGCAAGAGTGAGAAGCGTTATACGGGAAACGGTCATAACCTGCTTGTCGGAAGCCTTTTTCTTGAAAATACCGCCGTAAATATTTTTTGCAAAGGCGGAAGCCGCGATAAGAAGGTAAGAGTCGGAAGAGGATATCGTAGCGGCAAGAATACCTGCCATAACGAAGCCTGCAAGAATTGCGGGAAGTGAGCTTGTGGCAAGCGTGATAAAGATGTTCTCAGCCGCAGATTTCGTGAGGTGAGCCGTGGGGTAGAGCTGTCTGCCGACGATACCGATGAATACGGCAACCGCAAGAGAAATAACAACCCATACGATAGCGATACGGCGGGAGCGCTTAAGCTCTCCTTCCTTGCGTATTGCCATGAAGCGCAAGAGAACCTGAGGCATACCAAAGTATCCGAGTCCCCATGCCATCATAGAGAATACAGAGAGAAGTCCGTAAGGCTTTGCTTCGTTAAAGAGCGGTGTTCCGTCTACAACAGCCTGTGTTCCGTCTACCATCGTGGGATCTGCAAGTCCGAAAAATTCAAGGAAGCCCGGAATGTTGTTTGCGTTGTCGATAACGGCACCTATACCGCCTGCACTTACAACGCCGATAACAACGATGACCGTCAATGCTATTATCATAACGATAGCCTGCATAAAGTCGGATGCACTTTCAGCCAAGAATCCGCCGAGCAGGGTGTATACAAGAACGAACAAAGCTCCAAGCAGCATCATTACCTTGTAGTCAAGACCGAACAGGGTGGAGAAGAGCTTTCCGCAGGTTACAAAGCAGCTTGCCGCATAAACGGTGAAGAACAAAAGAATGAAAGCTGCCGAAACGAGAAGAATAATCTTCTTTTTCTCTCTGAAACGGTTTGAGAAAAATTCGGGAAGCGTAATTGAGTTTCCTGCAACCACAGAGTAGCGGCGGAGTCTCTTTGAAACTATAAGCCAGTTAAGGTATGTACCTACTGCAAGACCGATTGCAGTCCAAGCTGCGTCTGCAAGTCCGCACCAATAAGCTACGCCCGGAAGTCCCATAAGAAGCCAACCGCTCATGTCCGAGGCTTCCGCACTCATTGCGGTTACCCAAGGACCGAGAGAACGGCCGCCAAGGAAGTATTCCTCTGAGTTTTTGTTTGCACGCTTTGCATAAAGCACACCGATCCCGATAACTATTGCCATATATATGACCATAGAAATCAAAATCTGAATCTGATCTGAAGTCATGTATTATTCCTCCTTGAAAAACACAGATTGTATAAAAAATATTATAATAAGTAACATTATAACAGAAATAACGCAAAAAGGCAATAAAAATTTAACAAAAAATGAAAAAACCAGTTAAACATTGTAAAAACCTGTTGTTTACAGAAATACCGTTACGTATCTACTTATTATGAGGTTGATTTTTGCGCGTAAGTATGATAAAATAAAAAAAACGGGAAAGGAGCAAAAATATGCTGAAAAAGGCTTATCTTGAAATTACAAACGTTTGCAATTTGTCCTGCTCCTTTTGCCATAAAACGAAGCGCCGCGGCGCTTTTATGAGTGTTGAGAATTTCAGAGAGGCTGCAGGGAAGCTGCGGCCTTTTGTCGATTATCTTTACTTTCATCTTATGGGCGAGCCGCTTCTTCATCCCCGTCTTGCCGAGCTGTTTGAGATTTCGGCCGAGATGGGATTTAAGGTTATCATAACGACCAACGGCACGCTTCTCGGAAGCCGCGGCGACGAGCTTCTCGGGGCGGGAGCGCTTCACAAGGTGAGCGTGTCGCTTCACTCCTTTGAGGCGGGAGACACGGGGCGAGAGGGCGGCTTTGAGGAGTATCTTTTCTCTGTGTTCGATTTTTGTGCGAAAGCCGCAGAGCGCGGAGTTATCTGCGTGCTCAGACTGTGGAATATAGGGGGAGACGAGAGTCTTAACTCTGATATCATAGAGCGTATGCACGCTTACTTTGACCGAGGGGGAGATACGTGGACAGAAACCTACTCGGGATACCGCATAAAAGACAAGGTTTTTCTTGAATGGGGAGATAGGTTCGAGTGGCCCGACGAGGACGGGGAATATCTCGGGGAGAATATCACCTGCTACGGTCTTCGCGACCAGGTCGGAGTGCTCGTTGACGGAAGCGTGGTTCCGTGCTGCCTTGATGCAGACGGCGCGGTTACACTCGGAAACATATTTGAGCAGTCGCTTGATGAGATTCTGTCCTCAGAGCGCGCCGTGGCTCTCAAAACTTCACTGCAATGCCGCCGCGTGAGCGAGCCGCTTTGCCAGAGGTGCGGATACGCAAACCAGAAAAAATACTGAAAAGTTTGGTATAATTTTTCACTTTTACACATTAGTGTATTGAATTTTTCTCTGTTTTATATTACAATATAAGTTAAGAGAAACTTTACTGAAAAGACACGGGTGGGAAGTATGACTGACAACAGTATCTACAGAGCTTATACCGACATACTAAAAGAAGAACTTATTCTCGCGATGGGCTGTACCGAGCCTATTGCGATAGCGTATGCCGCTTCTGTTGCAAGAGATGCGCTTGGGTGCGTACCCGAGAGAGTAAAGGCGGGCTTTAGCGGAAATATCATAAAAAACGTGAAGAGCGTTATCGTTCCCATGACCGAGGGGCAGAGGGGAATTGCCGTAGCTTTGGCGGCGGGAATCGTTGCAAACGCGCCCGAAAGAAAGCTTGAGGTGCTTTGCGCCTTGTCCTCTGACAGCGCAAGAGATATTGCGGCTTTTGCAGAGTCAGCCGAAATTGAGATATACAAGATAGAAGACGCGCTTCCTTTTGAAATAGAGCTTGACGTATATTCGGGCGAAAATCACGCGCGGGTATGCGTAAAGGAACGACACACGAACGTCGTTTTGGTTGAGCGTGACGGGGAGAATATCACCTCGCGCTACTCTACGAGAGACGAGTTTGTGATAGAAAAGGAAAAGGCTGACAGAAGCCTTCTCAACGTAAAGGATATAGTAGAGTACGCCGAGACGGCAGATCTTGACGAGATAAAGCCATACCTTCTCTCACAGGTGGAAAACAATATGAAGATAGCCGAAGAGGGAATCCTCGGTGAGTGGGGAGCTTCTATAGGCAAGGTTATTTTCCGAGGTGGAGAGTGTGACGTGAGAAACAAGGCGCGCGCTTATGCCGCTGCCGCGTCAGACGCCCGTATGAGCGGATGTGAGCTTCCCGTTTGCATAATATCGGGCAGCGGAAACCAAGGTATTACCGCATCTGTTCCCGTTTATATCTATGCACAGCACATGGGAGTTGACGAGGAGAAGATGCTTCGCGCTCTGCTCGTTTCCAATCTTATTACTATACATCAGAAAACGGGTATCGGCTGTCTTTCCGCTTATTGCGGAGCTATAAGTGCCGGCTGCGGCTGCGGGTGCGGAATTGCGCACCTCTGCGGCGGCGGATACAAAGAGATAGCGCACACGCTCGTAAATGCGCTTGCTATTTTGTCGGGTACGATATGCGACGGAGCAAAGCCGTCCTGCGCCGCTAAAATAGCAATGGCGGTCGAAGCAGGCATTTTGGGATATGATATGTACTGCTCGGGGCATCAGTTCTACGGCGGCGACGGCATAGTATCCAAGGGTGTTGAGAACACTATCCGCAACGTCGGCAGACTCGCCCGAGACGGAATGAAGAATACAGACGAAGAGATAATTGATATAATGCTTGAGAAATAAACAACAGTAAAAAAGGATTTTCGCAAATGCGAAAATCCTTTTTGCTATTATGACTTTTTATTCTTGCGGAGTACACTCTTTATAAAGGTGGCACGCGATCATGTGGTCGGGCTCTATTTCAACGAGCTTCGGCTCGACTTTAGAGCAGATATCCATTGCATTCGGGCATCTCTTGCAGAAGCGGCATCCCGGAGGGGGATTTATCGGGCTTGGGATATCGCCGTGGAGAATTACGCGCTCACGCTTGTTATCCACGTCGATGTCAAGCACGGCACTAAGCAGCGCCTTCGTGTAGGGGTGAAGCGTGTTTTCGTATATCTTTTCGGTGCATCCGCTCTCCATTACCTTACCGAGATACATAACTGCCATGTGGTCGCAGATGCTCTTTACTACCGCAAGGTTATGCGATATAAAGAGGTAGGTAAGTCCGCTCTTTTTCTGAATTTCGTCAAGGAGATTGAGTATCTGCGCGTGTACCGATACGTCAAGTGCCGACACGGGCTCGTCGCAAACGAGGAAGGAGGGATTTAAGATTATCGCGCGTGCGATACCTATTCTCTGTCTCTGTCCGCCCGAGAAGTCGGAGGGGTATCTGTGAAGGTCTGCTCTTGAAAGACCGACCAGCTCAAGCATTTCAACAACGCGCTCCTCTATCTCTTCGGGGGTGTAGCCGCCGCGGATAACCATAGGCTCGCCTATTATCTCAAGCAGGTCAAAGCGGGGGTTAAGAGAGCTGAACGGATCCTGGAATATCATCTGCATATTACGGCGCAGCTCTTTAAATTCTCTTTTTGAGAGTGCGTTTAAGTCCTTGCCCTCGAATATTACCTTACCGCCCGTGGGCTTGAGAATACCGAGCAGGGCGTTTGCAAACGTACTTTTGCCGCATCCCGACTCGCCTACAAGGCCGTAGGTCTCGCCGCGTCTGATAGACACGTTTACGTCGGAGACTGCCTTTACGTATTTGCGGTTAAAGGGATTTGAGCCTTTGACGGGGAAGTGAACGGACAGGTTTTGCGCTTGCATTATAACGTCGTTTTTATCTGACATTTCACTTCACCTCCAAGCTATGATGGCAACGTACGAATCTGCCGCCGCCCATATCGCGAAGAGGGGGCATCGTTTTTCTGCACTCGTCTGTTGCATACGCACATCTCGGGTGGAAATAACAGCCCTCGGGCTTGTGCATGGGATTCGGTACGCTGTCGGGAATCTGAATGAATACGTGGCGCTTATCGGACAGCTTCGGAATAGCACCGAGAAGTCCTTGCGTGTAGGGGTGATACGGAGCCTTGAAAAGCTCGTATGCGGGAGATTTTTCAACTATCTTTCCGCAGTACATAACGCATATCGTATCTGCCATATTAGCCACGATAGACAGGTCGTGTGTAATGAGAAGAAGTGATGTGTTGTGCGACTGCTGCATACGCTTAAGCACGTCAAGCACCTGCGCCTGTACGGTTACGTCAAGAGCGGTCGTCGGCTCGTCAGCTATGATAAGCTCGGGGTTGCAGGCAAAAGCCATAGCTATAAGCACCCTTTGTCTCATACCGCCCGAGAGCTGATGAGGAAAGTCGTTGTAACGGCGCGCAGGCTCGGGAATACCTACAAGCTCAAGAGCCTTGATTGAGCGTTCCTTCGCTTCCTTTTTGGATATACCCTTTTGAGTGAGGAAAACCTCCTGTATCTGACGGCCTACCGTCATTACGGGGTTAAGTGCACTCATTGCGTCCTGAAATATCATGGAAATTTTCTTTCCGCGTATTTCCTGCATCTTCTTGTTTGAATAGTCCTTAAGCTCAATTCCGTCAACGCAAAGCTCGTCTACCTGCATAAGAGCAGGGGGGGAGTTAAGCAGCTTCATAATAGCCAAGCTTGTAACGCTTTTACCGCATCCCGACTCACCTACGAGAGCAAGACACTCGCCCTTGTGTATATCAAGGTCTATTCCTTCGACTGCCTTTACGGTTCCCATAGCGTTTGGGAAAATAACCTTAAGATTGCGTAATTTCAGCATAAGCTCGTCTGTCATACCTTTGCCTCCTCTTCGCAGTCTAAAGCCTTTGCAGCCTCATTGTCTTTTTCTTCGTTTTCATTCATCGAGTCGAAAATGTCCTGCACGTAGGTGCTGTTAAGCGACTTAAAGAGCTTGTACGCGGCACCGCTTTGCTTCATTCTCGGGTTGAATATTTCCTCAAGCGCCATACCTATTCTCATAAAAGCGAATATGGCAAGGAATATTCCGATACCGGGAGCGGCTATCCACCACCAGTGACCGAAGAGCAGAGCTCCGCCGCTTTGTACCTCGGCAAGCATTTTACCCCAGCTGATAGCGGTCGGGTCACCAAGTCCGAGAAAGCTAAGTCCCGCCTCAGCTACCATGATACCTGCGCTTGTCATAGCGGTCGACATGATAAGCAGATGCGTAACTCCGGGAAGGATATGCTTGAACATTATTCTCGCACGCGAAGCTCCCGCAAGCTCTGCCGCCTTTATGTAGTTTGAATTTTTAAGCACCAGAACCTGAGAACGAATGACACGGGAAAGTCCCTGCCAGCCGAACAAGGTGAAGATGAATACTATCATAAAGTAGGATTTGCCGAATATGTTTGTTAAAACTATGGTTAAGGGAAGGGTGGGGATGACGAGCATAACGTCAACCATACGCATGATTATCGTGTCAACGATACCGCCGACGTAGCCTGCAAGTATTCCCATAAATGCACCGAGAAACGCGATGCAAAGTCCCGTGATAACGCCGATAGACATTGATACTCTTGAGCCGTATATAAGCATACTGAAGATATCCTGTCCCGTAGTAATCGTAGTTCCGAGCGGATGCTCCCAAGAGGGAGCGAGACCTTTTTGCGCTCTTTCGGTAACGTCATAGGGGTTGTAGGGGGCTATGAGGGGAGCGAATATCGCAACGAATGAAAGGATAAGTACGATAATTATACCGAGTCTGCCCTTCGGATGCTTCCAGAGCTTCGAGCAAAGGGAGACAAAGAAGTTTTTCTTAAGTTTTTCACCGAATTTTTTCATCGTCTCTCACCTACCGTAACTCTCGGGTCAAGAAGCCCGTAGCATAAGTCTGTTATAAGGTTTGCTACAAGAGCGAAAGCGCTCATAAATAGCATTATACCCATCATAAGAGGATAGTCGTTTGTGTTGTTCGCTTCAAGGAAAAGCGTTCCCATACCGTTCCAGTTGAATATCTGCTCGATAACGGTAGCACCGCCGATAAGTCCGCTTACGCTCATACCGAAGCTCGTGACTATCGGGAGCAGGGCGTTGCGGAGGGTATGCTTATATAAAACTGCACCGTTTGATATTCCCTTTGAGCGAGCCGTCAGAATGAAGTCCTCGTTTGATACCGATATAACGCTGTTACGCGTGGTCTGTGCGTATCCTACGATGCTTCCGACAGCCATACTGATTACGGGAAGCGCCGCGTTATACGCGACGTTCATAATAGCATCCCAGGACCAGTCAAAGTCGGCTACCATGTTCGAGTCTGTGTAAGCGGGAAGCCACTCAAGCTCAAATCCGAGGAAAAGAGTGAGAAGCAGCGCTATAAAGAAGCTTGGCAGAGCCGTCGTGAAGGTAGAGGCGTTAAGCAATACCATATCAGGCCAGCGGCCTCGCTTCCACGCGGCAAATGCACCGAAGAGCAGTCCGCATATAAGACCGATAAGCATAGTGGAAACCGAAAGAACGAGAGTCCACGGTATTCTCTCTGCTATAAGGTCGGCAACGGCAGGCGAGCCGCTCTTCATCGAATTTCCAAGGTCGCCGTGAAGAAGCTTCGTAACGTATCTTACGTACTGCTCCCAGGTCGTGCCGTTAAGGCCGTACTGCTCGCGCGTCAGCTCTTTTATAATATCGTACTCAATATCGCTCATGTTGCCCTGTGGGGGGTAGTATCTCTCGGCGGGGTCTTCAACGCCCAGACGGGGAATGAAGAAGTTGAGCGTCATAACGATAATAAAAATGAATATTGTAAGGAGTATTCTCTTTATAATATAACTTAATTTCATATTATCTGTCTCCTACAAATTCAAGATTTTGAAGTGTCTCAAGCGAGAACGCCGTGCTTGAGGTTGGTACTACGTAGCCTGTGAATCTGTCAGTTCTTGCGACCGAGGTGATATTTGATGAGTAAAGCGGTATCTTGTAGTACTGTGTCGCTATATCCTTCTGAATCTCGCGGATAAGCGCGTTTTTCTCGGTAAGATTGAGCGTGTTTCTCATACGGTCAATCTTTTTCGTGAGCTCCTCGTTTTCAAGACGTCCGTAGTTAGAGGACTTGTTGAGGTTTACGAAATGAGAGTTCAGCATTATGTCGACCGTTGAGCTTGAGAAGGTAACACCCTGCAAGGTCATATCGAAACGGCTGTGGTAGAGGTACGTGTTTTCGGGTGAATTGCCCTTTGCCGCGTATTTTACCTCGATGCCGATACGCTGAAGCTGAAGCTGAAGGTAGCTTATCGTGTCCTGCTCGCCGGGAGCGCCGAGTATCTCAAAGCTCATTCGCTCGCCTTCGTATATTCTGTAGCCGAGATCGTCCTTCTTTGTCGAATACTTGTCAAGTATTGCGTTAGCTTCCGCAAGTCTCGCCTGATACTCTCCTCTGAGAATGTCACTTTCGGGATTGTACATATTCTCAAGCGTGCTTGATATAAGACCTGCCGAGTAGGTGCTTCCTTTTCCGTCAAGACCTATTTCTATAAGCTCCTCTTGGTTTATCGAGAGGGCAATAGCACGTCTGAAATCCTCGTTTGCGAGAAGGTCTCTTATCTTGTTCTTTTGTGCTTCTACGGGGTTTACGTTAAGCACGAGTGTGTTTACAAAGACGTTCGGTACGGAGAACACCTGAATGTTTTCCTCTTGCTCAAACAGAGTTCCGTAGTTTGCCGGAATAGATGAGTCAAGTATATCTATGTAGCCCTTCTTAATAGCAAATATAGCGACGTTCTGCTCCTGATAAAGTATGAACTTTATTTTGTCCACCTTATATAAGTCGCCGCCGTCCTCGTCCTTTAAGAAGTAGTCGGGATTTCTGAGCAGCGTTATCTGTGCAGAGTTCGTACCCTCGCGGTCAAGCATATAAGGACCGCATCCTATCGGATGCTGATAGAGATAGGTAAGCTCATCCGAGGGCTGAGTGCTGTTTATAGGCATCTCGGGAGATATCTTGTCTGCCCATACGTGCTTCGGCAGTATCAGAACTGTCGAGAAAAGCGAAGCTATAGCACCCATAACGGTGTTTACGTGCAGATATATAACTCTGTCCTTTTCTCCCTCTGCTATCGGGTAGTTGTGAGGGTTGTTGTCGTACGTGAAAAGTCCGTCCGTTTTCTTCGCGCCGTCGGTGTATTTGTGCTTGAGATCGTTTACCCAAGCAAGTGCACCTGCGTGATTCGACAGCTTATTGTTTGCACAAAGATCAAAAGAGAAGTAAACGTCGTCAACCGTAACGGGAGTACCGTCAGTCCACTTTGCGTTTTCGTTTAACTCAACGCGAACGACCATATATTTCTTTCTGTTGGTGTCGGACATCTCCTGCTCTTCCTTGTAGGTCTCGGCTACCTTGTCGTAGTCGATCGAGCCGTCCTCTTTTGTAAGGGCAACGCCCTTTTTGTCGGTATAGCACCAGCTCTTTCCGAGAAGCGGGTCGTAATTTCCCGTCAGGTCGTCGTAAGAGAAAAGCGTGCTGTAGAGCATGCTCGATATCGTAGGAGCTATTCCGTCTCTTGACTGCCACGGCATATAAGAGGTAGGGAAGGAGCTGCCGACGTAGCCAACGTAGAGGGTGTTGGTCTTATCGTTTCGGCATTGCGCGTTGTCTCTCTTTGAGCAGGATGCAAGAGGTAAAAGCATCAAAGCTGCAAGTGTCAGCGCGAGTGCTCTTTTTGCGAATCGTTTCATTTTTTCCTCCGAAAAAGAATAGCTCCCTCCGACCGAGAGGTACGGAAGGAGCCAAAATCGTTAATAGGTCAGAGTTATGTATTAGTACGGATAAACGAGCTTTGTTCCAAAGCCTTCCTTGGTTGCCGAGTTGTCGTATACTTCTTCAATATGGAAGAGGTATGCGGGACGGTCAAGCCAGATCTTTGTGTTAGGGCGGTGGTAAACGTCATGCTGAGCGTTTATCATCTGCTGATAGATCTCTCTCTTGCCGGAGACACACTCGTCGATTATCTGCATCTTTCCTCTGAGCTCATAAGAGATCATCGGAGGCTGGTAGAAGAGCATCGTAGCTTCGGGATTAGCCTTGTAGTTCTTGTAGCTGTGATCCTTTGCCATTTCAAGAGAACCAATCTTCGTGAAGTCGATTCTTTCTTTAGCTTCGGGCGCATACATATACTTAACGAGGAGAGCAAGGCCTCTCTGTGAATAGCTCTTATCCTCGGGGTCGAAGGTCTCGATGTGCTTGAGGTAAGCTTCAAGTGTTTCCTCGAGATATTCGGGCTTGGGAAGGAAGCCTATACCCTTGATGCTTGCGTTAAGTCCTGCAGGTCCGTATGAAACGAACGCGGGATCGTGCGAGCAAAAGCTGAGGAACATTTTCTCGTGGGAGATCTGCTCGCCGTTATGGAGAGCCATAACCGTCTTTCCTCTTGTGTCAAAAGCCCATTTAAAGAAACTTTCTGCTGTTTTCATAGTAATATCCTCCAAGTGAAAATACAAAATATACTTTATTATTTATATATATATTATCATAATAAAATCCTCTTGTCAATGAAAAACGGCTTTTTTGTTTTAATAATTCATCATACCAAAGTTTTTGTAACACTTTCACACATTAAAGCGCAATTTTTGTTAATTTTTATTGACATGGTTAAAAAAATGGTTTATTATATAAGAAAGTACAAACGCTTCCGTTTATACTATTTATTTTAAAGGAGTTTTAATCATGAAGAAACTTTTTAAGCTTACGTCTCTTCTTTTGGTGTTCGTGATGCTCTTCTCGTTTGCAGCATGCGCACCCGCAAAAGATCCCGCAGACACAACGCAGCAGGGCACAACGCCCGGTGACACGACCGCTGACGCAAACAAGTATGCCGACATTGCAGGCGAATACCTGCTTGATGCATCCGACCTTGGTATGCCTATGAAGTGGTACATCAAGATCACCGCTGACGGCAAGTTCAACATCTCCACAAAGAGAGACTTCTCCGACAATAAGGGAGAGGGAACTGTCGGTGATAAGGATGGCACGTATATGCTCGTTTACTCGGATAACACCGCAGAGAACCCCAAGACCGCTACCTTCAAGTTTGAAGGCAAGAATATGGTATTCTCCACCAAGGTTCCGATAGGGAAGGCGAGCGTATCTCCTTCGGACGACGGAACTAAATTCCCGACCGCAGTTCTTATAGCTAACGAGGAGCTTCTCGGCTCTTACTTCGGTACGTTAGAAGTGCCTATGGGAGGGTCGGGAAAGACTGTGTCCTACAGCTTCCAGCTCGACCTTGATTACGGCAGCAAGTACACGTTTGCTTCTTCCTTTGCTATGGGTGGCATGGCTATGACTCGTACCGAAAAGGGTACGTTTGACGTAAACGGTACTGAAATTTCCTTCACGGCTCTTGACGTAGACGGCGAGGCAGTTGAGACACCCGCAGCAGTTAAGGGTACTATCGAGAACAAGACCATCAAGGCAGCATTTACACTTTCCACTATGGCTTCCGCTCCTCAGGAGATCGAGGCTAAGTTTGGTACATACACCGAGTGGGCAGGAACTTATATGGCTAACTACCAGAAGACTATGATGGGACAGATGGCTATGACACTTACCCGTGTATGCCAGCTTGAGCTTGATGCGTTCGGTGGATACGTTTACGCGACGGTAGATCCCGCAGACCCCACAACACTTGATTATTCCGAAACAGGCACTTATACCGTAGCTGACGGTAAGTTCACCTTTACCTCAAGCGCAGAGGGTGCTACGGCAGTAGAGGGCACGCTTGAGAACTACATTCTCGCAGCAAAGTTCCCGATAAGCGCTATGATGTCATCTCCCGTTGACCTTTCCTTCTATGCAGAGGAAGTAAACGGAACCTTCACGGCTTCCGGTGAGTATGAAGAGAAAGCATACAATGCAGCTCTTTCTCTCGGCGGCGGAAAGTTCACTCTTATAGTAGGTGACGCAAGCGAAGAGGCAGAAGAGCCGAACTACATTGCATACGGTTCTTTCACAGTTGAGGGCGGTATGGTTACTCAGATAGCGCTCACTACAGAGGCACTCTTTGAGACTATGGCAATGGATACTCCCTTGGAAGAGATTCCCGCAGAGCTTCAGAGCTTCAAGCTTCCTGTAGCAGAGAGCGGAATCAGCGGCGAGCTCATATTCGATCTTGATGACACTGCAGTTATCGCATTCGAATTCAAGAAATAATTAAATAAACGTATAAAAAGCAGGCTCAACCGAGCCTGCTTTTTTATGCTGTCCTAAGTTTTGTTATTTTACAAGTGCTTTTGCAAGAGCAGAGATTTCCTCTTTGTTTTTGTCTGTAAGCGCCGAGTGTATCGTTATAGTCGGTTCAATATAGGTAATGTTTTTTGAGCCGTCAAGCATTTTCAATATAACCTTTGCCGCAACGGGAGCCCAGCTTCCGTTTTCTATTATTGCGACCGTTCTGTTCTTGTATCCGCGCTCGGTCAGTGCGTGGATAAAGGTGTTCATATACGGGAATATTTCCGAGTTGTAGGTTGTGGTTGCAAGCACTATCTTTCCGTATCTGAAAGCATCCTCGACCGCCTCTGCCATGTCACAGCGGGCAAGGTCGTTTATTGCTACCTTCGGGCATCCGATCGCTTCAAGCTCGCGTGCGAGAAGCTCAGCCGCCGCCTTCGTGTTTCCGTAGACAGAGGTGTAGAAAATTCCAACGCCCTCGCTCTCAACACCCCAGGAAGACCAGATGTTATAAAGGTCAATATAATAGGAAAGGTTTTCTTTGAGTATGGGACCGTGGAGAGCGCATATCATATTTATTTTAAGCGCGCCGAGCTTGCCGAGCACTGTCTGCACCTGAGTTCCGTACTTTCCGACGATTCCGAAGTAGTAACGGCGAGCCTCGCACGCCCAGTCCTCGTCGGCATCAAGTGCACCGAATTTGCCGAATGCATCGGCAGAGAATAAGATTCCCTCCGAGCTTTCGTAGCTCATCATAACCTCAGGCCAATGTACCATAGGGGCTGTATAAAAGGTAAGCGTATGCTCGCCGAGCGAAAGCGTGTCCGATTCCTTTACGGAGATGCGGCGGTCTTCGTATCCGGTGCCGAAAAACTTTTTCATCATGCCGAAGGCAAGGTCGGTCGCAACGATGGTTGCACTCGGATACTCGCGCGCAAAGCGGTCGATATTTGCCGAGTGGTCAGGCTCCATATGGTGAACGATAAGATAGTCGGGAACTCTGCCGTCAAGCTCACGTTTTAAGTTTTCGAGCCATTCGTCACCGAACTTTGCATCCACCGTGTCAAGCACGGCTATCTTCTCGTCAAGGATGACATAAGAGTTGTACGCCATGCCGTTTGGTACTTCAAACTGTCCCTCGAACAAGTCTATCTCTCTGTCGTTTACACCGATATATTTTATCTTTTCCGTTATCATTTTCATTCTCCTTTATATTAAAGTTTTATATTAAAGCAAAGTATCAATTATCATCATGATGCAAAAGCCGATAAGCAATGAATAAGTGGACACCCTCTCGTTTCCGTGCGAGTGTGTTTCGGGAATCATTTCGTCACTTATTACGTATAGCATCGTACCTCCTGCAAAAGCAAGGGCGAAGGGAAGGATCGCCGCAGAGATGCTTACCGCTATATATCCGACAAGCGTACCGACCACCTCAATAAGTCCGGTTATCAAAGCTATAATAAAGGTGCGCCTGCGGCTGACTCCCGCAGAAAGCATGGGTGCTATTATTACCATTACCTCGGGTACGTTCTGGATGGCAATTCCGGTTGCTATTGCAATTGCCTTTGACGTGTCCTCCGCGCCAAAGCCAACTCCTGCCGCAAGTCCCTCGGGAAGATTGTGGATAGCTATTGCTATTACAAACAAAAGCACCTTGTTAAGCTGCGCCTGGCGCTCGGGATGCGTTTCAAGCTCGGTCCCCGCTATCCTGTGAAGGTGAGGGACAGCCTTGTCTATAAGACTTATACAAAGTGCTCCGCAAAAAATTCCCGAAGACGAGAGAAGCAGGGCAAAGCTTCCGCCGTATTCAAGAGAGGGAAGTATAAGTCCTACCACAGCGGCAAAAAGCATCACGCCTGCGGCTGAGGAAAGCATTATGTCGTTGAATTTGTGTGATGGCTTCTTAAAAAGAAATCCAAGAAGGGCGCCGAGCACAGAGGCACCGCCCACGCCTAATGCAGTTAATAAAACCAATCCCATAAACAGCCTCGCTACGCATAATTATCAGATTTTTATTGCATTTTTATTTTATCATAAAAGCTTTGTTTTGTAAACAAAAAAACGCAAGAAAATATCTCCGAAAGAGCTTGTTTTTATGCTTTGTTCATAAAAAAACCAAAAAAGACTGTACTTTTTGGTTTTAATATGTTATAATACACAAAGAGGGTCAGTCGCAACGGTTATGTGCGGCATGATTTTTGTTGGAGGATTTACATAATGAAGGATTACAAGGCAAAATGTTTACCTATAATAGACAATTTTTGCATTGAGGGAAACGTCGTATCGGTAGAGCGCTTCGGCAACGGTCATATTAACAGGACCTATCTCGTTACTACCGACGTTCGCCGCTACGTTCTTCAAAGAATGAACTCTTTTGTTTTTAAAGATATCAAGGCTTTGATGAACAATATTTCCTACGTTACCGAGTATTTGTATTCGATAGGCGTCGAGACTCAGCGTGTATTGAAAACTAAAAGCGGAGAAAATTTTCTTAAAAAAGACGGCTATTACCGTATGTATGATTTTCTCGATGATACGGTTGCTTATCAGACTGTAACCGACGCTGAGCTTTTTCAGAGGTGCGGTGCGGCCTTCGGAGCGTTTCAGAATCATCTTGCGCGCTTTGACGCTTCGGTACTTACCGAGACTATTCCGGATTTTCACAATACCCCCAAGCGTTTTCAGGATTTTATAGACGCGCTTGATGCAGACACCCGCAACAGAGCTGATAATGCAATTCCAGAGATAGAGTTTTTCCTTTCGCATAAGGATACTTTTTCAAAGGTGGTAGACGGGCTTGCAGACGGAAGCATTCCGCTTCGCGTTACGCATAACGACACGAAGCTCAATAACATTCTGATGGATACGAGAACGAACGAGGCTCGTGCAATAATCGACCTTGATACCGTTATGCCGGGCTCGCTTCTTTACGATTTCGGTGATTCTATACGTTTCGGTGCATCTACTGCGGCAGAGGACGAGCAGGATCTTGAAAAGGTTCACTTTGATATGGGACTGTACGAGGCTTACGTAAGCGGCTTTTGCCCCGAGGTGAAGGGAAGCATGACCGAGAGGGAAATAGAGCTTATTCCTTATAGCGCATATCTCATAACCGCCGAGTGCGGAATGAGATTTTTGACCGACTACCTTTGCGGAGATACGTATTTTCCTACCGATTACGAAGAGCACAACCTTGTAAGAGCAAGAACACAAATAAAGCTTGCGTCTGAAATGGAAGATAACTTTGACAAAATGCTCGAGATAAGCAACAGATATTGTAAGTGAAATTGCGTTGCTTCGTAAAGCTTGATGCTATAAATACAGTTTTAAAACACCGTCCGTGTACAGCATGAACGGTGTTTTTTAATGAGTGGTTGTCAAGCTCAAAAATAAAGATTTTTACGGAATTGTGGCGAAAATGTTTCGCAAAAAATGGTGTGTTGAGTATTGATTTTAAACGATTTATCTTTTATAATATTTATGGTGGATATTCTTGTATAAAACACTGAAAAATGAAACAAATGAGAGGAATTTTATGAATTTTAAAAGACTGTTAACATTGCTTGTATCGGTATTGCTTTTGTTCTGTCTTGCAGCGTGCAACGGCGGCAAGACTGAAGATACTACCGTTGATACTCAGCCTGTCGTTCCTACGGGACCGCTTGTATTGCTTGACAACGAACAGACCGCTTACAATATTCTTGTAAGTGATAATAACGAGGAATTTTATGACGCTGCATCAGAGCTTAAATCATTGTTCTTCGAAAAAACCAATATTAATCTCGACATAAAAACGGACTGGAAGACCAATCCGGTAAGCGAGTATGAAATAGTTATAGGTGAGACAAACAGAGAAAACACCAAGCTTACTACCGAATTGAAGTCAGAGATTTGGACTGACGGTTATGTTATAATGGGAGTAGGCAACCGCATTTGGATCTGCGGCGAGAACGGAGAGAGCACAACAGAAGCTGTAAGATTCTTCGTTGAGTATATGGTAGACCCCAGCTATTCTGCTTACGAAAGAGACTTTAGCTACGTACAGCCCCGTGAGGAGAAGGCGCCTATTCAGGATATGACAATATCCGGCAACAAGCTTTCTGATTATACTATTGTATGTAATACGTCTATTAAGACAATTTACAGTCAGGCTGAAAAGCTTCAGGAGGCTCTTTGGTCTCAGGCCGGCGCATATCTTCCTATTAAGAATGCAAACGAAAACGCAGACAAGAAAATATATTTGTCTGTAGACAGCACTACCAACTCGTTTAGTTACTCGGTTAAGACTTCGGGTTCGGATCTTCTTCTTTCGGGAAGCGATAAGGACTATCTCTCCGAGGCTGTTTCCTTCATAATGAGAGAGTATCTCGGATATGGACGTTATTACGGGTCGTACGACTACATACTTACTCCCGAAACCTCGGCTATAGCAGATCTCAATACTACCGTTTCTTACAACAAGATAGACTCGCTTACAATTGCAGGCAAGGATATATCCGAGTACGTGATAGTGTGCGATTCCAATAACGTTCCTTCCGCTACTTACGCTGCTCAGGAGCTCCAAAGCTTCCTTTCGAAGACCACGGGCGGCAAGAAGCTTGAAATTGAAAAGGACGGCAACGCGCTTTTGACAAAACCCCAGCTCAAGCTCGTTTACAACGAGGCTATGGGAGAAAACTTCTCGATAAAAACCGATGATACCGGCGTTATCTTCACCGGCGGCAAGAGAGGAATACTTTACAGCGTATATAATTTCCTTGAGAAGTACGTCGGTTGGGCATTCCTTCCGAACCTTGACGTTCTTTTGAACGAGGAAGACACTATTACCATAGATAGCATTGATTATAATTTTGAGCAGGTATTTGAATACAGAGGTCCCGACTGGTGCGCTTCTTCGTACAATTCTTATGCAGCGAAGAATATGATCAACTACAACAACGGCAGAAACGCGTATACCTCTCAGTTTGGAGATTTCTACGGCTTTACGGGTATTCCGTTCCACACGATAACAGAGCTTATGGGAACAGGAAACGGACTGTCTCCAAACCCGTGTCTCTATAGCGAAGATACCTATAAGAAGACGCTTGATGGTGTGATGGCGCTTTTGGCTGAAAATCCCAAAGCAGATATTATTTCCGTTTCTTTGAACGATACATCGTTCTGTAACTGCGGAATATGCAATAGCAAGAAGGCTGGCAGAAACTACTCTGATATGCTTCTTGAGTTTGTAAACCGTATTGCCGATGCAGTAAAGGACGACTATCCTAACCTTAGAATACACACCCTTGCATATTCAGATACTCAGTCGGCTCCTAAGGTTGAAAGACCTCGCGACAACGTAATTATTCAGCTTGCCGGTATTAGATGCTGCTATCAGCATCCGCTTGAGGAAGAATGCTGCGAGGCAAACGCACAGTATATGAAGGATCTTAAGGGATGGAGCAGCATTACGGATGAGCTCTATATCTGGGATTATGTTTGCGACTGCTTCTACTATGCCGCAACGATGCCGAATTTCGACGTTCTTAAGGCAAACGTTCAGACCTTCAAGAAATACGGTGCGAAGGGTATATTTGCACAGGGTAACGCCCACAACGTTTCGGGAGAGTTTGGAGATCTCAGATCCTACTTGCTTGCAAAGCTTATGGAAAAACCCGATATGACTGACGCAGAGTATGATGAATACATAAACACGTTTATGCGCGGTTACTACGGACCTAAGTGGCAGAACATAAGAGCATACTTCGACTTCCTAATGGAAGCATCCAATAAGATGAGCCACTACGGTCTTTACGCAACGCCCGAGGCTATGTATTCTGCAGAGGACTTTTTGACGAGAGAGGCAGAGATAGAGGGGCTCTTCAAGGAAGCGCTTGATGCAGCAACGAACGATATTACTTACTTCAACATAAGAGTTCTTCACGTATCATACTCATATATGAAGCTGTTCTTCACTTATCCTGAAATAATGAAAAACGGAACAGAAGAACAAAAGAAGGCACTTGAAGCTGAATGTGTGGCTACGTTCAATGCCATCGTTCTTGAAAACTACCGTATGATAGACAATCTTCTCGGAATTCAGGAATACGTTGATATTTTGAATCCGAAAACTCATCCGAGACAGTGGTCGCCTAATTCTCACGACGGAGCTTCTATCGGTCTCTGTGACCACGGTATGCCCGGTTCGGACGAAAACTACGAGCTCAACGACGGCGACGTTACGATTTACGACTAAACCGCGTTGGCAATCGTTCGGTCGGCAAAATGCAGTTGATCTCTAATTGAATAACACATACAAAAAGGAGGAGCAATCCTCCTTTTTGATTTGTACAGTCGAAGTGCTTAAAAACTTTATTCTTAAATTTTATGTGTTAATCTTGACTTTTCCTTCAAAATTATGTATATTAGTATATAGGTTTATTTACTATGGAGAATTAAAGATGGAAACAGTATGGCAAACAATGTCATGCTGCATTTTTGCGATATTGAGTTTTATTTTTAACAAAGTGAAAAAAACGGTAAATTTGTAAAATTTATCAATATTCTTCAAAACGAAAAAATAAGTTTTAATTCAACTTTGGAAAGGAATAGAAATGAACACGGAAAAGAAACAAATGCTCAAAAAAACTGCCGCAAACGTACGTCTCGGGATTCTTGAGAGCGTATTTAATGCGGGAAGCGGACATCCCGGCGGATCGCTTTCCTCGGCAGACGTAATGACATACCTTTACTTTAGCGAGATGAATATTAATCCTGCAGATGCCAAAAATCCGGCGCGCGACAGATTCGTGCTGTCAAAGGGACACGCGGCACCCGTATACTACTCGGTGCTTGCAGAGAGAGGCTTTTTACCGAAGGAAGACCTCAAGACCTTGAGAAAGCTTGACAGCTACCTTCAGGGACACCCCGATATGAAGCACACCCCCGGTGTCGATATGTCAACAGGCTCTCTCGGACTTGGCATTTCTGCCGCTTGCGGAATGGCTCTTGCAGGCAAGGTGGACGGTGCCGACTATCGTGTTTATACCGTAGTAGGCGACGGTGAGAGCGAGGAAGGTCAGGTATGGGAGGCGGCTATGTTCGCTTCTCACTACAAGCTTGACAATCTTTGTGCCGTAATCGACTTGAACGGTCTTCAGATAGACGGAAAGACCACCGACGTTATGAACCCCACCCCGCACGACGAGAAGTTCCGTGCGTTCGGCTGGAACGTATTTTATGCAGATGCTCATGACTTTGACTCTATCGAGGCGGCTTTCACGTCGGCAAAAGAGGCAAAGAACGGCAAGCCCTCGGTAATTATAGCAAATTCAACCAAGGGCAAGGGTGTTTCCTTTATGGAAGGACAGTGTGGCTGGCACGGAAAAGCTCCTTCGAAGGACGAGTACGAGCAGGCGGTAGCGGAAATTAAAGCATATATGGAAAAGGAGGGGTTATAATGGCAAAGGCAGTTGCAACAAGACAGGCCTACGGCGAGACTCTTTGCGAGCTTGCCGAGCTTCATCCCAATCTCGTAGTTCTTGACGCGGATCTCGCGGCGGCTACGAAAACCGAAATGTTCAAAAAAGCATACCCCGACCGTTTCTTTGACTGCGGAATTGCCGAGGGAAATATGATGGGCGTTGCGGCAGGGCTCGCTGCGGCAGGGAAGATCCCCTTTGCGTCCAGCTTTGCAATGTTTGCCGCAGGCAGAGCGTTTGAGCAGATAAGAAATATAATAGGCTACCCCCACCTTAACGTAAAGATAGGTGCAACGCACGCAGGCTGTACCGTAGGTGAGGACGGAGCTACACACCAGTGCAACGAGGATATCGCTCTTATGCGTACTATACCGGGTATGGTTATTTTAAACCCCGCCGACGCTATCGAAGCAAGAGCGGCGCTTATTGCGGCTGCAGAGCACGTAGGTCCCGTTTACCTTCGCTTTGGCAGAGCTAATGCTCCCATAATAAACGATAACGAGGGCTACAAGTTCGAGTTAGGTAAGGGCGTGCTTCTTAAAGAGGGAAGTGACGCTACAATCGTAGCAACGGGTCTTACCGTTTCAATAGCTCTTGAAGCGGCAGAGCTTCTCGAAGAAGAGGGTATCAGCGCAAGAGTTATAAACATACACACAATAAAGCCTATCGACCGCGAGATAATCGCAGCGGCAGCTTCCGAGACGGGTGCTATCGTTACCGTTGAAGAGCATAGCATTATAGGCGGTCTTGGCGGTGCGGTTTGCGAGGTCGTGGCAGAGGAATGTCCCGTTCCCGTTATCCGTATGGGTATGAACGATACCTACGGCAGAAGCGCATCGGCGGCAGAGCTTCTTAAATACTACGGCTTTACAAAAGAGAATATCGCTTACAAGGTAAAGGAAGCTATCTCGAAAAAGAAATAAGAGAATTAAAATACAAAAGCTGACCGAGCACGCTCGGTCAGCTTTTTGCTTGATAGGGAAGTAGGAATGCAGCCTACGGCTGAATGAGAACGATGTTATCTTACGGATAAATGATGTTGCGTGCAACGCACGCAACCGATGTCCTGCCCTGCGGGCGCAAATAAAAAATCCAAGCCGTACGGCTTGGATTTTTGGCGGAGAGAGTGGGATTCGAACCCACGTGGGGCGCGAACCCCAAACGGTTTTCAAGACCGCCTCGTTATGACCGCTTCGATATCTCTCCGTGTAATATTTAGTTGTGTCTTAAAAGCTCTTTATACTTGGCTTTGTTCACGACCTATATATAATATCATAAAAATTTTTGTGTGTCAAGTAATAAAAAATCTTTTTTCAAAAAAATTCAAATTTTCTATTGATTTTTTCAATCAAATATGTTATTATATCATTCGTGAGCAACACGGAGAGATGGCTGAGCTGGTCTAAGGCGCACGACTGGAAATCGTGTGAACGCTAATACCGTTCCGAGAGTTCGAATCTCTCTCTCTCCGCCAAAAATAACGACTCGAAAGAGTCGTTATTTTTTATCCAATCCAAAGAATGAAAAAGAGGTTGCGCGAGCAACCTCTTTTTGTGTGCGTATTTTCTTTTTCTTATCCAAGTGCTACCATGCTGAAAACGAGTGCGAAGAGGGCAACCGTTTCGCAAAGACCGACTACCATGATGTACTGAGAAAAGCCCTTGCCTGTTTCAGCGAGAGCATCTGCTCCTGCCGCACCTGCTTTGCCCTGAACTATTGCAGAAATTGCCATAGCCACGCCGGAAGCAAGACCGATACCTACGAGGAACATCGGGTCAGCCGATGCAGCACCCTTCATCTGCTGCATAAGCAGAAAGCCGTAGATTGTCTGCGTGAGGGGCGCACCTGCAAATACCGTCAGAATAAACGGAGCCGCTTTGTTTGCAAGATAACATTTTTTCCAAGAGCCGATAGCTGCCAAGCCTGCGGTTCCGATACCTATTGCCGAGCCTATTGCCGCAACACCCATAGTCAACGCTGTTACTAATAATCCCCAATTCATAATTTTTCTCCTTTAATCTTATATCTGATTTTTATTCTTTAAATGGTTTATATTTTATACCGCTCCAGGACATATCCAAATGCGAGGAGAATTCAAGCGTGTTCAGTCTGACACCGTGAACGATAACCGAAAGCACGTTGAGTATCATATTAAGTCCGTGTCCGAAGACGAGAAGGATAACTGCAAAGAGTATAAACATCAAATCTCCGAGCATTGGACTTGCGAGGTCGTTTACCGTGGCGGATATTGCTGCACCCGCAAGACCGACCGCCCACAGACGAATGTATGAGACGATGTCGGAGAAGATGTTGACGACTCCGAGAAGGACTGAAACGATGTTTTTAAGGCTTTCTACGATCGACTTGCCTATCTTTCCTTCGTAGTTTGAGAAAATGAAGTTTAAGACAAAGCCAGCGCCTATGCACGCTATTGCGAGAGCTCCGACGGGAACACCGCCTACGACAAGTCCGAGAGAGAACACCGCACCGTTTACGACGAGCGAGAGAACCACATAGAAAATTCCGCATAGCATAAGCACGGAGCCGATATCGCCGAGTGCTTTAAGCGACCTTATGTTTCTTACAGCCCCCATTATATGAGCGGCGGACAGCTGAACTAAAGCGAGTGCAAAGCAGAATATCTGCACGTTTTGCGTTGTCGTAAGCCCTGCCGTGCCGTCTGTCCACGGGGGATACCATATTGTGTCTGCATATACGTTTGATATCGGCGGAATCGAGAGAGCTTTGAGCCAAGAGGGAAGAAGCTCGGGGGAAAGACCAAACCACGTACAAGTAAGAGCACCCCAAAGCACCGTAGCTCCTCCAAGCAGGGCTATGAGCAAAAATGCGGGTGGGATTTCCTTTTTGGCAAGCACGCTTTTGAGTATGAGCGCACCCGCAACACCGCTTATAAGAAGCCCGTAGCCGCCGTCTCCGAAAATGATTCCGAAGAACACAAGGATGAATCCCAAAAACCAGCTTGATATGTCGTATTCAAAGTATCCGGGAACAGTGCCGAGAAAGTCTGTCATCGGATATATGAGCGAGACGAACCTGTTGTTTTGAAGCTTTGTAGGAACGTTATCGTCGTGGGTAGGATCCTCGGCTATGAGTCCCCATGCGTGCTCTTTTGCCTCGGCTTTGAGCGTGTTGAGCTTATCCGACGGAATATAGCCCGTGAAGTATGAGATATCAAAGGGCTTATCCGTTTTATCGGATATGTTTTCTTTTTCTGCGGTTACGGCGTAATTTTCAAACTCCGTTTCCTTTGAAAGCACCTCTATCGTAGCTTTCATACTGCCGCTGTATGCGGCGCATCCGTCAAGCTCGGATTCAATTTCGCTGAGTCTTCCTTCGAGCCTTGCCTCTTCCTCTTGCATTTTTGCTACTGAAAGCTCGGGCATAGGCGTTCTGTAGGCCTCAAGAGTCTCGGGGACTTGGTTGATACACACGAAGCGAACCGAAGCCTTCGTTTTTGAAAGAGGGAGCGCCTTTATATCCTCACCGAGCTTTTTATACTCGGAGAGCGGCATTTCGTAAAGTGAGAGGGAAATACCGTCGCTCTCAAGCGATGCAAGAGAGTCTGGGTCAAGCTCGCCCCAAGCTTTGATCTTGTCAAGCTCTGACGCAATTGACGCAAGTCTTGCGTGACAGCTTGATTTTTCTCCTTCAAGCTCGGATATTCTATCCGCTATTCTGAGAGCTTCGGCGGTGTCCGCCTCTTTTATTTCGGTGCATTTTTTCGCCCTGTCTTCAACCGAATATATCGCTCCTTCAAGCTTTGCCGTTTGTTCGGTGAGCAAGCGAAGCGTGTCGCTCGTTCCCGTCTTCATTTCTATATGAAGGACGCCGAGTGCTCTGAGCTTTGTGAGGGTACGTCTTACAGAGTTATGCGTCAGGATAAGAGTGACCTTTTTCATAGGTACTATCATACCGTGAACACCTCCTCTGCAGACGCGGTTTTAGTTCTTTGCGCTATTTTGCTTTTTGAAATTTTTGAGCGTACTACTGCGCTTACCTGCTGATCTGCCATATATATCGAAATCTTTTTGATGTTTTTCTGGGTTTCGGGTATTTTCACCTTTTCAAAAAGATTTACACGCTGAGAGGTTGCCCGAAGCTCTGCTTCAAGCAGGCGCACCTGCTCAAAGAGCACCTCTGCTTCAAGGTCAAGCTCAAGCGCCTTTTGCATATGGTCTGCCGCAATATCTACCCAAAGCGGCGTTTCGTACAGGTCGTAGTCCCCGCGGGAAAAGTCTGCACCCTCATAAGTGGGGATGCTGACGCCTGCTATGTTTCCCGTGCCTTTTCTGATGTTGCTTACTTTGACTATTCCTTCGGTAAATGCTTCCTTTTCGCTGAAAACGGATATCCAAGAGCGAAATCCTCGCTCAAGCTCCTCTTTTTCTTGCTTTACCTTTTTGGCTTTCGCTTCTATCTCGCGTATTTCGGATTGAAGCTGCTGCTTTTTAAGTGTCAGAGTAGGCAAATATCTGCGGTACATTTTCAGGGCGTCTTTTTGGACTTTCAGCTCATTTTTTGTAAGCTTGATTTTTGCCAATGAAAACGCACCTCCTATTTTTTGGGCCAGAATTTATCGGTAAGCTCGGTCTTTATACCCGTTTCATCCTTTTCAAAGCATTCGCCGAGAATCTCCCAGCCGGTATCAAGCGCTTCCTCAAGCGGCATATTTACCGACAGGTCCATGAGCCTTTCCTCGAAAAGCTCGCCGTAGCGAAGAAGCTTCTCGTCCCAGCGGCTCATCATAAAGCCCATGTTCTTCTTTTCAAGAGTATCCTTGTATGAGGAATAAAGACGAATCATCGAGTCCATAAGCGCTCTGTGATCGGCTCTCGTTTTGCCGTTGACGTTCTGCTTAAGACGCGAAAGCGAGCCGAAGGGCTCTATTCTGCCGCCCTTGAGGTAATACTGTCCTTCGGTAATATATCCCGTGTTGTCGGGAACGGGGTGAGTTACGTCGTCACCCGGCATAGTGGTTACTGCAAGCACCGTGACAGAGCCCGAATTATCGAAGTCGACCGCCTTTTCATATCTTGACGCAAGCTGAGAGTAAAGGTCTCCCGGGTAACCTCTGTTTGAGGGAACTTGCTCCTGCGTTATCGCAATTTCCTTCATTGCATCGGCGAAGTTCGTCATATCGGTAAGAAGCACGAGCACGTCCTTGTCCTGAAGGGCAAACTGCTCGGCGACTGCCAGCGCCATATCGGGTATCATCATACATTCAACCGTCGGGTCGGATGCTGTGTGAATAAACATTACGGTTTTAGAAAGAGCACCGCCTTGTGCAAGCGTTTCCTTGAAATAGAGGAAATCGTCGTATTTAAGTCCCATGCCGCCGAGAACTATGACGTCGGCTTCAGCCTGCATTGCAATACGCGCAAGCAGCTGGTTATACGGCTCTCCCGAAATTGAGAATATCGGGAGCTTTTGGCTTACCACGAGCGTGTTGAACATATCTATCATAGGGATATTTGTTCTCAGCATTCGGTTGGCAAGTATTCTTTTCGTCGGATTGACGGAAGGGCCGCCTATCGTCGTCATGTTGTCCTTAAGGAAAGGCCCCTTGTCTCTCGGCTTGCCCGAGCCGTTGAAGATTCTGCCAAGCAGGTCTTCCGAGAATGATACACGCATTTCGTGCCCCAAAAACCTTATTTCGTCACCCGTTGAGATACCCTGACCGCCTGCAAATACCTGCAGAGATACGATATCTCCGTCTATTTTGTTTACGCTTGCAAGAGACTTTCCAAAGCGTGTGCTTATCTCTGCAAGCTCGTTATAACGCACGCCTTGTGCGTGTACGGTTATTACGTTTCCTACGATGGATTCGATACGGTTAAATACTTTATTCATTAGTTTTCACCGCCTTCAGAAAACTTTTTTGCATCCTTTGAAGTATGTCCGCATCCGTCAGCGTAAAGACTGTCTATTTCAGCCTCGGCTGACTCGAACTCGGCACTTTCAAATTTCGTGTAGTTCCAGTCGATAAACTTTTGTCTCATGCGGTTAAAGAAGCTTCTTGCACTGTCCTTGTCGGATAGCTCGTAGTCGCTTAAAAGAATCTTTATAAGCTTATCTGTTACGTAACGCTGACGTGCAACCGAGCAGTCGGCTTCCGTTTCGTCAAACGAGTTTTGCTGCAGATATACAGAGTCGAGAAGCTCACTCTTAAGATACAGCACGTAGTCGGGGATGCTCGTGCCTTCCTCACCCACGACTTTCATCATAGAGCCTATCTCGTCGCCTGCGTGAAGAATACCTTTGCAGTATTCCGACTTTTCTTTATCAATTACACTGTTATACTTCGACCAGGAAATAAGCGGGTCGATAGCGGGGTATTTTCTTGCATCCGAGCGTTCTCTTGAAAGACCGTGGAAAGCTCCGACGACCTTAAGCGTCGCCTGAGTTACAGGCTCTTCGAAGTTACCGCCCGCGGGAGAAACGGTACCGCCTATCGTGACAGAGCCCGTGCTTCCGTCGGAAAGTACCACGTAGCCCGCGCGCTCGTAGAATGCCGCAATATAAGACTCAAGATAAGCAGGGAAAGCTTCCTCACCGGGTATTTCCTCAAGTCTGCCCGACATCTCGCGCAATGCCTGTGCCCAGCGCGACGTAGAGTCTGCAAGCAGAAGCACGTGCAGTCCCATCTGTCTGTAATATTCTGCAAGAGTTACCGAGGTGTATACAGACGCTTCACGGCTCGCAACGGGCATTGATGAGGTGTTGCATATAATTATGGTTCGCTCCATAAGCGAGCGGCCGGTTCTTGGGTCGGTGAGCTCGGGAAACTCGGTTATAGTTTCAACTACCTCACCTGCGCGCTCACCGCACGCGGCGATAATAACTATATCGACGTCAGCATATTTGCTCGTCGTGTGCTGAAGCACTGTCTTTCCTGCTCCGAATGGTCCTGGGATACAGTAGGTACCGCCCTTAGCAACGGGGAAGAAGGAGTCTATGAGGCGTACCTTCGTCTCAATAGTCTCGGTCGGAGCAAGGCGCTCCTTGTAGCAGGTTACCGCACGCTTAACAGGCCACTTAAACGACATAGTAAGAGGTATTTCGTTTCCTCTTGCGTCAACTATAACCGCAACCGTATCGGCTAAGGTGTACTCTCCTGCCTCTACGATGCTCTTTACCTTGTACGTACCGAGAAGATAAAACGGCACGAATATTTTATGCAGGAAAGCACCTTCGGGAACTGTTCCTATATAATCTCCCGCGCAAAGAGTATCGTCTATATTTGCGGTTGGGGTAAAAGCCCACTTTTTCTCTTTGTCAAGTGCCGCCGCGTAAACGCCTCTCTTCAAAAACCAGCCCGCACGCTCTGCAAGCTCGGGAAGGGGATTTTGAAGTCCGTCGTATATCTGACCGAGAAGTCCAGGACCGAGCTCTGCCGAGAGCATATCTCCCGTGAACTCGACCTCGTCTCCGCACTTGATACCGCCCGTCATTTCATAGACCTGTATTTGCGCCACGTTTCCGCGTATACGGATAACCTCGCTTTTAAGTGACGTACCGTCTGCCTTTACGTAGCATATCTCGTTCATCGAAACGTTACCGTCAAAGCTGACTGATAACAGGTTTCCGTTGACCGATAAAACTTTTCCTGTAGTATGGTTCATTTTAAAACCTCCTGCTCCTCACCTATAATGGAGCTGTATATATTTCTGTAGGCTTGCTCTCCCTTGCCCGTGTCAAAGCGCGCTATTCTCCAAAGGAGCTTGAGCCGTAATGCGTAATAAAATACGGCGTCGTCCGAGAAAGCATCCGCGGGACGAAGCGATTCAAGAAATTCCAAACGGTATTTTGATAAAAGCATTTCCGCTTCGAGAGGGTCGGTGCACTCAATCGCTGCCTTTGCGGTTTGAAGCAGAGCAACCGATGCATCATTCACTTCCATGTCAAAGGGTTTGTTCATCTTCTTGGCACGCAAAGCACCGAGAATGATACGAAGCTTCCTTTCACCGTCATAAAACGCACGAAGCAGAGGAGAGTGTGCACACTCTCCCTCTTTTTTTGGTGTAAGCGTCAGTCCGCTTACATCCGTTTGAGCCTTTTTGGGCATAAGGGCCCGACACAGCTCAAAAAATCTTTCTTCGGTTATGGGCGGTTCTGCGTGCTCCGGCAGAGCGTCAAGTGACGGAAGCTGTGCTATCAAATAATACTGACTCATTCTGCCTCAGCCTCTTTCATAAGAGCAGTGACCTTTGGGTTCAGATATGCGCTGAGCATATCTACTACCGCATCCTTTGAGTAGTCGTAGTATACGCTCTCTCCGTTTGCCGTGATCCTGAATCCGCCGTCGAAGCTGTCCGAGGGGGTAAGGATTACGCCCGAAATGAGTTTTTCCTTAAAAGCTTTGAGAAGGGTAGCTTCAAGTGCATCAATATCCTTTTGGTTGAGAAGCACCGTAACGTCGTCGGTATTCGTATTTTTCGTCCACGCCTCGACCGCGCAAACGATAAGCTTGTCAAGTGACGCGGCGTTTGCTTTGTCCGTGTTCTCGCGCAGTACTGAATCAAGCTCTCGTGCAACGCTTTCTCTGAAGGAAAGAAGCAGATTTCTGCCTGCCTGACGTATAGCGTCTTCGCTCGAGCGAACGGTGCGCTCACATTCCGACGTTGCCTTTTCAACAAGCTTTTTTGCTTTTTCTTTTGCTTCGGATATAATTCTTTCCGACTCGGCGTTTGCAGCCTCGATTATTTTTGCGGCTTCGTTTTGTGCCTCTGCGACACCGTCTTTTTTTATCTGTTCGATAAGCTCCCCAAGCTGTATTTCCATAGCTTTTTTCTCCTTGTTTTACAAAAATACATTATAATGTATATTATACAACTTTTTTGCGGTTTTTGTCAACCTTTTTATGCAATATTTACCAACATTTACAGTGAAAACATAAAAAACCAATCAACAACTTTTTTTGCTTGCATATTGCTTTTTGACGAGTCTGATGTTATAATAAATTTGAGCGTTATAAGTTGTTGCGTCAACCGCTGACAGAGCGGTTGCAAATCGAACTGACGCAAGGGGGTACATATGAAAAATGCAATCCCGATAATTATACCGTCGCTTGAGCCCGACGATCGTTTGACGCAGCTTGTCGACGAGCTTCTCGCGGAAGCTCTTGAACCTATAATTATAGTTGATGACGGAAGTGGACAGGGATACTTTGATATTTTTGACTCGCTTTCAAAAAAAGGGTGCACCGTTCTCCGCCACGACGTAAATCGCGGCAAGGGCAGGGCACTTAAAACTGCGTTTGAATACTGCCTTGATAAATACCCTGATATGATAGGATGTATCACGGCAGACTCTGACGGTCAGCACTCTCCCGAATGTATTAAAAAGTGTCGTGAGGCACTTTTGGACAATTCTGATTCACTTATACTCGGCGTGCGTGATTTCAGCGGAGAGGACGTTCCACCGAAGAGCCGTTTCGGCAACAATCTTACAAAAAAGATATGCAAAACGCTTTGCGGTGTCAGCGTAAGTGATACTCAGACCGGATTGCGCGGTATTCCAGCTTCGTTTATGCGTGAGCTTTTGTCTCTCGACGGCGAGCGCTTTGAGTTTGAGACGAGGATGCTGATAGCAACGAAGGGTAAGCATCCAATAACCGAAGTTCCGATAAAGACGATATATGACTCAAGAGACAATCACTCGACGCACTTTAATCCCATAAAGGATTCTGTCAGAATATACAGTATCTTTTTCGGAGAGCTTGTGAAGTTTCTCGTTTCGTCGGTTTCTTCCTGCGTGATAGACCTTGCTTTGTTCTGGCTTTTCTGCCGTATGCTTGACGGCGGCGGGGACAGTAAGATGTACGTTATGGCGGCGGGGGCTTTGGCTCGCGTTATATCCGCTACCTATAACTATCTTGTGAATTATGCGGTGGTTTTCAAAAGCAAGGGCTCGCACAAAAAGACGGCTCTGCGCTATTTTTGCCTTGCTGCCGTTCAGCTTTGTATAAGCACGGGTGCGGTGACGGGTATTTTGCATTTGCTGCCGTTTTTGCCCGAGCTTGCCGTGAAGATTCCGGTAGATTTGACTTTGTTTTTTGTCAGTTATCTCGTTCAGCGCAGATTCGTATACGAAAAAAAATAAAACAACAAAAAGAACGCTCGGCAGAGCGTTCTTTTTTGTTGGCAGATAGACTTTTTATTCCATTTCTTTGCGAAGCGCGGCAAGTATCTTTTTTTCCTCTCTTGATATTTTGACCTGAGAGAGCGACAGTACCTCTGCCGTTTTTTGCTGAGACATGTCGCGAAAGTACCTGCATACTACGATCTGTCTCCACAGTGGCGGGAGCTTCGATATAGCTTCCGAGAGAGCTATTTTATCAAACTCGCGCTCGCAGGCATCCGTGTCGCATAGCCTGCTTTCCACGCTTATCTTTTCATCGTCAAAAACGGGCTCTCCGAGCATAGTGACAGGGCTTACCGCTTCAAGTGCGTCGGATGCGTCGGCAGGTGTTATTCCGAGCATTTCGGCAAGCTCAGCTATACCGGGTTCAGTACCCCTCTCGGATATTATTTTTTCTCTCGTTCGAAGAAGCTCTGCTCCGAGCCGTTTTTGCTCACGGCCTACCTTTATGAGTCCGTCATCCCGTAAAAATCTTCGTATCTCTCCCATAATAAGAGGTACTGCGTAGGTTGAAAAGGCACAGCCGCGCTCAGCGTCAAACGAACGCACGGCACGTATCATACCGATGCTTCCTATCTGAAAAAGGTCGTCGAAATCAACCCCTCGCCCGAGAAAGCGCGTTGCTATTTTTCGCACGAGCCCTGCGTTTTGCTCGCAGAGCAGCGACAGTGCTCTATCGTCTCCCGACTGTGCCCGTACTACGAGCGAAATATTCTCCGAATAGTCACATTTTTCATGCTTTTGTGTATAGTGCTCATTTTCTGACTCACAGTTTGGTGCTTGCTTTAAAACATTCATTTTAAACTTTTTGAGCTAAGCACGGCTTCTCAGCTTTTTCGTCATGCTTACTCTCGTTCCCTTTCCCTTTTGAGAGAACACTTTTACATCTCCCATAAAGCTTTCCATAACAGAAAAGCCCATACCGCTTCGCTCGCCCGTTGTATCCGTGGTAAAAAGAGGTGAGCGAGCCATTTCGACGTCCTCGATGCCGCACCCTCTGTCGCGCACGTCTATCCGCAGAGAACGGTCTGAGTATATGGCAGCTGTTATGTAAATTATCCCGCCGAGGTTTTTGTATGCGTGAACGATACAGTTTGTAACCGCCTCGCTCACCGAGCATTTTATATCTGCAAGTTCTTCAATTGTAGGGTCTGCCTGTGTGCAAAAGCTGCCGACAACGGCACGGGCTACCCCTTCGTTTACAGATATTGCGGGCAGGGTGAGCTTCATTATATTAGTTTGTTCCTTCTTTGCTTTCATTTTCCTTTTTTATCCTTTCTAAACCGCCCTTGACGCGAAGTCAAACATTTTGTCAGCCCCCGCAAGCGAGAGTATTTTCATAATTCTTTCGCTGCATCCGCAAAGGACGAGCTTTATACCTAAATCCTTTGCTCTTTGGTATCTTCCGAGCAACAGTCCAAGCCCCGATGAGTCCATAAAATCTATTCCCGACAGGTCGAGAAACAGAATCTCGGGGCGGTTGATATACATTTCGTTGTCTATGCGCTCACGCAAGGTTCTTGCGCTATGATGGTCTATATCTCCCTTTGGGGAGATAGTCAGCTTCGCTCCGTCACAGCTGACTGTGATTTTAGATGTTTTCAACATAGAATTTCCTTTCTTTAGAGATATGCGTTTTATCTATATTCCATACTAACACAAAAGCCCTGCACAATTTGTCGCAAATTGTGCAGGGCTTAAATATTTGTTTTTCGGTTTTAAATGAAATATTTTCTGTCAAGAGAGCGAAGCTGTATAGCTTCGGCAATGTGCTGGGACTTTATCTGCTCGCTTTGGTCAAGGTCGGCTATCGTTCGCGCAACGCGGAGAATCTTATCGTGTCCGCGTGCCGAGAGTCCGAGCTTGTCAAACGCTACGCGAAGCAGCTCCGTGCCCGCCTCGTCGGGCTTGCAGTAGGTCTGCACCTCGCGGGGTGATAGGGATGCGTTTGAATACTTTTTATTTATACCGTCGCGCTTAAAACGGGCTGAGGCAAATTCGCGTGCGCGGTTTACCCTCGCTTTTATATCCGCCGAATGCTCGCCCCTCTCGCCCGAGGTCATATCCGTGTAGGTTACGGGCGGTACCTCTATCTGTATATCTATTCTGTCAAGAAGCGGGCCGGATATCTTTCCCATATATTTTTTTATGTCGTTTGTCGAGCAGGAACACTCTTTTGTGGGGTGTCCGTAGTAGCCGCACTTGCAGGGGTTCATCGCACACACGAGCATAAAGCTGCAGGGATATGGTATACGTCCCATAACTCTCGTTATGGTAACTACTCCGTCCTCAAGCGGCTGGCGAAGTCCTTCGGTCACCTGCTTTGGAAATTCGGGAAGCTCATCAAGGAAGAGCACCCCGTTGTGAGCGAGCGATATCTCGCCGGGCTTCGGTACGGCTCCGCCGCCTATAAGAGAAACAGAGCTTACCGTGTGGTGCGGTGAGCGGAAGGGACGGGTGTTTAAAATCGCCTTGTCACCGAGAAGTCCCGATATAGAGTGAAGCTTGGTTGACTGAAGAGCCTCTTCGAAGGTAAGGTCGGGAAGAATGGTGGGCAGTCGCTTTGCGAGCATGCTTTTACCTGATCCCGGAGTTCCTATCATAAGGATGTTATGTCCGCCTGCCGCCGCTATTTCAAGCGCACGCTTAGCCGACTGCTGACCGAGAACGTCGTAAAAATCAAGCTCGCCGAGGTTGCTCTCGGCATAAAATACAGATTTATCAAAGGCGGTCGGCTCAAGGAGCTTTTCGCCTCTGAGATGGCGCACGAGAGATATTATACTGTCAACACCGTACACGTCGATTCCTTCAACAACAGAGGCTTCCTTTGCGTTTTTCTCGGGAAGGTAGATCTCACGCAGTCCTGCATCACGAGCCGCCGCACACAGACAGAGCGCGCCGTTTATAGCGTTGAAGTTACCCGAGAGGGAAAGCTCGCCTATGATGCACTTATCCGACATATCAAGTGAGCGAGGGATTATATCGGCACTTTGAAGTATTCCCGTAAGAATAGCCGCGTCAAAGCCGGAGCCTTCCTTTTTTCTGTTGGCGGGGGCGAGGTTTACCATGATTCCGCCGCTTGGAAGTCGAAGTCCGCTGTTTTCAGCCGCCGTGCATACGCGCTCGCGAGCTTCTTTTACCGCGGTGTCGGGAAGTCCTACTATATGAAAGTCGTTAAGTTTGCTCTGCACGCTTACCTCTACGTTTACTATAAAGCCGTCAATACCGAAGAGAGCGGCAGATTTTATGTTTGTAAGCATAAAGTCAGCCTCTTTTAGTCGTTTTTCTTTATTTTAGCATATTGCCGACGGGATTTCAATAATAATTATCTTTTTAAATGATATTTCTATATTATTGCTTTTTCGTGTGATTTGTGGTATAATAACCGAGTGTTAAAGCAAAATTTGCGTAAAAAGGAAAACGAGGTTTAGAATGGATATTAACAGTACGCTTGCAAAAGAGCTAAATATAAAGGTGACGCAGGTAGAGGGTGCGGTCAGGCTGATTGACGAGGGCAACACTATCCCGTTTATTGCCAGATACAGAAAAGAGGTCACAGGCTCGCTTGACGACCAGGTGCTTCGTACGCTTGCCGACAGACTTGAATATCTCAGAAATTTAGAGGAAACACGCGAAAAGATAAGAGCCTCGATAACAGAGCAGGGGGCTATGACCGACGAGATTGCCGCTTCTCTTGATGCGGCGCAGACTATGACCGAGCTTGACGACATATACCGTCCGTACAGACCGAAGAGAAAGACGAGAGCATCTGTTGCAAAGGCACGCGGTCTTGAGCCTCTTGCGCTTATGATATACGCGCAGGAAAAGAACTCTGATACCCCCGAGGCTATGGCAGAGGGCTTTATTACCGAAGAGGTTCCCGACTCCTCGGCGGCACTTGCGGGAGCGAGTGACATTATCGCAGAGATGATAAGCGACGATGCGGCACTGAGAAAGACCTTGCGTGAGAATTTCCTTCTTCACGCGGTGCTGTCCTCTCACGGACTCGGGGAGGATTTGGGCGTTTACGATATGTACGCGGAGTATTCCGAGCCTGTAGCTAAAATTGCGCCTCACAGAGTGCTTGCGGTCAATCGCGGAGAGCGAGAGGAATTTCTCAAGGTAGAGGTCAGCTTTGACGAGGGTGTTGCGCTCTCTATCATAAGCGACGCTCATATAAAGGAAGGCTCGCCCTGTACCTCGCTTGTTAAGGAAGCGGCGGCTGATGCATACGCGAGACTTATATTTCCGTCGATCGAGCGCGAGATAAGAAATACGCTTACCGATAACGCAAGCGAGTCTGCAATAAAGGTATTTTCGCTTAATCTGAAGCAGCTTTTGATGCAGCCGCCCGTTAAGAACAGAGTTACCCTCGGCTTTGACCCCGGTTACAGAATGGGATGCAAGCTTGCCGTAGTAGACGGCACGGGCAAGGTGCTTGAGACGGCTGTAATATACCCCGTTCCGCCTTTTTCTAAAGTCGAGCAGGCGAAGGCTACGGTAAAGCGCCTTTGCGACAAATATAAGGTTGAGATGTTCGCTATCGGAAACGGTACTGCTTCTCACGAGACTGAGGTCTTCTGTGCCGACGTTATCCGCGAGATAGGCGGTATCAGCTATATGGTTGTAAGCGAGTCGGGCGCATCGGTCTACTCAGCTTCGAAGATAGGCGCCGAGGAATTCCCCGATTTCGACGTAAACGTAAGAAGTGCCGTGTCTATTGCGAGACGTCTTCAGGACCCGCTTGCAGAGCTTGTAAAGATCGATCCGAAGGCAATAGGTGTAGGTCAGTATCAGCACGATATGCCCGAAAAGAGACTGTCCGAAGCACTTGACGGAGTCGTCGAGGACTGCGTAAACTCGGTAGGAGTTGACTTAAATACCGCATCAGCCCCCCTGCTTTCGCGCGTTTCGGGTATAGGCGGCACGCTTGCTAAGAATATAGTCACCTACCGCGAGGAAAACGGTGCCTTCACGTCAAGGGCACAGCTTAAAAAAGTGTCGAAGTTAGGACCGAAGGCATTCGAGCAGTGCGCGGGATTCTTGCGTGTTCCCGAGAGCAAAAATCCCTTTGACAACACGGGAGTTCATCCCGAGAGCTACGAGGCGGCAAAGGCTGTGCTTTCCGAGTGCGGATATACCGAGGCGGATATCAAGGCAGGCGGAGTTGAGGGAATCGGCGACAAGATAGAGAGTATTGGCGTAGCTAACCTTGCCCAAAGCATTGGAGTCGGCGTGCCCACGCTCAGAGATATTGCAAAGGAGCTTTCCCGTCCCGGCAGAGACCCGAGAGACGAGCTTCCCCCGCCCATGCTTCGCACGGATATTATGTCAATGGAAGATTTAAAACCCGGTATGGAGATGACGGGAACGGTCAGAAACGTCATAGACTTCGGCGTGTTTGTCGATATAGGTGTGCATCAGGACGGACTCGTTCACATATCCCAGCTTTCAAACAGATTCGTAAAGCATCCGCTTGACGTAGTCAAGGTAGGGGATATAGTCAAGGTATGGGTAATTAGCGTTGACACGGCGAAAAAGAGGATCTCTCTTACGATGAAAGACCCGCAAAAACAGCAAAAGCAGTAAAGATAAATCCCAAAAAGGCAAAAACGCGCAGGAAGAGTGCGGTTTTTGCCTTTTTCTGCGTGAGCACTTGCTTTTTTAGAAATAGTATGCTATAATACATTGATTTGTTTTATAACAAACAAAAAATTTCTTTTAGAAGAATATTTCGGAGGATCTATATTTTGGATACGGACAGTTGGAGTCAGATTATTATACTCGTGATTCTGATAATGTTTTCGGCATTTTTCTCGGCTACCGAGACGGCTTTTACCTCGCTTAACAAAACCCGCCTTAAGATGATGGCGGAGGAAGGAAACAAGCGTGCGTCTCTGGCATTTAGCTTGACGGAGCAGTACGATAAGCTCTTGACAACGGTGCTTATAGGTAACAATATCGTCAATATTGCTTCGACTGCAATTGCAACGGTCTTGTTTATCGGGCTTCTCGAAAACCAAGCGACAGGCTCAACGGTCTCAACCGTCGTGATGACTGTGGTCGTTCTTATTTTCGGTGAGATAACACCGAAAAGCATAGCGAAGGAAAAGCCGGAGGCGTTTGCGATGTTCGCAGCTCCTTTTATAAAGTTTTTGTGCTATATTTTTGTTGTTTTCATTGGATTCTTTTCTCTTTGGAAAAAGATGCTCAAAGCAGTATTTAAGCTTGAAGCAAACGATACCATCACCGGCGAGGAGCTTATCAACATAGTTGAAGAAGCAGAGGACAGCGGCGGTATCGACGAGGAGGAAAGCGACCTTATACGTTCAGCTATTTCCTTTTCCGAGCTTATAGCAGAGGATATCCTTACCCCCCGCGTTGACGTTGTTGCAATATCCAAGGACGAGGAGGAGAGCAGAATAGCCGAGATATTCGACGAGTCGAAATTCTCGCGTCTGCCCGTCTACGAGGAAGACATAGACAACATCGTCGGATTTTTGCATATCCGTGATTTCAGCAGCTCCAAGTTCTCGGAGGACGAGAAATTTAATATCGACGAGCTGATAAAGGATACCGTTTTCGTTGCAAAGAGTATGCCTGTAAACGACCTGCTGAAGCTTTTGCAGCAGAAAAAGACGCATATGGCGGTGGTTACCGACGAGTACGGCGGAACTGCAGGTATCGTAACGCTTGAGGATATTCTTGAAGAGCTTGTCGGTGAGATATGGGATGAGGCTGACGAGGTCGTAGAGGATTTCGTTGAGCTTGAGGACGGCAGAGTAAAGGTGCTTTGCTCGGCACAGCTTTCAAAAATGTTCGACCGCTTCGATATAGAAAATGACGACGACAGCGAGTCGGTCTCTGTCGGCGGCTGGGTTATAGAGCAGCTTTGCAAGATTCCCGAGGAGGGCGACAGCTTCACATATAACAATATGGAAGTGACCGTTACCAAGGTAGAGAACAGACGTATCATTGAGATATGCGTTCTTCTGCACGAGGTAGAGGAAGAAAAAGAATAATTACAAAAAACTGCCGAGACGGTAAAACGTCCCGGCAGTTTTTGCGTATAAACAAACAAGGTTTTCGCCTTCTTGGTGAAAATCTTTTTTTATTTTTTTAAAGTGTACGTTTTTCGGCGGTTTTGTTCGGTAGAATACAAATGCAGGCGAGACAGGAGGCAGAAATGAAGAAAGAAAAGAAAGACAAAAAAGAGAACGTCAGCACAGACGAGGCAAGGAAGCTCGAAGGCATCTGGAGTCGCGCGATGGCGCTGAGGGGACTTAAAAAGGTGCTCGGCGTGTCGCTTGAGGCGGCGAAGATCCCAAAGCTTGACGAGAACGGGGAAGTGGTTGAGATAAAATACAACCCGAGCGCCGCCAACGCCGCGACAAAGGCTATCGAGACGGCGAACAAGATGCTCGGCTACAACCTTCCCGACGAGGACGAGGAGACGGATGAGGACGACGGCGAGATAACCGTCATCTTTGAGGGAATGGAGGAATATTCGCTTTGACACTTACGCTTTCTCCGCCTCACGAAAAGCAAAAGGAGTTTTTACTCGCTCGCACACGCTACGTGGCTTACGGCGGTGCGAGAGGCGGCGGCAAGAGCCATGCCGTCCGTCTGAAAGCTACGCTGCTCTGCCTCAGATACAGTGGGATCCGCGTGCTGATAGTGAGGCGCTCCTACCCCGAGCTATACGAAAACCATATAAAGATAATGACGAGGGAGCTTGCGGGCGTTGCTTCCTACAGGGACTCGGACAAGAGCCTGACCTTTAAAAACCAAAGCAGGATAAAGTTCGGCTACTGTTCATCTGACTCTGACCTGCTTCAGTATCAGGGAGTCGAGTACGACGTTATCTTTATGGATGAGGCAACACATTTTACCGAATATCAGTTTTCGGTAATAGGTGCCTGTATGCGAGGGGCAAACGATTTTCCGAAGCGCTTTTATCTCACCTGCAACCCCGGTGGAGTTGGGCACGCTTGGGTAAAGAGGCTGTTCGTTGACCGTGAATATAAAGAGGGAGAGTGTGCTGACAACTATACCTTTATAAAAAGCACGGTGTACGACAACAAGCCCTTAATTTCCTCCGACACCGAATACGTAAGCACGCTCAAAAACCTTCCGACCGAGCTCAGACGCGCGTGGCTCGACGGAGACTGGGACGTGTTTGCGGGACAATATTTTACCGAATTTTCAAGAGATATTCACGTATATGAAAGCTACTCTATTCCGCAGTGGTGGAAAAGATACAGAGCGTTTGACTACGGCCTTGATATGCTCGCCTGCTTATGGGCTGCAGTTGACGACTCGGGGGATATCTGGATATACCGTGAATACTGCGAGCCGAACCTTATCGTAAGCGAGGCGGCAAAGGTCATGCTTGAGCTTTCCCGAGATGAGAAAATAGTGACGACCGTAGCACCGCCCGATATGTACAATCGCCAGAAGGACACGGGTAAGAGCATGGCTGAGTGCTTCGAGGATGCGGGAGTTAAGCTCACTCGCGCAGACAACTCTCGAATACAGGGCTGGATGAATCTAAAGGAGTGGCTAAAGCCCAAAGCTGCGCCCGACGGCAAGAAGACGGCGAGGCTTCATATCTCAAGCGACTGCCGAGAGCTTATCAGATGCTTGCCCCAGCTTATGCACGACGAGCATTCAAGCATGGACGTATCAACCGAGCCGCACGAGATAACGCATATATGCGACGCTCTGAGATATATGTGTATGTACAGAAGCTCGGCTTCAAAGCAAAGGCCTTCTTTGAGCTTCGAGCAAAAATACCGCGAGCGCGCCATACGGGCGTGCCGCGGCGGTGTTGGGGGAGGATTTTTTACCTGATACTACAAAAAATTTGGAGGAAAACATGAAAACGATTTTTAAAGTAAAGCGGAAATGCTCGGTGCCGGGGTGTGCTTCTGTTGACTGCTATGCGGCAAGCAGAGGCTCGGGGGGAGCAGTGAGCCTTTGCCGTGAATGTGCAAAAGAGCTGTATCTTGCACATTACGGCGAAAAAGCGCCGCACACAAGGAAAAAGGAGGACAAAGGTGACTGAGATAATTTTCGTGCTTTTGTATCTTTTGGCGGTGCTGTGGCTTGAGCGATGTCACCGTGCGGAGAGACGGGAGCTATACGACCGCATAAGCTTTGATAAGTCCGAGGACTACGTCAAGCTTCGCGAAAAGAAAAAGCGTCAGATGCCCGAGCCCCCGTATATGAAGACCGCGAAAAAGTGGCGCAGTACAAAGGAGAGTGAGCACAGATGAGCAGCTTAAAGGATATTTTTTTGAAAAAAGATGCGGCAGAGAAAAAGACCTCAGACAAGGACGTTTCCCCTCGCTTTTATAATGAGGATGGGGGAGAGGTATACGAGGAAGAGGTAGTTGCGTTTATAGCGGACGAGCTTGAACGCCGCCGCGAAGAGAGGCGCGGATGTGAGCTTCAGTGGAGACTCAACTCAAACTTCCTTCTCGGACATCAGAACTGCGATATAAACCCATATAGAAGCGAAGTGGAGGACAGAGAGGTACAGTACGAGTATATGCAGCGCGCTTGCTATAACCGCATAGCACCTATCATTGATACGAGACTTGCCAACCTTGAAACAATGCGCTTCGATATGACGGTCACACCCGCAACCAACGAAATAGACGACTATGAGAAGGCGAACATATCAACAAAGATTCTTTCCTATCTTAAAAGCTCTACCGACTTTGACAGCGTAAGACGCTCGCTTGTTGCATGGAGCGAGATGTGCGGCTCTGCTTTTGTGATGTCCTGGTGGGACAGAGACGCCGGTGCTGTGATAGGTACTGCGGAGCAGACGGATGCAGAGGGGAACAAGACCGAGATAGAGCTTCACGAGGGAGACGTCAAATACGGCATCCTTACACCCTACGAGGTATATCCCGACAGCATAAATATACAGAGCATCAAGGAGCAGAGCTCTGTCATAGTCGAGCAGGTAATGAAAAGCGAGCGCGTATACGAGCTGTACGGTATAAAGCTTGAAGGCGGGACAGTCGAGACCTACGCACTTTCTCATACAGAGGGAGGCGGCGGTTTCGGGTACCCTAATACCGATATGAGTCTCTCGCCCTGTATGGCGGAGGATTCGGTTAAGGTTATCTCGTACTTTGAGAGGGCTTCAAAGAAGCACCCGCACGGCAGACTTATAATATGTGCCGCGGATAAGGTGCTTTTCTACGGAGCCTTGCCTTATGACGATATCCCGATAGCCCAGCTGAAAACAAAGGACGTACCCGGGCGGTTCTTTGGCAGAAGCGTGATTGAGGAGCTAATTCCGCTCCAGAGAGCTTATAACGGATGCAAAAACAAGATCCACGACTACATAAGGACTCTTGCTTCAAATCCGCTTCTCGTTCCCGAGGGAAGCATCGACGATATTGAGTCTCTCGTTGAATGTGGCACAGCACCAGGCTCTATTATCGAGTACGATGCCGACAGAGGAAAGCCATCCCCGCTTATTTTCCAAAGCATTTCAAACGAGGTGCGCGAGGAGTGCGACGATATCGTGCGCGAGATGGAATACGTGGCGGGCGTTTCTCAGCTTATGGTTGCAGGCTCAAGACCGCAGGGTGTTACGAGCGGAACTGCCATTGAAAGACTGCAAAAAATTGATAACACACGTCTTTCCCTCGTGGCAGACCGCATAAGAAGCACCGTCAGAGACGTGGCTCTTACCTGGCTTAAAATATACAAGCGCCATGCAAAGACCTGCCGTCTCGTCGCTATTTCGGGACAGAACGAGATGTCAAGCGTCTTTACCTGGACGGGTGACGATATCAATTCCTTTGATATCGTGTTTGATACCGAAAACGAGCTGAAAAACAGCGAGGAAAAGCAACGCGAAAATTTCCTTTACGCAATGTCTATGGGACTGTTCTCGGACGAGGACGGAAAGCTTCCGAGGGACTTCAAGGAAAGAGCGATAGAGATGCTAAGACTCGGTGCGTACGGTGCTCTTATGGGCGAGAATGAGCTTCAGCTTACCAATGCGAGAAGAGAGAACAATATGCTTGCGCAGGGAAGCTTGCCCGAGCTTGACCGATATGACGACGATGCGCTTCATATATCCGAGCACAAGCGATTTGCCCTGCAGATGCGATTTAAGCTTCTGCGTAAAAAAGAGCCTGTTCTTGCGGCGGCGTTTGACGAGCATATTGCCGCGCACGCTACGAGACTTAAGCTAAAAGAAAAAGGAGAATAACATGAAAAAAACAGAACAAAAAGAAGAGATCCTCTCGGCACCGGCACCCATCGTGGAGGGTGTCGAGGAGGTGCTCGATCCTGAGCTTTCCGAAGATAGTCTTCCCACGAAGGAAGAGCTTGCTTCGATGACGGAAGCTGAGAGAGCAGAGCTTTACAGGCAGATAGTTGATACGGTAGACCGAACGGTCGAGGACAGGGTAAATTCTCTTGCCGAGGAATACAAGAGAGGCATATCTGATCTTCAGGATGCAAGCGTAAGAGGTGCTTTTGCTTCTTCCGAGAAGTTTTCGGGATTTGGCGAGAGCATTGCGGCAATCGATACGCTCATAGAAAAGGTGCCCGTTCTCAAAACCCTTCCCGCAGACGAAAAGTACACCGTAGCCTACCTAATAAACGAGGGCATAAAGGCAAGGGAGGTAAGATCGGGTATGAGTGCGGAGAGCCTGGTTTCTCTTATGAACTCGCGCCCCGACGCCATGCGTCTTTACGAGGCACAGAAAACCGAGGAGCTTTCCCGCAACTACAAGTCAACCCCTGCATTTACGGCATCGGGCGGAAGCTCTGTTATGCCTGCAAACATTAAAAGCACGCCTAAGAATTTGGATGAGGCGAGCAGAGAAGCATATTCAAGCTTCGGTATAAAAATATAAAAAAACAAAAACAAAGGAGAAAAAATTATGTCACAGTTACTTACACAGATCGAAGGTATTTTGAAGGATAAATACCAGCCGGCAATAGCCAACCAGATAAACATCGAGCCTTCACCTTTCCTTGAAAAGATAAAGAAGGTTCCGCTTACCAACAACACAATCAAGTTCGCTGCTCCCTTCGGTATAAACGGAGGCTTCGGCTTTGGTGCCGAGGGAAGCGCTACCCCCCGCTCAGGCGCTCAGAAGTACGTATCATTCTCTCTTGATGCGATTGATATGTACGTTGACGTAAAGATTTCAAACAAGACGGTTGAGCTTGCTTCCTCAAACGCATCGGCTATGATAAACGCTCTTGATACCGAAATTAAGGGAAGCTACGCATCTGCGAAGTGGAATCTCGGAAGAGCACTCTTCGGCGACGGCTCGGGCAAGCTTGCAAAGGTTACAAGCCTTCCTATGAAGGACGAAACGGCAAATTGCATTTATGTTGACGATACAAGCAAGCTCATTGAAGGTCTTATCGTTGACGTATATACCTACCGTACAGCAGACGGCATGACGCCCGTACTTGAGGAATGCAACAAGGGACTTAGAATAATTTACGTTGACCACGATGGAAAGACCGTTTGCTTTGATAAAGCAGATTTCGACTGGAGTCAAAAGAATGCCGACGGTGTTTCATACGGATTTTTGACCGTTCAGAACAGCTACAACAGAGAGCTTTGCGGTCTCGGAGCTATTTTTGACAATACCGTTGACGAGCTTTACGGACTTAAGAAGAGCAAAAACGAATGGATAAAGCCTATCGTTTACACTTGTGATAACAACGTTACCGATATTGATATCTATGCAGGCGTTAAAAAGGCTAAGGACTACAAGGGTGCAGATATAGACCTTATTATGATGGGAGACGATGCGTTTAAGACCTATCAGGAATATATGCGTGCAAACAATATCGTAGTAACCGAAAAGCACAGATTCGTAGGTGGGGCGGTCGGCTACAAGGTGCTTGCCGGCAGCCAGGAGGTAATTATAGTAAACGAGCGTTTCGTTCCCAAAAACGAGGCGTGGGGTGTTGACACCAAGACCTTTATGCTTCAGTGTACACCTTGGAACTTTATGTCAAAGGACGGAGGAATTTTCGTTCCTATGGCTGATACCTCTATTTACAGAGCATTGCTTGCTTCTTACGGTAACCTTATTTGCACTAATCCCGGCGGTTGCGTGAGATTTATAGCTTGCGCTTCTAATTCTTAATTTAGTTGTTTGATATGCGTCGGGGAAATCCCCGACGCACTTCAAAAGAAAGGAGTGAGTGTATGGACACAAAAAAGCTGTATAACGACGTTTACGCAAACACAAAGATAGGAGAAGCGCCTTTCAGACGCGCTTTCAACGGAGCGGTCAGATATATAGCCTCACGATACGGATTAAACTACGTGACCGACGATGCAGAGTCGCTTTATATAAAAAATACAGGGGATGAAAGCTCGCTCTACGACGTTTACTTTGCTGCAGTGAAGGAATATATAGAAAGGACGGGTGAGCCTGCCACGGAAAAATTCGGCAGCTTTACCTCGCTCGTTGATATAGCGTTCCGTACCGTATGGAAGGAAAAAAATAAGGGCAGAAGGATAAGGGGGTGCAGTTTTTGATACTGAGATCAAACGTAAAATCAAGCGAGCTTATAAATAAAATAAAGGATACGCTCGAGGTTTTCACACCCCCGGGCGACAACGTTATATACGATATTCTCAACCGTTTTATAGAAGGTCTTTACTCGGGTGTCATAAACGATATCCGAGAGGCAACGCTCGAAAAAAATGAAGATGGTGTCTACAGCCTCTCATATTACGAGAACGGAGAAACGGCAGACGTGCGGGTATGCGACGTAGTAAAGGTCGTGTGCGGAGAGCACGAGTACGAGAGAGTAGGCGAAGAGTATCCCGCGCGGCTTTGCAGTGAGGACGAGCATTTTTATAAAATGACGGATGACGGGGTGCTAAGCCTTTATTCAACTAAGCCCGAGGATGAGAGAATACTTGTATATTTCAGAGCAGTTCCCCCGCTTCATACGGCAGACGACGATAGAGAAATAGAGCTACCAAGTGAGTTTATGGATCTTGCAGAGGCCAAGCTCTATTCTGAGATCTACCGCGTGCTTGGCGAGGATGCGCTGTGTGCCAACTGGACAGAGCAATACAATATGCTGATGACTCGTTTCGGGGTATGGCTGGAGGTGCATGGGCTTTGAGAGGGCAAAGCATAAAGACACAGCACTCAAGCGTGCCAAGCAAAAGAAAAGAATACGTATATTACAGACACGGGCTTGGCACTTTGAGAAAGGACAAGGAATACGATACCGACGGAATGTGTGAAATCAGCCAGATTGATACAAGTGATTATCCGTTTGTTAAATCAGCAGGCACGGCTAAGTATTTGTGGTTGAAATATACCGGTAAGGTGCTTGATCTTATAATGTGCGACGGAATCATCTATGCGGCTGTACATAGCGAGGACGCTATATATATGTACGTGTGTGACCCCCAGAAAGTCACCATTGTGCAAACGTATATATGCAATACAAAAGACAACGATCCGTCGCATTATGCACTTGTCAGATATAACGAATTTCCTTCTAATATGAATCCGTTCGTAGGTGGATATCTAAAAAAAATTCTTTTGCTTCCGCTTTTTTTTTCTTACGACATACAAGACAACAAAGCGGAAAAATTACCAAGCAATGCTGCCCCTATCTCTACGATGGGTACGATGTTTGTGTCAAGATTGTTTTCGGCGTGCAAAGGCAATATCTTTGCATCGGAATTCAATAAAGTAAATTCATACAGCTTTGATACCGCCGATAACTCAAGCTCGGCAAATGCCTGGATGAGTACCACGCAGTCAAACGTTAAGGCGGACGGAGATATCACGGCACTTGCCGTTTACGACGGGCACGTCGTGCTCTTTAAGCGGGATTATATGATGCAGGTATATAATAACGAAAACCCTTTCAGGCTTGTTGAGATCGGATCTTACGGATGTATATCAAAGAAAGCGGTCTGTGAGTTTGACGGAAAGCTTGCTTTCATAAGTCCTCAAGGACTTATGCTCTATTCGGGAGGCTACCCGTATTTTATAGGAGAGGAGCTTAACGTAAAGGATTGGAGTGGGTCAATGCTTTGCGCGGGAGGTAAATATCTGTACGTTTACGTAGCTTCCGAAAAATGCGTTTACGTTTATGACGCTGAGCACAACACGTGGGGGCACAGAGACTCAAAACCCTTGAGCTTTATGTGCGCTGACCATAACGGAGCATATTACGTGCGTAATAACGATATTATCCGATTTGGCGGAAACGCACCTAAGGAGTTCAGCCTTACCACAGACAGAAACTCTCTTGGCTATAACGGAAGAAAACGTATAAGCTCTATCGGTTTTACTGCCATTCTCGGAGATGGAGCAGAGCTTTACGTAGATCTTATAGACGACGCGGGAACCGTTTATGAGACGGTAAGCGTAATTGGTGCAGGAGAGCATATGGTATCAGAAAAAATAAAAGGAGTGAGCTTGACCTACGCTCAGCTTACCTTCAGAGGTAAGGGAGAGGTAAAGATAGGCGAGTATCGGATAAAATTCAGAAAGGAGGACGAATAATATGACTTTTGAAGAGATGGAAAGCGAAATAATCAGGCTTAAGGGGATGCTTGACGAGCGTATATCCGAGGACGTAAAATACCGACGTATGATCGAAGACCTTGTGAACAACCTTACGTTCGACAATATGCCCGCCATAAAGAAAACCCTTAAGGGAAGCATTGAGAAAATATCGCGGATATCCGGCGATATAGACGGCATTTATCAGGGGATAAGCTCAGTAGAGCAAAGAGTAAACGAGCAGGGTGCCGAGCTTTCTCTTGTAGTATCCGAAACCGAGGGAGAGAAAACGATAAATACCGCAAGCATAATTGCGGCGATAAACGATTCTGCTTCAAACATAAAGCTGTCTGCTGACAAAATAGAGTTTGAAGGTGCTGATATCAGCATAGATACGAGAATGCTGAAGGTTAACGCAGAGGGGCGAGTTGAGTTCTCTTCCTCCGTTATTGCAGACAATTATTACGGTATGAGCGGATATTTTAACAGCAGGGTCGATCTTGGAAGCGCAAACGGAAGCACCGGATATGCGTATATGCACTCAAACGAGTGCGACGGAATCGAAATTCACGGTGCAGGCGGTGTCATTTTGAGCACTGAAGCTGACAATAAGGGTGTTTCGGGTGACGTCGACGTATTTGCTGACAGTATTCGCCTCAACGGTAACAGAGTGCTTACCGATTCGGATGCCGATATAGCATATCTGCGTATGGTGCTTGGCAATTATTAAAAGGAGAATTAAGATGATAACAGTAAAAGACGTAGCGGTTGCGGTTTCCGAGATAGTATTTTCAAACGAAGGAAGCTATGCAAGCGTAAACAAAGACGACAACGGAGCGCTGTCAATAGGCAAGCTTCAATGGCATGGCGAGAGGGGCAGGGAGCTGCTCTATAAAATATGCGATGGAGACACGGAGCTTCAAAATATGCTCGGCGGGCTTTGGAGCGAGGTTTTGACGTCAGGCTCGTTTAAAGCTCGCACGCTTGATAAAGATGAAGCACAAGCGGTAAAAAGCGTTCTTTCAAGTGAAAGATCAAAGCAGATACAGGATGCTCTCGCAATAGAGGATATCTGCCTTGATATTCAAAGAGGCGTTGGTTACGGACTTTCTGACTGCGGAGCTCTTATGTATTTTGCCGACGGAGCTAACCAGTACGGAAGGTACTCTAAGCTATGGAAGGATGCGTGCGAGATCGCGCTGTCTCGCGGCGGCACTCTTGAAGAGCTTCACAATGCGATACTTTCTCTGACCGATGCAAAAAGAGAAAGAAGAGTCAGAACATACGAAAAAATAAAGAAAACGGAGATGGCAGGGTGCTGTCTCGGAGAGGAGAAGGAAATGAACGTAACGTACAAAACGGAGACGGTCACGCATAAGGTAGTGCGCGGAGATACACTTTCGAAAATAGCTAAAAAGTACGGAAGCGATATCGACTCAATACTTGAAGCAAACCGTGAAAAATACAAAGCAATTACCCGTAATTATATCGTTGCCGGCTGGATTCTTGCCATACCTGTAAAAAAAGAGGTAAGCGAGTATGAGCTTGCTCTTGAAGCGTTAAAAAAAGCGGGTGTTCTCGGCGGCGTTATTATCGAGGAGAGTATCGGTGAGCCTACGGTAATTGTGCTTTACAGAGTGCTCTGTCTTCTCGGATGGGAGTCGGGGAAATGAACGATGCGGCAATAGGCATAATATGCACGGTGCTCGGCGCTCTTTTCGGCTTTTCCTCATACCGAAGATACGTAAAGCGCGACGGAGCAGAGCAGGGGCGCGAGCGCTCGGACATTGAGTATATAAAGCGCCGTACTGACGATATTCTGCTCGAGCAAAAAAACACGAATATGACTCTTTCCTCTCACGCTGAGAGAATAACTCGGGTAGAGGAAAGCGTTAAGCAAGCCCACAAGCGAATAGACGGCATGTCGGGCTCAACACACGATTTTCAGTAAAGGAGAGAAAATATGCAAATAACAACTTTAATTTCTATTATCGCTGCGGTAGTCTGTATATCACTTTTTCTATGGGTATACAGAGGAGGACTTAAGCGTTACGCAAAGCAGCTGCTTATGTGCCTTGTTGAGAGAGCGGAGCAGACCTTCGGCGCGGGAACGGGAAGACTTAAATATTCGGCGGTTGCATCAAAGCTGTACGAGATAATGCCCCCTGTTTTTAAATTTATCTTTTCCGAGAAGGCTATAGCGTATATGATAGAAGAGGCTGTGTCCGAAATGAAGGAATGCCTTGGTATTGGGGATTCGGACAAGTGCGGTGAGGAGTGCTCGGTATGAAAAAGGATCCTTTAAGAGACTATATAGCCAAGCAGGCGATAGACGCAGTAAACAAGCTTGTAGCAAAAAAGGATGACGAAACGTCAACGAACAATCAGACGAATAACACCTCGAACAAGGGCACTTCAAGCTCAAAGACCTCATCTTCGGAAAAGATAAACCAGAGATACGAAAACACGCTTGCATCTGCAAGCTCCGGACAGCTTGACGTACAGAAAAAGATCGATTCGTTTTTAGGCGATCTCACAGGCAAATACGACGCTTTTCTTGATAAGCTGACAGAGGCAAGCTACAAAGACACGGATTATTATGGAAGTATCGTTTCCGAGTACGAGGAGCTCGGTAAAAGAATGGCGTATGACGCATCTGCTTCGGCTGCTGCCTCAAACGGCGGTAATTTTGACACTCTCGGCGCTGCAAACGCTCACCGCCAGATGCTTTCCTATAAAAAAGCAGGAGAACAAGCGGCAAGAGACGCTTACAGCGAAGAGATAGACAGATATGCAAAGGGGCTTTTGAACTATGCGTCCGATATCTCGGATGCGTATAAGCTTCTCTCGGACTCTGCGGGTAAAGCAGATGACTACAATATCTCGATGCTCGATGCCCTTGAAGGTTACAGAAGACTTCAGGACGAAAAGGAAGCGACCAAGCAAGAGACGATCATTAAGGAGCTTAGGGAAAAGCTTGATAAAGACAATAAATCAAGCCGCTATTTTACCTATGCTCAAATGCTTGCTACGGTATATCCCGAATACAGAGAGGAAATACAAAAATTATTCCTTTCAAAATAAAGCGGCAGTCGGTTAGAGCCGTTTTGGGTGAAGTGACACGCGGTAAATAAAAAAACGGACGGTTGCGCAAGAAAAGCAACTGTCCGTTTTTTTGAACACATCCCTTGATATAATGTTGGCGTAAAGAAGAGAACAACCGTTGTTTTGGGAGGTATATATGGTAAAGCTTGATAAATGCTTGGTGATAGGAGTTTCGTCAAGAGCGCTTTTTGATATGAGCGAGGAAAACAAAATATTTGAGGAAAAGGGACTGTGTGAGTATTGCGCGCTTATGAGAGAGCGCGAGGATATTCCGCTTTTGCCCGGAAGTGCTTTCGGACTTGTCAAGGCATTGCTTAATCTCAACGCTCCCGAGCGCCGACGTGTCGAGGTTATAATTATGTCGCGTAACAGTGCGGATACGTCGCTTAGAATTTTCAACTCTCTTGAGCACTACGGACTTGATATAACGCGCGCCGTACTGACGAGCGGTGCGCCCCTTGCCCCGTATCTTAAGGCGTTTTCGACCGACCTGTTCCTTTCCGCCGACGAGGAAGACGTGAAAAAGGCGATATCCTCGAAGGTTGCTGCAGGCATTATTTGTACTGACGGAAGCCGCTACGATGCTGAAACGAAGACAGAATGTATAAAAATTGCTTTTGACGGAGATGCGGTGCTTTTTTCGGGAGAGAGTGATGAGATATGGAAGAAAAAAGGTGAAGGGGAGTTTATCAAAAATGAGGTGGAAAACAAAGAAACGCCTCTGCCCGAAGGACCTTTTGCACCGCTTCTTAAAACTCTTTCCTTTCTGCAAAACGAGTTTGAGGGGGCGCAGATGCCTATTCGCACGGCTCTCGTTACCGCGCGTAACGCTCCGGCACACGAGCGGGTTATCAGGACTCTTCGTGCGTGGGACGTTAAAATCGACGAGGCGTTTTTTCTCGGCGGTATGGATAAAAAAGAATTTCTCGGTGCTTTCGGTGCCCACATATTCTTTGACGACGCACCCGCAAATACCGAGTCGGCAAAAACCGTGGTTGCAACCGCGCGTGTGCCGCTGTGCTCTCTAAAATAGCATTTTATATATTGATTTTAGCTCTTTAACGCAGTATAATATGTATATAACGGTTTTGTTGGGGAGGTAATTATGAAAAAAATCACCCTTATAGTAAATCCCGTAGCAGGAAAAATGAAGGTAAAGCAGACCTTGTTTGAGATAGTGCAGAAGCTTTGCTATGCAGATTGCTCTGTGTCTGTGCATATTACAAAAGAACGCGGGGACGCTATGAAAATAGCCGAGTCGCTTACCCGCGATATATGTGACACCGTAGTTTGTGCAGGGGGTGACGGAACGCTGAACGAGGTTATATGCGGTATAATCCGCTCGGGCTCGGAGCTGGATATCGGGTATATCCCTTGCGGAAGCACAAACGACTTTGCCCATAGCATGAAGCTGCCTACCTCACCGCTGCTTGCTTGTGAGCAGATAATAAAAGGAAAGCCTACACCGATAGACGTCGGACTTTTTGACGGAAAACGGAGCTTTTCGTATATTTCGTCCTTCGGTGCGTTTACCGAGGCATCTTATAATACCCCGCAAAATCTCAAAAATGCGTTTGGTCACTTTGCATACGTTGTAGAGGGAATAAAGAGCCTCGGAAATATAAAGCCGTATAAGGTAAGCATCAGCGCAAACGGAAAGACCATTGAGGGTGAGTACGTTTTCGGAGCGGTTGCAAATTCTACCTCTATCGCAGGCGTGCTAAAGCTTCCTGAGGGGCAGGTAGATACCTCTGACGGACTTTTTGAGGTGATTTTAGCAAAGAACCCCCAAAACGCAGCAGAGTTCAACGAGCTTGTAGCCGCTGTTGTTACGGCTAACTTAAAATCGCGTATGCTGACCAGCTTCAAGACTTCTAAAATCAAGATTCATTCCGAAGTACCGCTTACGTGGACTCTTGACGGTGAACGTGAGGACGGCGGTGCTACCGTTATTATTGAAAATCTGCATAATAAGATAAACTTGATAATGTAATTATGAAAAAACGGCGCTCATACCGAGTGCCGTTTTTTATATACATACTGTATTGTTTGCCGTTTTATAAAGCGCATTTATCATAAATACACGCGCCGTCGAGGGCGATGAATCTTTCAAAACAGTACATTGAGTATCAGTTCGCTTTTTACTCAACTATGCTTTTTAATGCCTCTTTTATTTCCGAGTACATATAAAGCGAGCCCGCGCATAAAACAGGCTTGCCTTGCGCCCTTGCCGCATCTGTTGCAGCTTTTACTGCTTCCTTTGCGGTTTTGTATGCGTGAGCGCGGACACCTATATTTCGGTAAAGCTCGGCGAGCTCATCGGACGTCAGCGAGCGCGGATTTGCAGGCGTGAGTGTGAACGTCTCGCATACTACATCAGATAGCATCTTTGCCATGTCGGTGTAGTCCTTGTCAGCCATAACACCCGTCAGAAGTACGAGCTTTTCTTTGCCGAAATAATGCTTGATGCTCCTGACAGTCTCAGCTACACCCTGCGGATTGTGCGAGCCGTCAAAGAAGATAAGCGGCTCGTCGCAGAGCTTCTCGAATCTTGCCTTCCACTTCGTTTTTTTCATACCGCGTATGACCGCATCCTCACTTATTTCGTATCCAAGCTCTCGCAACATATCGACCGCCTCAAGCACGTTTGCCGCATTTTTCGGCTGATACAGAGAGAGCAGGGGAATCTTGATATTGCGGTGGCTCTTGTAATCAAGCGTGCTTCCGTCAATCGAACTATTGCTTACCGATAGGGCAGAGAGGTCTGTAGAATAAACGCGCGAGCCGCACTCTGCGGCTTTTTCTCTTATTACGGAATCAACATCGGCCCTGTCATTCTCTGCCGTTGCCGAGCCGATAAGTACGGGCGTGCCGCTTTTTATAATCCCCGCTTTTTCGAGTGCAATTTCCGTCACGGTATTTCCGAGGATCGCCGTATGATCGAGAGCTATTCCCGTGATTACGTCGAGCACGGGAGTTTTTATTATGTTCGTTGCATCGAGCCTGCCGCCAAGCCCCACCTCAAGCACGACTATATCGCATTTTTCGTGTGCGAAATATAAAAGCCCTATTGCCGTTATCAGTTCGAATTCTGTCGGCGGATCAGCCATTTTATCGGCGATACGGCTCGCTTCTTCTGTAAAGCGTGCAAGTGCATCTCTGTCGATAGGAGTGCCGTTTATCATTATTCGCTCTTCAAAATATTCAATATAAGGGGAAGTGAAAAGCCCAACCTTCAGCCCTGCCTCACAGAGCACCGACGAGAGCATAGAGCAAAACGAGCCCTTGCCGTTAGTGCCGCCTACGTGCACGTATTTCAGCTTGTCCTCGGGATTGCCGAGTCCTGCGAGAAGCTCGCTTATACGTGATAGCCCCGGTCTGCTTCCTCGCCAGTCGGTTGCGTGTATATATTTTAGTGCCTGTTCGTAAGTCATACTCTTATAATCTTCCTATATTTGCCCGCTATCTGCGGACGTATTTGGTTTTCATTATTGCCGACAGAATTACCGCTTCACAAAGCGAGATCATAATATAAAGCGGCAGGCGCCATATAAGCACCTCGATGCCGTAACCGAAAAAGACGTGAAGTCCGATGCTTTTAACTATCATACTGCCGATAATATGCGACAGGAAAACGCATGACCACACGACTGCGGTGCGGTTTTTGTTTTTGAATATAATCGAGAAAACACCGGGGATAAAGCCCATAAGTGCCGCCCCTGCCGATATTATCGGATTGAGCGCAGGATTTGGCGAGGTGACACAGCTTATGGTGTCAGAGAGAATACCTGCGCCCGCTCCCACCCAAGGTCCGAAAAGCAGGCCCGAGAGTATGATCGGCATATTTTCAAATGTTACGCGTATAACGCCGAAGAAGGTTAGATACGTCTTGCATACCCATCCTATTCCTACGCTGAGAGCAACGAGAAGTCCGACCGCGCAGACTGTTTTTGTGCTGAGTCTTTTCTTTTTTCTTTCTTTTTGCAAAATAAAAAACCTCCTTTCCCGTAATTCACTCGGAAAAAGAGGATAGCACCGCGTGAGCGGTGTGACACTTGTCCTTATGAAGCGGGATGCAGAACAGACACCGCAAGAAAAAACTTTTCGTTCACCTGACAACTCCCCGTTCAAGTGACACTTTACGCGCCTGTCCTTACTCTTCTTAATTATTATGCTTTAGATTATAGCACCCTATACCGCCGTTGTCAACATAATATAAGGCAATTTTAGCGTTTTTACTCAAAAACTCGGTAAAAATACAACCTTCTTGCTTTGTTGACATATAGAGCTTTGATATGTATAATATTTAAAAGACCAATTTTTAAAAGGTAAACGCTCAGAGGTGTATTTTATGCGTGCGGCAATCTATCAGATAAATTCTAAATATATACACTCGTCCCTTGCATCGTGGTATCTTTGTGCCGCTGTGGGTGAGGTGTGTGACACGGTCGTGCTTGAAGGAAGCATCAACGAGCGCGATGAAGCTCTTTTTGAGAGAATAGCTGATTCAAGCTGCGACGTTGTTTGTTTCTCTGCTTATATATGGAATATTGATACAGTCCTTCGCCTGTGCGAGATTACAAAGCATTATGATCCATCAGTCAAGGTTATCCTCGGAGGTCCCGAGGTCGCGTACAGGGCAGGTGAAGTGCTTGAGAGTTGCCCTTGCGTTGACTACGTTATAAGCGGCGAGGGGGAAGTGCCTCTTTCGCGACTGCTTTCCGCTTTGTCAGACGGCAAGAGCGAGAGGGTGGAGGGTGTTAGCGGACGGGACGCGGAAGAAATATATATATCCGAGCCCTACGTTATGGAATGCGACCCGCCAAACCCGTATACAGATGCATACTTTGATTCGCTTCACTCGCGTATATCCTATATTGAAACGAGCAGAGGGTGTCCCTTTTCCTGCGCTTTTTGCCTTTCTGGAAGACAAAAGCTTCGCTTTTTTGACGTTGAGCGTTCGAAGAGTGATATACTTAAATTAGCCAAAAGCGGCACGAGCACGGTCAAATTCGTTGACCGTACCTTCAACGCTGACCGCCGCCGTGCCGTTGATATCCTCAGCTTTATCATAGAAAAACACGCCTCGGGCGAGATTCCCGACGGCGTTACTTTTCACTTTGAGATCTCGGGTGCTCTTGTAGACGATGCTTTTCTCAGCATTGTGAAAAAAGCACCGGCAGGACTCTTTCAGTTTGAGATAGGGGTGCAGAGTATGAACGAAAACACCCTTCGTGCCATAAACCGCACGCCCGAAACCGAGAAGCTCTGCCGCGTGATACGCGAGCTATCTTCTTTTGGAAACGTACATATCCATACCGACCTTATAGCAGGCCTTCCTCACGAGGATAAAGAAAGCTTCAAGGCATCGTATAATAAGCTGTATGCTCTGGGCTCTCATAAGATCCAGCTCGGTTTTCTGAAGCTTCTTTGGGGCTCGGATATGGTAGAGAGGCGAGAGCTTTATCCGTGCGAGTACGAGAGCTCAGCGCCTTACAAGGTAAAGAGCACCCCGTGGCTCTGCGAGGATGATATGTGCGAGCTTGAGATAGTCGAGCGAGCAAACGACGGAATTTTCTTTAGCGGCAGATTTGAGCGCACGGTGAGATACCTGCTTTCTGTAACAGGGAAAACACCGTATGATCTGGCATATTTTTTAGGGCGCGAGCTTTATGGTGAAAACAGCTTGCCGCTTGATACTCTCTTTTGCCGTCTGTATGAAGCCGTTTCAAAAGAGGACGGTGTGGATGCAGCAAGACTTCGCGATATTATGCTTTGCGACAGAATAGAGAAAAATAACAGCTGCGTTATTCCGAAGGCACTGAAAATTTCTGACGTGCGGCTAAAGCGTTTCTCGCAAAAGATAGATATGCTCTACCCGAGAAAACGGAACGTGCGCCGCTCGGTCGGGATTTTGTATACCGAAGGTAAGGTTATTTTTGCCGACTACGAAAACCCGCATCCCGTGACAGAGAAGTATACTTTGCGCAGTATTGAAATTTGTGATTTGGAGACGAATGATGAAGTTTGATTATGAGCTTGTGCGCTCGTCGCGCAGGTCAATTTCAATTGAGATAAAGCGCGACGGCAGGATTGTCGTCCGCGCCCCTTATGCTATGAGCACGTCGGATATAGAGAAGCTTATTGATGCAAAAAGCAATTGGATAGAAAAGCATATAGAAAAAGCAAGGTCAGATACAAGACCGAGCTTTGAGCGCTATACCGAGGAAGAGATAAAAGTCCTAAAAGAAAAGGCGCGGAAAATCATACCGCCTCTTTGCGAGTATTACTCGGATATCGTTGGGGTAAAGTATTCGGGTGTAAGAATAAACCGAGCAAGAGGACGTTTTGGCTCGTGCAACTCAAAGGGCGGGCTTAACTTTTCCTGCTTTCTTATGCTCTATCCGACAGAAGCTATTGAGTACGTGGTCGTACACGAGCTTTGCCATATACTTGAGCATAATCACTCGCGCAGATTTTACGCTCACGTCGAGAGGGTGCTGCCCGACTATAAGTCACGTCAAAGGCTTTTGAGAAGATAGAAACGAAAAAATGTCCTATTGTAATTTTTAAAAATAAAACCGCAAAACGAACAAAACCTCGTGCCGACAGAAAATAAACGCGTTCTGTCGGCTGTTTTTTTACCCAAAAAAGCATTAGATACGCATCTAAAGTCAAACATTTAACGAAAGCGCAACAATCTATTAGAATGTTATCTAACGCGCAAATAACGCACGGCAAAGCCAAAAATTGAACTTTTGCACTTTTGAACGCTTTGGTTGCAATAATACGTCCGTATAACAAAGTTCCATACAAAGAAAAAACGGCTGATCATATCAGCCGTTTTTGGAATGTTGTTTTTTTCTCGTTTTTAGAGATAAAAACAAGCTATTTATTTACGCCGAAAACACCAATAATTATAAGCGCACTGCATATTATCTGAGGAATTGAGAGCTGCTCTTGAAGAATAAAAATGCCCGCAAAAACCGAGATGACGGTTATCAGATTTGAAAAAGAAGCGGAGCGAACCGAGCTTATATGGGTAGTAGAATAGTTGTAAAGAAGGAATGCAACGATCGAGGAAATGATACCGAGATAGATGATTGAAAACCAAAATTCAGAACTTTGAGCGGCACGCGACAGCTCACTGAAATAACTGCTTTGGATAACCAAAGGTGATATAATATTGTAACCCAGACACCCGGCACCGAACATAATATAGGTGCGCTCGATGGGCGAATATTCTTTTGATTCACTACGGCTGAGGATGTTGAATATCGATGCACATATAACAGCACCGAGCAAAAGAACGATACCTAAAACAGAGCTTTTTGCACCGTTATCTGACATTACGCTTATAGCCGAAACAGAAGCGAGGGATAATAAGGAAAATGCTACTTGTGACTTGGTTGGCTTTTCATTTAAAAATGCGTTTGACAGTAAAAGCACCGCAACGGGTACGAGCGAAATTATCACGCCCGAGAGAGCACTTGACGTAAGCTCTATTCCGTATAGCTCAAAAACGTAATACAAAAGAGGCTGGGCTACTGCCATGCATAGAATACGACGTTTGCTCTTGCCCTTGAAATCAAGCTTTATTATGCCTAAAAGCCATAGTAGATTCAGTACTGCAAAAGCAACCGTAAAGCGTATCTGCAAGATAAGCAATGGGTGCGCGTGCCGAAGAGCTACCGTCGAGAACAGAAAGCTGAATCCGAAAATGACGTTTGTCAGTATAGCCGCAATAGTTGGAAGTATAGTTTTGTTTTTCATTTTTATCCTGTGTTTATGAGATATTAGTCAAGGATTATTATATAGGAAACGAATGGGATTAAAATGATATATCGCATACGCGATATGAAATACGGCAAAACCGTATGATATGCTTGCCATGCAAGCATGATATAATATCCGTTCCTGCATACGCGAAGCGTATATCATCTGCGAAGCAGATATCATACCCGTAGGGTATATCATCCGTTTCGACGGAACGGATATCATTGCAACCCCCTCTTTTTCCGCAAGGGAAAAGAGGGGGTTGCATGGAGCAGGGTACGGGAGTCGAACCCGCCTCTAAGGCTTGGGAAGCGTTTGTACTACCGATATACTAACCCTGCGTATTTGATACGCTTATATTATAGCACCGAAACAAGAAGAATTCAACCGATATTTGAAATTTGCCGAGCTAATATTTTCTTTAAAATATGACAAAATATATTCATAAGTGAAAAAGGGGATGTTTATATGTGTACGGCAATAGCTCAATCGGCGGGGGATTTTTATTTTGGGAGAAACCTCGACCTTGACCATAGCTACGGGGAGGAGATATGCGTGCTTGGCAGGGAAGCACCCCTGCATTTTAAGAGAATGGGGGATATCCGAGAGCACTACGCTATTATCGGCATGGCGACGGTTGTAGACGGCACGCCTCTTTTCTATGACGGCGCAAACGAGTGCGGGCTTTGTGCGGCGGCGCTCAACTTTCCGCACAACGCGTACTATTTTAGCGAAACGGCAGGGAAGGACAACGTCACGCCGTTTGAGCTTATTGTTTGGATTCTTTCACAGTGCAAGAGTATCGGTGAAGTAAGGGCGCTTCTTTCGCGTATGAATATAGTCGATATACCGTACAGCGACAACCTGCCGAATACCACGCTTCATTGGATAATTGCCGACAGAGAGGGCGCTTTGACGGTCGAGAGCACGCGCGACGGGCTTCGGGTATACGAAAATCCCGTCGGCGTTTTAACTAACAACCCACCTTTTAAGTATCAACTGTTTAATCTGAATTACTACCGTACGCTCAATACAAAAAACGGAGAGAGCAGATTTGGCGGAGACTTTGATTTTGATGAATATTCGTCGGGGCTTGGCGCTATCGGTCTTCCCGGGGACGTTTCAAGCACGTCGCGTTTTGTCCGTGCCGCCTTTGCAAAAGCAAACGCGGTGAGCAGGGAAGACGAGGAAAGTGCGGTTTCACAGTTTTTTCATCTGCTTTCCTTCGTGCACGTGCCGAGAGGGATATGTATAACCGAGCGTGACACGCTTTTTGCAACGGTGTATTCCGCCTGTATAAATGCAGATAGGGGGATATATTACTATACCACCTACGATAACAGCCAAATTACCGCGGTAGATATGCATAGATGCGCTCTTGACTCGTCAGAGCTTTACCGCTACCCGTTAATTTTTGACGCGGTTATAAGAAAACAAAATTAAAAAACGCTCGGCACAGCCGACCGTTTTTTACCTTTTCTTTTATCTTTTATCTTTTATCTATATATAGACCTTTGGTACTCTCTTTGATATACCGCAGATTATTTCGTAGTTTATCGTTTGCGCGTGTCCTGCTACCTCGTCAGCCTTGATATCTCCGCCGAAAATCACGACCTTGTCTCCCATACGCACGTCATCAATGTCGGTTACGTCAATGCAGAACTGATCCATACATACTCTTCCGACGATTTTCGCTCTCCTGCCGTGCACGAGCACCTCGCCGCAGTTTGAAAGCAGCCTCGGCACTCCGTCTGCATAGCCTGCGGTTACGGTAGCTATTTTGCGCCTTGATTTTGACGTGTACGTTCTGCCGTAGTTTATCGGTGTGTCAGCCTCGACTTCCTTTACCTCGGATACGACCGAGATAAGCGACATCGCAGGACGGAAGTCCGAGGATATCGGCATATTAGCATCGGGTGAGAGTCCGTACATAATTATTCCTGCACGTACTGCGTCCGTCTCGTCTAATCCTTGCGTAAGCGTAGCTGCGGAGTTTCCGCAGTGCTTGGTTTTGAATTTAAAGCCGTCTGCTTCAAGTATTTCGACGGCTCCGAGAAAGCGTGAATATTGTGCTCTTGTAAAATCTACGTCGTCTGTATCTTCGCTGTCTGCCGATGAAAAATGCGTAAAAACACCCTCGAAATCAAGCCCGCCGAGAGAAAGAGCGTCCTTTGCTTCACCGATGCCGTCAAGAGTGTCTCTGCGGCAGTCAAAGCCAAGCCGTCCCATTCCCGTGTCGAGCTTCAGGTGCGCTTTTATTTTTTTGCCCTTGATTGCCGCCGCGTCGCTCAGCGCCTGCGCGTAGTCCTTTGAATATACGCATTGAGAAATATCCATTTCCCACAGCCGTGCGGCAACTTCAACAGGGGTGTAACCGAGAATAAGTATCGGAAGTGATATGCCAGCCGCTCTCAGTTCCTCTGCCTCAGCGATATTTGATACGGCAAATCCGCACACAACGCCGCTCTCACAAAGAGCCTTTGCCACAACAACGGCGCCGTGCCCGTACGCATCGGCTTTTACTACGGCGTAAACGTCCTTGCCGCAATGCTCCTTTACCAGCTTGCAGTTATGTACGATAGCGTCAGTATCTATTTCAGCCCAGGTCCGACATAAATAATCCATATATTTCGCCTGCCTTGTCAAAATCTCTATAACTATTTTATTATATCACATGGCATAATATAATGCAACGGTTTTTATAAAAAGGGAAGTAAAGAGTCCAAACACAACGTCTACTAACTCAATAGCCGCCCCTACGACACCTCTAAGCTCTTCATCTTGTTCTTGTATTGCGTGAGTGCTTTTAATTGTTTCTCCCCCTCTTTCGTGCTTGTGTCTATAGTGGACTCAAGTGCGTTTGCAAGCAAATGACGGTTTGACATACTCTTTTCCGGTCTGACGGAATATAGAAGATTTTGAGTTAATGCGTCATCTTCTCCGCTTCTATCACTTTTTTGATTTTGTTCAGTGCTTCCTCTTCCGTCTTTGAGTTCTCCACTATCGGTATCAGCCTCTTTGCTATGTTTTCTATCTGACTCGACTCGATATTCCAAAAAAGATTTATAGTTTCGGCACCTATGTTGTGTGAAAATTTTTTGTCCGAAAAAGTGTTCAACAATTTCAAGCGGAAGTGCACGTCTTTCTCTTTCATTTTTTAATAATGCCTCCTGTATGGTAAAAAAATGGGGTTTTAGTATAGTGTCTATCCTTACTATTTTAGTTATTTTTGGATTGGATATCGGACCTTTGACGTACATAATTACACCAAGTTTTTCTGTTGATGAAGCAATTACCGCCTCTCCGAAGCGTGTCGTTGGGTACTTGTGTTTGTTGTGCTTATAGTCCGCATAAAGAGACAACAGTTTTTCTCTTTCTAGTGCCGTTATTACACCGTTGTAGCTCGCCCACCCAAAATTATTATACTGCTCTTCGGTATACATAGCAATACCATTGTTGCTTTTTCTTCTTGCATGTACTGATTTTTGCACACCGCTTTGGGCGGTGTTTTTTGTTGTATAGGAAATTACGCAAAAATTTCACAAAGCAACCCTTCGCCTTGTCATCCTTGAGCGAAGCGAAGGATCTTAGGGCGAGCATAGAGTAACGATACTCTCCCCTCCCGCCAAGATTCTTCACTCCACTGCGTTCCGTTCGAGAATGACGGCGGGGTTGGAACTTTGCGGAGTGCGCTTCTGCGCACTTTTTTATTTTCGGTCTTGACATCTTTATTAGAAGATGGTAAAATGCTTTTAGACGCAGAATTGATGGGCAGACCAACACTATTTTTTAATGGTGCTACTGCCGTTGTAGATTCTGCGTTTTTTTGTTTCTTTCAAATGAGCAAATACATTATTTGAAAAAGTATCTTTAAAAATATCCTTGACATCATACAACAAATCTGCTATGCTATATTCAAATAGGCTTCTTGTCGTAAGGCTTCCTTTGTTTTTAGGTCCCCGAGCGTTGAAAGAGTCTATTTTTTTGTTGTGCCATTGCAAGCAAATGACGGTTTGACATACTCTTTTCCGGCCTGACGGAATATAGAATTTTATTTTTTCTTTAAAGGTATTGATTTCTTTGCGAAATTGTGATAAACTTTTTATGAGAGAACCCTCTGTTATATTTTCCAACCTCGTATGTTGGGCGATCACTGACAGGTCTTCTCTTTTTTTGTTGCTTTTTTGCTCTCGGTCTTGACAGTAAGTGCTTTTGATAGTATACTTGTCATAAAGAGTGCATCATTTTCTTCAAGGGCCCAGTTCGTAAGACTGTCAGCTTGTGAAGAATTTGGTGCCTCTTTTTCAATTACTACATTGTGCAAATACAGTCTTTGATTTTCGCGAGCTTTATGAGGTTTTTCAAGAGGTCGGAGTCACGCAAAAACGTCTCGCATGCGTCCGCTATTACCTCGTCGTATGCCTCGTCGTACGTCAGCGCCTTTTCATACGCAGGGTTTGTTTCGGAGTCTTCTATCCTTCTCTGAATGCGTGCGTCGACCCCTGCACCCTTCAGCATATATCCGCATAAAATTCCCGTAATTCCGCCGCCTATAATAAGAACGTCGGTCGATATATCGCCCGATAGCATCTCAAAGCTCGGCTTTTCTATCCCTTTTTAATCGATTCTATTATTTAAGCACAATACCCCCGCCGATATGGCGGGGGTATTGTTAATATTTCTTGTTTTCGGTATAAAATACAATGTGCTTTTAATTCGCAAGCTCGGGGTGTACGAGTATAACTATCATACCCTTTTCCGATAGGATCTCCTCGTATCCCGCTTCGAGATACCGAAGCATATCGGCTCTGTAATTACCGTATCTTGCATCAAGTACAACGTAGTCGACGTCTCCGATATTTTCGTGATACGCGACCTCGTATATTACGTCTCTGTCAGCTATATGCGGCAAAAGGAAGGTGGAAGCGCAGACAGACGCGTCTTTGGGTATGGTATCGAGGATCTCTTCCATGCGCGCGTATTTTTCGCTGTTTTCGACGGCACTCTTTGCGTAAGAGCCAAAGGTCGATACTACGCTTACCGAGTAAAAACAGAGGGTAAACGCAATAGCAAGAGTAAAAGCGTTCTTTTTGAGGGCAGAGGGAAGCTCGGCTGCGTTGCCGATTGCCGCGTAGAACAAAAACGCGATAATTCCGAAGCTGTACTGAAAGCCCGTATCATACTGGTATACGTACATCGTAAGCAGATTTATAAGCATGGGTGCGAGAAGCAGCCAACGCGACGGTTTTTTCGTGCAGAGGGGTAAAAATCCGAGCGGAAGCATAAGCGTAAGTAAATAGGTAAGCTTGCCTGCGCCTGCGTTCGATGTTGAAAATAACTGTGTCAGCACGTATCCCGGGTTCAAGAGCACGGTTTTTATAGCACCGACAAGCCCCTCGTCCTTATTTAAAATAAGATTGTCGAAGCGGTTTACCATCATGCCGAGTCCGTATTTTTCCATAATAAACGAGCAAATAAGAAAATACGAGACGGATATTGCCGCAACTATGATGCCGTGAATATATTTCTTTTTTGAAAAAATAACGAACAGGGCGAAAAATATAAGATATACCGCCGCGTCTTCCTTTATGCCCAGTGTCAGCAGTACGCACAGGTACATAGGGATAGGCTTTTCTTTTTCGAAGAAAAGAAAAACCAAAAGCAAAAGCGGAGTGAGAAAGCAGTTTTCGTGTATATCGTAAAAGCATCCCGTTGAGAGTGCCGCGTAGAAAACGTATAGAGCCGAGAATAAAACCGTGGTTTTGTCCGAAAGCTTAAAATGCTTTGCGAGCAGTATAACGGGAATTATGCCTGCCATAAGCACGACAGCCTGTCCGATCTGCAAGGTATAAGGGCTTGGAAACAACATATAGAAGGGAAGAAGCAGATAATAGACGGGCGAGATATGGACTGCGAAATGCGATAGCAGTCGATCACGCTCACAGGTAACCAAAGGAATCCCTGTTTCTTTCATGTTGTGAAACATATTCACAAAGATTCCAAAATCAAAATTCGGGCTTGAAAAGGTCTTATATCGAAGGCAGGTAATTGCCGAAAGAATAAAGCAGGATACAAGGAAAAACAATGCCCCGAAGAACAAAACGAGCTTTTTGCCGGGACGGATTTTCGAGATGAGGTCCTCGTTTTCACGGAATATCCACACAAGAAACAGTGAATATACGACACCGAGTGCTACGGAAAAGAAAAATTTGTTAGCGCTCGGCGCAGATACACCCCATCTTGCTACGCAGAAGGTAGCCCCTATAAACAAAAACCACGAGTCAGTATTATACCCGCGCATAAGGTATGCGACAAAGGACAATGCCGTAAAATAAACTAATATACAAAGCAAAGGCAAAAGCATTGACGCGCCTTGGTTGAAATCAAGCTTGAAAAGCCCGTCCTTTACAAACAAGGTGGTAGATATATATATGCACCAAGCCGCAAGCAGCCTGCATATTATTCTGTCTCTGCTCGAAACTGTATCCGGTATAATGAATTTTTTCATAGCCGTCTCCTTGCTTTTTTCACTTACTGTAATTATACCATAAAAAGACAACCTTTTTCAACATATATAAGAAAAAATGCCTTTCGCTCATCGAAAGGCATTTTTTCTTGTTTACATCTTTGAAAAGAACTCATAAATTTCCATAATCTCACTTGGCTTTGATGATAGCAGCCAGCAACTCTTGTATTCTTCAAACCACTCGTCCTTTGCCTCATACCAAGCCTTTGATACGATGCCGTCGGTCTTTATCTGAAATGCAAGCTCTTTTATTAAAATTATACCGTCAGCAGAGTTTTTAAGACAACGCAGAAGCTCACTGTCACCATTCACCTTATCAAGCATGTCCCTTATGCTTCTTGCTTTGTCGAGGGATTCTTTTGTTTGCTGTACGTTTAAAGAAAAATTCTCCGCTTTTCTGTGATGGTGCCACATATAACTTTCAAAATACGTGTTAGAGCAGTAATCAAGCGTTTGTGGAGTTATGTTTGTCAACGCAAGAGCGTTTATAAGAGACACCACGTTGCCATCTGATTTGTAGAATACGCGCGAAACCTTTTGCTCAAATTCTTCGTCGGCTCGGGTGTCTTTGTTCCAAGCAATACAAGCACCAAGCACTATGCTATATGTGCAGCATTCGGGGTGTGCGGGATGTCCGTAGTCTCCCCAGCAGGTATTAAGTAGTCCTATTGCTCCTTGATCGTATCCACCCTTTGCCAATTTCGTTATGTTTGGGACGGAGTGCATAGTCAGCTCTATGAGTGACGCCCAAGAGCTTGTTCCGGGGCATACTATCTGCTTGAAGCCTGATTCCTTGACCTTTTCTAATCCGCTTAAGTTTGGATCTGCCGAATACGTCCAATAAAGGAGGATCGTATCTTTAGGTAAAACGTCAAGCATATCGGGATGCTGAAGCGCAATATCGCACCACATCATTACCTTTTTGCCCGCCTTAACAATATGCTCGGTTATTTTTGAAACAAAAGAAACGTACAGCTCTGTAGGATCTTTTCCTTTGTTTCTGCCTTTGCAAATGTCAAAGGTTTCGTCACAGCATATATTAAAATACTTTGAACGGAAAAGAGGAAGGTATTGGTCAATCATTGAGCATATAAGCTCCGCACTTTCGGGATTTGATGCATCGATGGTGTGGTGTGCCATCCTCTGCTCCCAAAAATGATTTTTAGGCTCGTAATCCTCAAGCTCGCGAAGATGCTCGTGTTCTTTTAGCATTAGAAGCTCAAAAAGATGTCCGAATGTGGAAAGCGAAGGCTGGAAATCAATGAAATTATCATAGCAGAACGCGTCCAGCTCCAGAATGTCCTCTGCAGTCAAATAGTCCTCATCAGTGCGGTCAACAGAGTAGAACTCTTTGAAATCAAAGGTGTGCTCAACGTAAAACTGAAGTACGTTTACCTTGGCTTTAGCAAGGCGCAATATAAGCTTTTTTGCGCCATCTACGCTCGGCACTCTTCCGCGTGTCGCATCAAAATAAAAGCCTCTGTAGCTCATATCGGGCGCGTCGTTTATAATGACGCAGGGAAGGCTCGTGCCCTCTGTCTCGAGCATTTCGAGAAGCGTTACTATACCGTAAAAGCATCCGGCATCATCGCCGCCTTCTATTTTAATGCCGTCTGCCGTTACCTCTATGCTGTAGCCCTCAGACGAGAGGGAGGCATCTTTTGATATCGTGATTGCCTTTTCTCTTGCAAGAGCGCGGGAAAGCACGACCTTCTTGCCGGTCTTTTCGAAGATTTTTGCTTTCAGCTCTGCCGCCTTTTTTATAACGCGCGCATCAATGCCGTCCTCGATCAAAATACATACGTTCAAAAGGGAAAAAGCACCTTTTGTCATTTCAATGCTTTTTGGCTCGGGCAGAATGTTATAAACGGATGCAAGATACGACATTTTTGTCTCCTATCAATAATAGTAAATTACACTGTAATTGTAACACACAACATTTTCTAATTCAACCCTTACCGTAAAATAAAAAAACGAAAGTTTTCTCCCTTGTCGAGACCCCAAAAAAGATGCAAGCATCTTTCGGGGAACCCCGAGTCGACCTCGCTTCATCTCGCACAGCGAGCACTCGGTCTTGGGGCCCACGACCTCCTCCGGAGGCCGTGAAGAAGTGCAACTCCGACCTGTAGTCAAAACGAAAAAGACACCCTGTTGGGTGTCTTTTTCATTTTGAGTAGAGGTGCCGAAAAAGATGCAGGACTTAAAACCTTTTTCACCCGATTATAATAAAAAATGCTTTTTGCCTTGGCAAAAAGCTACATCTGATACCTTTTCACTATTCACTATTACTTATTACTTCCAAAAAAATTCTTCTGTGGAGGGAGAAAAGTGAAGAGTGAAGAGTGAAGAGTGAAGAGGTAAAAAAATATCCTCGGAACAGGTCCGAGGAATTTTTTTGGTTGCGGGGGTGGGATTTGAACCTCACGACCTCCGGGTTATGAGCCCGACGAGCTACCAGGCTGCTCTACCCCGCGATATATTGGTGCCGGAAACCGGAATCGAACCGGTACGAGATGTTAGTCTCACGGGATTTTAAGTCCCGGGCGTCTGCCAGTTTCGCCATTCCGGCGTGCTTATTCCGATTACAGCTTTTCTATTATAACATCCCGACCCGCCTTTGTCAATAGTTATATGCAAAATTTATGAAAATATTCTTGACAGTTTTCTTTTTGTTTTTGAATCAGTACCTCTTTTAAGCAATATAAAAGGCACTCAATGAGCGCCTTTTATATTGCTTTTATTACCTACATCCGCAGCCGTTGTCTTTTGGGGGACAGTTTTTGTCAAAGCTCGGGTTGCAATAGTAGAAGTTCTTGCAGTCGAGCTTATCCTGCGCTACGCGCAGAGCACTTCCGAAGCGTTGATAGTGAACTATCTCACGCTCGCGAAGGAACTTTATCGGGTCTCGCACGTCGGGGTCGTCTACGAGTCTGAGAATATTGTCGTAGGTTACGCGAGCCTTTTGCTCTGCCGCAAGGTCTTCGTGAATGTCGGCAAGAACGTCGCCCTTCAGTCCTACGTATTTCATATCGAAGGGAGTGCCAGAAGCGGCAACGGGATAAACGCCTGTCGTGTGGTCTACAAAGTAGGTTGCAAACGGGCTTTTCTTTATCTCGTCCTCAGAGAGATTGCGTGTAAGCTGATAGATTATAGCGCTTATCATTTCAATGTGCGCAAGCTCCTCTGTGCCGATATCTGTAAGCGTACCGACTATCTCTTTGTACGGCATAGAGTATCTTTGCTGAAGATATCTCATAGAAGCCGCAAGCTCACCGTCGGGGCCTCCTACCTGAGAAATGATTATCTGAGCGTAGAGAGGATTAGGATTTTTTATTTTTACGGGGTATTGAAGCTTTTTCTCATATATCCACATTTAGTTTGCCTCGCTTTCCCAAGGCCAAGGGGAGTTTATCCAGTTCCAATAGCCTCCGTCGTTATCGAAAATTGTGAGCGGTCCGTATTGTTTTTCGTACTGCTCGGTAACCTCTTCAAGCTCACAGCGAAGCTTGTCGTAGTGAGAGAGGGCTTCTGCGTTGTCGGGGTGCGTGTCAAGGTAAAGTGCAGTTTCAAGCACTGCGAAGCTTACCGCCTTGAGCCTGTCTCTCAGACAGGGCTGACGGTTGTTTTGCATATTCATCATCTGCACCCACCTACCTTCCAAGGCTTATCAAGCTCACGGAAAAGAGTTCCGCGGCAAAGAGCCTCATAGGGACTGTAAAGGTCGCGGAAATGCTGATACGGAGAGTAAACTATCGCAAGCGACGGCTCTCCCGCGCAAGCGGAAGCAAGCCTTGCACCGCCCATACAGCAGGTGCCTTCGCGGCTATCGGGCATACCGTGCATACCGCGCGTACCGCAGCCTCCTTCGCGTCTCTGTCCGCCGCAGCAGTTTATCGGTGTGTCAGAGTCAAGCAGGCGGCCGAGCGCGTGCGCGTCAACGCCTCTGTATCTGTTTGTATCGGGATTATATCTCATTGTGTTTTTTTCTCCACAGATTATTAAAGACGGGCGGAATTTTTACCCGTCTATTTTTATATTATGCCGCAGGACGTTTGCCGTGAAAAAAAGCATACCCGAAGCCGCGCTTTAATAAATATAGGGTAGAGCAATAATATAAAAAGGAGAAATATTATGAAAAAAGCAATTATATCAGCAATACTTGCGGCGGTGCTTTTGGCTTTGCCCGTTTTTGCGTGCTTTGCCTTTGCAGAGGAGCTTCAGCAAAGCACCAAGCTCTCCCCCGCCTTTGACGTGATAGCCGCGCGGCAGGGTATGGTGAAAAGCGGACTCGTGCGCGAAAACGTGCAGTTTACAGAGACCGATTTCAAGCAGTGTATAGGGGTATCCGAGCTTGACTATATCAAGATAACACAGGTGCCAAATAGCACCGACGGAATCCTCGTCGTTGGCTTTATGACGGTAACAGACGGACAAAAGATAGACGCGTCTCTTCTTTCGATGCTTAACTTCGTTCCGGCGTCCGACGAAATAGAGACGGCAAGCTTTACCTTTTGCGGAGACGAGTCAACGAGTGCCTCGGAGATAAAATGCAACCTTCGTTTAGGTGAGCGTGTAAACTACGCACCTACGATTGCCTCGGTTGATAATTCTCCCGTGATAGAAACGCAAAAAGGAAAGCTCGTTTCGGCTGAAATGAGCGCGCTTGACCCCGAGGGAGATAAGCTGATCTACGAGATAATAAGCTACCCTTCAAACGGAACGGTAAGCATAACCGATATTCAAACGGGAGCTTTTACCTATACACCTTACTCGAATTTTACGGGACGGGATAGCTTTGAGTACGTTGCACGCGACGATTGGGGAAATTATACTACGCCTTCTACCGTATATATAACTGTGAAGCAATAAGCTTTAACACGATAATATTGCGCCCCTCGCAAGTTTTTTTGCTTTTTTTAATTTGCTTCTTGCTTTTTTTAGTTGTTTGTATTACAATAAGCATTGTGCAATCAATTGTAAAAAACGACTGCTTTGAGAGGTGCGTATGATAACGCTTGCGTTAAAGGAGCTTTCGCGTAAGGGCGTGAATATAACAGATATTTCCGTCGCTGAGCTTTGCTTGGGAAGGGGAATACAAAACGCTTTTGACTGTGAGAGCGACGAGCATACCTTATACTATATCTTGGACGGCGAGTGCGAGCTTCTCGATCCTTCACGAGAAGGGGTCGTGCTTCGTATGCCTTGCGGCACTGCGGCTTTTATACCGTCGGACACCTCGTTTGCTTTGCATAACCCAGCAGGCGAGAGGGAAATAGATGCTCGCGTTCTGTGTATCAGATTCAATATGACAGACAGAGAGGGTGTGCCTGTTGCAATTTCGGATAATTATGCGGTGTGGTCGGATGACTCTGCCTTGACGCTTCACGATATGTTCTGCGAGGCTTTCGACGGCTATATGAGCGCTGATACGGATTATTTTGCACTTGTCGGCTGTGTGTTCGGTATATTGTCTGCGCTTTGCACGTATCTTTCCGATGCGGAGAACATATCGTGCGATTTTGCAGGACTTTTGCCTGCGATAAAGTATATTGAAAGACACCTGTCCGACAATACCTCTATATCCGAGCTTGCTTCTATGTGCTTTATCTCGGAGAGCTATTTCCGCACGAAATTCAAGGCTTTCTCGGGCGGAATATCGCCTGCTGATTACCGCAACCGTCTTCGTATAGAAAAGGCAAGAGAGCTTCTTTCCTCGTCTCTTTGGACTACCGATATGATAGCGGACGCACTCGGATTTTACGATACCTCTCATTTTTATAAGATATATAAAAAGGTCACGGGCGAGCTTCCGAGAACGCCCAAAAACTAATTGAACAAGAATTAAACCAAAATAAATCGGGTGTATGCCGCTTTGTAAAAAACGGCATACACCCGTATTTTGTTTGTTATGCATTTCTTATTTATCAGTTTCAAAAAATTTGATACCGCCGACGTCGAACAGCGCGCCCTTTGATAGCGAATGAGCGCTCATACCGTTTTCCGTTATAGCTTTTTTTATCATATCAGCATCCGCGTGAATGTCAAGGTTACCTGTGAAAAACACCTTGTCCCCGTCAACGCCCGAGCATCCTCCGATAAATCCGTATTCATAAGGGGGTAGCTTTACCGAGCCGTTTGTAATCTTCGTGACCCCTATCCCGTGCTTTTCGTATTCAGCCGATAGGGAAGTGTCAGCACATATTACCTGACCGCGTCCAAGCAAAAGTGTTGAGCAGGCAGTATACCCCTGTGCAACGTCGCATAAAACAAGTCCACTGCGGCGTGCGGTCTCAAGCACGAGAGGGCTCGTATGCTTCGTCTTTGAATAGAGCACGTCACCTACGGCAAGTGCGTTATATGCGATATCCTCTGGATACTTGTCCCCGACGTCTGCATCGCACAAAAGCACTTCTGTGCCGCATTCACGGCAAAGCAGATCAAAGACGTCCTTTGCACATGCATAATACTCGCGGTGGGTTATAATAGTTTTTCCAATAGCTAAAAAAAGCATATCCGCGTGCGTGTCAACGGGGTGGCTGAGCCGCGCAAACGGCGGCAAGAGCAGGGGTGTATACCCAAGCTCCGCAAGGTTGTTTTTAAATTCTTCGGGTGCTTTTGATGAAAGTACGGCAAATTTCATATTTTAACTTCCTTAAAATTGAACAAAAAAGGAGTGCCATTGCACTCCTTTTGATTTGAACGAATTATGCACGCTCTACTTTTCCAGAACGAAGACAACGGGAGCAAACGCTCATAGTTGTATGAGAACCGCCTACAACAGCCTTTACCTTTCTGATGTTAGCCTTCCATGTTCTGTTTCCTCTGCGGTGGGAGTGAGATACTGTGTTACCGAAAGTAACGCCTTTTCCGCAAACGTCACACTTTGCCATTTTGACACCTCCTAATAAACCCTCACGGGTTGTCTGTTTATATTCTTTATTTTATAACTGTTTTAGAGACCGTGCAATTCTGCTTGCACAAATCAACGAATAGCATTATACCATATCTCTTTTGAAAATGCAATAGGATTTTTGCTTTTTTTTAGAAATATTTTTCTTAATTTTTTAAAAATCCCACCCTGCCAATTTTCTTATCAAAGCTATGGCGTCACGGTTATTGTATTTTCGGTTTGCATCTGCATCCGCCATGTATTCGGGAATGTCTCCCATTCCCCAGCCTGATAGCAATCTTATGACGATCGTTATGTCTGCGTTTGAAAATACGTTGTCTCTGTTTACGTCGCCGAATATACCGTTATTGTATACGGATGCAGGGTAAGAATCTGTATTGTCCTTTAGTCCGTCGCCGTCATAGTCAACGAAAACAGAGCCTTTGCCGTTGTTATAGAGTGTATATTTATTTCCATTGTGATTAAAGAGTACGGACGGGGAAATCGTCGATGCAAATATTACACCTTCGTCAGAAGAGTTTTCAATTATTATAGTCGGGGCCGGCAGACTGTATATCGTTTGAAGCTTGCTTCCCGAAAGAATTACACTTCCCGCTGTGATTTTGCAGGTTTTGTATGTATAATATCCAAAATCCAGGTTTCCTTCTATATACAACCTTGCGCTTGAATCACTTTGAACGTACTTTCCGCAGTTATATCCCCCCTCACATACCGTCAAATCTCCTGTACATATAAGCGTACCGTTGTTTTGAAGCGTGGAATATGCGGGATATGAAAACACCTCACCGTTGTATTCTTTGCCTAAAGTAATATTTCCGTCAACAATAAGTGTAGAGTTTTTGTTAACTATGAGGGTTTGTGTGCTGAGTGTGGTAATGTTGCCCTTGACCTTGCCGCTTAGTCGAACCGTAGAACTTCCAAGTCTCAGCTCCTTGTAGTCAGAGCCGTCGGCAAACGTGGTCGTCGAATAGATCTTGGTATAGAACTCGCCGAAATCGAGAGGGTTGCCTCGAAGGTCAAAGTGTCCCGTTATATACGTATCAGAAGCGTACTTTATTCCTTCCGGGTTTGTGACGGTGACGTCGTGAGCGGTCAAGCCGTTGACTGTTTGGACTTTGTAACCGTTAAACACTACCTCGCCTGCGGTGATTTTGCAGGTTTGGTTTGTATAATATCCAAAATCCATGTTTCCTTCTATGAACAGCCTTGCTTTCGAATCACTTTGAATATACCTTCCGCAGTTATATCCCCCTTCATGTACCGTTAAATCTCCTGTACATATAATCGTACCGTTGTTTTTTAGTTCAGAATATACGTGTGATGAAAACAACTCACCGCTGTATTCTTTGCCTACGATAATATTTCCGTCGATTCTTAATTGCTGATCTTCTTTAACTGTTAAATTATAAGGATATTTAACTATGATGTCCCCTCTGTAATAGTGCTTGAAATAGTATACCGTATTTGGTGTTACCTTGTCTGATGCACCCGAGAATTTTATCGTGTTATTATAATATAGGTCAACTTTTTTAATATTTCTGTCAGCTTCGGGGATGGCAGAAATGTCGGCCTTTGTGTTGCTTATGTATCTTTCATAGCTTGCGCCACTTGCATTGCCTCTTATTATCTTCAAATCGGTTGCATATGAGCATCCGTATATCATTTCTTCGCCCATTTCAAGCGCGTCGTATGTAAGGTCGAAAAATGTTTTTACCAATACCTCAAACTCCAAAACGTCCGAAGCGCTAAACGACGTATCAAATTTTTCGAGTTTGCTGTTTATAAGGGTGTGCATTTCGCCTGTGAACAGATACAGAACGTACAGCTCAGTAAGCTCTCCGAGATCGGGAACGTCAAAAACGACGTCAAAGAGGACCCAGGAAGCAACTTTAAGACAAGAGTTGACTAATGCATAGGCCTTCGATGCATCTCCGAACAAATCCTTCGTAACAAGCTTTACTATTCCTTCGCTGAGCTCTTCCAAAAATTTATCTTTACAATAGTTTTTCATGAAATACTCAACGAATCCACCGTCGATAGAATTCATAAAATCGGTAAGACCCTGTCGCATTATACTATCAGAGGGAAGTTCGGCAATAAAATCGTTTATTATTTCAAGGCGCGTGTCCTCGAAAAGCAATCCCATTGATATGCATTTTGCCATATTGTAGATATCCGCAGCTGTTTCTGCGGTTTCTGCCCATTCGCCCGGATTTTTAAGAACGTCCTTTAGGACTCCGTCAATTTTGTCTGCTTTTAGGTATTTTAGCACATTGCTGCTTTTTACCGCTTCGAAAACCTTTGTATAGATTTCTTTTTCTGTGAGCTTGCTTAAATCGTAGGTTCCTTCAAGATTCTCGAATGCCTTGAAAATCCCTTCGGTTTTGTCAAGAATTTTTTCTCCCGCTGTCATGCGCTGCCAGCCTGTCTCCATGTTCTCCGAAACAGACAATATTGATTTTGCAAATCTTTCGCTTGCGCTTCTCAGGGCGTTGTCGTACGTGTAGTCCATGCCTTGATCGCTTGATACAACGTGAAACCACTTAACAGGATCGGTCGTAATATCGATTGCTTCTTTTACAACGGTCCATTTGTATTTGGGACTTTCGTTGATATAGCAGTTGTATGCGTTAATTATTGCAGTCCCCGTTTTGTTTGAATACTCTTTGAGGGTATACGCTGCAGGATTTTGATGAGAACCGTTGACGTTTGCTTCTTTGAGATATTCTGAGCTGTATCCCCAAAAGAGATCGGTGTAAAACACGTAGCTGTCAAGGTCTGTTGTTTCCTCGGCAGACGCACAAAGCATCATCACGGGAAATAAAAGAGTTACGGTTATAAGCAACAGTGCCGTAATTTTTGCAGTCAATTTCATGTTCTTACATTTCCTCCCATGCATATCTCGCAGGAATTATCCTCTATCACGACTTTTCTGATTTCGCCGTGTATATCCTCGTCGCACGCGACCTTTACCTCGAAAAAGTTTGCCGTATGCCCAAGCGCGTAGCCGTCGCGGCAGGTCTCGAGCAACACATCGACTACAGAGCCGCAGGGTAGCAGCTTCTCTCTGACCTTTTGCGCGGTCTCGTCGCGTACGGCTGAAAGACGTTTTACTCTCTCGTGCTTTTCGGCTTCGGGAATCTGCCCCGGGTATTCGGCGGCAGGTGTGCCGCGCCTCTTTGAATACGGAAAAACGTGAATAAAGAGAAATTCGGCACGCCGTGCAAAATCGAGCGTTTCGGTAAATTCCTCCTCGCTCTCGGCAGGGAAGCCTACCATCATATCGGTGGTAAAGGTAGCATCCTTTATGTGCGATCGAATTAAATCTATTTTTTCCATTGCCTGCTCGGCGTTGTACTTGCGCTTCATTCTTGCGAGCACCGCCGACGAGCCGCTTTGCATAGAAAGGTGAAAATGAGGAGCGAGCTTCGGCTCTGCCGCTGCGCGTAATACAAAATCCTCGTTTATTGAAGACGGGTCAAGAGAGCCGAGTCTGATTCGCTCGATACCGTCTATCTTGGCAACCTTTTCTATTATGTCTATGAGTCTGACCGTGCCTATGTCACGGCCGTAGGATGCCGTTTCAATACCTGTTAAAACAATTTCCTTAACACCTGTTTTCGCAAGGTATTCTGCCTCACGGATAACGTCCTCGGGTAATTTTGAGCGTATTCTTCCGCGAGCTGAAGGTATTATGCAGTAGGTGCATCTTGACTCGCATCCGTCCTCTATTTTTATGTAAACTCTCGTGCGGGAAGCGCGGTGTATCTGCATACTCTCAAAGCCGCAGGTATCAATGTCGGATACGTCGACTGTTGCCTCTGCGGGAATCTCGCCTCGGTCGAGCATATCCTTTGCAATCGAAGCAATAGCGTTTTTGTTGTAGTTTCCGCTTATATAATGAACTCCGTCTATTTTTTTGACTTCATCGGGGGACACCTGAGAATAACAGCCGCATACGAAAACAAGCGCACCCTTGCCGCACGCACGGCGTATCATCTGTCTGCATTTTCTGTCGCTTTCAGCCGTTACGGTGCAGGTGTTTATAACGTATACGTCGCATTTTTCTTCGAATGGAAGCACAGAAAATCCCAGAGCCTCGAAGCCCTCGGATATCGCTATGCTTTCATATTGGCTGACCTTGCAGCCGAGTGTATATATTCCTACCGTATAAGCCATATAAGCTCCTTTTAAAATCGGGTGCATTTTTAACCAAAGATAGTATATCATTCAAGAAACAAAAAGTCAAACAAATTATATATTTGAAAATAAATTGTTGATTTGCCCCTCGTTTCGTGATAAAATAGAGTATCAACGTTTATTGGAGGTATGTATGCGTATTCTTGAAGTTAAAGCAAATGACGCGGGACAGCGCCTTGACAAATTTTTGCAAAAAAGCATAAAAAGCATGCCTCTGTCGCTTATGTATAAGCTTATCAGAACGAAAAAAATAAAGGTGAACAGAAAAAGAGCCGAGCCGAAGCAAATGCTTGAGCTTGGGGACAGCGTGCAGTGCTTTATATCTGAGGAGTTTTTCACTGAGCAGAAGGACGCAGGAGCACTGTTTTCTGTAAAACCGAGTCTTAACATTCTCTACGAGGACGAAAACATCCTTCTTTTAAATAAGCCCGTCGGAGTGCTTTGTCATGAGGACAGTGACGGAAACACCAATACGCTTATCTTTCATATAAAAGCATATCTTGCACAAAAAGGCGAGTATGACGCAGAAGGTGAGCAGTCCTTTGCCCCGTCTCTTTGTAACAGAATCGACCGCAACACCTCGGGTATAGTTATTGCCGCAAAAAATGCGGCGGCACTAAGGGATATGAACGAGCGCATCAAGTGCGGCGAGGTGCACAAAAAGTATCTTTGCGCCGTGCACGGCACACCTCATCCCGCAGAGGCGGTGCGCGAGGCGTATCTATATAAGGATTCGAAAACCAACACCGTGAAAATTTACAGTGACAACAAGAAGAATCCGCAGGCTAAAAGGATAAAGACGGGGTATCGCACGCTTGAGAGCAAGGGCGGACTTTCCTTGCTTGAGATAAGACTTTATACAGGTAGAACTCATCAGATAAGGGCGCACATGGAATACCTCGGACATTCGCTTGTCGGTGAAGGGAAATACGGTAAAAATGCGTCAGACAGAGAGAGGGGCTACAAGCACCAGGCACTTTGCTCATACAGCGCGGAGTTTGCCTTTGAAGAAAAGGGAAGCGTGCTCGATTATCTGTCGGGAAAAAGCATCTCTATCCCGCGAGAAGACGTGTTCTTCGTTCGCGAGCTTTTTTAAAATGAAAAATGCACCCGAAAGCTCGGGTGCATTTTTGCGTTTGTTTTCTATTGCGTTTACTTTACTATTTGAACCTTGAGCATGTTCGTCGTCCCCGACTGCTTAAGGGGAAGTCCTGCCGTTATTACAACTTTGTCGCCGCGTTCGACAACGTCAATCTTTTTGGCACAGTCGATTGCGTGCATAAACAGCTTTTCTGTGTCCTCTTGCTCAAGTGCAAGAACAGGCGTAACACCCCAAGATAAGCTGAGCTGATGGAATGTCTTTTTGTCGGGAGTTGCAGCAATAATAGGCTGAGAGGGACGGAACTTTGATACTCCTCGCGCGGTAGTGCCGTTCGTTGTAACTGCAATGATAGCCTTTGCGTTCGTGTCTCTTGCCGTTGTAACCGATGCGTCGCAGATTGCGGTCGTCATATCGAAAATACTCTGGTCATATTTGATCCCGCGGTAAATGTTCATCTCAAGCGCGTCCTGCTCGGCTTGACGCGCTATCTGTGCCATGACCTTTACAACGAGATCGGGATGCTCTCCTATCGCAGTTTCACCCGAAAGCATAACCGCGCTCGTTCCGTCAAATACCGCGTTTGCTACGTCGGTTATCTCCGCACGGGTAGGGGTGTTTGAGTGTATCATAGACTCAAGCATCTGTGTCGCGGTAATAACCATCTTGCCCGATTGGTAGCATTTGCGGATAAACCGCTTCTGTATACCGGGGAGACGCTCGAACTCAACCTCAACGCCCATGTCGCCTCGCGCCACCATAATACCGTCGCAGTTTTTGAGTATCTCGTCGAAGTTCTCAACACCCTCGTTGTTTTCTATTTTAGCGATTATCTTGATGCGGTGACCGCCGTAGTAGTCAAGGAATTTACGAAGCTGTATGACGTCATCCTTGCAGCGCACAAATGATGCGGCAACGAAGTCCACGTCCATCTCAACGCCAAAGCGAAGATCCGCCTCGTCCTGCGCGCTTATATATGGCATATCTATGTGGACATTCGGGATGTTTATGCTCTTATGGTTTGAAAGAACTCCCGCTATTTCTACCTTACATATAATATCGGTGTCAGTAAGCTCCTTGACACGCATTGATATATTTCCATCGTCCATCACGATTCTCGTGCCCGGCTGAAGCTGTCCCGGAAGATCTGACACGGTTATGGATACGCACTCTTGAGTTCCTTCAACCGCACGGGTGGTTAGAGTAAAGTCTTGCCCCTCAACCAAAGTCACCTTGCCGTCAGCAAAGGTCTTTACGCGTATCTCGGGGCCTCTGGTGTCCATCAGAGTTGCCGCGCTTACGTTTAACTTGTCTCTGACACGGCGGAAATTATCTATCATTTCTTTATGATATGCATGATCGCCGTGCGACATGTTAAAGCGTGCAATATTCATACCGTTTTTCAGCATTTTGGATAAGACCGCCTCGCTTTTGCAGGCAGGTCCCATAGTGCATATTATTTTTGTCTTTTTCATACGAAACCTCCGAGATGCTTTGCTTTATGGGGTGGGCCCCGTTTATGCCGTTTTTTTGTCCGACAGAAATTTTATCACCGAGCATGCTTAAAGTCAATATAAAAGCACGCTGAACATCAATTCTGTGCTATTTTTTGTCGCATTTGTCACTATAATTATCACTATAATGTAGTATTTGCAAAAAAAAGCTTTCTAATGCTTGGAAAAACGTATAAAAGCAAATCGTGCAAGTGTTCGAAACAAAAACAACACAAAAAATTCCATTCATATTTTTGTGTGTTGCGTTTACAATAATAGCAGAGGAAACGCAAAGTGTGTTTCACACTTGATTTGCCAAAGCAAGAATGTCTGAGAAGTCGGATGACTTGCAGGACGGCAAAACTTATAAAAAGGCTTTTATAACTTTTATAAAAGTATTTATATATTAGGTAGTTTTGATACGCGCTTTGTGTTATCCTCATTAATATAGATTTACAGGAGAAATTCAAAATGGCAAGCAACAAGTCACTTGTTCCCGAGGCTAAGGCAGCTCTTGACCAGTTCAAGATGGAAGCTGCAAACGAAGTCGGCGTAACTCTCAACCAGGGCTACAACGGTAACCTCACCTCTAAGCAGGCAGGTAGTATCGGCGGTCAGATGGTTAAGAAGATGGTAGAGAAGTACGAAAACGATCTTAAGGGAACTAAGTAAGTTAAGCCCTGAAAACTCATTTTTCAGCTAAATCAAAAGAAAAGCGGGCGCCCGATGGGTGTCCGCTTTACATATTTGGCAAATTGATACTAAAAAAAGCAGGGTGAAATTGTGCAAAATGCAAAAATGTCGAAAAATGTTCAAAAACCACTTGACAATAAGGGGTGGTAAGTGGTATACTAACAAAGCCGCTGACCGAGCGGGTTAGTGCTTTGAAAAAACTTGAAAAAAGTTTTAAAAAGGTATTGACAAGAGCGAGTGTATGCGGTATAATAGGAAGGTCGCGAGTCCGGTGGGGCTTGAGGCGTAGGTCATTGAAAATTGAACAACAAGACGAGAGATGAACACAAAGAAACAATACTTTAGTATTGTGTGTGAGAAACTCGAAAATTCCAGAAGAAAA